>JAUMXH010000022.1 GCA_030529225.1 Bacillota bacterium | reverse complement strand
GTCAGTAGCAGTAGCTTATCTCTGCCAGACAGACCGAGCGGTCTGTTTCGAATTAGTCAGCAAAATTCTTTTTATAGTATCTTGCAATCGCCACATTAGAAACCGGGTAGCCTTTTCCTTCACAATATTTTGATATTTCTGCAAAGTTTGATTGTTCATTTTCCTTCATTTGTAGAAAAATCTCATCCAGTTCTTCTTTGAACTCATCCGGGAAATTTTCGACTTTTAATTTTGGTTTACTCTCCGAAAAAATAAGGCGTTGCTTTAATGATAAGTTTCCTTCTATGCCCTCCGCTCTCGTTTGGCCTTTCAAGTAAATTTCTTCCATCATCATTGTAACTGTTTGTGCAGAAGCTACACTTGCAATCTCGGCTATCAACTTGATATCAACATTTGAAGATTGGCAACTGACTACTTTTTTATCAAGTAAAATTTCACTTGCAACCCACTCGACAAATTCCTTAGCTTTAGGTTTCCTACTTTGAAAGACCAGCTTATATAAATTTGCTTCATTTATAAAAGTTAGTTTTTGTAAGCCTCCGGAAGTTAGAGTGTCGGTAATAGCGACCCCTTTTGCAAATAGCCTTTTTTTCGCTTCTCTAGGATTCTTTATTTCCAAAACCCTACAAACATCCTTCAGTGCGAAAAAAACTTCGTTGTTAATCATACAGGTTCTGACTTCTCCAAATTCTCCGTTATGGAAAGCTTTTAATTCATTCATATTTTCCTCCTTTTTTTGATTATTTAGATTTCCGTTTACTTCTTCGAAAAGTTCATCAACTTTGCAACTCAGTGCATCAGCTATCGCTTTTGCTCTCAATGGATGAGTGTAGCTGTGAGTATTTTTCTCAATTCTTCCAATCGCATTTTTTGGCAACCCTGCTCTCACTGAGAGTTGTGTTGGATTCAAACCCAACCCAATTCTCTTTTCTCTGATTTTTGAAACCTTAGGAATATACACTAAATCCCCTCCTTTTGTCTACTCTGCAGCCTCAAAGATATCTTTCACATTACAGCCGAGGGCTTTTGCAATTGCTTGAGCTCTCAATGAATGTATATATTTTGTTGTACCGCTTTCGATCCTGCTTAAAGAAGCACCGCTTAACCCTGCTCTCAAAGATACTTGGTGTTTGGACAGTCCTAATTTTTCTCGTTTTTTCTTGATTTTTTTAATTTTTGGTTTAACTAACATAATTGCCCCTTTCTGCTTCTTTGTGTTCATATGAACTATAAATAGTATAAAAGGTTCGTACGAACTTGTCAATACGTTTTTTTATTTTTTATGTTCATATGAACAGATTTAATGTATAATTTATAATCAGGATAAAAAGGAGACTAAATACAATGAATAATATAAAGAAGTTGCGGAATGCTGAAGGTATTACATCTAAAGAACTTGCTGAAAGAACAGGTATTCCTTATGATACATTAAAAAATTATGAATATGATAGACGAGAGCCTACAGGAAAATATCTGGTAGCACTTGAAAAGTATTTCAACAAAACTGGAGAATACATTCTTGGGCTTACAAATGATGACCAGAACATATATGCTCACTTTGATGAAGAAATTATGAATGCAATCGACGAAAATTGGGCTACTCTATTCAACAAAATAATTTTTTCTATAAAAAACAACGACTCTCTTACTCAAAAACTTTTTTTTAATATTATGGTGGAAATCAAGGCTATTTTAAATTCTAAAAATATGACAGACTATCAAAAATCTGTTTCGATCTCCTTGATTCACGATGTTATAACTGGCCTATTGCTGTCAGTTGATAGAGCTGTCGTTAATCTTAATGAAAACTCTATCGAAATTGACAGGATAAACAATTATAAACAAAAAAGAATTGAAGAATATACCCGCTTATTAGATGATTTTTTTAGTGATTTTCATAGTTGATTCCTCCTTTTTGTTTTTCACTTGAACAAAATAGCATAATCTTAGATTTTATTTCAACACTTTGTACGGTTCTTGATGCAAATTGTTCGATATTTGGTACAAATTTTTAGTGAAGTTGAAAAGATCAGATGTCGGCCGGATGGCATATTCAAATTTAAAGTTAAAATTATTCTTCAAAAAGTATAAGTGTGTAAACGCTCTAATCATCTAGGCCTTTTTGCCTATACTTTTTTGTTCGCATTAAGATGCTCAAATTTTCAAGTTCTTTTTCTGTATTTTTTCTTTAAAACCATTGATATAACTAGCTTTCATCATTCTATTAACGAAATGACATAATTTAAAAAGTATGTTCGCTTTAAAATTTTATGTTTTCTCTAATTTTTGTTGAAATATCCGCATTTGCTTAATGCGAACAAAAAGTGGGGAAAAGTTCGCATTAAAAAAATCCAAGAGTCATAAAAAAAGAGCGATCAGAAAACGATTTAAACGGTGCTTTTAACACTGCCCGCCTAATCGTTTAATTCGCTTTTAATCAATGCTTTCGACCCTTTTCCCGAGCCTCTCAACAAACGCTTGTTAAACGGTTGCAAACGATTTGTTAAACGCTCCCGCTTCCATCTTCTGATCTATCGAAAAACATAAAAAAAGAGCGTTTTTTTCGGACAAACTTTTCTATCCAATCTTACGCTCTCTCAGGTCAATTAAGGTTTATTAAGGGTTGCTTAATGGCTAAATCAAGGGATTTAAGGTTAATTAAGGCTTAGTAAGGAGTTTTAAGGGCTCTAGTTCCCATTATTGTCTTTTATCTTGTCCCCTTACACCTGTCAAAATCGTCGCCATATTCTTTCAAATGCCCTTCAAAAATCTTTTGATTCAGCTCCTCAAATTCCTGCCAATTTTGTGGATGAGCGTATTCTCCCCATTTTTGATAATACTCCTCCCTCATCTTTTGATATAATTTGATATACTCTTTCATCATGGCCCCTTCCTTTTCTCACAATTTGAAACACGAATTTATTTCCCTCAATGATTTATGAGATGATTTTTTATCTTGGATTTCAGCAATTGGTTTATCACAACGGCATCCAATAAAAATAATGGTATCAAGGTAATAAGAATAAGCAAAATAAACGGAATAAGCTTAATAAAAATGAAAAGAATGGTGGCTCTTTTATGTGGCGTACCGGTTCCCCAATCACGATATAATATCACTTCATAAATCTCATCTACCATATGATAGAACCAAGTTGTAAAAAAATTCCCTTGAGCAGACAACCGGAAAAATGCATAATTGATTGCAAAGAAATAAGGAATCATCAAAAGCACCAAAATAACACAGGCCTTTTTAGAAACATCTTCACAAAGATTCTTTTTTTCCTCTTGTAACACAGTATCAAAAATGGTTTCGTCTGCGGTATAGTGTTCAAACTTATACTGAGTATATTTATAAATCAATCCTTTATGAATTCTACCTCTCATCTAAAAATCTCCTATCCTACTTTCCCTTTATGTAGATAGTACATAAGTTTCCCCCAAGGGAACTCTGTTTTAAGGCTCGCCTATTCTCTTGTAATATTCCGTTCTAAAAACAAAAAAGAGCTTATATAGACCAATTGAAATCAGAATAACGATGTTCAAATAGATTACCACGAACAAATCCTTCACAAATAGCCATACTACCTTTACGGGTGTACCCATTATGAGTGGAATACACAAAAAAATCGCCGGTATTATGAGATGTCTGACAATATCATAAACAAAGGTTTTCACTCTCTTTTTCTTCCAGGTACGAATATGAAGCACAGAATGAATACTTATCACACTCAACAACAGACATATCACATTGATTAGCAGATGCAATATCAGATACAAATTTGGTAAATTTTGTTTTTCTTCTCCCAAAATCGGATTGATTACATTTCCAATTAGATTATTGCACACGAAATAATCATTCATATTAACAAAAACAGCTACTGCGATGCCCTTTTCAGGCAGAATGAACATATTCGATGTATAATTTTCAACCAAACCTGCATGCCACAGCATAGGCTGACGATATGTTTTAGTCGAGTACATCCAACCCATACCATAGTGATACTCTCCGTGATCCACAGGAACATTGTCATAAAACATCCTATCAATGCTTTTTTTACTGATAATGGTTTCGCCACCATTTAAATACATTTGCAGATATTTTCCGATGTCACTAGCACTCGAAGAAAGATAACCGGCTGAAACAGTAGTTCAGCTCCCCCTTTCCACGCTTCCGGGATAGTCCGGTTCTCCTGCAACGGGAACCCCAAAATAATTCCTATATCCGTCTATCAATCCGTTTTCTTTGCTTTTCTCCAAGGATGCGGCAGAATGCTTCATTCCTAACGGTTCAAATATATTTCGAGTAAGGTATTCTTCATAAGAAAGCCCGCTCACCTCTTCAATGATTAAACCGAGTAATCCATAATTGGCATTTGCATAAATGTGACTACCATACAAACCGGTACTACTGAGCTTTCCAAACGTTTGATAAGTGGTAATCCCGCTTGTTTGATGTAACAAATCTCGCATCTTGATTTTGTCACCATCCCGTGCATCTATAAACCATTCAGAGACATCGATATAGTCAGATATCGGTGCATCAAGGTCAACTAAACCTTCTTCGACCAACTGCATGATGGATAACGCTGTAAACGATTTGCTCATAGAACCAATAATAAATGGGGTGTCGACGCTATCACAATTCCCATAGGTAGCACTGAATAATACATTCTCTTTATCTACGACGATTACAGCCATCCCCGGAATATGATACGTTTCAACATCCTTCGCTATTTCATTGTTTCTATCCTCATAATTGGAGTTATCCACATAAACCGAATCTGCGCTGACGGTATCGAAAATCAAACAAAATAATATCAACGCCACGCCAATCGCTATTCTTTTTATTTTGCTTCCCAATCTGATCACCACCCGGCTCCATTTCATATAAAAGTGACTCTCTCCGTTTTCCCCTCATAGTTTGCCGCCTTTTTTACCCAATCGTTTCCAATTGTCCGATTCCAAAATCACTTCCCTTACCCTTCCACCTGCAGAAATCTTTGCGAGTGCATAATAATCCTTGCTCTACTTATGAACAGAGCTCGTGCTTTCTCCGGAGATAAAGGAATAAAGAATCTTCTCTTTCTCATTCTGTAACGGATGTAATAAGGGTTTGCAAAGTGAAAGAACGCTGTAGGAGTAGTGATAAAAGCTGTAAAAAAGAGTATCCGGAAACACTTCCCCTTCTTCATAACGCCTGATATCCTCCTCTTCATCATATTCCTCTGACCACAAAAATTCTTCTTTGAGCATATCCGAAAAAGAGGGCAGCTCATTTGGATGTTCCAGCTCTCTCCCTTCTTTTAGTCCTTCCGCAATTATGGCAAAGAGTTCCAATAACGATTCAGAGATGTAGTCCGCAATCTGATTTTGATTTCTTTTTTCCAAGGCGTTCTTAAAAATTCTCAGCAAAAAAATGAGTGCAAAAGGCGTCGCTTGCCACAAGGTAGATTGATGTTCTATATTGATTGCGATTTCTTTTAACGCTTTCTGAATCTCTTCCAAATTTTTCATTTCCCATAACGTATCAAAGTGCCCCGGAAAATCGCTAGCCCTTTTATAAACCGTGGCAAGTCTGTGCCAGGGTATTTCATCTACAGTTACGGTTTCTATATAAATCTGATTATGGTCTTTCATGGGTTCTCCCTTGATCTCCTGATAGGATTTCATAAATCCTTCGCCACTCAAACTGCTATTTATCCTCTCTTTTTAGGAGCGGAGTCCCTCTCACACAAACTCCGATTTCATACGAAACGGTTTGCTGATAGGGATTAAAAAAGCCTATCGTCAAGGCATATTCAGGCCCGTCATTGTCCAAGATATCTCTTAAATAGGAAATGTTGTACTCCTTGTTCTTGGCTTTTACCAAAATATCTTCTTGCTCAAGCTGAATCACATAAGATAGGCACTCCATGAAATAGTTGAACTTCTTTTTAAAAGAACGATCTCCGTCAATCGCGTTATATTCGTCTACCATCAAATCCAATGTTTCAAATTTTAACTTAGCATATTCTTCAAGCAACCGGTTCTTTTCCACTTTTTGATACTCTAACCCTTTCTGATTGCGTGATTTTCCTCTTTCACTCCTATCTACTTTTATTTCCCGAATCAAGAGAGTTTTATTCTATCACTCCCGAGTTTGACAACAGGAAGAATAATGTATCGTCCATTGGTTTTAAACCGGCAAAATCTTTCTCCCCATTTAAAACTCATAGTGGGACCATAAGCTAATAATTTTAACAATTTGCTCCTCTTCAAAAACTTCATAGACAAGGCGATGTTTCACATTGATTCGTCGAGAATATGCACCCTGTAAATCTCCCTGTAACTTCTCATAGGATGGAGGAGTTTGATAAGGATTTTCTCGAATGAGCTCTATTAAGGCTTTTGCCTTTTTATCCAATTTTGCCACCTTGAGATTTGGGATATCATTCTTTGCTCTCTTCGTATAAACAATCGAATACACTACCACTCTACCTCATCTTCCGATACACATTCTTCCAGTGAAATCTCTAGCCCCTCCAGAATGAGTTCCTTCATACCGGGGATGGAAGATAGATATAGGGTTTCCATAAGCCCTCTGTAATCTTCCTCACTTATGATAACCGCGTTACCATATTTGGTACTGATATTAACCGGCTCATTATACTTAATGGTCTGCTCAAGAATACTAAAGATATTTTTTCTAAAGTTTGTAATATTGGTATTAAGCATCTCACACCTCCTATTACGCACATTATAATGTACATCTTTCCCATTTGTCAACAGTGTGTACATAAAAGCGAACATCCTTCAGCAAACCCTTTGCCGACATCGGAGAAACCATAATTTTACTGCAATTGCCCGGAGGAGTCTTATCGCTTCCGTCCGAACTACAGAAAAATTTTTGAAACTTGGTTCAAGAGTCCGAACTTGGGTATAAATTTAACAAGCTTTCATGCAAAACTTAACTTACTATTTCGAAAGGGTGATTACTATGAAAATTTTAAAAGAGTTTAAAGACTTCGCTATGAAGGGGAATGTACTCGACCTCGCTGTAGCGGTCGTAATCGGCGGCGCGTTCGGAAAGATTGTCACTTCGCTGGTAGATGACATCATCATGCCTCTGATTGGCGTATTGATCGGCGGCGTGGATTTCACGACGCTCTCAGTGACCGTAGGAAGCGCAAATGTGGCTTACGGAAACTTCATCCAGCAAATCGTGAACTTCCTGATCATCGCATTCTCAATCTTCATGGTTGTGAAGTCAATCAACAGTCTCAAAAAGAAACCTGTGGAAGAGCCGGCAGCACCGCCTGCACCTTCTAACGAAGAAGTGCTTCTCACAGAAATTCGTGACTTGTTGAAAAACAAATAGAACATAGACTCTTTCTCTTAAAAAGAGTGCCGGATAGAGGAATCGGAAGGATGCGTTCTCGCCTTACTCGCGGGAATCCCTTCCGATTTTGTTTTGCTCCATTTTGTCAGCGAGGCCGGTTTGATGCGGTTTTTAGGATTTTACGAACCCGCCTGTTGCAGAGGCTTCTCATAGAGCTCAAAATATGGGATTCCCTGCGCTTCGTATCCCAGACTGAGGGTGTCGATGTAGGAATACCCACACTTTAGGTAAAGTCTCTTCGCCGGCTCGTTCCCGAATACCAAATCCAAGCGAAGAGAGCCCAATCCCTCAGACTTCGCCAGTTCTTCCGCAAACGCGAGTAGTCTTGTCGCCACGCCGGATTCCATCGCATCCGGAGAAATTGCAAGGGTATGCAGAACTGCGACATTTTCGTAGCACTCTCCTCGGTATCTTGTATCAATCAGCCACTTTGCGTTTCGATATGCCGGCTCCGGCACTCGGTTTATCACCAAAGAACCCAATGTCCTGCCATCTGCGCAAGCCAAATAGAGCGTCCCTTCCGAAATCGCACGAGCGGCGCTCTCCTCACTCGGATACACGCCTTTCTCCCACTTCGGATAATTGACTCCCTTGGAATCCATATACTCAATTAAGGTTTCGTAGAGTCTCGCGACTTCTCGGAGGTCGCTCTCCGATGCCTTCTTTATTTGTAATAAGCCCGCTTTCCTCTCCCCCATAACTCACCACCTTCTCGCGAATCCATTCGATTCTTTTCTTAACAAAGAGTGTAGCATAAAACGCCGTTTGATTCCATGTAAGGCATGAAAAACGGAGCAAAAAGAGGGCAAAAAACGCTTTACATTCTACAAATGTAAAATGTTTTTTGGTCCTACACACAAGTATTTTCAACAGGTTCAGAAAACGCTCGAAATTTTTTTTCAAAAAAGTGCTTGACAAAATACCAAGACACTTGTAGAATAACATCAAGACAAATGTAGAACATCAAGCGACACAAGAAAAAAAGCATTTGAACCTATAACACATCTCATAAGAAAACACACTCAGCCGGCGAGGACTGTTTTATAAAAGATGGGCAACAAAGAATGGTTTATGATAAGGAGGCCAAACATGAAATCAAATAAAAGAAGAAAACTTCCTGTGGTAATCACAGCGGGAGTGATGGCGGTAACACTATTGGCAGGTTCGTTCGGATCGTTCGCAAACCCTGCTAGACACGGATTCATCGGAGAAGCAAAGGCAAAGCAAATCGCATTAACGAATGCGGGCCTAAAGGAAAAAGACGTAACGTTTGTAAGAACAGGGCTTGACTTCGAAAACGGAAGATACGAATACGATGTTGAGTTCTATAAAGGAAACGTGGAATACGATTACGAAATCGACGCAAAGACAGGCAAGATTTTGGAAGTTGACAAGGACATTGAAGACTTCGTGATACCGGGAAGCGTAAGCGAAACCGAAACTACTTTGGAAGAAGCGAAGACAATCGCACTCAAACACGCAGGATTGAAAGCTTCTCAAGTAAAATTCGTGAAGGCGGAGCTCGATAAGGAAGACGGAAAACCGGTTTACGACATCGAGTTCTACAAAGGCAAGATCGAGTACGACTATGAGATTGACGCGAAGACAGGCAAAATCCTAAAGTTTGACCTCGACATCGACAACTATGTTGTACCGGGAAGCAACTTGGCACAAATCACTGTAGACAAGGCGAAAGAGATCGCGCTCAAGCACGTGGGACTCAAAGCCTCTGAAGTAACTTTCCTAAAAGCGGAATTGGACGAAGATGACGGCGTTTTGGTTTACGACGTCGAGTTCTACAAGGGCAACACTGAGTACGACTTTGAGATCAACGCAAAAACAGGAAAAATCGTTGAGTTTGACAAGGATATCGACGGATTCGTCGTTCCGGGCAACGAAAACAACAATAACAACGCTCAAATTACAGTAGACAAAGCGAAAGAAATCGCGCTTAAATATGTAGGTCTGAACGCTTCTCAGGTCGTCTTCACCAAGGCGAAATTGGACAAAGATGACGGAAGACTCATTTACGACATCGAGTTCTACGCAGGAAACACCGAATACGACTTTGAAATCGACGCGAAGAGCGGCAGAATCCTTGATTTTGACTACGAAGTAAACAACGATTGGGACAACGACCGGGATGATGACGATGACTGGGACGAAGATTGGGACGACTAATCCTAAGTGATGACAATCATTGCACTACGAAAGCTCTCTGCTCCGCAGGGGGCTTTCTTTAAATAAAAAACATAAATGAAGAAATAAATTGACAAAACGGTCAGACATTTGTAGAATATAATAAAGACGAATGTAGAATGAGGAGAGTAACATTGAAAGCGAATACAAAACGATTGCCCGATGCCGAGTTCACTGTAATGAAAGCGATCTGGAATTCGGAGGCACCGGTGACAACACATACCATTATGGAACATCTGAGCGACGACATCACATGGAAACCGCAGACCCTGCTTACCATGCTGGCGCGTCTGACCGAAAAAGGCTTTCTGAACAGTGAGCGCGTCGGAAGAGAACGTTGCTATACGCCGATTATATCGGAAAAAGAATACTTGGAAGTAGAAACCGGAAACTTTCTACAGCGCTATGCAGGCAATTCCGTCGGCAAACTCGTGCGAACCTTGTACGCCGAGGGCGAAATGACGCAGGATGACATCAACGAGTTACGGGAATGGCTTGCTGAAAGGAAGTGAAGATGAACTTTTTAGTAATACTGCTGACGGCCAGCCTGGTTATGTCGTTAATCATGCTAGCTCTATTAGGGTTATCCTCATTATCTCGAAATAAACTGAACGCGCAAACCAGATACTTTATGTGGGTGATTTTGCTTTTGGGTCTTGTAATCCCGTTCCGACCCTTGCTCGGAAACGGTTTGATTCAGCTGAGCAGCCCTATCGCCGTGGCGGAGCAAAGCGCGAGCAAATCGGCCGAACTTGCGGTGACGGATACGGCTTTGAGCCCTGCTCAGGATGCCAAGAGTCCTGCCGCAATCCGAGAGGATGGCGCGGGAACGGCCGCAAACAAGGCGGAAGCTGCGGAGCCTACCAAGAAGAAGCTTCCGATTTCTACGGTACTGATTGCGATTTGGGCGATTGGGGCCACAGCCTTCGGAGCCAAGCACTTCATCGAGTACAAAAGGTTCAAGCAGATCATCAAGCGATGGGGCAAGCCCGTTACGGACCCTTACACCCTCGAAACCTTTGCCTTTGTGAAGGCGAAGATGGGGCTGGAGGACAAGAAAATCGGTCTGAGAATCGTCGGAACAATCACTACGCCGATGCTGACAGGTCTCTTTCAGCCGACGATTTTGCTCCCGGACAAACCGATTGCGGACGACGAGATGGAGCTGATTCTGGAGCACGAACTCACGCACTACAAGCATAAAGACCTCTTAATTAACCTAGTCGGCGTGCTCGCCCTCTGCATCCATTGGTTTAACCCGATTCTCTATCTCTGTATGCCGGCGGTCTACGGAGACGGCGAGTGCTACTGCGACGAATCGGTTCTCAAGAACAAGGATTTGGAATACAGACGCTTCTACGGAGAAGTCATCATCAGTATGATAGAGGCGAGCTCGCAAAAACAGATTGCGCTCTCAACCTGCTTCTACGCGAAGAAGATCAACATTAAAAGAAGGCTCTTCAACATTATGGAAAGCCACGGAAAGCGCAGGAAACTTTCGCTTTCTTACCTCACGCTGATCATGGCGCTCACGATTGTTTCGGGGTCGGTCATTGTATTCGCGAGTCCGGGCGTTCTGACGGACGAACCGGAGAGCGCGAGCGCTTCGACGCTCGATGAAAAGGGCCTGCTGAGCGAGAACCGAAAAGCGGAAAAATCCGGCCAACAGGGCGCGCAAACGGAGCCCGAGCTGCTTCCAAGTGAGGCAAATAGTGACAGCGTGACTCCTGCAATTGCTCCGGCGCCGAACCTTGACAAAAACGCGCCGGCCTCTCAACAAATCGAGCCCCCTAAGCAGGGCATCCTCGCGGAACAGGCGATGGCGCTCGCCCTTGCCAACGCAAACTTGACGGCGGAGCAGGTCAAGTCGCTAAGGGTCAAAAAAGAGGCCAACGGAAGGAGCTACGATGTCGAGTTTACGGCAAACGGCATAGAGTATGACTACGAGATCGATGCCAAAACGGGAAGCATCCTGAAATTGGATCGGGAATCCAAGGCCGGCGGAGCGGCAAGTCAAAGCGTGAACAAGAAGAAAGAGCAGAACCCGAATCCGAGCGGAGATCAGGGGAACGCTCCTGCTAAGGAAAACAAGGTGGAAACGCCGAGCGGTGGCGGAAACAAGGCCGGCACGGACACCAAAAACACTTCGCCGAGCGGCAAGACCGAGACAGGCGCAAAGAGTGACACAAATGACAGGAACGATGACGACAACGATCCGGATGACAAGGACGACGATGTCGACCATGATATAGAGGAACATGACGACAACGATTCGGATCACGACAACGACTGATGATAAAAAAGAGAAAAGAGCTTCCACAAAGGTGGGAGCTCTTTTTTTTGGCAAACTCGGCTCCAAAAAGTCTCTTTTTAGAGTCCTTATTCTACAAATGTAAAACTTTTTTGTGCCCTGTGAGCAAGCATTTGGAAGACTTTCCGGATTCTCTAAAACTTTTTTGCAAAAAAGGTGTTGACAAAATACCAAGACAGTTGTAGAATAACATCAAGACAAATGTAGAACGTTATAGAGAACAGGAAAGCATGTTCTACCCTAAGTCCCAAACTCCGGATTGTTCCGGCAGAGCCGGCAGCCGAAACAAAGAGCAAGAATCGAAAAATGACAAAAGAATATAAAAGAACTATGGAGGAAACTATGAAATCGAAAAAAGCAAAACTCATCGCAACGGCGATGGCGGTAGTTATAACGGCAGGATCTGCGAGCGTATTCGCAAACACGACGATGTCAGGCAAGATCGGATTGGAAAGAGCCAAGCAAATCGCCTTGGAAGATGCGAAAGTAAAGGCGACGGAAGCGTCATTTGTAAGGGCGAAATTGGACAAGGACGACGGATATCCGGTATACGACGTCGAGTTCTACAAAGGAAATGTGGAGTACGACTATGAAATCGACGCAAAGACCGGCGCGATCAGAGAAAAAGACAGAGACATCGAACACTATGTCATCGGCGGCAAGAAGCAAGCACAAGCAGCTCAGCCGCAAGCGCAGCCAAAGGCGAACGCAAAGGCAGGTGCCAACAAGGCAATCACCGTAGAAGCGGCGAAGGAAATCGCTCTGGCTCACGCGGGACTCAAAGCCTCTCAGGTACAGTTTGTAAAAGCGGAACTTGACAGCGATGACGGCGTGAAACACTATGACATTGAATTCTACGCGAACGGCAAGGAATACGACTACGAGATCGACTTCCAAAGCGGCAAACTCTTATCGGTAGATTACGACTTGGAACATGAGCGCAAGCTCGAGAATGACGACGTCTATGATGACAGAGATGATCGGGACGACAGATTCGATGACGATCGATACGACGATAGAGACGACTTGGACGACAACAGAGATGACTTAGACGATCGCTACGATGACCGCGATGACGCGGATGATCGTTATGATGATAGAGATGACGACCAAGATGACAGAGAGTATGACAACGATTGGGATGATGACAACGACAACGACTAAGTCCTTTTTACGGTAAGGTTTTAAGAAATCCGACTTTTAAATATAAAAATAATGTCTCCGGGCTGTGGGCCCAAGCAGCTCAGAAGCAAATCGCTCACAGCCTTTTTTACATATCGGATCCTGCACGGGAAAAAGAGTTCGCTTCAGGGCGACGAGGAGAATATCATGAAGAACAAGTACAAACGATTGCCCGACCCTGAGTTTCGCGTAATGAAGGCGATTTGGCAATTTCAAAGACCGATTGCCCTAAGAGAGCTCTCGGAGGCGATGGAATCGGAATCGCAAAAGGGCGCAGGGGCAGAGGACGTGCACAGGGTATTGACAGCCCTCGCCCACCTGAGTGAACGAGGCTTCCTGAACAGCATCCGAATCGGCAATGACAGATACTACCATGCGCTGGTCTCGGAACGGGACTACCGCAACGCCGAAGTGGGAAGTTTCCTGCTCGAGTATCTGAAAAATCCGCTGACAAGGCTCGTCAGGGTTTAGCACGGAGCCAAATGAGATACATATCAATCTGAATTTTTTTGACGCTGAGAGGGGTTCCAAACGGAACCCCTTTTGGTGCAACTTGCTCCTATTCCATCCTAAAGCAGGCGAAGAAGCTTGCACTGCTCGATTCCCGCGCTCCAAAATGCGTTCAGCGGAAGCTTTCTGACCTGGCAGATGATGCTCGAATTCATCGCCCCGTGTCCGACAATCAGAACATTCAGCCCCTCTTTCAACGCGGGTTCAATCTTTTCTCTCAAAAAGTCCCCGGTCCTCGCGTAAAGATCTCTCAGGCTCTCCGCCCCCTCGGGAGCCAGATAGTTCTCCGGGCTGTGAAAAAGCGCATACATCGGCGAGCCGGGAACATCAAGAGCCCGCTCCACGCCCTCATAGATTCCAAAACTCATCTCCCGCAACCTCTCGTCGGTCAGAATCGGAAGCGCCCTTCCCTCCAGGACGATTTCCGCGGTCTCCCGCGCCCGAATCAGCGGAGACGAGTAGCACAAATCAAAGTGTACGTCCCGATACGCTCTTTGCGCTTCGCGCGCCATCGTTCTGCCGACCTCGTTCAGGGGAATGTCGGTCTTGCCTTGCAGCTTTCTCTTTTCGTTCCAATCCGTCTTGCCGTGTCTCATAATATATAACATCATTCATCCCATCCATTGTTTTCGTTGCTTGCCGAAGCGCCCGCGCACCCAAGCGCCCGAAGCGGCGAAGTTCAGCGTGTTGAACCCTTGCGGGGCTTATCGATGCGCAACTCCCTAAGATACCGATAAAATTGCCGTTTCAGCTCCCGCATCTCCTCAGGGGCGTTCATCGAGTGCCGGTACATAAACAAGTCCGCAAACTCGCTGCGATAAAGCAGGGAGAGCGAGCCTGAGAGCACCGAAAGAGGAAGATACCGAAACAGTCGCATCTTGCTCGGCGTCAAAGGCACTCCCCCTTCCCTCAGAAAGTGAAAATTGCGCTGTAATCGCAGCGCGGTCTTTCTCATCAGCCTCAGATCCTTCCAAAGCTCGCTCGGAACCCTAGCCTCATAATAGGCCTGCGCCAGCGGCACGACCATGGCCAGGTGACAAATCTGCCAGGCGTGCATATCGGGGATGATTTGGTAAGGAATCTTTGCCCTTCCAAACAAAGACGCCAAGATGCGGACTCTCTCACTGAGCTGCCCGCCGATTTCCCCAAACGAAGTCGGCTGAATCAGGTAGGGCGTCAAGCTCGCATTTAAAATATCCTGTTCAAAGCCCCCGCCCGCGCCCGGAAAGCCGGGAATCAGCCTCCCCGCTCCGCAGAGCTCCTCCCAATGGGAATAGGGCTCCAAGCTGTTGACAAAGGTCACGATGTTGGGGCTGCGATTCTTTCTGAGCTCAACCAGGGCGCTGTGAACCTGCGTTTGCTTCACGCACAAAAAGACAAAGTCGTAGCGATCCTCCTCCGAAAGTTCGGAAAGAATCTTCACCCGCGCCCGCTTCACCCTGTTTTGATCGCGAAAACGCAGGCCCTTTTCACGGAGCAGTTCCAATCTCTTGCCGCGCGCATATATAGCGGTCTCCACACCCGCTTCCGAAAAGAGAGCGCCGTATAAGCAACCGATCGTGCCGGCGCCATAAATGAGTATCCTCATAGCCGTTAAAATCGCCTTTTCACATATTCATCGATGGAAGCCGTCAAATACAGCTTCTAAACCTGTCGGAAGTAGGCCCGATCGAACTGACGGACGTTCATGCAGAGCACAAAGCTCCCCACAAACACGTTCAGTAAGGCCTGCTCATCCACATCCTTCACCACAAAATTGTCCTTCCAGTAGCGGACGAGCTTGTCCAGAAAGCTGCGGTACTGATTCAGCAAGCCTTCCGGCAGACCCTCGTTCCTTTCCACAATGAGTTTGAAGGCATCGGAATAGATTTTTTTCGACTCCATCTTGCCCACCAGGTCCATCAACTGCTCATAGAGAATCCCTGCTAAAAATTCGGCAGGTTCCTCCATGGAATCGTCAAAGCGTTCTTCCAGCTCGCTCAACTTCTGAGCCGACCTGTAGAACATCAAATCCAGCACCAGGGCCTCCTTGCTTTCCCAGAAATGATAAAAGCTCCCCTGGGCGATGCCGACCCTCGTGGTAAGCTCCTTGATGCTGAGCGTCTTGGTTCCCTTGTCATGAAAGAGGTCCAGCGCCGTCTCCAGGATCCTCTCCCTAATTTCGCTCCGTTCCTTCTCACTGAATGCCTTTGCCATGAGCACTCCTTTCCCGAACACTCGATTGATTCTCGGTTTTCCGTTCCTACTTCTTCCCAAAAGATTCTAACAAAGAGCGGGTCTTGTCGCAATGATTATTTTGTTGTTTATTCACACTTGCCCGCTTGCCTAAAAACTTGCCCATCTTCCCCGCTTGAAGAGGAGCGCAGCTTCCCTACTTTTCCGGTCGGGAAGGCGTACCCGCTTCATCGAGAAAGGCATATTCGATGATTTCCCGCAGCTTCTTTAATTCTTCGCCGAAGTATGCAAATTGCTCGCGCGCGGACTCCGTATCCTCCAGAATCGTATAAGCGTACGATGGGGCGCCGATTTCCATAGAAACGAGGACTTTTCCCCGCTTCTTGAGCTCTTCGGCAAGGGGAAGCATCCGCTCGTCGGGCCTCCGCCCTCCCCCTTCCGAGGCGTCGGATTCGGAGCCGATCCACCCCCGTGCGCGCAAGTCTTTCATCAGGGAGGCGAGTCCGTGCTTCTCCAAAAAGTCGGGAAGCAGGTCAAAGAGAGCATGCTCTTCCGGCTCAAGGTAGAGGAGATAATCTTCTTCATATAGGATTCGATCCAGAACCCAAAGCCCGGAAATCAGCGCCATCATCCCCTCCGCATCCGAAGCTCCCAGGAAGGCGTACAACTGACGCGCCAAAGACCTGACCCTATTTTCGAGCTCGATCGCGTGAGCGTAGTTCTCCTTCGGCAGCTCGGCAAATCGTTTGAGCTTGATTCCGCACTCCTCGTGGAACTCGAGGGAGGCGCCCCCCACCAAAAGGGTCATTTCAAAAAAGCTCGCATCCGCATTTAGGATGTAGAGCGCTTTTCCTTGCTCGGCGAGCAAGTCGTCGACCTCACACAAGTATTCGTAGAAGTTTTGAAAGGCCTTGTGGTCCGGCGCAAGATTGCATCTTAGTTTCAGCCAAAGAGAAAAGGACGCAAAGGAACTGATTCCCGAGGAGAGCCCCACTCGATACAGGGTGCTCAGCCTGTCCAGAAAATCGGCAAAACCGAGGTCTTGCTGCGCCATGGGGTAGAGCCTTTTCTTCTCCTCATTCAGCGAAAAATACTGTTTGGCGTAGTCCACAAATTCCTCGCGCAGCGCCTCCTCGCAAAAGGCGTTTGCAAACGTTTGGAGAAACGCATAGTAGCCTCGTTTTTCGGCTTGGATCAGAATCTTGTATTTCAGATAAACAAACAGAATGTGAAAGGCACTTTGGAGCTCGCTCATGCCGGTGATGCTGAGATAAGCGGGACTCCCCCTACCCGCCTTTTCGAGCCAATCTTCTATGTTGGAATCGGAAACCTTGTTTTTGCAGAGATCCAATCCTTCATAGAGCAAAGAAAGGTAGTAGTTGTCCTCCTTCTCGGAATGGTAGAAGGCAATCTGTTCCGGAACCATAAAGAGGCTGCTCGGGTCTCCCTTCTTGCCCTCGAACCAGTAACCGGCATAGTTTTTTCCGAAGGCGACCTGCGCCACATTCATCCCCCTTATCTCCATTTTTTTCAAGGCTCCGAGTTCCACGAGCATATCCACCATACTGCCGATGTGAAAACGAATGATCTTGTCCTCTTCAAAGGCCCCCATTTCATGCAAACGCTTGCAAAAAAGTACAATCTTATCCGCATAGGTCTTGGAGAACTCGTCCTCCCCCACGATTCGCCCCAGGGCTTCGTTTGTCCTGTAGTACATGAGAGGCATGAATTCTCGCTTTGTGTCCTTCTCTTTTTTAAAAAATTTCATAAGGCACCACCTGAAAACCTCTGATTTCAGCTCTTCACACGCCGTTCTAAGCGGCTTAGAGCCCAAGCCTTCGGTAGGCTTCCCGCTCCGATTCCTTGAAACAACAAAAATAAATATTCATCGCGAGCTCAGGATGCGCGTCGGCCCATTTCCGAACGGTCTCTAAAGAGACCCTCGCCGCCTCGTCCAACGGATACCCGTAGACACCGGTCGAAATCCCCGGAAAGGCGATGCTCCTACAGCCGCTCTGAAGGGCCAAGTCCAGCGACTTGCGATAACATGAACTCAAAAGGGCCTCGTCGTCCGCCCTTCCTGCGTAAATGGGCCCGACCGTGTGGATGATGTGGTCGACGCCTTTGATCTTGTACGCGCCGGTGCGCTTGGCCTCGCCGGTCCTGCATCCGTTCAAAATTCTGCACTCGTTCAAGAGGTTGGGACCCGCCGCGCGGTGAATCGCTCCGTCTACCCCGCCCCCGCCCAAAAGGCTGTTGTTGGCCGCATTTACAATCGCCCCCACGCGCAAGTCGAGGACAGCCGCCCGAAGCACTGAAATCACCGGCTTTGTTTGGCGCTCCAAAAGCTTGTGAATCTCAGTCTTATCCAGGGTGACGCTCTGCTCCTCCGTGCCGAGCACACAACCCGAAACGTCTTGAAACTTCTCGATTCCTTCCAGGAGACTCTGCAAAGACTGGAGTAAAAACGATGCGTTTAAGCCGTTCTTCACCTCGTCCTCGTTCGTATACGCCCGAATATAGGTCTTCCCGTCTTCGAGCGTCCGCCTGCTGTACTCGATCGCAAGTTCCCCTTCCGCACCCGCCGCGTTCTTTTCAATCGGAATGACGACTGCGCTCCCGTGTTTGAGTCCCTCCGCCATCGCGTTGTAAATGGCTTCCTTCGACGATTCACAGGGATCGATACGGTAATTGAAAATCGCCCGTTCGAGCTCCAGGGTATAGGTATCCACGCGCATGAGTTCCCTCCTCTCCACAAAGTTCCTTAAAAATGTGAGTCTTGTCCTCGTTTTCTGCTCTATTTCAGCTTTTCCGCCCACTCGGCCTCTTTAAAGCCCGTCAAAATCGTCTTTCCGTGTACAATAATCGGCCTCTTTACCAACATACCGTTCGTCGCCAAAAGCTCCAGTTGCTCCTTCTCACTCATCGACTCGAGCTTGTCCTTGAGCTGCATCTCGCGGTAGAGCATACCGCTCGTGTTAAAAAAGCGTTTGAGCGGAAGCCCACTGCCCTCGTACCAGGTTTTGAGCTCCTCATGAGTCGGATTCTCGTGAACGATGTGCCTGTCGGTGTACTCGATTCCGTTGTCGTCGAGCCATTTCTTGGCCTTTTGACAGGTCGAACAGCTCGGATATTCTATAAAAAGCATAAAGGTCTCCTATCTTTTTTGATCTCATTGTACCACATTTCATGCAATTTTTTTAAAAAAGCAGGCATTTATTCATATGTTTTTTTTATAAAAAAAGCTCGGTAGCTAAGCAGACCGAGCCTCGTGTTCGCAATTATGACAGTCCCCTTCCTTGTGTTAAACTCTCCCCGGGGAAAACCTCTTTCGGTAGAGAACAAAGAACGCCAACGCACTGATTCCCCATGAAACGGGGTAGCAGGCGAGCACATTCAAAAGGGTCGGATTGAGCGGCACGATAAAGAAAATCCACAGCACCCTGGAAATGCAGGTTCCAAAAACGGAAACCATCATCGGCCTGAAGGTGTCTCCGCTTCCTCTGATCGCCCCCGGAAAAACTTCGCAAAACACAAAGATGGCGTACATCGGAGCGATAAAGTACATGATTTGACTCGTGAGGCGGATAACATTCGCGTCGTCCACCAAAAAGCCCGCCAAGAAACGGCTTCCAAAAAAGAGGACTCCGCTGACGATGCCGACCGAGAAGAGCCCCATTATAAGGGCGGCGCGCACCCCTTCCCGGTTTCTGCTAAAGTTTCCGGCGCCGTAATTTTGGGCCACAAAGGTAGAGACCGCAATTCCGAAGGCCTCGCAAATCGCCCAGACCAAAAAGTCCAGCTTTCCGCAGACCGCCCAAGCGGCGATGGCATCGACGCCAATGCTGTTGATGCTCGCCTGCACAATCGTGTTGGAAACGGGATAGAGGGTGGATTGAATCCCAATCGGAAGGCCGAGCCTGAAGATTTCAGACAGGTGTGACTTGTGAAACTTGAGTTTTCTGAGCATGATTTTGCTAGGCAGCTCTGTCTTTACTAATGCGGCTACAATCAAGCCCGCACTTAGAACTTGTGAGAGGACGGTCGCAAGGGCTGCACCGACCACACCCATATCAAAGGAGATAATGAACAAAAGGTCCAGGAGCACATTCACAAGGTTGGCAACTACAAGGAAGTAAAAGGGTGTTTTGGAATTCCCGAGCGCCCGCAGAATCCCGGCACCCATATTGTAGAGCATCGATACGCCGAGTCCCGAAAAATAAATCAGGATGTAGTGCTGCGCATCGCCCAAAATTTCCGCAGGAACCTTGACCAGGCGAATCGCCGGTGGGGAAAGCAGACAGCCCAAAACGGCGAGCAGGCTTCCGCCCGCAAAGGCAAAAAGCACAGCGTTGTGGGAAGCGTCCGAAACTTCTTTAAACTTTCGCGCCCCGAAGTACTGGGAAATGATGATTGTGGCGCCGGACGCGAGACCGGTAAAAAAGTTGATCGGCAGCTTGGTGAGCGTGTAGACCGATTCAATCGCAGCGAGCGCATCCTTTCCCGCGAACCGTCCGACGATGATCGCATCCGCCATAATGTAAAGCGACTGGAACAGCGTGCCCAGAAAAATCGGCAAGGCAAAACGGAACATGATCTTCCACACGTTCCCCTGTGTCAGGTCGTAAGATACTTGATTTTGCAGATTGCTTTCTTCCGTCATCGGATACTCCGTTTCCTTTCTTTTCGCGGCGTTATCAGGCTTTTCCTCCAGGGATTACCGTGCTCTCCAGGGATTACCGCATTCCCCCTGCCGCTCATCCCAAATAGTATATCATTTTTGGGACAAGATTTCCGCAAAAAAAAACTTCCTGTAGCACATAGTACTACAGGAAGTGAGAGAATTAGTATGTTACAATTGTATTAAGATAACTTCATTAGCGAATCCTTTCTTCGCATTTTCTCTAGCCGACGAGCTTTTTCATATCCTCGTCCACGCTTGTGATTCCCGCGATTCCAAAGTTCTCCACCAGAACCTTCGCCACATTCGGTGAAAGGAATGCCGGCAGCGTTGGTCCCAAGTGAATGTTTTTCACGCCCAGGTAGAGGAGAGCCAAAAGCACGATGACGGCTTTTTGCTCGTACCAAGCGATGTTAAAGGCGATCGGCAGATCGTTGATGTCCTCGAGCCCGAATACTTCCTTCAATTTGAGCGCAATGAGTGCGAGTGAGTAAGAATCGTTGCACTGGCCCGCGTCCAAAACTCTTGGAATCGCGCCGATTTTGCCCAGATTCAACTTGTTGTACTTGTACTTCGCGCAGCCCGCCGTCAAGATGACCACATCCTCCGGCAATTTCTCCGCAAATTCGGTGTAGTAGTTTCTTGATTTCGCTCTTCCGTCACAGCCGCCCATTACGACGAACTTTCGGATAGCGCCCGATTTAACCGCATCGACCACGACATCCGCGAGTGCGAACACCTGATTGTGCGCAAATCCGCCGATAATGCTGCCGGTTTCGATTTCAATTGGAGGTGCGCAAGTCTTTGCTTGCTCGATGATTGCCGAGAAGTCCTTCTCCTGTCCGTATTCTCCCTCGATGTGCTTGCAGCCTTCAAAGCCCGCAAGTCCGGTCGTCCACAATCTGTCTTTATAAGAAGCAGGCGGCGGAACGATACAGTTTGTAGTCATCAAGATCGGCCCGTTAAAGCTTTCAAATTCCTCTTTTTGCTTCCACCAAGCGTTTCCGTAGTTGCCCACAAAGTGCTCGTACTTTTTGAACGCCGGGTAGTAGTGCGCAGGAAGCATCTCCGAGTGTGTGTAAATGTCCACGCCGCTGTCCTTGCTCTGCTCAAGCAGCATTTCCAAGTCTCTGAGGTCGTGACCTGAAACCAGGATGCCCGGATTGTTTCTTGTTCCCAAGTTTACTTCCGTCATTTCAGGATGTCCGTAAGCGCCGGTGTTTGCTCCGTCGAGAAGCGCCATGCCTTCCACGCCATACTTTCCTGTCTCAAGCGTCAGCGCCACCAGGTCCTGAACCGTCAAGCTGTCATCCAAGGTTGCCGCCAAGGCTCTTTGAATGAACTCGTCCACTTCCTCGTTGTCCCTCATCAGGGCATTCGCGTGCTTTGAATAAGCCGCCATCCCCTTGAGTCCGTAAATGATCAACTCTCTAAGGCTTCTGATGTCCTCATCGGCAGTCGCCAAAATGCTGACCGTCTTGCTCTTAGTGTCGTACTCCGAGCGATCGCCCGCCCAAAGCGCGGCATCACTGAGATTGCTTTTGTCGTCCAATTCCGCGAGCAACTTGTCCTTCATCAAAACTGTTTTTTCTATATACGCATTGATTGCATCTTTATCAAAGTTCGAGTTGGTAATTGTGATAAAAAGATTCTTTGTAACCAGATGATTTACTTCTTTATCAACCTTCTTCCCTTCTTTTCTCAATCTCATGCTCAATTCCGAAAGTCCCTTGCTCACATAAACGAGCAAATCCTGCATCGCTGCTACTTCAGGATTCTTACCGCAGACGCCCTGCACTGTGCAGCCTTTTCCGCCCGCCGTCTCCTGGCATTGAAAACAAAACATTTTTGTGTTAGTCATTGTAATCCCTCCCTTTTTACTTGACTCACTTTATGCTCTAATCATACGGGAAAGAAAAGAAAAAATATGTTGCCAAAACAACAGAAGAAAAAGCTTCTATAAGTATTTTTGTAATATTTTAATCCTTCCATCGAAACCGCTCCAAAAGTTTTCCCAACCGAACAAAGACCTCTATTTTTCAACGCCAACCAAACAAAAAAACTGCATACAAGTTAACTTATATGCAGTTTCTTCTCTTAAAGTCTTCCGCCCAAGATTGCCGTTGCAATCAGTCTGTCTATCTTTCTGATGTCGATTCCCCGCTTCAACTGTATCTTGATGTTCCCCGCCCTGGTCCAAAGTTCGAGCTCCGAGTTAAAGTCGAGAAGCTTCCCGGAATTTTCGGTCGAGTACATATTGATCGAAGAATACGGAAGACTGTACATTTCAACTTTTTTGCCCAAAACGCCTTGGGAGTCTCTGATAATCAGACGCTTGTTCGTAAAAATCGCACTGTCCCTGATGGTTTTATAGGCACATACCGCATGCTCTCCGTCTATGAGCAGGTCCGAGACATCATCCGGAATTGAACATTCCTGAAAGAAGGTCCAGGAAAGCATTGATAATTCTGACATAGTATTCCTCCATTTTCAAATTCTGTTTTCATCTATAAGAAATTCTAATCTCTCACAGTTCATGCCTCACATAAAGTGAGCTTTAATAGAATGATACCCACTTTGCCCCGGTAGGGTGGATATCATTTACATTCTCCTACGCCCACCCAATCGAGGGAGTGGACATCTTTTAAAACCAAGTTCCTCCCCTCCCATTCATTCGATAGGCAAATCTCTTTTCCTTTCACCGTTACGCGCGGATACCAATGAGTCAAATCGGCATATTTTCCTTCCTGCAAGTCAAAGACCATGCTCGTGACCGGACTCCAAGAATTTTTCCTGACCGCTTCTGCCAATAAAAAGCGGGATTCGAAACACAACAAGTTTCTACCGTAAACCCAATAAGGAAACTCCAAGGCCAATAACGGCAGTCGCCAGGAGTAAATCGCATCGCCGTGGGGCGGTTCGGTCCTATATGCAAATTCTACTTCCCTCTGATGATAGACTATGAGGCTTTGATTCCCTTCTATACAAAAAGGTTGATAATCCATCGGCGTCTCTCTATGAACATGCTTAATTTGATTCATTGATTCTCTCAAGCTCTTCGGCAGCACAAAATCGTTCCAAGACCTCTTAAATCGGCCAGTTTTGTTTTTTGGCAAGTCGGTCCAGTATCTCGAGGACCAGCCAAACGTTGGTCACATGAATCGCGCTCAAGGTGAGGAACATTTTTTTCTCTTTCACTTTGATATGGATGGAATTGGAAGGCTTATCGACTCTGTAGTATTCTATGCTCTCCAACGGGTAAGAGCTTTCTTGGCCTCGCTTCGTTTCTATGATGTTTCCGTTCTCCAATCGAATGGTATAGTCATTTAATCCGTACTGCAAAATGACCTTGACAGCAGCGATGTCTTCCGGAATCTCTCCTCCAAGTTGGTACTTGGAATAGTGCTTGAGAACAGAATCAATCTCTTCTCTGTCCGAAGCAAGGTCCAAACTAAACTCCTTTTGGTCATTCGTTACGATGATTACAGTTCGGTGCGGTGTGATTTTATCAAGATAAAAATTAGATTTGACTGCCTTTACATCCTTGAAGAAAACCGGAATTTCCTCCCCTTTCTCCATGATTACGACAAATCCGTCGTCCGTTAAAGCCAGACTGTCAATGTGATTCTTTCCGAACATCTTTTTTAAGAAACCTTTGGATGTGTTCTTTACGATTTTTTTGTACATAAGATACTCCTTAAACTAAAAAACTGTTTTCCTAAATCTTTGTTCTGCATTTATTATAATACATTTTTTGATAGGAGTATACATTTTTTACAAAAGAGACAAAACTCTTGAGGACCACCGAGTGTGAGTCGGATGCCTAATGAAGGGGATTCAATATTGAAAAAGGTAGAATCCCCAAACGCCGTTACTGAACTCACCGGCAACAAATTCTTGGATATCTCCGTCAATTTCAACTGTGTAGATTGGAAATCTAAATTCTTGGTGATACATAGGGTCATAGACGAGAGCTCTTTTGCCGGTATCCATCCATTCGTAGTCAAAAATATTGACACCGAACAGGCTAAGCCCGCCCTCCGTTCCTGTTGTTTCGCATTTCCAAGTTTTCTGAAGAAATTGTTTCATTCCGCCTCCACATCCTTCCAGTTCACCAGTTCGCTCGCACAGAATGAACTCTCGTCCAAGTAGCCGTCAAACTCCAGCTTGATATCCGACTTCACCTGCTCCTTGATTTTAAAATCCATGCTGTGATTCATCGGCGCAATCAGCGAATTTCCCTGCTTCAAATCGATTTCTACGCCCAATCGGTGTTTCCGATTCCTAAAGATGACCTTCGCGTGCCTCTTGTCATTCGATACAGTGACCTCGGCCTTACTTCCCAGGTACGAGGCAAAGCGATATTCTTTTCCCTGATAATAGAGCACCGCAATGTGCCCCAAGAACTTGAAGCAGCTCGTTGAAATATCCGCGACGGAGAAGAACAGAGATGTGTCCGGATTTTGAAAGTGGTTACACTGCGCCCAGAGATAGAACTCGGGAAAATGACTTCCCCTGTCACCCTCGATGTAACCTTTTCCGGAAAAAGCGACGGATTCCCCCTTTATTGTAACGCTCCCTGTGACCGCATGATTCATGCTGATGACATCGTGAAAGCAGGGCATCTTCAGGTACTCAAAGAATCCCATAATGGACGGGCTCAGAATCGAGGTCTTCAGCGGAGTAAACTCGCCTAAGTCGAGCTCCGCGTCCATAAAATCAAGGTGCAAAGAGAGGTGCTCTTTGGACAGGCTCCCGTGCTCAAACTTCAGCAAAAAGGGCGTTTCGATTGCAAAGCGGTCGATATCATACCTCAAAAAACCGTTAAATACTTCGGATTTATAGTGGACGATGTACTGCAAAAATGCCATTTTTTCTTGAAAATTCGAGATTCCCGGAATCAGGATAATCACCAAATCATGTTCCGAGTCCACGAACTTAAAGTACCAGCCCTCAAAGTAATTCTTTTTTTGTTTGTCGCCTCTAAATACAAGCTCTCTCATATCTGACCCTCATACACTGATTTCCCGCCTCACGATTCCTCGCGTACTTGTTTCTTCTCTCGCTGTTCCTCGTACACTTGTTTCTGTTTTGCTGCTCCGGGTACACTTGTTTCAGTCCGGCCGACCCCCGTCACTCTGTTCTAAACGCTTTCGGACAATCGCCTTTTTCTTAGCACTCTGCAACATAAAACTCAAATTCTTGTGCAAACTCGAAGCTCCACGCTTACCTTCCCTTTGTGAAGGAGCCTCCACCCCTGTAGGTATTCACCACGCAGGTGAATGCCTGATGGCAAACGGGACACTCTATCACATGGTAAATAATATCCTCCGCCCAGTATCCGTTTTGTTTGTGCTCGCCGAGTGGGACATTTCCTTCCAGAAGAAGGAACCCTTCCTTTGCAATCAATTCCAGGATGGAATCGACGGTCTGTTCGTATTCCTTCGGCGTTTGGATTCGTTCGACGAGCGGAATCCTATCACAATGAGCGCACATACAATAAAAACCTCGCCATAATGTCTAACAAAACATCGGCTTCCACAAGCTCATCATTCAAAAGGTCATCGTACTTTTGTTCCAGGTCCTCCGCCCGCTCTGAAAGCCACTCCAAATGCTCTCCGGATTTCGCGTAGTCCCGTTTTACAAAGTAGTATTCGCCCAAAAAACAATGCGCCTGAGCGATGGCAACTTCATCATCCCCCGCCAGAATCGCCTGATTCATACTCTGCACGGCGCTATCAAAGTCCCCCTTTGACGCCTGCAAAACCGCCTTCTTCACATATAATTCTCCGTTCATCGCCTTCCTCCCTACGAACGAGGCCTATCCGTTCATTCCGCTGAACTCGACCTCATACTCACTGTCGATTTCCATATAGCCCAGGTGTCCGAGCAGATAGTCCGGTTCGGCATCCAAGTCGAGGGTAAATTCGGTCTCCTCCCCTCGCTCGATGATGCTCAGGTAGCGGACAAGGAGAGCATCTTCAAATTCTTGCTCTGTGATTGGAGCATCCGCTTTAAAATCGCCTTTTGCAATCATTTCATTGACGATTTCGACCATGTGATCATTTTCTTCCATGAAAGGAGTGATGATTTCATCTCGATTTGCATTCAACCAATCGATTCGACTGCGAATGAATTTCTCGCATTCCTCACCGCCCTCGGTTTCGATAAACACATCCGTCTCTCGCCCCCAAATTGTAAGCCTTCCAACATAGGAATCCTCTTCCAGGCGGAAAGGATTTCCCAAAATCGTAATCTTGTTTTCCATCCTTTTCTCCTCC
>JAUMXH010000021.1 GCA_030529225.1 Bacillota bacterium | reverse complement strand
CCGGACAGCATCTCGCAACTTAAGAATCATCATCCAGATTCAGTAATTCGTTCTTGCTTTATTGTATCATATCGCCGGCCATTAGGAAACGCATCCCTCTATAGAATTATTTCCGTGATTCGGCAAAACCGCCTTATAAAGAAAAAGTGCAAGGGGTATCAACACCGCTCGCACTTATACATTATCATTCTCCCCTGCAGGACTCTTTCGGAATGCTACATCGCATGTAAAAGTTCCGTACTTGAAATGCCGCCCGAGCCAAGCTACCGGCTATCTTCTCACACATTCGTCCATCAGCTGCTGCGCCAGATACTCGTCGCTCCGGGAGTGCATCTCTGCATCTCCTTCCCGCATCGAATGATACAAGTTGGAGCAATAGAACACATCTAGAGCCAGTTCATAGTCAATCTGTGCTTTTTCGGCAAAACGTTCCACAACGCGAGCATATTTTTGATGCAATAAGATAGGATTTGCCTTCATACCTGTTCTTTCCTTTCGATGTTCTCTCTTGCCTCGGGATTACAAGTATCCCTAAGTTTCAAGGTAACTTCTTGTATCGACAGGTTTCTTCAAAAACATAACAATTTTTATTTCATTTTTTGATTTTTTTTCCTCTTTTCGCCATGCCTTGCGCGGACCTTGAAATAGAAGAGTTCCTCCCACCATCTTTCTTCCATACTCTTGAGGAACCTCTCAGTTCTTGAGGCATCCAATCGGCACAATGAAAATACCGTCCTCTCGTTTATATGAAAACTCGCCAACTCCAACAACTACCATCAAAAAAGAGGGGACCGGCATCTTGGAAGTATCGATTTTGTCGGCCAATTTTTTCAGATTCTCCGCCCCTTCCTCAATGAGCTTTTCTCCTCCGAGTTTAATCTCCGCCAGCCCATAATGGCCACTTCGGAGATGAATCACCGTGTCACACTCCAAACCCGATTTATCCCTGTAGTGTAAAACTGTTCCGCCTAAACTTTCCGCATAGACTCTCAGGTCTCTTACACACAATGTTTCAAGCAAAAAACCCATGCTGTTCAAATCGTTTATCAAATCCTTCGGGCCGACCCCCAACGAGGCCACCGCCACGGACGGATCGATAAAGTATCTGGTATCGGAGCTCCTGATCGACGTTTTTGACCTCAAATTAGGATTCCACACCGGCATGTCTTCCACCACATAAATTTTTTTCAGTGCGTTAATGTAAGAGACTATGGTATCTACACTCAAAGAATCCGTATCATTGCTGATGATATCCTCTCTGAGAGCGGTATTTGCAATTTGTGTCCCCTGATTTCGCGCCAGGGACTTCATCAATCTTCTGACCCTCTCCGGATTCTTGCTCACGCCGTCAGCTCGATTGATATCCGACTTGATGACCGCCTCACAATACTCCTCAGCTTGAAGCAAGGCCGTTTTTTCACTCATTCCAATAGCGCGAGGCCACCCGCCTCGGCAGATTAAAAATGCCAATCGATTGATATCGATATCATTGAAACCGCTGATACTCTTGGGATTGGCAAAGAGTTCCTGCAGACTGACCTCCCCTGTAGAATCTCCCGACTCATAGAGTGACATAGGTCTCATCGTTAGCCAAGAAAAGCGACCTGTCCCGGAATGGGTGATTTCATCGGATTCGATGGGAACCGCTGAGCCTGTCAATATAAATTGACCCTCTTCGCCTCGGATGTCCACCTCATATCTCGCCGCATCCCAGAGCTTGGGTGCTATCTGCCATTCATCTATCAGTCTTGGCGTTTCACCTTTTAGCAAAATTCCGGGGTCTATTTCAGACATCTGAATATTTTCCTTTCTCTTGCTCGGCTCATCCATTCTCAGTACGCTGGCGGCAACTTGCATCGCCGTTGTAGTCTTCCCGCACCACTTCGGGCCCTCTATCAAAACGGCACCTTTTGCTTCGAGTTTTTCCTGAAGCATGCCATCTACTATTCTAGGTCTGTACTCCTTCATTTATCATCACCTCAGGATATAGTATGCCATTTTTTCGGTGATTTGGCAATAAATTTTTCGGCGATTTGGCAACTTATTTTTCCGTGATTTAGCAGGAAATTTTTCGGCGATTTGGCAAATTTCTTGCACAAAAAAAGGTGCAAGGGCATCAACACCGCTTGCACCTTTGCTTGCCTTATCCGACGAAGATGTACTCCATCACGACATCACAGAGACTGCCCGCTCCATCGTAACCAAAATAGACAGGATAGAGGCCGTCTCCAAAGCCCGATTGAATCATCGGAACACGGCAATCCGTATTCGGGATTCTGAAGTTGATCCAATCTCCGCCCTCTCTTTGGAATTCCGGCCGTTCCAGGTAGCTCTTTTGGAACTCGTCGGCAAAAAAGTCATCATAAATGTTTTTATCTTCATTTTTTTCGTACCAGCCCTGTACAAACTCGCAGTAAGCGTCTCTGGTTTCGGTATCCACAATAGTAGCGAGCCCCGCATCGACGATGAA
This sequence comes from Bacillota bacterium, assembly GCA_030529225.1. Lineage (GTDB taxonomy): Bacteria > Bacillota > Clostridia > Peptostreptococcales > Acidaminobacteraceae > JAUMXH01. The sequence continues at coordinate 25,823 of JAUMXH010000021.1, read as the reverse complement.
GCCGAAAATCGTATCGCCATCGACCTCTTCCAAATCCTCGTCACCCTCCAAGGCTTGGTAATAGCGGGTGGCATCCTGATCGTTGAAGCGAACCCTGCTCGCGATATACCTATAGCTGCCTTCCTCGACCTCAACGACAAGGGTCTCCAGGTCATACTCCCCAACAGGCACCTTCGTAAAATACGGCTGCTGTTCTTCGTTTAAATATACGAGCGGATCCCTGACCAGAATTTCATCGGTCGCGAAGTTCACCTTTCCCATATTCAGGACGAACAATTTTTTTCCATCCAATTCTTTCTCTTTAAACAGTTCCGCATAATTGATCGGCGAAGCCAGAAGCTCCTTGACTTTCTCATATTGTTTTAGCCACTCTTGCATGACGATTCTCCTTCCCGTAAGCTCACAAGCGATTCCAATAGTATCTTCATTATACAGGTTTTGCTCGGTTTCTGCCACTCCCTGCTACGATTCCTTCCAGATAAACTTGTGCTGAATGGACTCTCCCCCGTCCACAATGATGCTCTGGCCGGTACAGAAGCTGTTGATCACCGTCAGAAAATAGGCCCATTCCGCGATTTCTTCCGGACTCGCCCAGCGTTTCAGCGGCGTTTCGTCCATAATTTGCTGCCAGAGATGCGGATCTTCTATGACGCATTGATTCAGGGACGTAAGAACACCGCCGGGGTCCAGACTGTTGCAAGTCGCCCCATACGGTGCGACTCGCATCGCAACATTTTTTGTATAGGCCACAACGCCCCCTTTGCTCGCACAGTATTCCGGAAACTCGGAACCGGTGTGCGCACTGGCGGACCCGATGTTGAGAATGGAACGAATCGATTCCTGCACGCCATACTTTTCCGTGATATGAATAAGTGCCTTCAGATTCACACCGATATCATCCTGTTGCTGGGTTCCCGCGTTATTGATCAAAATGTTGACTCCCTGAATCTCCGGCAAATGGGAATAATCGCGAATATCCACGGCATAGTGCGTGTACTTATCATGTTCTATACTGCCACCCTGATAGTCGATGCCGATCACAGAATGAGCCTCCAACAAAAAACGCTCCGCGATTGCCTTTCCAATCCCCTGCGCGGTCCCGGTAATCAATACTTTCACAGTTTCCTCCCTCTTTCGCAAACTCATCCTAACGCTTTCTTTGTCCATTATAGCATTTTGGCTCCATCCTTTCCATGCCGAGTCCTTGCATTTTGGGGATCAGTGAGAGGGGAGTCGGGAAAGAGTCTCATTTTTAGAAAAGCTCTGTCAAAGAACTTGAGAAAAGAGTATAATGAACTCAGAATAGGACTTGTTCAAAGAAAAGGAAAGGAGGGCTTGTTATGAGAGAAACTCGTTTGCTCAGCGGAGTGGAAGATACCTTATACATCCCGCTGTTCGCCAGAATCTACGCATCTGAGAGGTTTCCGGATTTTTTCTATGACGAGATGGCCTTGTCGCTAAAACCATATATTCCGGCAGATGGCTTAGAACAGAGTGCGAATGAGTATTTTTCGATGGCAAGTGTTTGCAGGCAAAAGACGATTGATGGGGGCATCGTTTCGTTCCTAAATGAGAATGAGCAGGCTAACGTCGTGTTCCTGGGAGCGGGTTTAGAGACGGCTTATCACCGCATCGGGAACAGCACCGCCCATTTTTATCAAGTCGACCTGCCCGATGTGATAGCAGTCAGAAGCAAAGTCCTGGGATGTGCCGGGAATGAAACGCTAGTCGCAGGGGATATGTTTGCGCTTGCATGGATGAAGGAAATGGATCTCTCCCTTCCGACCTTGCTTGTTGTTTCAGGGGTGTACCAGTACTTTGAAGAAGCTAAGATTGTCGATATGATTCAAAACATGAAATCTGCCATTCCAAAAGGGGAACTGCTCTTTGATGCGACCAATTCCAAGGGCCTGAAACTCGCCAATAAATATGTGCGGAAAACAGGGAATCCGGACGCAAGGATGTATTTCAGCGTCGATAATCCACAGAAACTCGCCGAGCTCACCCACACTAAACTAGCCGGGCTTAGCGGTTTTTATGGCGAAGCCCTGGAGCGTTGTAAAGGCCTCCGACTCCTCACGCGAATCTATATGTACCTCGCAGATAAGATGCAAAGAACGATGGTGATTCACTTAAAGCTGAATTGACGGCTAAACGTTCTTGCCTAAAGTTCTTTCTTCTTGTATGCACGGAGCGATATTTTTAAAGACAGCAAATAGAGGATAAAAGATAAAACAGCCAGTGCAAAGAGCAAACTACTCTCGTTTAATAAGACTCGTAAATCGCTCAGTCTGAGTTGTATGTTTAGTTTTGAAATGATAACCGGCCCCAGGGAAATGAGCAAAACGACAAACATCACGACATATCTTCCCGCCCTCACTCCTAACGCCGTTGTCAAAGCCAAGTAGATAGATGAAATCAGCACAAAGGAAAAGAGAGAAAAAATAAGTTGCGAAAGTGTCAGCTCTCCAAGCCCTTGCATAAAACCGGACTCTATGAAATAAATCAATGCGCTATAAAGATAAAACAGAAGCATCAGAACATATCTTTTCAAAATCTGAACCGTTCGGCTGTAGCCGATTGTGCTCATCAAGGCTGAGGCTTTGGGATATTTCTCTTCTTCCTCATCAAGGCTGGAAAATAATATCATGGCCAGCAAAATACTCGTGATGGAGAGAGCAAGTCCTGACGGAATCCGCACATCACTCCCGACAAAAGTGAGGAACAGCGGAACTACAATCACTCCTAATAACACAAAAATCCAAACTTTTTTTGCAATCAAGAAATCTTTTTTGATTAGGTTAAGCATGACGATTCCCCCCTTCCACGAACGCAAGCATTAAGGTTTCTATATTGATTTTTTCGCATACCAAATCGGGTATGCTCTCCCTCAGTTTTTCGACTTGATTGCTGACACCGGTAAAGCCATACTCTCCCACTTTTAGATAGGTAAAATACTTCTTATTCTCCTCGGTGAGATATTGGTCGTTTCCCTTAATCATTGCGTAGCTGTCCAGCAAATAATCTTTGTCTTCCACAAAGACTATCTTTCCCTGATGGATAAAGACGATGATGTCGGCAAATTTATCTAAATCTGATGTGATGTGACTGGAATAAAAAACGCCCTTTCCGCCTGCCTCCATAAATTCACCGAGAATTTCCAGCAACTCTTTTCTTACCAACGGATCCAAGCCCGAAGTCGGTTCATCCATAATCAAGAGTTCCGCCCTGTGAGAGAGCGCCAAAGTTAGAGCGAATTTCATCTTCATTCCTTTGGATAAGGTAGAAATGACCTGATTCTCGTCGAGCCCGAATCGTTTCATATAGCCGCGATAACTCTGTTCATCCCATCTCGTATAGGCCTTTGCCACAATGTGTTTCATTTCCTTCATTTTGAGGGATTCATAGAGATATCCGTCATCAAACACGACACCGATGCGATCTTTTATTTTTTTCGCATGGCGATCGATATCTTCTCCCAAAATTTTAACTTCACCCTTTTCCTTTGGAGAAAGACCGAGCATGCTTCGAATGGTGGTGGTTTTCCCCTGGCCGTTCAGACCGATAAACCCCGCCACACAACCATTCGGAATCGATAATGAAAGATTGGAAATCTCGAACCCCTTAAACTTTTTACATAGCCCCGTAATTTCAATGACATGTTCCATGTTCATTCCTCCTCATATAGAATATCCACCATGTTGCATAGTTCTTCTCTTGGGATTTGCAAGGATTTTGCGGTATTGATTGCATCCAGAAGTTTCTCTTCTACCAAACGCCTCTTTGCCTCTTTCAGAAGCTCAATATTGCCGGTCGATACAAAGGTTCCGAGACCTGCCTGACTTACAATGTATCCTTCCGATTCCAGCTCGTCATACGCCCTTCTTATGGTCAAAACGCTCACTTGCAGGTTATTCGCAAAGGCTCTGATGGAAGGTAGGGAATCTCCTTCCGAGAGCTCTTCCTTCAAGATACAATCTTTAATTTGCTCTTTGATCTGTTGATATAATGGAATCCCGGAATGATTGGATAGTATGATTTTCAAAGCGCCCTCCCGTTTACTGTGCTGTTTGTCAATACACATTATACACTATAATAACACAACATGCAATATCGTTCAAAAAATAAAGCGGAAGGCTCTGTTACAGCCATCCGCTTCTTCTCACGATTCAGAAATGAAATCCTATTTACGCATCCGATTCTCTCTCCCAGCTTAAGAGGGCAAGTTTTCTGTACTTTTTGATGCTTTCGCCATATTGCTGACGATATCGTTCCACCAGGTTTTTGAAATCCCTCACTTCGCACGATTCCTGCACCAGACGCTCGAGCAGCGGAGCATGGGTTTCTACAAGCTTTGCTTCCTCAAGGGCATAAGTGTGGGCATCATCCAGGTAGACGATGGAAGGGTGCAAGCCTTCCAGGAAAAGCAAATTGGTGATTGCGATAAAGCCCTCCCTGTCATTGTGCGGATGAAACCCGGGAGCGAGCTTACAGTGCGATTTGACAAATTCGCTAAAGCTGTCAGTATCGATGATGAACTGTGCAATCATCGCATTCTTTTTGGATGAACGAATCATCGCGGAAAGCCCTCCATAGCTCATCACCGCGGGACACATAGAAGCGAAGACAAAATCGAACTTACCTGTGAGCCCAAAGTCCTCCGGACTGCTCTCCATCCAATCCATCTTCAGAAAGCTGAGGTTGTTCAGTTTCTCCTTCTCAGCCATTTCCCTTGCAAACGCGATCATATTCCCGGAAATATCGGTCATCGTCACTTCCTTTGCCCGCTTGGCAAAGGGAATCGCGTAGCGGCCGCCTCCACCGCCGATATCCAAAACGCTGCTCCCTTGCAGAATCTCTCTCTGTTCCAGTACCTCAAGAATCCTATCTGTGAATCCGTCGTGGCTCTTTTCCTTTGGGTCATTAAAGTGAGCCGCCTTCTCATCCCACATCTTTTCGGCATCGCCCGCAGGCTTCCTATTCTTCTGAAGAATCTGATCAAAATAGTCTCGGTTCATGTGTTTCTCTCCCTTTTATTTTTGGATTACGGCAAGCGCTGAATTACTCTATCTCCGCCTTGATCCGATTAGCCAGTTCGTGAATAATCGGCCTTTTTTTCACAGCTACAAGATAGTCCTTCTCTTCCAGGTCCGCCATCCGGTCCTTGAATTTTTTCTCGGAAAGTTTTTTCTCCAAACTCGATTTCAAAAAGCGCAAAACGGTCTTATCTTCAATCTCCTCGCCTCGCTTCCCGCAAAAAGATGATCATAGACATCCCTTAGATCTTTCGGCTCGCGGCAAAATAATCTGAAATTCCGGCAAACTCTTTTGTAAGGATTCGGATATAGAACGCCGTGGGCAGGATTGCAAATGCGGCAAGCGCCAAGCGATTCGGCTCCGCTTCGTCCATCTTTTGAAGAGCAGGTTTTAAGAGGCGGTATCGATAGTAACGACTGATTCCAAAGGAAAGGAGGATTGCAAGAATGAGCCCCCATAAAAGAGACATCAAAATCAGAGCCTCCGGAGCCATCTGATGCGCGAGTCCCGCCTGCGCTCCTCCATCCATGGATATCATCCAATCCAAAGCCCCGGCCAAAGCAAAGAGTGCCAAGAAAAAAGACCATATTACACCGGAAAACAGAAGGATAAGCACGGCACCCCCCAGAGCCCACACGGAAGCTTTGTAGCGCGCACGATACGGATTGCTAAACGCCTCAGCGATGCGATCCATACAAAGCGGTCCACCCACAAACGGCACAAACCCCAAATAGGTACTCATCAGTTTTTTGAACGCAAATCCCCTAAGCATCCAATTGGCAAATAAAATCATCAGCAAGGTGAATATAGAAACAACCCTATAATCAATATAAGTTGTAGTAAACCATCCCATTTTCGGCTCCTTTCTTTCTCAAATGCGCAGGCCGTCGGATCCCGACCTGAAAGGGGTTCAACTGTACTGAGCAGGTCGCCCCTCGCCTCTGCGGCAGCCATCCCGAGTTACAGTTATAAAACAAGGGTGCCGGTGTTACTTTTTCTTCTTCAACTGTTCTTTGAACAGATTCGCAATCGTCTCCTTGCCCTTTTTTGAGCCCAAGTCTTTTAGGCTCATTTCTCCTTTAAAAACCCGTTCCATGACCCCAATATAGGCCTCACCTAAGGCAGCCGTAATCACGCCGGCGGTTCCTGCGGAAATGGCCGCTCCCGCGATGCTGCCTGCGCCGGGAATCAACTTGGTAAGGTTGGCGACGACAGTCCTTCCGAGCAAGGTCGCTCCTCCCGAACCGAGGGTTGATGTTAAAAGGGCGGTGAGCATACTCTTGTTCACATCGAAGCCGAAAATAACGGTTATACCGGCAATCATGCTCACTTGCGTCGGGATAATTAACGCACAGTCAGCAAACGGAATCGGTACGGCTCCCTCACCTGCCGCTGCAAGCACTGCGCCTGCCACCACTGACCGTGCATGACGCTTTTTTTCTTCTAAAGAAGCGATTTGAACATGCTGAAGCGTCGTCATCAATTCGTCGGGAAGGGCTTCTCCCATCACCTTAATCAGGACATCGAGCCCATAGGACTTCGCGACGCCCAAGTCCTCGATCTCGTAGTCCTCCGCAAGAACCGGAATGACCTGGATGATGTCGAGGTTTTCCTTGAGTAAAGCCTGTTTCATCTCCTCGGCCTTCTTCTTTGAGAACGATTGCGTCAGCACCACGATGATGGGCACCTGCGTCTTTTGGTTCTCCTGCGAAAGCGCTCTGAGCCACTCGATTTCCTCCTGCTCAACACGGTTGGACGCGGTGTTGATGCAGTACCAAATGCAGTGGATGGCCCGGTTGATATCCTTGCTCGCAAGCCCCGCGCTGATGGTATCGATGACTTCCCGCTTCACCTCCGCCTGCACGTCCTTGCCGAGCTCCAAGCCTCTGGTATCGTATATTTCAAGAGGAATCCCCTTTTTGCTGATTTTGCGCATGTGTGTTGTGACGGGTTTTCCCATGCCGGTCTCGGCGAGCTTTTCCTTAAACACCGCGTTAATCAGCGTGCTCTTGCCGACACCCGTTTTGCCCGCAACAATAATATTCAGCACCGTCAAGTTCTTAATCTTGTCGGCGATGGCGCCGAGCGCCTCCTGCGCAATCTTATCCGCATCCATTCCCATCATTCCCATTTGCGTTTCTCCTTCAGGCCTCTTCTTGCAAACCCTATCTATGCAACAGACGAAAACGCCTGCTTTCTCGCTTCTGTCAAGCCTGCGACTTTCCCCTATTGTAGCACAAATCCCATCCTTTGTCAGCGGGATGAGGTGCAACATCCGTTACAGCGGAGCAATGGCCCACCATACCGATTGACTTAGTTTTCAATCTCCTCATCCAATTCTATGATGGATAAAATCACCTGTTGTTTCAGCACCCTTTCTTCCGCGATTACTCGACTTAGTCCGCGTGCATCCAGCTCCATATCTCCCACAACATGAACAGGATTTTGCCTTTCCCGTATCATACAAGTGACAAAAGTCGCGTCCGGAATCTTCACCATACTTTCATAATCCACGAAATAGGGCGAATCATCGAAAATGCCGGGTGTGCTGCGAGCTAATACAATTTTCATCCCGCAGAAACTGACTGTCTGATTTTCGTTTCTTCGCCTTTTCTTTCCCGCTTCGTAGAACGATAACTGCTCCATCGCAAGGTCCAAAGAAAGAGCGGAACCCATCTCTTTGACTTCTTTTGCGGAACTCACCAATACGATTTTGCGGCCTGCGAATTTTAGGATGTAGATAAAATACCAATTGGCGCGCGCCGTCGGATGACGCAAATGGAGTCCGCCTTTTTCGATTCGAAATTCCTTGTTTTTGAGATACAAAACGGCATATTCCTCAGATAGGCTAATCTGCCCCTCTTCCTCTTCGCTGCTCCAGCATTTTATGGCGAGCAGGGCCGGAACCAGCAAAGCGATTGGAATCAAGCCGAATATCAGGTACACGGCATGGCGCGGGTTCTCTCTGAAGTATGGAGGTGCAAATTCGGGCCCCCTCCCGATTCCGGAATACATCAAAAAGGCATAATAGACCAAAAAACCGAGTGACACGGCAAAAATGACCATGATATATAACACCCTCGGCGAATACTTATTGTATCGAAATGATATTGTTCTCATCTTTCCCCTCTGATTCCCGCCTTTGTGAGACCGCTTCAGATCTCCCCTACCTACTTCCACTTCACATCCGAGCCGTTCTGCAGCAGCTCGCACTCTGCTATCCGGCAGTACTTCGGCAATCTTTCGTTGATGCGCTCGAGCAGAATCTTCGCGTCCGCTTCCCGGCTCACAAAAACGGTCGCGCAAAGCTTCTCATTTCTCTCAAAGACCTTGCAGGCATCCGCCTGTGCCACTTCTATGATAACGGCTTCGAGTTCATCCGGATAGATGTTTCTCGCATTCTTCCCTATGATGACCCGCTTCTTTCGCCCCTTAAAAAAGAGTTTATTCCCTTTCAAATAACCCAGATCTCCGGTTCGGAAGTAGCCGTCCTCGGTAAAAAAGCTTCGGTAAAACTCCTCTCTGCCGTAGTAGCCGACAAAAATGTTCTCGCCCTTTGCAAGGATCTCACCCACCCCGTTCTCATCCGGGCAGTCTATTCTCACTTGCTGGTTCTCAAAGACCGTGCCCACCGAACCGGGTTCCGAATCGCCGGGATATTCGATGCTGATCAGGGAGGAGGTTTCGCTGAGTCCGTAAGCATTTAAGAGGGTGATTCCCTCCTCGGCGAACAGTTCGCGCAGGTGATCCTCCAGGTTCGCCCCGCCGCAAAATACGACCCTCGCCCGGCCGCCCAGCAAGGCCGCAGGAGAAATTCCCTTCTCCTGCTTGGCAAGGTAAAGTTTTTCCAGAAAAATCGGAACGGTACTGAGAATGGTCGGCCTTACCTCAAGCAGTTCCTCCACAATCTTGTTTTTGTCGCTGCACAGGTAAATCTGCATGCCGGTATGCAAGGAATAGAGAAAATTACAGAGTCCCCCATAGGTATTGCTGAGAGGCAGGAAGAGATAAGCGGAATCTTCTTGGGTCATCATGGCCCTTTTTAATAAATTTTCCAGATTCGCATACATATTCTTTTGGCTGAGCATGACCGCCTTCGGCACGCCGGTCGTTCCCGAGGAAAACACGATTCGAGAGCAGGCGTCCTCCTCAGTCAGGTAGGGCAAGAGTTCGCCCCTCTTTTCCTGCTCGAGCAAGCTTGAAAAGGGAATCAGTCGGAGCTCTTTTTCAGAAAAATCCGGGCCTGTGAACAGTTCCTCCTTGCTTGCATCATAGAGGATGGCCGCCACATCGACTGTCTGCATGATATGCAGGAGCTCGCGCCTCGTCCACTGCTCCGCAAACATCACCGAGCACCCGACAAAGGCCGTCACGGCGACGTCCGCCACCATAAAGGCGTATGAGTTCGGCCCGAAAATGGCGATTCTCTTGCCCTCCAAGCCCTGTTCCTTCAGATAAGTCGCAGCTCCCAGGACATCCTGATAAAAGGCCCCGTAGCTATGAGCGCAAAAGGCCCCGTCCTTTTTTTCAAAAATGTAGTCATGATGCTTCCATCTTTCGCGGTTTGTCAATAAAGTTTCCGCCGTATAATTTCTCACGTCCCCTCCTCCTAAACTCGGTTCCTGCGCTCTGCGAGCCGTTTCAAGTGATTGTAGTCAATTTTGCTGTGGTGTTTGGCATCGCAGGGAATCTTGTGCAAGCGGGTGATGACAAGGTCTTCGCCGAGTCCCCACGCCTTCGCAAAATCGCGCAGCTCCCCTTCCGAACAAGGATCTCCTTCCACAAACAGATAATTCTTGTCCCTGTGATAGAAGCAAGCGCATTTTTTGAGCCCGGAAAAGCGACGCACCACGGCCTGCTCGATCTCATTGGAGCAGAAATCCTCCTGCGTTCCGCGGACAAAGACGTCCCGCCGTCCCAAATAGACCAGGGTTCCGTCCTCTATCCTCCCCAGGTCTCCGGTTCTGTGCCAATAGCGCCCTTCCTCGTCGACTTCTCCGCGCCGCTGCTCCGGATTCAAATAGTCTGCCAATACCACATCCGCGTGGACCATGATTTCCCGGTTCTCGTCAGTCTTGATGCGAACGCCCTTCACCGCTTCCCCCAGGACGGTTCGCCCCTCCCGCAAGCTCTGAATGTAGTCGTCCAGATTGGTTTTGCAAATCAAATTACATTCGGTCGCTCCGTAAATGTAGGTGATTTTTGCCTGCGGAAACTTCTTTCTGATCTTCTCCGCCTCATAGAGATTTAAAATCGCCCCGCCAAAGTAGAGTTCCTCCAAGGCGGGAAAGCGAAGCTCCGTCTCCAGACAGAAATCCGGACTGCTGAAGAGAACTTGGGCGGGGAGTTCCTGCGTCCTTCGGCGCTTGTTTTTGCCGAGCATCGCAAGCAAAGCGCGCGACTCGGCAGGGAGTAAAATCCCGCTGTAACCGTTCAAAATATTGACAAAATGGTACATGAACGAAGTGTTCAGCGCAATCGTTTCCCCCTTCCTCTCGTCCATATTGCTACGAACGAGTTCCAACTGACGATACAAGTCTCTGTGGCTCCTCAAAACGATCTTCGACCTGCCGGTGGAGCCGGTGGTCATGGTCAGAACCGCGACATCCTGCTCCGGAATCTCCGGCATGGGCCGGCGCGGCGCATTGGTAAGGGCTTCCGCAGATTCCTGCCCTTCCCGGCCGGCTTTCTCCCGATTGGCAAAGAGCTTGTCCACCCGAATCAGCGCCTTGATCTTCCTAAGCTCCCCAAATGCGAGGCGAATCAGCTTCGTCTTACCCGAAACGGCGATGTAGTCGGCCCGGTATTCCCGGAAGGTCTGCCGAATCAGCCCTTTGCCTGCCCACAGGTCGATGATCATCAGCGAGGCGCCGAGCTTCAAACAGGCGATCAAAAAGACCAAGAGTTCATAGGAAGGAGAGACGAAAAGCACCACCCGTTCCCCTCTCTTCACCCCTTTCTGAACAAGTGCGGCGCAAACCCTGTCCACATCCCGCTTCAAATCCTCAAAGCTCACCCTGCGAGCGCTCCTTCGCCCGAACTCCATCAAGGCGCATCGTTCCCTATAGTTGCGGCAGGCCTCATCAAAACAATCTACAATCCGGCTCATCGTTCCCTCTTTCTATAAACGGAAAAATCCCTGTAAAAGTACGACTGATTCTCCCGAAAGAGCGCCCGGCTCTCCTCTTCCATCAGGCAAAAGCCGTCCTCCGGCAAATACCTTTTGTTTTGCATGTTCCAAACGGCAAGCCTCGCCCCGCTCGCGCTGAGGATTTCCAACTTTTCCACGTTTTTCTGAAAGTCCTCCCGGCTCACATACTCAAAGATGTCCGACAGATTGAAAAAGTCAAAGCGTTCGGTCTCCGGCACCTCCAAGAGGGAGCCGTGAAACAGCTCAATTTTGGAAAGTCGCTCGCGAATCAGAGACAGGTTTTCTTTGTTCAAGTAGAGCGGCAGGCCGGCCTTTGTGAAATTCCCCCTCAAAATATAGCTGAGGTAAGGATTGCTGCGATTTTCGCTGTGCGAGATGCCGAATTCAAAGCGTTTCTTGATCTCGCCCCCCACGTCCTCGCTATCCTCCAGATGCTCGTAAAAGCTCTTGTCCCTGCCGAGGCGGCCCATCACCTTCACTCCAAAAAAAACCTTGAAAATCGCGCGAAAGCGCCGGTTGTTCATATACCTTTGATAAAATCGTTCCTGCTCCTCAAACGAGGACAGATTGCAAAATTGATGCAGCCTCTCCTCCCTGCAATAGAGCGGACAGACATAATTTCTGAACAGTTGAAAGTAGCGCTCAAACTTTCCCGCGTGGAGGATGCCCCTTGTAATCAGTTCCCTTCTCTGATCAAAGTAGCGGTAGCTTTCCTCGTCCAGGCGGTCTTTGAGCGAAAAGAAGGTGTGAAGCCTGTCTGCACTCTCACGAACGCCGAAGAAGCGCAAGAGTTCCCCATAGCTTAACTTCTCCATTGCGGCCATTTTCAGCCTCATCAGGTGGAGCTGGGTCTTGTTGATGTCGATGACAAAGACCTTCTCCGGGTTGGCGAGGAGCAGGGCAAAGCTGTTGTCCCCGCCGCCGCCAACCGAAAGCCCGACTTCGCCCTCCCCGATCTGCAGGCCTTTTAAAAGGATCTTGCCATCTTCCCAGCCGTTTGCGTAGCGGATAAAAGAAAATTTATCTCTCTGTTTCATCGCCTTCTTCTACCCTTTCTACCGTTCCCTTCACGCCGTCCACTCGAACAAGCATCCCGTCCTTGATTTGTTCGGTCAAGCCCCGAATCCCGACCACCAGCGGAATCCCCATCTCCCTGGCGATGACAGCGGAATGAGAAAGCACGCTCCCCCGCTCGATGAGGATGGCCTTTGCCATCGGAAACAGAACCGTCCAGCCCGGATCGGTGCGCTTGGCCATCAGGATGTAGCCCTCCACATCGGCATCCGAGGGATTTTCAACAAACTTGACTCTTCCGGTCACGACCTGTCCGCCCCCTGCAACCCCTTTTAGGACACCTTTCGCAGGCGGGCTCGCTTCCTGCCGCGAGAAAATCGGAATCATGTTCTCCGCCTTGACCTCGCCGTAAAAGTACATTCTCTCATAGGCTTCCTTGCCCTTGTTCTCTTCATATTTCCGCTTTCTTTTCGCGATTGTCTCCGGGATGGCATCGATTCCCGGGAACTGCCCTTCCACCAACGAAAAGAGCTCCTCCTTGGTCAAAAAGAAGACATCCCTGTAATGAGAGAGCACGCCCTCCTCCTCCAAATTGTGCCCGATGCGAAGGAAGAGCATACGCACGATGTCATAGATGTAGGTCCGGTAGAACCGCAAAAGTTCCCTGTTTCTGACAAAGTACTTGGTGATTTTGACCATCCTCTTTAAAAAGACTCTTTTTGGGAACGGGAGCTGCCGGTACAGCTCTCCCTCATCGACCCGGGCGGGTTGATACAGCGACGGTTTCTCGTCCATTTGCAAGTAATTTTTCAGCATCTGCAAAAAGAAGTCCGGATTTTGCCGAAGCGTGATGCTCTCGAGCTTGAGTTCATCCATGACCCTCGCCCCGTAGCGATCAATGTAGTCCCTCATATACTGATAAACCGGACCGTCCTCATCGAGCAGCTCTCTGAGCTCCTCCACGGACTTTGTACGAAATTGCGCCGCAAGCTCCTCATCCTCCCGAATCTCGCTGACGAGATCGAGCAAAACAAGGCTCTGATTCACGCTCTGCATATTTCCCTGCCGGCTGAGAACCTTTCCGAGCAGACCCTCGGCATCTTCCACCCCTTCTTTTTTCATGAACTCATTCACTTTTCCGAGAAAGACCATCGCCCCCATATCATTCACGATCGGCGTCGTAAAGTCATTCAAAATAGAGGTCTCCAAGTCTTTGTAAGTCTGCACCAGATCGGGGTTGCTGAAGCCTGAAAAATCCGAGTTCATGTACTTCGCGGTCACGGTACGGAACTTTTTGGCAAAGTGAGCGGTCGCGCGCTTCATCCCGAGGAGCTTTCTAAAAAAACGCAGGTAAATACGGAACAGGCGAACTTTGGCCTCCCGCTCCGTCTCCTTCAGCTCGACCTTCACGCCCATCATCTCTTCCATATAACGCTTGTTTTTTTGGTATCCCGGGTAGAGGGCCGTCATCTTGTACCAACTGTTGAGGCGGTAATAAATCTTGTTCTCGTAGAAGACGATCATCTGTTTCAAATCATCCGAGATGCGCTCAATCGCCTCTTTCTCGATGAAAAAGTTCCCCAGGGTCTGTCGATAAATCTTTTCATAGACCTCCCTCGCAAACGTAAAGGTCAGGGGCGTCGTGACGCCCGAATAACTCTCTATGATGTTGGAATTGTCGAGAACGGTTCGCTCCCTGTTCTTCTCAATGTGGCGAAAGCTCGTAATCACGCGATTTTGCAACAGATAAATCTTCCCGTCTTTCACCGAAAATTCGATGTCCCTGCCCCGCTTCTTAGGGTCCAGATCCTCCACTTGCAAGCCTTTGCGAACGAGTTCCTGGAGGGTTTCGTCGGAAAGCGGCATGGAGTCGGCCGATTCCAGCTTGCTGCCGAAGCGGTCATAGAGGGCATCGAAGCCGTCCTTTTCGCCGGAAACCAAGGCTTCACCCAGGCCGGGAAGCACACTGATCAGAAGCTCGTCGGGGTTGTTGGTGCCGGGATTGCTCGTGAACATGACACCCGAAACGTCCGCGTCCACCATCTCTTGCAGTATCACCGCCATCGCGATGTCCCGATGAAGCAGGCCGTTCTCTTTTCGGTAGCGCATCGCCCGCTCCGAGAAACAGGAGAGGTAGCAGTTCCTGATCGCGTCAAAGAGTGCATCGCCCCCCTTCACCTTCAAAAAGGATTCCATCATGCCGGCAAAGGAGAACTGATCGCCGTCTTCATCCACGGCGCTGGAACGAACGGCCAGCGAGCAATCCGCGCCGAACCGTTCCATTACCTTGCTGAGAACGCTCTCCTTCCATTCGGCCGGGAAGGGCCTGTTTCGAATCAGGGAGCAAATCGCCTCTCTGTTTTGATCCGCATTTCCGAGTTCATACGCGGAAAGTAGGGATTGCAGGCGTTCTCCGTCCTCTCCCAAAAAGCGCCGAAACGCCTCTTGCGTCAAAACAAAAAAGGGCGGAACCGAAAAGCCGGCCTCTGCCAGCTCCGCGAGCTGAAAAGCCTTTCCTCCGATTTGCCCGAGTATCCTCTGATTTTGCGGTTCAAATATCATCTTTTTTTCCTCTTTCTCACGCCATATCCCACGGAAGCGCACAATAAAAAAAGCAAGAACAAGCCCTCCTGCCACCCGATTTCCCGCATCGGAACCGTCATCGCAATATAAAACAAGCCGCTGAAAAACCCGAACGACGGCGGGAGAAAGCGACACGCGTCCTTGCAAAGAATCAAAAGGAGGAGCAAGAGTCCCGAGAGCCCGTAAAAACCGAAAAAGAGCAGGTTGAGACCCAAATAAAGCGCTGTGAATAAAAGCATAAACGTTCGCAGCACAGCCTTCTGCACCTGCATTTTTCCGGCCTTGCGGTCCGTTTCATAATCCGTCCAATCGTCCACCGATCGGATCAGCAGCAATTCCAACAAAATGAGCACAAAGAGTTGCGGGATCCGGCCCGGCTCGGTAAAACACAGAAAGGGAAGCGCCAACAATAAAGAAAGGAATAGATACAGAAACAAGCGCTTCTTATATAGAAAGTAGCCTAGGAGTTCCACTTGCTCACCACCCTCTTGTAGATTTCGGCTTTCAGCCTTGTCGTCAGCTCACTCGTTCCGATGTAATCGAAGAGCTCCTTCATCTGAGCCTTCGGTTTTTCGGCCAGGAGCTCAGAGAGCAGCAATCTTTCGCCCTCTTCTCGCGTGACTTTGCCGTCCCTGATTAAAAAGCTGATTTCGGGCAGGGTGTGCGGCCTCCCTTCCGCGCACTGGTAAATGTACTTGGTGGCAAGGTGAATCCTGCAATCGTAGTGATTGTAGTGCTCCCCCACCCTCCAGGAAGTATTCTTCTTTAAAAACGAGACGATTTCTTTCTCATCGTAGGGGTGGTACAAAAAGTAGGCGACGAAGTCCCTGAAATCGTCATCCCGAATGTCCTGAAACAGAACCCGCTTCACATCGTCCCTCAAAGTCCGGTCGAGCGTTTCATCGATTTTTCCGAGCAGGCCCTTGTAAAGGCTCTTAAAATCCAAGTCCTGCACCGGAGAGAGCCCCGCCCTGACGAGCTCCGAAAAAACATCCTGATCGTATTGGCGAAACATCTGCTCCGGACTCCTACCGTGAACGATCATCCCCGCATCGATTCGGGAGGCCAGATTGATCATAGACGCATAACCGATGTAAGAGCAGGCCACGCAGGGCACCAGCCACTTCTTGACCGAGTAGGCATAGAAGCGCTTCAAAAGTTGTGAATCAAAATCGATATATTCATGTTCGACCTGAAACTCGCGCACCAGGCGGTCGATGTTCGCCCTCGCTTCCTCTGAAAGAAAGCCGTTGTTCATGGTAAAGGCCTTGACGTGGAGGCCGTAGCGATGAAGCAACTCATAGAGCACAAAGACGCTGTCCTTGCCCCCGGAAATCCCAACGGCCGCGTCATAGGCGTGCTTGCCTTTCACCAGGGCAATCCTCTCCTCAAAGCGTTTTTTCAGTTCGGCATAATCCGTCAGCCTCGGCTTATCGCGCAAGTAGGCCTCACAAAAGTTGCAAAGTCCCGCTTCGTTAAAGCGTATCTTCCTAACGGAATCATCATTTAAACAGAGCGTGCAGCGTCGTTTCATTCGGGTTCCCTTAACTCCTTTACATACACGGCATAGCGTTTTTCGTTGTCTTCCACACCCTCCTCAAAGCGCCGAAACGTCCCCTTTTGTTCACACTGAAAGTGGTACATCATCGTATCGTAGCCTTTGTGTTTGACCAGCTCGCAACCGAGATAGAGCAGGGCGAGGTAGAGCTTGTGTTTCTGATACTCTTTTTTTACCGCGCTCGTCTTGGAAATAAACGCCTTCCCGAAAGGGTTTTCGTAGCCGAACACGTAGCCAATCGCCTCTTCCCCTAAGTAGGCGATAATTAAGGAAATCCTGATTTCCTTCACCCAAGCAAGATAGAGCTTTTCAAAGACCTCGTAGGGAAGTTCGGAGTACAGGAAGGCATCCGAAAAGGCATCTTTGGAAATCTCGTACACTTCCCTTACGCGTAGCAGAGCCTCCTCGCCCTCAAAGGTGAGAAAGCGGTGGCCCTCGTTCTTTTTTTCGTTATAAACCCGTTCCCCGAGCTCGTGCAAGGGGTTCTCCATCGCTATTTCGGCGCTGCGATAGGTGTAGAGTTCGCGGTAGCCGAGCGCCTTTATGTAGTCGGGATAATGGGGCGGGTTCGTGCAGTCCGGAAACAGCTTCAAATCGAAGCGGCTGATCGCCCATCGGTAGCTCATCCAAGTGGAGTAATTCAAGGGCCCGATGAGGCTGCGGTAGCCGAGTTCCCTCGCTCTTCTTTCGATCAAAGAAAAGAGGCGCTCCCACTCTTCCAAGTTCTCACTGAGCTGCGCGAAGCCGAACATCGCCTGATACTCCTGCATGGTTTTATTGATGATCAAATAAGCGGACGAATCTCCCACCTCAAATTGCTCCGCGTAATCCGCAACTTGCAGGATGTCTTTTTCTCTTTCCATACCTGTTTCTCCCGTGTTGAAAAGGGACGCTCACGACGCCCCGTTTTGCTTCCTTGCCCGAATCAGGCGAAGCAGCCCGGCCGCATTGCGACACAAGTCGTCTATAAAATCGAGCGAAAAGGTCCTGCCGGCCCGACGGTATACACTCAACTTGTTCACGATGAACTCGGCCGCATTGAACTCCAAAATCTGTTGATAATCCGCCTCGCTCATCTGTAGGCCGAGCGCCGAAAAGAGCTTTTCCCTGTGATAGGCAAGCAAGTCGAACACTTCCGAATCCGAACATTCGTGGAGGATAAAGCTCAGGAACTCGATCAAGTCATGTTCCGGATTCTGATACGCGGCCAGCTCCCAGTCGTAGAGGATGACGGCCTCTCCGTCAAAATAGAGATTCCGCGGGCTCAGATCGTTGTGCGTCAGGGTGAAATGCGAACGAAGGGCTTCTCGCCTTTTATGAATATTTTCAATAAAATTCATAAGGTAGGGCAAGTCCTCCTGAAAGTAACTGCGATTTTCGGCCCCGAGGCCCTCAAAGAGGTTCTTTAACAGGAACCTGCTCCTCTCGTACTCCTTCACGGAATAGCAATTCAGCTTTAAGCGCGCGACCGACTCTTTTTTGCCGTAAAATGAAATATGAAAGGGAAGAATGCTGTCCAAAACCCGGTAAGCCAAGTCTTTCATGGATCCTTCCACCTTGGAAAACTCCTTCATCACGATGAGGTAGCGGTCCATCAGCCGGTTTTGATAGGTCCCGTACACGAGCGGAAGCGAGCGCCTCAATTCGCGATCGATGTTTTGATAGAAGGCGATCTCTCTGAGAAAACTGCGGTCAAAACTCAGGATGCCGTGATGTCTGAGAAGACGATAGAGCAGCTTTCCGCTCTTTTCAAAGTTGAGCAGCTTGATGCCGTTCAGGATGACCTTGTAGGACTTGCTCTTGACGATGACATCGCAGACGCCGGCATCCTTATAAAAAATGCGCAGCTTGGAAATCGGTGCCACACCCAGGCTCGTTTTTCCGGTGAGGCTGTTGTCTTCTTCCATCGGCATCTGAACAATTTCGTTGATCTCACGCCCCATCATCGCTTCTAATTGCTTGATTACACTCTTTTTCTGAATTTGCATCGGCCCTGTTTCCTCTTCTTATCGCCACTCTTTCGCGATTTTATTATAGGGGCTCCGAGCGGAAAAGACAAGAGACGGAACGAGGGATTCTTCGCGCCGTTCCATCAGATTTTAAATTGAACGCAAAGAAAATCTGTGCTACACTACAAGCGATAGGGTTTTTCCTATCCTGTTTGCCCGGCGGGCTTGAAAGGACAGCAAACTCGCATCAAAGGGCGAACTTACACTTCGTGGACGGATGAGAACAACCATGCAACATGAAAGGGGTACGACAATGCTTGACAGAGAGGATAAAAAGGAGCGCCACGGCGGAGAAAAGGAGAATAAGGGCGGGCAAATTCACACGATTGCCTCGATTCTGCTGGCCGTGATTTTCCTGGCCGCATTTTTGTATAAGGTTTATGCGATCAAATCGGCGAGCGAACAGTACAAGAGCAGTTTTGAGGAGAACGAGAAAATCATCGACGAAGTTCGGGAAAAACTTGTGGCGGCAAGCGGAGCAAAAGAGCAAACGGACACAAAAGAAGAGCAGGCAAAGCAGGAAGAGGTCTTGAAAGAGTCGCTCTATTCGGCTTCGAAAATCGGTACGGACGTGGCCGCGTACCAAAACAAGTATAAGGACTTGGATTTCCGTACTCAAGCGGAAGCCTTTGATGCCAACGTGCAGAAGCTCGACAAGTGTTTCTCGGAAACGTCCAAAAATGCAAGAACGCCTTGGTACAACAACAAGAGCGAAGCAATCGACTATGAATGGGAATTTATGAGCACCTACAGTTTCAGCGCGGAAATGATCGATGTGATTTGGCTCGCCAAGGACAAGCGCCCGAACAACAACAGCGTCTACGCGTATGCGATTGGAAAGTACGATGTGAAAAACAATGTGTTTACGGATATGAAGTGGGCCAACACCTACCTGGGAGCCAAGCACGTGGGGCCGACCCCGAGCGGCAAGCCGGCCGAAAAATCCGAACCGATCGAGGACCTGGTGGACAAGATCAACAGCATCGAGGTCGAAGGAAGGGAGCAGACCGACGAAGAGCTTCAGAGCATTCGGGAGGCGCAGGAAATGCTCCGGCAGATAGAACAGAATAAGAACAAGAACTAGAAAGAAAGTGAGAAGTAACGAGATGAAACAGTTGAAAAAATATATTCCGGCCTTGATATTTCTCTCATTCTTAGCGGGTTCCGTCTTTGCTTCGAGCCGAATCGAGGCCCGTCACAACGAAGATCTCTTGGCGCAATCGGCGATGATTTCCAAACTCCAAGCCGAGCTAAAGGAGAAGGGCGGCGAGGAGGCTGCCGAGACGAAAAAAGAGGAGCCCCCGCAAGATTCGGGCTTGAACTTGGATCGGGTCTCTCAGGACAGGGAGGTGTCCGAGACCTTCTTCAAGAGCATCCTGACTTGGAAAACCTATGAAGAGTATTCGCGGATTCGCGAGATGCTGATGGAAAACTACGCAATTTCCGAGCAAGACCCTATGATGGCGGAGTTTATGCCGAAGGTAGATGAGAGTATGTTTCGCGGAGAGAATTTGGAGTACAAAGCACAGGATACCTATGTGACCGACATCGCCGCTTCCAACTATACCTACTTTTCGATTGTCACCGTGAGCTCACGGGGCAAGAGCGGCGGGACGGCAGACGGAAAAATCGGCTTTCTTTATAGCATAGATAAAGACGGCAGGATTTCGAACCTGTCAGCCCACACGCTGACCGACTAAAAAATAAGAGCCCGGGCCTTTCCATCTACTCCAAGCTTTCTTCCCATTCCTCTCGGAGAAGACCATACATAGCCGCATCCACAATGCCCTTGTTGCTCCAATCGTTCTGCCTCAAAGTCCCCTCATACTTCAAACCGCATTTTTCCATCACTTTGCCGGAGCCCGGATTGTTCGGGTCATGTTGAGACTCCATCCGATTTGCTTTCACTTCTCGAAACAAAAATGGAAGAATCGCCTGAAACGCTTCCGTGGTAATTCCCTTGTTCCACCACTTTTTGCCGATGCAATATCCGATATGGAATTTTTCCGTTCTCTCGTCCTGTTCCACTACCGAAATCGACCCAATCGGCTCGTTGATTTCTTTCAGCTCAATCGCCCACAGATAAAAGGCCTTATCTTTGTAAGAAGAGGTCCAATCACTCAAAACCGCCTCGGTTTCTTGTATCGACTTTGCAGGCTTCCAACGCAAAAATTCGGTCACAGCTTCATCAGACGCCCAGTTTCTGAACATCGCTTCGGCATCCTCCATCCTAAACTCGCGCAGAATCAGCCTTTCCGTTTCGAGCCTTTTGCTCCCCTTGTGCTCCATCCCGAATATTCCTCCATTCATCAGACCCAATCACAGTTCCAATTTTAAGGAGTTTCCCTCTAAATAGATTGCCTTTGATTCCGTGATTTTTATCTTTTGCTCTTCTGAGAATCCTATCGTTTCACCGTCGTTTAGGGTTACATCCTGTTCTAAAATATAAGAAAGCACCCCCAACAAAAAATCATATCCTTCATCACTCTCCGCATTGGCATCGATGATTTCCATCTCCGATTTTCCAAACTCTTTCATTCCATAGGTATATAAGTCCGTTTTTTCGCCTTTATGAAGGATTCCCAGATAAACCCAAAGCTGAATCGGCAAGACACTTTCCAAAAGCAAATCGGCAAAGTCTTCATAAATGTCTTTGGCAATCAGCAAGGTCGATGCTCCCTGATAGACTCCAATTGCCGTAGCGCAGGTTCTCAAAATGGAAGCGTTCACCTTAGACAAAATCGAATACCGTTTGACTGCCGGCGACTCGCTCGCGAGGATCGATACCACCGCATGTTGCGTGTGCTCCTTGATCTCTTTTTCCGCATCCGGCCAAAGATACGAATAACTGTACATGTTTTCAAATTCTGTAGAGGGAATCGGCACCGGCATCAGCGCAAGAATGACGGATTCTCCCTCAATGCTAAAAGACGCGATTTGCTCATCGCCCTCAAGTTCAGAAACTTCGAGTCCCCAGTAGCTTTGTAAATCCTCTACCACTCGATTTAATGAATATGCCGCATCACCTGTAAACATCGGCATGGACAAAATAAGTTGTTCTTTTTTTAAAGTTCCCATGAAATCTCCTCTTTCATTTACTCAAATATCAACTATGACTTTTTCACGAGCGTTGTGTGCTTATTGTACCATCTCCATCCATCTTCGGTCTAATAAAAAAAGAAGATTTCTCGCAAATTATTCTTTGATCAGCTTCATCAGCGGCTTTAAAAATGAGCTTTGAGAGCTTTCTTCCATACGCAACCGGAGCACTTCTTTGAATCGCTTCAAGGTTACTTCAAAGTCAACTTCAATATCACTTCAAACAAACTTCAATTTATTTTGAAGTGGTTTTTGAGCAGAAAATCAAAAGTGCATTAGACACTCCCTTCTACTTAATTTTATCTTTCGCTTTTTTAAATAGATACGCCCCTCCCACACATAAACCCAATAATTTTGCGATTTTTTTCCCGCCTTGTATCGATGCATTACGACAAGATTCGCACTTCTTTTCTTCACATCCTTTCGGAAGCACTTTTCCGCATTTCTTACATACCTTATTGTCCACCATCTTCTTCCTCCAAAAAACAAACATTTGTTATGCGCGGCAACACTTGAATTCTTTTTTGTATCTTCGGCAACGTTTCGGACCAGTAGTTTTCAGGTGCCGGGTCAATCGAATCAAGCCTTTCCAATAACTCTTTCGATACATACGCTTGATGCAAATAGTCTGCATAGTATTGAAGACTTTGACGAGAAGCGGCATCTTCTCCCAATTCTTGATAAGCCATCACTTCAACCAAAGAAAGCAGGTTTACAGCAGATAAACTTGCTCGAATTTCGTTCATTCTTTTACTAATCTCTTCTTGTTGTGCTCCCTTTAGGAATTTCTTCCAGAATGAAATCGGTTGCCCTTTAATAAAAGCCAAATTGACATTTTGGCTCTGCATCAACAAATTTCGACCATCCTCCGCATCGGCTACGATTCTCAAAAGAGCCATAGATTTTAATTCCGGACTGTTTATCTGCAAGGCTTGTAATAACTTCTGCTGACAACTATAAGCCATCGCCAATCTGTCAAATTCCAGCCCTTGCCTTACTTCTTCAACAGCAAGCTGAACCTTATGAATTTCCTCCATGATCAGAGCCATTTGCATTTGTGCTCCATAGTTAACGATTGCTTCGCTTAATCCGGATACTTGGCCAACACGCTCAAGTGAAATCGTGGACACAATTTTTTGGGTTTCAGGATTCACTAAGTTAGCCATAAGTGTCCCATCTTTTTTTGTCATAAGTTTCAAAGCTCCACTCGCAATTTGCTTTTTTTGCTCATCGGTCATAACGGCTTGCAAAACCTGCTCGGAGACACTAGCTTTCACCAATTGAATAAAAGCCGGCGCACTGTATAACTTTCTCTCAATCCACTTAAATGTTTTTTTAGCGTTTCTCAATAGCGGATTTGCTACCTCCGGCAATCCGGAAAAATGCTCAGTGATTTCATCCCTATAATCTTTCAGTTCTTTTTCCATTTCTTATTAACTAATTTTTTTCTGCTACAAAAACATGACTATCGCAGAAATTAGCTCCTCCTGTTCAGTCATTCCACATGTTATTTTCCCATTGATGGATGATAGATTAGTCTCTAACCAGCCTATTGCCGTATGCCGGCTTAATTCTTTACTGCTTATCTACCATTTCCGGATTTGTTTTGTAAAACGCAGCTCTAGAAACTTTGCTCTTCTCTAAGTAACCGTGACTCACGAGATTATCGAGAACCTGCCTTCTGAAATAGGTTGAGTCACTGATTCCAAGGTGTTCGACTATTTCAGAAACCTTATGTGCTCTATGATAACAAAACGAAAGCACTTTCGCATCAAAATCCGACCCCTTAGGTACCGGCACAAAGCTTAGAACAGGCATCCTCTCCTCTTCCACTCCCTTATCATAGGTCAAATCCGGAAGCACCAGTGTAAAATGATCAGACGACGAGAAAACATAGGGTTTATGTACTTCATCGACATCTTCATACTCTTCCATAATCTTATCAAACCCGGTTCCTGCCGCCTCCATCACATTACAAGCAACCAATACACCTGCGATTAACTCATTCCTTCTCTTGGAAATCACGCCGGATAAATCGTAGGTTTTACCAAGCTTTTCGCCTCTATAGAATCCTCCGGGAGAAGAAATCTCCAAGCGATCTTTAAACATATCAACCTGTATCTGCGTCCCATCCAAATAATAATCTCTGTGAGCAACTGCATTTATGACACCTTCAAACAAAGCTCTGGCAGGATAGGCATCTATGTTAATCCGCGAATCCTCAAGTTTGTGAATAGAACGATTCATTCTTTGATTTACAAAATCCATAATGTAATTGATGCTTGAGGTAATATTTCCGTTGAAGCGATTGATCGTAACGATTCGTTCACTCCCCCTATGAAAGCCCGAGAATACGGAACATTGAACCTCCGTTTTCCCCCCCTTATAATCATCCAAAAACAAAATCGCTCCATTGGATAAATAGCCTTCTTTACTCACAAACCCCAAGGATTGCAAAGCCTTTTCCTTCAATTTTTTTCCATCATTGTGATCTTCATAAAAGTTTCGCAAGTCATAAATTTTTTTCGGGTCATACTTTCTATCGGACAGCAACATATCATACTGGGTATTCTTGCTTTTGACGCTCATTTCAATGATTTCTTCGTAGGTCGCTCCGTTAGTAAACCCGTCCCGCCTCATATAAATAGACGGAATATTCTTGTACTTTAAAATAACCGGTTTCACGACCGACTCTTCCACACTTACCCGAATGAAAAACCTTTCTTTTTTGTTAACTTCATATCTGATAAACGAAATCTTCATTTGTGGTCTTGGTGTCAGATGCTCATTAACCTGATTATTGAAATAGTTTCTTTCATTGTCAGCGGCCTTACGGTCAAACCCAATCAGTTTATTCGTCTTATCTTCTACTCCAATGTAAAAATCCCCACCGGCAGCATTGGCAAATCCCGCAATACTTTTGAGCCAAGAGACAACATCTTCTCGATTCAATATCGCCTTGCTCTCAAACTTGTCACTTTCCAACTGCACATCTTTCACGATTTCTTCCAAATACATCTTAAACCACCTCTTCTTTGAACTGCTTCAATAATACTTCAAGGTTACTTCAAAGTCAACTTCAATATCACTTCAAACAAACTTCAATTTACATTGAAGCGGTTGTTGATCAAAAAAAACGAGCTGTGACAGTGCTTTTTTCTTTTAAAATCAATCCCCGAAATCATCTGTTATCCTAATCACTCTTCTAAAATAATCATATCCGCCATTTATGAAATTGCCGAGTTCATTCTCATTATCTTCGAAGTAAGGGGAAACCGGAAAATACCCCCACACGATGCCCAATCCTCCGCAGATATTGCGGCCGCCGTCTCCGCCTTTATAGGCAAACACGCCCTTATCATATACAATTTCTCTGCAGTACGGATCATACGCGATGTGAAGCCCAAAAAAGTTTTCCTTTTCTAAGCTATACTCGTCATCGTTATCCATCCACTCCAAATGCCTTAATTTCATAGAAAAATCCATATTGTTTCCCCAAGGGAAAATACTTCTGCAGCCCTTGCCGGCTAAATACTCCCACTCTCTTTTGGTTGGCAACGAATACCCTGCGGCCTTGATGTCCTGTAAAAGTTTCTGAAATGTAGTTTCTTCATAACGTTTCCCGTACCAGTTTTGGTCTTCTTTTTGATATAAGCAAACGGTCTTATACACCGTTGTTTCAGAAACCCCATCTTTTTCCGCTTTTTCTATCATTTTTTGCCATTCTTTATTTTGTTTCAGTTCCACATTTGAAAGATTGGTCCAGCAGGTTTCACTATACTCCTTTTGCACGAGTAGCGGAGCTATGACGCAGTCTTCTTCTTTACTAAAATTGTGATTTAGATAGTCTTCTATTTCGGATAAAAATTCTTCCTCCGCCAGTTTTTCCTTAATTTTCTCAGCAAGAATATCTTCTTCGTCGGATTCCCCTTCATCGTAATCCACAAATACATAAGCCAGTTCCTCTAAATTTTCCTGATTGAAAACCTGATGCAATTTTTTGCCGGCAAAGTCAAAACCCAGCCTGACAGTATCGCCCGGAACAAACAGGAACTCGATGTCCTCTTTGGAACGATATACGGCTGTATAGGTTGCTTTTTCAAAAGCGGAAAACTCTCCAAAAGACATCAATTCTAAATGATATCTCTCCGCAATCTTATGTAATAAGTCCTTTTTCTCATCTACGGAAAGCAGCTCATATTGGGGATTATATAGTTTTTCTATTGGAATACGATTCATTTATCTGTTCCTCCGTCACCTTTAACAACCTTTTCTTACTAAATATTATATGGTATTCTACCATTTTTTTGATATAAAGTATATCTTTGATGGATGTATCAGGTTTTCGTGTGATGATTGATTAAAGCTGAAT
>JAUMXH010000020.1 GCA_030529225.1 Bacillota bacterium | reverse complement strand
CAAGTTGTATCAGAATACTTCTCTAAGTGTAACATATGTCTTGACAACTAAGAGTAATCTTTCTGTCACACAAAAAAGATTTGTTTTTTTCTTCCCGAAATTTTGCTATAATGAAAGGCAATACATAAATTTTTAGAATTGCGGAATGAGACAATATAGCTAGGAGAATCAATTTGAAGGGAATATTTTTTGATTTGGATGGAACGATGATTTTTTCAATGGATTTTTGGACAAATCTCAACATCAAGTACCTGAATGACAAGAATTTGGATTACCGACCCATCGTCAGTGAGAAACTCAAAGTGGCTCCGGTCACCGAGACGGAAAAGATTCTGAACGAAGTCTACGGGCCGGAGATCGACTTTTCGGATGTCTTTGCCTATATGGACAATGTGCTGATGAAGAGCTACTCGGAGCTCTTCGAAATCAAGGACGGAGTGCTGGAAAAGCTCAAAGAACTGAAGGAAAACGGGTTTAAAATGTGCATCACAACGGCAACGCCAAGTAAATACGTACTGCCGCTGACAAAGCGTTTGAACATCTACGACTATATGGACCACATTTTTACACCGGATATTTTAGGCGTAGACAAGAGCGATTTGGACTTCTTTAAAATGTCATTAAAGGCGCTCGGCACAAAGCCGGAGAACACCTATGTCTTTGATGATGCAATCTATGCGCTGAAGAACGCCAGAGAGCTGAACCTGATTCCGGTCGGCGTGCACGACAAGTCGAACGAACATGAGACCGAAGAAATCAAGAGCATCAGCAGTTTTTACATCAGAAACTTTTCGGAGATCGATATCGACAAACTGTAACTATCTTATAATAAAAAATACAAAGAATGGTCCGAAGCGTAAATCAAATGCGGTCGCGGGCCATTTTTTAATGGGAATTCCGCGTCTGTCGTTCCTAATCCAATCTGTCGGAAATGCGCAGAAAGCGCCGCCGGAATCGGATCCGGCTATGGTCAAAAGGACGGAATATGGAACATAGAAAAGAAACAATGCATTTATTCCCTAAATTTATATTTAAGGAATAAATGCCTCTCTCTCCGACTCGGCTAATAAAACTTTTTATGGCACGCCAAACATTCGGCTTCAACCGGATTTGCGCGCAAGGTCAAGGTGCAGTTAAACTCCTTGCTGACCTCCCTCTCTATCTGCTCGAGCATGTCATGTGTCTCTATAAAACTTTTCTTGGAGTCAACACCCACTACCGCTGTGACATAAATTCGCTTCGGCCCGAAGTCCGCCAGAACCATGTTGCATACAACTTCTATCCCGTCATACTGCATGATTCGTTCGCGGATCGGCTCCGTCATAAATTTAGGGGCCTTCCCTATCATGTCGCTGATCGCATCCATAATCAAACCGTAGGCCAGGTAAATGATGTAAAGGCTGATCAGGAACCCGAGATAGGCATCGATCACAATGCCGAAAACGCGGTTTACAAGCATGGATACGAAAATGACCGTCGTTATAACGGCATCCCCTATATAATCTCTGGACTGCGCCTTGGCGGGAATGGAATCGAGGCTCTTGGAAACATGGTCAAAGAAGATGGACATATAGAGTTTCACGAAGACGGTTATCAGCATAATCACGATGCTGAGCGTCGAAAACCGCAAGCTTTCCGGCTTTATCATCTTATTGACGGACAGCTTCATAAAGCTGAGACCCATGATTAAGACGATCACCGCAATCAGGAAACCGCTGATGTATTCAATCCTCCCATGACCGTAAGGATGGGTTTCGTCGGCCTCCTTTGCCGAGAGCTTGGTGCCGATGTATAGAATCAACGAAGAGAACGAGTCGCTCAAGTTGTTAATGGAATCGGCAAGAATGGAAATGGATGAGGTAAAGAGAAAGACTCCTATTTTCAATAAGCCGAGAATCAAGTTAAGCGCGATGGCATAGAACGATGACAGAATCAGGATTTTGTCACGGTTCTGAGTGGCCTCTTTTGGATTGCTTTTGTCTTTCCGAATTAGAATGTAGTTCTTTAGGAACGAATATTTTGCCTGTTTTTCAACCATTATTTCCACTACGCTTTCTCATTTGCTTATCATTTTACCATACTTTACTTTGAAATTGCACTATTTTTTTAAAAGTGTTATAATGTTTTTCATCGCATGGTCTCATCCATCGATCACGGTACAGACGGATACAGTAAGAAGGACAATATGGAATACAGGTTAATAGAAGCAAGGGACGAGAACTACAGAGAGCATATCTTGTCAGGCAGAGCGATTCTCGATGTGAGAAGTCCGGGAGAGTTCGCGCGAGGGCACATCCCCGGCGCCATCAATGCTCCCCTACTCGACGATGAGGACAGGCACTTGGTCGGGATTCGGCATAAAGAGAACGGGACCCAAGCTGCCGTTGAACTCGGGCACAAGCTCGTTTGCGGCGAAAAGAAAGAGCGCATCCTGCAAGCTTGGAAGAACATTATAGAGGAAAATCCGGACATCGTCGTTATGTGTGCCAGGGGTGGAAATCGCTCAAAGATTAGCCAAGAGTGGATCAGGCAAGATTTGGGCTACGACTTGGGACGCTTTGAGGAAGGCTACAAACTCTTCCGTCAGTACCTGATGCGCGCCCTGCTTCCGGAGAATATTCGCATTCCTTCCCTGATTGTAAGCGGCAACACCGGATCGGGAAAGACGGTCTTAATCAAAAGATTGAGCATGGCAATCGACCTGGAGGGCATCGCCTACCACAGAGGTTCCGCATTCGGCGGCAGACTGCACGAACAACCCTCGCAGGCAAATTTTGAAAACCGGTTGGCCGTGGAAATGATTCGGATGCAGGAGAAGAATCCCAAGTTTATCGCCTTTGAGAGCGAGAGCAAGGGTATCGGCAAGGTGCAGATTCCGAACGAGTTCTTTGAGTATATGCATTCGGCCCCCTACGTCTTCCTTGAGAGCAGCATGGAAGAGAGGGTTCAGTTTACCTTTGATGACTATGTTACGAAGGATTTAGAGGAATACCGACGCGCTTACGGATTCGAGAAAGGCAAAGAGCTGTGGCGGAGTGCCCTGCGTGAGAAGGTCTTAAAAATTCAGAAGAAATTGGGCCCCGAAAGATTGGCGACCTGCCTTGCCTACTTTGACAAAGCCGAAGCGTCAGATCCCTCTCTTCATAAAAAGTGGATCGAGTACCTTTTGGTCGAGTATTATGACCCGATGTACGAGCACCACAGGCACAGATGGTGTGAAAAGATTATAAAGTCCGCCCCCATGGATGAAATGGAGCGCTTCCTGAACGAACGGAATCAGTGAGACAAAACGCAAAGCCCGGCTGTGTACCGGGCTTTTTAATTGCTTCTTTTATTTATTTTGCAACGTAATGATTGATTTTGTGATTCTGCAAGAGAATCTTAAAGAAGGGAATCCCCAGCACCGTCACCACCAAAATCTCCGAAATCATAATCTGACCGGTGATCAGGAAAAAGGCGACCGGTTCCGTGCTGGTCAAAAGAATGACCAATCCGATAATCGGCGACATCAGCGCCGGCATCAGTGACGCCAGGAAAAGGTTTCGGGTTCGGCTCATCAGGATCAGAGCGAGAAGGCTGGCAAGCGTCCCGAAGAGGATGTCGTAGATGCCGAAGGGAGACAGAATGTTCGCAATCGCGCAGCCTACGGTGAGGCCCGGAATGAACTTTTTGTTATAAAACGCCAAGAGGGTCATCACCTCCGCCAATCGAAACTGAATCGGTCCGAAGGCCAACGCGGGCAGCGCCCAAGTCAATGCGGCGTATAATCCCGCCACCAGTCCTTGCATCACCAAGAGTTCCGTCTTGCTATCCTTCATCTCTATTTTCTCCTTCTATCCTTTGTATGTGTCGAGAAGCCCGGCCGTCTCGCCCTGTCGGCGGACGGATTTTGCTTCTTTTTTGTGTTCCAAAGCCAACGAGGGCCATTATAAGGTTTTTTTCAAGATAAATCAAGTAAAAATTGATTACCTGTATACTTTCCCGGCCTCCGCCTCCAGTCCCTTCCACTGCAGGAGCTCCGAGACCGTGAGGAGCTGAAAGCCCCTCGCCTTTAATTCCGGTAGCGCTTCTATGAAGCCGTCCACGCTGCTGCGATGAACGTCATGGAGCAGGACGATGTCCCCGTCCTTGGAGTGATTCAAAATGTAGTTTTTGACATAGTCCTTATCCCTATATTTCCAATCCAAGGTATCCACGCTCCACATAATCACGGCCTTTCCTCTCGATTCAAGCAAGGAGAGGACGCGATTATCATAGGCACCGTAAGGGGGGCGGAACAAATTCGGTTTCACGCCGACCGCCTCGTGGATGATCGCATCGCAGGAATCAATCTCTTGGAGCACGGCTTCATCGCTCAGTTTCGTCAGCTGGGGATGATGGTAAGTATGGGAAGCAATCTCGTGCCCCTCATCCACAATCTGCTGCAAGATTTCTTTGCGCTTGGCCACGCTCGATCCCAGAACAAAAAAGCTGGCTTTCGCATCATAGTTTTTCAGCTCCTGTAAAAGAGCCGGAGTATGCGAAGACGGGCCGTCATCAAAGGTGAAGGCAATGACCTTTCCCTCACCCGAGGATGTCTGTTGAGCAATTTCCTCCATTCTGCGCGCAAGTTCGGCTTCCTCTTCTCTCCGCAGCATATCCGAAACCGCCTGCGGAACGAGCTCGGGGTCTATCTCCTCCTGATCACTCAAGAGCAGGGTCGGGACCGGAAACTGCCTCGGCGGAAGCAGGCCGGACTTGTCAAAGTCCACTGTTCCGAAGGCATAAAGCGCATCCTCCTCGCTCAGAGACAAACTGAAGCCGTC
Organism: Bacillota bacterium; assembly: GCA_030529225.1. Taxonomy (GTDB): domain Bacteria; phylum Bacillota; class Clostridia; order Peptostreptococcales; family Acidaminobacteraceae; genus JAUMXH01. Next base: position 23,501 of record JAUMXH010000020.1, on the reverse strand, counting down.
GCCGGCATACGCGGCCCGGATGCCGCGGCCCAGCTCAATCGGCTCCTCCACAAAGTCCGTATCCCCCGTTCCCAGTTGATAAGTCTCGTTTGCCCCGATGCCGTAAAGGACCCGATCCTCGGTCAAAATCAACAATTGTCCCTCTCCTTCCGAAAAAGAAGCGACATGTTCAAAGATTTTTCGCATCTCATAGAGGTCTTTCGGAGGCGCATCCGGATTCTCCCAGCTTCCCTTTCCAAGCGAGTACAAATCTCCCGCTCGATTCAAAAACAGGTAATACCCCTCGCCTTCCTTGATTGCAACGATGTCGCGAAAGGCACTCCAAACATCGATGCCCGCCGCTTCCTCAAGCTGCAGGTCCTTCTCTCCCGCAAAAAGAAAGAGCAGGGCAAGAAAACATTTCATTATAATAAATTGCATTTTAAACTTCTCTATTCTACATTCACACGGGCCTCTTGTTAGGAAAGGCCCAACTCTGTCATTACCAGACGATGATTCTGTCTTCCTTCGGGATGAACATAGCGTCCCCCTCTTTCACATCAAAGGTTTCATAGAATTCATCCATGTTTGCCGATTGGATGTTGGCCCTCAACTTGGTCGGCGCATGCACATCGGTCTTTAAAAGGAGGGACATATATTCCTCGCTCGCCTTAAACGCCCAAATCCTTGCAAAATTGATAAAGAGCTCGGCCAGGTCACAGTTTTCTTCTTCCTTTGCACAAGCAATCGCACAGGCGAGACCGCCCACGTCCGCCAGATTCTCCGAGACCACCAGCTCTCCGTTTACCGTTCCGCCATAGATTTCCAAACCGTCAAATTGTCGGATCATCTTTTCCGTCAAGCCTTTAAAGGCCTCAAAGTCACGTTCCGTCCACCAGTTTTTGAGATTGCCGTTCTCATCAAAATTGGCCCCGTTATTGTCAAAGGCGTGCGAAATTTCGTGGGCGATGACCGCTCCGATTCCTCCAAAGTTCGCGCTCTTGCTCTGCTTCAAACTGTAGAAGGGCTCGTTCAGAATGGCGGCCGGAAAACAGATCAGGTTGGAAGTCGGGTTGTAGTACGCGTTGACCATGCAGGCCGGCATGCCCCAAATGCTGTGATCCACCGGCTGATTGTACTTCGAGAATCCATGCTCCTGAAACACTTTGCAGTTATTCAAATAGTTTTCGTAAAGCGTCAGATTCTCATCATATTTGATCCTGCTGTAGACCTCTTGCGTCCTGTCGGGGTAGCCGAGCATCAGCTTCATCGTAGAAAGCTTCAAAATAGCGTTTTTCTTGGTCTCCTCCTGAAGCCACTCGTTCTCGCTTAATCGCTTTCGGTACATCGCGATAATCTTGTGCACCAAATCATGGATGTCCTTCTTGGCTTCCTCGCCGAAGTACTTGCTCGCATAGTAGTTTCCAACCACCTCGGAATAGAGCTGCATTCCCTTGGTGTAGGCAAACTTTTCCAAGCTCTTTACCTCTTTGATTCCCAAGATTGCGTTCGCATAGGACTCCTTCAGATGCCTCAAGTCTTCGCCAAAGAGATCGCTCACCCGATAGACAAACTTCACCAGAATCAGGGCCTTGATTTCCTCCAGATTGCTCAAACGGAACAATTTGTTCATATTCTCAAAGAATCTCGGTTGTGTGATGGAGAGTTCTCCCAATTCGACTCGAACGAAGTGCCTGATATGGGATTCCAGGTCGATCAAGTCGCTGTAAGAGTTCAGTTCCTCAAGGCTGACCCTGTTATACATCTTGGTGTAGTCCGCCAGCTCGCCGGAACTTTTCACATACTCCACGATTTTTTCATCCAAAGAAAAGGCCGCATCCAGGATGGATTCCGCATCCTCCAAACCGAACTTGTCAAAAATCTGCAACATGGTCTCTCGGAAAAGAGTCAGAAAGCGTTGCTTGGACGCGGGATCCAAGTAGTACTCTTTACTCGGAAGGATGTTGTCGGTCACGTCAAGGTAGAGAATGTTCCAATCCGAATTCTGAAAGCTCGCATGCACGAAGCTGTTTACAATCGCACCCAAGCCCTGTTCCCGAAGCTCCGCCAGCACCGCGTTCAGGTCGTCCTTGCCTTGGATGCCCCGAATTTTTTCTATCATCGCATAGACCGGATGGCCGGCATAGAGCTCCTTATTCTTTCCGTTCACAATGGAACGATAAAAATTCAGGTAATGAACCATCTCCTCGCTGACATAAGGATCCTCATAATCCAATGTTTGAAAGTCCTGTAAAAGCTGTTTTTCAATTTCCATATCGATTCGGACAAAGGCACCTATGGATTTTCTGTCTGAGGGAATCTCCACCTTACTGAGATACTCTCGATTCACCGCTTCATATAGGTCATCCTTTATCAAATTGTAGTCTATCATACTGCCCTCCGCTTTGTTCTATTTGGAATGTCTACCACAAATTATACCACAAAATCCGCCTTCTAAGCGAAGATTCTGAAGGAAAGCCGACCTGTATCAATAAAAAAAGCGGGAAAAGAGCTAAGCCGCTTTCCCGCCTTCCAAACCTCTATTTGTGATTGGAGTAAACTCTCTTACTTGACTTTGATATCGCCGATTCCGATACTCAAACCCTTACTGTACTCGCCGGTCGCTGTCCCTTTGATTTCAAGTTTCAAAGCCCCTTTCACAGGAAGAACTACCATTTGTGGAAGGTCTCCATCTTTGAATTTAATCTCTTTGACAACTTTATCATCTAATAGAATCTCAACATCGGTTAAATGGCCCGCCTTCGATGAAGTCGGTCCCATCATCATCGTAATCTCTGAATACTCCCCGTTCAAATTGAAATAGACATTGCCTTGTCCAAATAAAGACAGGTATTCTAACTCGATTCCCTTCATATACTCTTTTGAACCCATCATAAACTTCTCGTTCTTCTTTGCAAACAATCGATAGTTGTTTCCTGCAAATGGAGGGCAGACATCAACAAGATACGCGGTTTCCTTGCTCTCTTTATCCCAAAAATTGATTCTCTTCTTGGCGCCGTCCCACTCCACTTTCAAGCCCGCCATCTCTGCAGCCGCTCTGACCGGCACATAGGTCGTTCCTTGATAGATGAACGGTTCCAAGACATTGCCCTGCGCGTCCTTCATCACCTGCAACGAGTTGTCTTTATATACCTCGATGTTGTCGTACTTGACCTCGATCTTTTCGAACGCGGTCTTTGCATAGAGTCCGCCGCCGAAGGCAATCATCATCACGAGCAAGCCCGCTACGAAACCTTGCAATCTGTAATTCAACTTCATAATTCCACCTTTCTTCCGTCTCACATTTCCGATAAATGTTTTTTAAGTCGCTAGTATTATAGCAAAAAAAAATCAAAAAATCATTTCTTTTTTAGGAATAAATTAACAAACAGGTAAAATTTCTCAGTATGCCTCCCATCCAATCGGACTTTCTGAGCAAAAGTCGAATCTCGTCCCCTTTTATTGGGTAAGATAAATAGAAAGACCGCCTGTGGAAGAACGCACGCAAAAAAAACAAGATAGGAGATGCTCCAATGAAGAAGCGAATTACGAAGCTGCTGACAAAAATTAGCGAAAACGAACTGTATCAAAGAATCATGGCCCATGACGTCATTTCGTATTCGGCTCAGAGTGCCTACTACCTGATGCTGGCGATTTTTCCGTTCATCATTTTGATTTTTATGTTCCTGACCGTGCTCGGCATCGACTACATCGACCAAGTCGACAAACTGCTTTCTGCGCTGCCGGACGACGTGATTCCGACCATAAAAGAATACCTGGTCTACTCAAAGAAGATATCCACCTCTTTCTTTTCCCCTCTTCTCCTGACCTCGGTCCTAATCAGCTCGGGTGCGATTACCTCACTGGTGAAGGCCTTTAACATCGCCAACGACATCAAGGAAGGGCGCAGCTTTTTTAAGCAGAAACTCCTTTCCGCGGTCTTTCTGGTCAGCCTGGTCGTCATCTTCACCATTACCCTCCTGATTTCCAGTGTGGGTTTGGAGCTCTTGCGCGAAATATTTGATACCTTCGGCATCCGAAGGCTTTCGGCTTCTACCTTCAAGGCCCTGATTTTCTTGATCGACATCCTCTTTTTCTTCTTTATTGTTTGCCTGATGTACTACGTTCTTCCGGCAAAAAAACTGTCCTTTAAAAACATCATGCCCGGAGCCCTCTTTGCGACCCCGAGCATTGTGATCATCAGTAACCTGTTTGGAATCTACATCAACAACTTCACCCGATATTCGGTGGTGTACGGTTCCCTGAGCTCGATTATCCTGCTGATGATCTTCCTGTTCTTCTGCGCCCTCCTGCTGATTCTCGGCGAAGAAATCAATGTCATCGTCCGCAACAGGGCAAGCAAAAAATAGACTTACAGAAACATCTCCAAGGTGAACTGGTTCGACTCGGGGTAGTCCTCCAACATTCCCATGGCCCGAAAGTTTTCGATGGCAACCTTGCTGACCCCGTCAATCTTTCTGAGGTCGTCCACGGAATAAATTTCGTTGTGTTCCCGATACTCCACCAAATTTTGTGCGGCCTTGGTACCGAATCTCGGAATGATTTTGAGAGGCATCAAAAGGGCATTGTCATCGATGGTGAAGAGTTCAGCCGAAGACTTCTTTAAGTCGCACTTCTTGAACGCAAAGCCTCTGGCCAGCATCTCCCGAGCCAATTCCAGCACATAGAAGCTGCCCTGCTCCTTGGTTTTTTCCTTTTTGTTGGCAAAGGAGTGGTATTCTTTCAGCTTCTCATCAATCGCCTCTTTTCCGGCCAAAATGAGCTCCGCATCAAAATGCTCGGTGTTGGAAGAGAAAAAGGCGGCATAAAAGGCCAGCGGATAATGCACCTTGTAGTACGCAATCCGGAAACTCATCATCACATAGGCGACCGAGTGGGCCAGCGGGAACATATAGGTGATTTTCTTACAAGACTCGATATACCACTCCGGAACCTTGTTTTCCCGCATCACCTGTTCATGTTCTTCGGTGAGACCCTTTCCCTTTCGCACTTTTTCAGTGATGTTGAAGGCGATCTCGCTCTCCAAACCGCACTTAATCAAATGCGTCATAATTTCGTCCCGAACGCAGATGGCCTCCATCAAGGTACAGGTTTTATTGCGAATCAAGTCCTGCGCGTTGTTGTTCCACACATTCGTTCCGTGCGCGACCCCGCAGATTTTGGCAAGCTCAAAGAAGGTCGTCGGGCTCGTATCCTCCAAGATTCCCCTGACAAAGACCGTGCCGAATTCCGGGATGCCGAGGGCGCCGGATTTTTCGGTGTAAGACTTGTCACGAATTCCCAAACTGCTCGTGCTGCTGAAAATTTTCATGGTCGCCTCGTCATCAAAACCGATGTCAAAGGCCGATACGCCGGTATATTCCTCGAGCAACTTGATTGCCGTCGGGGCGTTGTGCCCGAGCAGGTCCAGTTTCAAAATGATGCCGCTCAGGGTGCTGTAATCAAAGTGGGTCGTGATGGTTCCCTTGCTCTCGTCGTTGGAAGGATACTGCACCGGCGAAAAATCATAGATGGTCTTGTCCATCGGCACGACCATGATGCCGCCCGCATGCTGGCCGGTGGTTCGCTTAATTCCCTCCAGCGTCGATGCAAAGCGGTTGGCGTAGTGCGAGTTGATCGGTTTGCCCTCGTCCTCAAAAAACTTCTTGACGAAGCCGAAGGCCGTCTTCCCCTGTATGGTACTGATGGTACCCGCCTTAAACACGTGGTCATCTCCGAAGAGAACCCCGGCATAGGCATGCGAGCGTGCCTGATAGGTTCCCGCAAAGTTCAGATCGATGTCCGGTTCCTTCTCGCCCTTGAAACCCATAAAGGTTTCAAACGGGATATTGTGCCCGTCCCGATGCAATTTCTTTCCGCAGACCGGGCAGTCTTTTAACGGCAGGTCAAAGCCGTCGTGAAAGACCTTTTCATCGACAAACTCGGTGTAGTGACAAGGCTTTTCCAAACAGTAGTAGTGTGGCGGAAGCGGGTTGACTTCAGTGATTCCGGAAGTCGTCGCCGCAAAACTTGAGCCGACCGACCCCCTCGAACCGACCAGGTAACCGTCGCTGTTCGACTTTTTCACAATCTTACTCGCGATGATATACATCACGGCGTACCCGTTACCGATGATTGCCTTCAACTCCCGATCGAGACGTTTGGCAACCGGTTCGGGCAGCTCATCCCCGTACATGTCGTGCGCCGTTTGGTAACACATCTTTCGGAGGTCTTCCTCCGCTCCCTCCATGTAAGGGGGGAAGGTTCCCTTCGGAATCGGCCTGATCTGTTCGACTTGATCCAGAATCATGTTAGGGTTCTTCACGACGATTTCATAGGCCTTGTTGCGCGAGAGAAAGCTGAACTCCTTGAGCATTTCATCGGTGCTGCGCATATGACAGGCCGAACTTCTCCGCTTCAGTCGCTTGAGCTCCTGATCGCTGTGCAGGAGGATGGTTCGCTTGTTGCGGTCCTCCTCATCCAAATAGTAGGCGTTTGAGACCGCGAGAACGGGTTTTCCCATCGCCTCGCAAAGATCACAAATCTTTGCCACATAACTGTGATAATGCTTGAGCAGGTAGTTGTATAAACTGTTCTCATTCACAGCTACGGCGGATAACACGGAGGCGGGAGGGTAGACTTCGATATAATCATAAAATCCTATGAGTTGCTCTAAGGTCTCGTCGTCGGCATTGGAATAGTAAGCGTTGACCAAGTCGCTGTTGAAACCTGCGCACCCGATCAAAAGCCCCTCCCTCATCGCTCTGATCTGCTTCAAGTCATAGAGGGGTTCTCTAAAAAAGCGATGGATATGAGAGTCCGAAATCAACTCGTAAAAGGCCGGCAAGTAGGCCTTATCCTTGATAATCAAAGTCATGTCCAGACTCTCGTAAGCCGAGTACGGCAAGTGCTCCCTCGCATATTCGTTCAAGGCGAAGAAACTGTGGATTCCCTGTTCTTTCATCATCGCGATAATTTTGAGCAGGATTCCCGAAGCGGCATCCACGTCGGCCTCGGCTCTGTGGTGGCGCGTCAGAACCACGCCGAGCTCCTTGGAAACCTTATCCAGAGAGTGTCTCTTCAAGGTGCTGACAAACATCCTGCTCAGGGCCAAGGTGTCCAGCACGGGATTGTCAAATCGGAAGCCCAAGCGTCCGGCAAAGGCCTGGATAAAAGAGACGTCAAAGGCAGCGTTGTGAGCCACGAGAATGGCGTCTCCACAAAATTCCTTAAACTTGGGCAAGACGACTTCAATCGGATCGGCATCTTGGACCATCTCATCGTTGATCCCTGTGAGCTCTATCGTCTTCATAGAAATCAGCTGATTCGGTTTTACAAAACTGATGAACTTGTCGACCACCTCGCCTTTGACCAGTTTAAAAGCACCGATTTCGATGATTTCATCGCAAATAAACGACAACCCTGTCGTCTCGATGTCAAAGACCACATAGTCCGTATCAAAGTCCAGGTCCGCGTCCAGGTTCACAAAGGGGAGCTCGGTGTCGATGACTTTGGCGTTTAAGCCGTACAGTATTTTGAAGTCCTCGGAGAGTTTCTTGGACTCCAGCTCGTTCATCGCCTGCGGATAGGACTGAACCACGCCCTCGTCCATGACCACCAGGCCCCTGTGTCCCCAAGCGTTGGCGGTCTTAATTATGCTGCTGATTGTATCGATGCCGCTCATCTGGCTCATATTGCTGTGGACCTTGAATTCCACGCGCTTTTCCTCGGCCCTGTCCTGCTTTTTTGCTTTGGGACTCGCAAGGTTGATCGATTTTGCCCGCAGTGCGTTTTCCTTCGTAAAGTCATCATAGGAAACCGTTCCGTGCACCCTCACGGTCATGCCGTCTTTGAGGTCTTCGTAGTCCTTCATCGCGTTTTCATTTAGAAAATACTTTACGGAAATGCCGTCAAAGCTGTCGACAAGGGAAAAGGAAACCAGTTTATAGCCGCTCTTGGTAATCTTGGAATCATAAGAATAGACGGTTCCCTCGTAGCAAACGGTCGAATTCTCATCCTCTACCGAGGCAATGGGTTTCGGATCCTCCTTAATATGAGATCCGTAAACCACGTTCGGGTCCTTCTCTTTTTCCTTTTTCTTCTTGGTCTTCTTTACCTGAGACCGTTGCTTTTCCAAAAGTTCGATGTGTTTGCGCTTCTTTTCGTCAATGGAATGGTACTCCACATAGGTCTCCGTACCTCCATGACTCACAAACTTTCTGACTTGCGCAGGCGCGCTTTCAGAAGCGGGAATCTCCCCGCGTTCGCTCACCGTCTCCGTCGCTTCTTTTTCCAATGCGAGCGCATTCGCCCGGTCCGGATCCTCCTCGGGCTTCGCAGCTTCCGATTCCTCCTCGAGCGCGGAAGGAAGGCCTTCCTCTCCGAACGACAAAAGCAAACCCGCCTCATCCTGCATCCGGATTTCATCCACGTCCGGAAAAAACTCGGAATATTCCCGCCTTGTTCTCAAACGCTCCTCATCGCTCATCTGTGAGGCATTCTTTATGGTTAGAATCAATGTTTTGCCTTCCAAATCGGCACTCAAAAGCTCAAATTGTGAATGTTCCAAAATTTCCTCCGACCTGTTCTACGGTTCTTTTCTTAGCAATTCGATTTGACGCAAAAGCGCCTCTTTGATTTCATGATAAGGATGTCTTGAGATGATCTTTCCCCTCGAAAAAAGAAGGGCGTAGTTAGGTGCCCCCGCGATTCCGATATCGGCTTCCTTGGCCTCGCCCGGTCCGTTCACCTCACAGCCCATGATCGCAATGCTGATCTTCTCGTCCATTCCCTTACAGAGCTCGCTCACCTCGTCGACGACAGCCTTTAAATCCATTTGACAGCGCGCGCAGGTCGGACAGGCGATGATGTTCACCCCAAACTGCCGAATCCCGCACGAAGATAAAATCTCCTTTGCGACCGGAATCTCGGTCACGGGGTCCCCGGTAATTGAGACGCGAATGGTATCCCCGATTCCGTTGATCAGAAGGGATCCGATGCCGATGGACGCCTTGACCTCCCCCTGCAGATTCGCCCCGCACTCTGTGACCCCCAAGTGAAGCGGGTATTCGAGCGCTTGCGAGAGCAAGGTGTTGGTCTCGTAAGTCATCTGCACCGAAGAACTCTTGACCGAAACCACAATGTCCTCAAAGCCGTACTTTTCCAAAATATGAACGTGCTCCAGTGCGCTGTCGCGCAAGGCTTCCGCGCAGACCTTACCGTACTTGCGCAGGATGTCCTTGTTGACGGAGCCCGAATTGACCCCGATTCGAATCGGGATCCCCCTGTCCTTTACACAGGCAATCAGTTCCCTGATGCCGCGCTCCGAGCCGATGTTGCCGGGATTGATTCTGACCTTGTCGATTCCGTTTTCAATCGATTCCATCGCCAACCGGTAATCAAAGTGAATGTCCGCAACCAGGGGAATGTGAATCGCTTTTTTTATCTGCTGAATGGCCTTTGCGGAATCGGCATCGGGCACGCTGACCCTTACAATCTCGCACCCCGCCTCCTCCAGCCTTAAAATCTGCGCTATGGTCGCGTCGGCATCGGCGGTCTTGGTGTTGCACATCGATTGAATCAGAATATCGTGCGCTCCGCCTATGAACCTGTCACCGATTCTTATGACCTTCGTTTTTTTTCGCAACAAGTTCCTACCCCCATTCTTTGATTAGCGAACAAGTTTCACAATGTCCTTATAGGTTGCCAGTATCATCAGACCGATGACAAAGAGCAAACCGGCATAACTCACATATTTTTCAAATTTTTCATTCAGCGGTCTCCTGATAATCAATTCGATGAACAGGAGGAACATCTTTCCGCCATCGAGGGGTACGATTGGCAACAGGTTGAACACGCCCAAACTGATCGAGATGAGAGCGGTCAAATAGACCAGCGCCCAAATACCCTGCTCGGTGCTCTGCCCGATGATGCTCGCAATCCCGACGGGGCCTGAAACCTGATCCAGGAGTTCCGGCTCGACAAACATCTTAGGGATGAAGACCATGGTGCGGTACGCGAGGTCCCAGGTTTGATTCCAGGCCACTTTAAAGCTGTTGCCCGGAGAAGTTTCGCTCGATCTGACGCCAATCACATACCGGGAAGTCTGCGGATCGAGTTTCGGGGTAATCCTAAATTCCTTCGTCTCGCCCCCTCTCTCGACCACGATCTTGAGTTCCCTTCCCTTGGAATCCGAAACTGTGTTGATGACCGATTGCCAGTCCTTAATTTCCTTCTCATCGATGGAACGGATGATGTCGCCCGCCATCATCCCCGCCTCGATTGCGGGCATGTCCGGCAAAAGCGCCGTCACCTTGTTGGTCGCGATGCCGTTCACCGTAAAGGCGGTGAAGAACAGGATGATTGCGAGAATGAAGTTCATCATCGGACCCGCAACGAGGACCAAGAGTCTTCTCCAGATCGGCTTGTTGGAATACGAGCGGGGAGAGTCATCAAATTCATCTTCCCCGATCATCACAACGGCGCCGCCGAGCGGGATGAGACGAATCGAATACTCCGTCTCCTTCCCCTGTACTTTAAAGAGCTTCGGGCCAAACCCGATCATAAATTCTCTGACTTCGATTCCGTTGAGCTTTGCCACAATGAAGTGACCCAGTTCGTGTAAAAGCACGACGGAGCCGAAGATCACGATAAAAGCGATTACCTTAATTAGTAAATCCATGTAATTCCTCCAATTTTCTTCTGATTTGATTTGAACAGTCCACGATGTCCTCTATCTTCGTAGGGTCTCCCCGATACGCAAACGAGAGGGCGTTCTCTACGATGGAATGGATCTCGTAAAAAGAGATTCTGTCCTGCAGGTACAGCTCCACCGCAAACTCGTTGGCGCTGTTCATCATGCAGGGATAAAACCCGCCCTTGACCGCCACCTCTCTCGCGAGCTTCAAACACGGGAAGGCCTCGTAGTCCGGCTGAAAGAAGGTCAGCTTGGAAAGGTCGCTCAAATCAATGTCGTTTATAGGATTCGCTACCCTCCTCGGGTAGTTGATAGCATATTGAATCGGCAATTTCATATCGGGAGCGGAGAGCTGGCAAATCAATGATTTGTCTTTGAACTTGACGCCCGAATGCACGATGCTCTCCGGGTGAACCACAATCTCAATCTTCTCCTGCGGGACCGAAAACAGGTGCATGGCCTCAATCAACTCCAGGCCCTTGTTCATCATCGTCGCCGAATCGATGCTGATCTTTCGTCCCATACTCCAATTCGGATGCTTCAGAGCCTCCGAGGCTTTTTTTCCGCGGACCTCGTCTCTGCACAAGCCCCTAAAAGGGCCCCCGCTCGCAGTCAAAATAAGCTTCTCAATCTCATTCTGTTCATTGCCCTGCAAGCATTGAAAAATAGCACTATGTTCACTATCCACCGGGAGGAGTTCAGTGCCGTGCTCTTTCGCGAGTTTCATCAATTCTTCGCCGTAAACCACCAGGGATTCCTTGTTGGCAATGGCGAGCCTCTTTCCGCTCTTGAGCGCCTCGAAGGTGGGCAGCAATCCCGCATAACCCACGATCGCATTCACGATAACATCGTAGATCGGCATCGAGGCAATCTCCTTGGCCCCACCCGCTCCCAAGAGCTCTACGGGCTCCGACTTCAAGGCCTCTTTTACAATCTGATAGGCCACCGGATCTTCCACCGCCAAATAACGCGGCTTGAGAAGACGGTACTGCGCAATCAAGCGCTCTGCGTTGCTGTTGCAAGAGAGCGCTACGACTTCATAGCCCTGATCGAGGGCGATTTCGATTGCACTCACCCCGATGGAGCCCGTGGATCCCAATATAGCAAGTTTCATCATCATTTTACCTCAACATCGACGCGATATCCGGCATCAGGCGGACCATATGGAGCAGAAAGACCAGCGGCGTCACAAAGACGATTGAGTCCAACCTGTCGAGTATCCCTCCGTGGCCCGGCATAATTTTGCCAAAATCCTTGATTTCACAGTAGCGCTTCAGGAGCGATGCCGTCAAATCTCCAAGTTGCGCAAAAATCGAGCCGAATAGGCCGAGTAATATGACTTCCAAATAGCTCAAATAGCTGTAGTGGATGTGCTTGGCTATAAGCAGGGCGAGGACGGTCCCCAACACGGCGCCGATACTGCCTTCCACCGTCTTGTTGGGGCTCATAGACGGAGCCAACTTTCTTTTTCCGATCGCCTTTCCGGTAAAGAGCGCAAAGCTGTCGCTCGAAAAGGCGATGATCAGAATGAGGTAGAGGATGTCAAAATCGGACAATACCATAAACATAGAGACCGGGATGGCGATGTAGAAGACCGCCAGTAAGTCCGCCATAAGCCCCTTGATGTTTTCCTTATCCTTAGCCAGGCTGAGAAACATAGAGGCGAGAATCAGAGAAAGCAGGAGGGAAAGTCCCACCATCAGCACAAAGTAGCGTTTTTCGGTAGGGGCGCGCTCCGCCAAATAGACGGTCCAAAACCAGATGCTCACAAAGGATAGGGACGCATACACACAGTGCTTCGGAAACTTGTTTGAAAACGCACGATGCAACTCGTGGGTCCCCAACAACAAAACGGCAAATAAAAAAATCTTAAACAAGAGCCCGCCCACATACAGGACGGATGCAAGAATGACGAGCGCAACGCTCGCCGATGCAACCCTCTTTGTCAAGTCGCTCACTTTAACCCTCCAAATCGCCTGCTTCTACCCATATAGGCCTCGATGGCCGCATTAAAAGCCTTCTCATCAAAGTCCGGCCAGTAAGTATCGGTAAAATAAAACTCGCTGTAAGAAGCCTGCCAAAGCATATAGTTGCTGAGCCGCAGCTCCCCGCTGGTCCGAATAATCAGATCCGGATCGGGAATCTCTGCGGTATAGAGGTTTGCGGAAATATCTTCGATACGCAAATCCTCCGGCTTGATTCCGCTCGCCATCAGTTTTCTGCAGGCATGCAAAATATCGGCCCTTCCGCCGTAATTCATAAAAATGACCAAGGTGAGACCCGTGCAGTCCTTTAGGGTATCGACAGCGGTGCGCATCGCTTTTTGCTGCGCCCTCGGCATGCTCTCCAGGTCTCCGACAAAAAGCAGACGGCAGTTGTTCTTGAGTAGCCTCGGCGTCTCTTTTTTACAGAAGGTTACGAGGAGACTCATCAAGGCGGTCACTTCCGCCTTGGGTCTCGACCAATTTTCAGTAGAAAAGGCAAACACGCTCAAGTACTTGAGCCCGATTTGCCCCGCGTATTCTACGATGTTTCTCAATGTTTCAGCGCCCTTTTCGTGACCTGCAACCCTCGCCAAACCTCTCGATTTCGCCCATCTTCCGTTGCCGTCCATGATGATGGAAACGTGTTGAATGCCACTCTCCGCCAGCTTAGATTTCAAGAATTTCAGCCTCTTTCTGTGACAGAAGTTCATCGATTTTCTTCGAGAAATCGTCGGTCATCTTTTGAATTTCCTTTTCGAGTCTCTTGAAATCGTCCTCGGTAATCAAGCTGTCCTTCTCCTGTTTCTTTGCCTCGTCATTGGCGTGTCTTCTCAAGTTTCTGATTGCGACCTTCGCCTCTTCCCCGATTCCCTTCGCCTGTTTCACAAGCTCTTTTCTTCTTTCTTCCGTAAGGACCGGCATCGCGATTCTGATGACCTTTCCGTCATTGGTCGCGTTAAAGCCGAGGTTGGCCGAGTTGATCGCCTTCTCGATCTGATCCAACATACTGATATCGAACGGTTTCACCTGAATCAACCTTGGCTCAGGGGTAGAAATGTTGCTGGTCTGAGAGATCGGCGTGTCGGTTCCGTAGTAATTCACCATGACCTTATCTAAAATCTTCGGGTTCGCTCTTCCCGCTCTGATGGTTCCGAGCTCTTCTTTGAAAAATCCGACCGATTTTTCCATTCCCACTTTTAATTCATCCATAATCGCTTTTGTCATCTCTTTATTCTCCTTCCACAATGGTACCAATGATTTCACCATTCATCGCTTTTTCTATATTTTCCGTCGGGTTTAATGCAAAAACCAAAATCGGAATTTGATTCTCCTTGCAAAGGGCGACCGCCGTTTGGTCCATCACCTTCAAATCCCTCTGTAGGACTTCGCTGTAGGTCAGGCGGTCAAACTTAAGCGCATTGGCATCGTCCTTCGGATCGGCACTGTAGACGCCGTCCACGTTCTTGGCCAATAGGATAATGTCGGCCTCCATTTCACAAGCCCGCAAGGCCGCTCCGCTGTCGGTCGAGAAGTAGGGATTTCCGGTTCCGCCGGCAAAAATCACGACTCTACCTTCCTGCAAATGCGCGATTGCCTTGTCTTTCACAAAAAATTCGGCAAACTTCGGCACATCGATCGCGCTCATCACCCTCGCCTCGATCCCCATATTTCTCAGAGTGTCGCTGAGGGCCATCGCGTTCATCAGGGTCGCGAGCATGCCGATGCCGTCGGCCGTGCTCCGGTCCATTTCGTCGGAACTTCTACCGCGCCAGAAATTTCCGCCACCGATTACGATTCCCAGCTCGATCTTTTTATCAACAAAGAGTTTGATTTTCTCGCAAGTCGCTTTCAGCGTTGCCTGATCAAATCCGAACCCCTTTTCTCCGGCCAAGGCTTCGCCGCTCAATTTTAAAAGAACTCTTTTATATTTTCTGTTCAAAAATAGCCCTCCTCCGAATCTGCTCCATCTACACTTTTCCGTAACTCTTTTATAGCCTATCATATCATATTGGCTTTTTTTTTTCAAAAAAACATTCTAAAAAAAGCAAGCGACTCTTTCCTCCCGACCGGATTCCCCCTTTCTCTTCTCGTAGTTGTATGGAAAGCTGTTCTTTGAGTACATCCTGAAAAAGAGCTATCCGACAAAGTGGACCGGTTTCAAAGCGTCCATCCAGGCTTCGTCCTCATAGACATCTCCCTCGCAGAGCAGATACTCTCCGGTCTCAATCAAGTAATACAAACTGTAAATCCCGTCAGGCTTGATGCTAACTTGAATCATTCGAGGGTCGGTTTTGTAGTGCGTGTGGATGCTCTTGGACCACTCCGCATAGACTGTCAAATCTCTCTTTCCGGGGCTCAAATAGATGGCAGGCCTCATTTTGTAGAAAAACCAATTCACAAAATCTCCGTCGACATCGCTAACCCGAACTTGCTCCGCCAAGGGAAGAAAGGACATATTCTGCTTTTTTAATATCACCAGAGCATCGCCTTCGGTCCAATTTCTCTCGGCATTGCGTCTCCTCACCTTCGCATTGATGATAAGAACGATGATACCGAACATCACAGTAAATGCAACGAGCGTCAGAGGGTTAATCGGATAGGTTTTAATCCATGGAAGAAAACCGATTTTCTTGATGAGTTCAATCTGAGTGGTAAATAAATCCATCTGTATAAAATCCTCCTTTTCTTTTTTTTATTTTATCACCGGCGCCGCTTTTCTCCAAGATTTCTTTCAAATCTTTTTCTCCCTTTTTACTGCATAGAGAGGAACATTTTGCCGTTAACTCTTTTGGAATGACAAGTGCTACTTGTTATCCGCTATCATTTTTAGTAGAATGTTTAGGCATGAGCTTGAGTCGATTCAAGCGATCATTGGAGAACC
Source organism: Bacillota bacterium (assembly GCA_030529225.1). Taxonomy (GTDB): domain Bacteria; phylum Bacillota; class Clostridia; order Peptostreptococcales; family Acidaminobacteraceae; genus JAUMXH01. Next base: position 7,960 of record JAUMXH010000020.1, on the reverse strand, counting down.
GGCATAGGAGGTAATATGAAACTAAAAAAAATGCTGATGCTGTTCTCGCTTCTCCTTGCACTTTCTTTCACCTTTAGTGCTTGTGAAGTGGGAAAATCGAACGCGAACGGAGATCAAAAGCAAGGCTCCGAAATCGAATTTAAGGATGCTGCAAGTCACATCACTTACGCTAACTTCAACACTTTCACCCTTAAAAACATGGGCTTTGATGCAAAGGCGACCGTCAAGGGCGACTTCAAAAAGATCTTCGGATCCGTCATGTCCGGTGCGGAGAATCAAAAATATGTGGATTTTCTGGACGAACTCCTAAACAACATGACCATCAAATACAATCTGTATTATAAATATGATGAAGATCATAAAATCCCGAAGGTGAATTTGAGCTACGGCCTGCTTCTGAATGATCGGGACTTTGCGGATATCCTCATTGCGACCGGAAAAGACAAACTGGGCTTCTCCCTTCCTGCGATTTCCGACAAGGGCGTTTCGATTACGTATCAGGAATTGACCAAGGACAGCGGCGAAAACGAAATTCAGATGATGAAGGCTATCCTGGCCTTGGATTACGTCAAATATGTTGACCTCATCCTGGGCGACAAGAAGGCCTACGACTTCTACAGTGAAGACCTCGCCAACTACAAGCCGATTTACGACAAGTATTTGAACGAGAGCTTTGTCAAGACCGATACCCAAAGTGTTGAGCGAGACGGCAAAACGATTGCGGTTACGGAGTACAAAGGCACTTATGATCTGAAGAAGAATATAGAACTGCAGAGAGCCCTGCTCAACGAAGCGAAGGAAGATAAAAAACTGCAACAACTCATCCTCGACAAGGCCCTTTTGGTCACGGAAGAATTCCTGAACTCGAAGGATTATGAAGCCTTCGGATACAGTGAAGAACGCGTAAAAAAGACCAGGGATGAACTCGCAACTGCAGACATCAACGACCCGGGCTTCCAAGCGGATTGGAAAAAAGGCATCGAAGAGAGTCTTGCCAAATTGGACAGGCAGGAATCGCAGGATCCCAACATGATGAAACTCTTTGAAAACACGGTCGTGGAAACCGTGGTCAGAATCAACGAAGAGAACAAGTTGGATTCTTACTCAATGCACCTTGCCGTCAACGACCCGTCTTTGAACGGAGAACTCGCATTTGACATAGAAATGCTCACCAAACAAGTGGAAGACTCGGACTTTGCGGATGTTGAGAAGTTCTACACAATCGATGACCTTTCGGCGATGTCACAGGCGGACATGCTCCCTTACCTTTCTGAAAATAAGGAGATGATCAAGTATATGAAAGAGTACGGTTTGGAGATCATCAACTACTTCTTGGAGAGTGAAAATGTGAAGCCGCTCTATGAGATGATGGACAAACACAAGCTCAACTTGGAAAAATCGATGATTGAAATGTATTTGATGCAGACAAGGATAGAACTTGAAAACATGAACGTCGATGCAATTCCGGATGCGAGCGGCAACTAGAACCGAACGCTGCCATTCCAATAACAGAAAAGAGCAAATTAAAACTCCGGAGTGTTCCGGAGTTTTTTTATGGTAACTATTATATTTTGTTGATTTCGGATTCCGACTTATACAAGACTTTGGCGGCCGGAATCTCCTTGGAAGAATCGTTCAGATGGGTCTCCTGGTCATCGAAGAAGATGTGCGGGTTAAACGCTTTTAAGAGCTCATTTTTCGGCACCCCGCCCAAAAAGAAGGCCTCATCCACATTCACGCCCCACTCCCGAAAGGTCATAATCACCCTCTTGTGGGCCGGGCTGTTTCTGGCGGTCACCAAGGCGATTCTGAGCTTGCTCGGGTCCCGCTTTTTGATTGCGAACAAGGCCCTAAAAAGCTTGGCAAAGGGCCCGTCCGGAAGCGGTTTGAGCGCATTCTGCCTCTCGTATTCCGCAAAGGCCTCCAGGCCTTGGTTTTTGTATATCAGCTCCGATTCCTCGGAAAAAATCACCGCATCTCCGTCAAAGGCCAGCCTCAGTTCGCTCTCCGAGGGCATGTACTTCATCGGGGTATCGTAGACCATGGCGGCCGCGAATCCCGCGTTGATGGCCTCCTGCACGTCGTCCTGGTTCATCGACAGAAAGAGGTCGACTTTAAAAGCGGCCAGATATTTTGCGATGCTCTCTCCGCCACTGAAGGCGGCCCTCTTAATGTTCAGGCCCTTTTGATCGATTGTGTTGAAGATCCTGAGCCCCGTCTCCGGACTGTTCCTGGACATGACGATGACCTCGACGATCGGTTCCTCAAAGTCCTCATTGAAATTCAGCAGGCCCTTGATTAGAGAATAGGCCGTTCCTTCGGGAATCACGTCATTCTCGTGCTGGACCTGGTATGCGATGTACTTTTCGAGTCCCTCGGTTTCAAATAATTCATTCTCGTAGTTCAAATCAAAGAGGGCCCTGGAAGAAATTGCTACGACGAGTTTGTCCTCTAAATCATATGCCATATTTGCCTCTATTCGGTCATTTTATCGATGATGCGGTTAATCTTTTTATGCCAGTTCTTATCCGTTGCGTAACTCTTGTTGATATCCTCCGTAGAGTTTCCCCTGTAATAATTTCCGTTCTCGTGGAGGTACTCTTCGGACAGGTACTTCGCAACCTTATCAATCCCCTCTTCAAAGCTCGAAAAGCTTTTCGCGCTCTCGTAAGGGCTGTCGTCAAAGGCGCCGAAACCGAAGAGATTTCGCTTGTCCTTGGCGATCCTGCTGCTACCGTTTCCGGATTCCAGGCCGGCGATGGACGCCAAAAAGAAGGCGTTCACGCCATACTTGTCCTGGGCCTTTTCGAAGGCCGAACCCAAGTTTCTGAGCGGGGTGTCTTTAAAATACGCATCGATCTTTTCTGCCGCCCCCGCACTTTTCCGTTTGACATCCGCGACGATTTCACTCGCCTTCAGAGTCAGTTTTTCAGAGGAATCCGCGCTTAGGTCAGGTAGGACTCTCTGCGGCTTGTTGACCCCGAGCTTATTCTGCAGAATAAACTCAAAGCGCCCCATGGTTTTGGAATACGAACTGCCTTGGGAAATTCCCCCGATATCCATATGCATCGGATGTGTCTTAATCTTCAACGTAAACTCCTATTAAAACTCGTACTGCACCAACGAGTGAACGTCCAAGCCGGGAAGCTTGTCCCTGGCCTTCAAGCCGGTGAGTTCAATCAAAAATACGGCCTTCACCACTTCCGCTCCGACACTTTCCAAAAGCTCTCTGAGCGCTCGAATCGTGCCTCCCGTTGCAAGCAAATCATCTATCAATACTACCTTATCGCCCTTTTTCACAGAATCTTTATGAATGAACATCGCATCGGTGCCGTACTCCAACTCATAGGTCTTGGATACGGTCTCGGCAGGGAGCTTGCCTTCCTTCCTGACCGGGATAAACGCCTTGTTCATCTTGTAAGCAAGCGGTGCGCCGACGATGAAGCCCCTCGCCTCGGGCCCCAGGATGATGTCAAAATCAAGGTCCTTCAACTCCTCTTCCATCATGTCGATCGCCTGATGAAAGGCCGCGGGTTCCAGTAGAAGGGTTGTAATATCTTTAAAGGAGATTCCCTCCTTCGGAAAATCGTCAATCACTCTAATCTTGCTCTTTAAGTCAAATTTCATACCTACCTCTTTTTCTTTCAAAAATCGTATGTTTACAAATTATTATAACACATAGACCCCGCTATTCAAATACAAAAATCCGCCGACGTCTCCGCTTCCCTCAACTCATGGAAGCGCTCGCAAACTAATACTAATTATCGCTTTAAGAATTCCCTTTGCCCTTTTCAGTTTTGGCGATTTATAGAAGAGATTACAAAAAAGTTATATAATGATGTGATAGATTTAACGGTAACGCTGTGTTGTTCAAAGGGAGAGTTCGATGTATACGATTTTATCTAAACGAATGGTAAATGAATTCATTTACGAAATCAAGGTCTACGCACCCAACGTCGCAAAACGATGTGAACCGGGCCAATTTATTATCCTCATTCCGATCAAAGATTCCGAAAGGGTTCCGATGACCATCGTCGATTACGACAGAGACAAGGGATGGATTACTATGTTCTTTCAAGTGATGGGCAGAAGCACACAAGAGCTGGCCATGCTTCATGTAGGAGATAAGCTGGAAGCCATCGTCGGTCCGCTCGGCGTTCCGAGCCCCCTCCAAGGAAACAAAAAAATACTTGCCATCGCAGGCGGAGTCGGCATCGCCCCCCTCTACCCGCAAATCAAAAAATTGAAAGAGCTGGGCAGCAGCGTGGACGTCATCATCGGCGCAAAGAGCAACGACTACCTGATGCTCACCAGAAGAAGCAAATTTATTGCGGACAGGTTGTACGTCTGCACCGATGACGGAAGCGTCGGTTTCAAAGGCTTTGTCACCGACGTCCTACAAAAGAAATTGGAGCAGGGCGAGCAGTATGATGAAGTGATTGCAATCGGTCCGGTGGTCATGATGAGGGCCGTCGTAAACATTACCAAACCCCTTCAAATTCCAACCGCCGTCTCCCTCAACCCGATTATGATAGACGGAACGGGCATGTGCGGCTGCTGCAGGGTTAGAATCGACGGCGTACAAAAGTTTGCCTGTGTGGACGGCCCCGACTTTGACGGACTCAAAGTGGATTTTGACGAGCTCCTCGCAAGGCAGCGTTTCTTTACCGAACAGGAAAATCAAAAGAAGATGGCGATGGAAGAGTTCTTAGAAAAAAGCAGGAATTGCAGCTGTTTGGACGGCGCCGTCACCGCAGCAAAGGAGAACGGCTATCTGTCATTGGAGGAAAGGCTGAACACCCTTCCGGTACAGGAAGAAGACGTGTTCTTGGGAAAAAAATTGCCGGACGGGACCAAGTTGCGTGAGACCCTCAAATTCAAGACCGGCGAGCTGGGCGAGGTACTGGACATCCTGACCGTGCTTGACTCGGGCGAGGAACTGATGACCTTGCAGCTGGAAAAGCCGAGCGCCCACAAGACGGAAGCCAAAAAAGAAAGGCGCAAGCCCGACATGTCCAAAGAGAAAGTCAAGATGCCGGAGCAGGACCCTTTGCTACGCATTACAAACTTTGACGAGGTTGCCATCGGCTATACCGAAGAGGACGCGATTGCCGAGGCGAAGCGTTGTCTGCAGTGCAAGCACAAGCCTTGCGTATCGGGCTGCCCGGTAAATGTTCCGATTCCCGAATTCATAGACCTTCTGGCTGAAGGCGACATTCGAGGCGCCTACCAAGTGATTTTGAGCCAGAACAGGCTCCCGGCCATCTGCGGCCGGGTCTGCCCGCAGGAAAACCAGTGCGAAGGACAGTGCGTGAGAACCAAGAACGGAGAGGCCGTCGGCATCGGCAGGCTGGAGCGCTTTGTCGCCGACTACTGCATGGCAAACTATCCGGACATGAAACAAAACATCCGAAAAAATCATAGAAAGGTCGCAGTCGTGGGCGCCGGTCCCGCAGGCATCACCTGCGCATCGGAGCTCGCGAGCAAGGGCTATGACGTGACCCTCTTTGAAGCCCTGCACGAACTCGGCGGGGTTTTGAGCTACGGCATCCCGGAATTCAGGCTTCCAAAAGCCCTGGTGAAAGCGGAAATCGACAAGGTCGTAAAGCTGGGCGTCGAGGTCAGAAAAAATGTAATCATCGGAAAATCCCTCCTCTTCCAAGACCTCTATGAGGAAGGCTTTGAGGCGATCTTCCTCGGAAGCGGGGCCGGCCTGCCTAAGTTCTTGGGCATCCCTGGAGAAGACCTGAACGGGGTCTATTCCGCGAACGAGTTTTTAACCAGGGTCAACCTGATGAAGGCCTACAGGAAGGACGAGCTCAGCACTCCCATCATTACCGGCGACAATGTGGCCATCGTCGGGGGCGGCAACGTGGCGATGGACGCGGCCAGAACGGCAAAAAGACTGGGCGCGAAAAATGTTTACATCGTCTACAGGAGGAGTTTTGAGGAACTTCCGGCAAGATTGGAAGAGGCCCACCACGCCAAAGAAGAACAGATCGATTTCCGATTGCTGAACAATCCGGTAGAAATCATCGGGGAGAACGGCAAAGTGAAGGCGCTGAAAGTGATTCGGATGGAGCTCGGGGAGCCCGATGCGGACGGCAGGAGAAGGCCGATTGAAATTCCGGGCTCCGAGTACGAAATCCCGGTCGATAGCGTCGTGATTTCCATCGGTTCCACCCCTAACCCGCTGATCACTTCTGTCGAAAAAGGCCTGGAGACCAACAAACATGGCTGCATCGTCATCCATGAGGAGGACTGCCAAACGTCGATGGAGGGCATCTACGCGGGCGGAGACGCGGTAACCGGAGCGGCGACGGTCATTCTGGCAATGGGAGCCGCCAAGCAGGCCGCGATCGCAATCGATCAAAAACTGCAGCAAGCCAAAATCTAAGGAAAGCATCTTCCAACTTTTTTCGTATGTTTCATCGAAAAACAGTGGTATAATGATTGAGGATAACTCTTAAACAGAAATGATAAGGAATACAAACGCCATGTTAGCGGAGGTGAAGATGAAACAATCGGATTACATGCCCGCACCGATTGCCAAGGTGCAGGCAAACACATTTGAAAACTTTGGAATCAGCAGGACGGATGACTACTTTTGGCTCAAAGAAAAGGGCGACCCTGAGGTTATCGACTATTTGCGAGCGGAGAATGCCTATACCGACAGCGTGATGAAATCGACAGAGGAGCTCCAGGCTCAAATCTATGACGAAATCATCGGCAGAATCAAGGAGGATGACGAATCCTATCCTTACTTTGAAGACGGGTACTATTATTATGTCCGGACCGCAAAGGGCAAGCAATACGCTGAATATCTCAGAAAGAAGGGCTCGCTCGATGCCGAGGAGGAAGTCCTTTTCGATGTGAACAAGATGGCGGAAGGTCAGAGCGCCTTTATCTTCGGCGGCTTCACGATCAGCCCGGACAACAGGCTCGCAGCCTACCTCTACAACAAGACCGGCTCCTATGCGGAGTTCGATATGAAAATTAAGAACTTGGAGACCGGGGAGGACCTGGACTTTCATCTGAGCGGGGTCGCATCCTTCGCCTTCGCAAATGACAGTGAGACCGTCTTTTACAGCAAGATCAATGCGGCGCTGAGATCGGACAAGGTTTACAGGCAAAAGATTTCAGATGCCGAGGCGATTCTGATTTATGAAGAAAAAGATGAGACCTTCAGCAGCTACGTCTCTTCGGACAAACTGAAAAAATTCATCTACATTGACAGCTCGAGTGCTACCACCGGGGAAGAACGCTACGTCTCGGCCGACAGACCGGAGGAGGAGTTCCAAGTCTTTCTGCCGCGTGAGCACAGGGTGGAATACGCGATCACCCCTCATACGGATTGCTTCTTCATCCGCTACAAGGACGATGAGAACCTGAACGGAAAGGTCTACAGGGCCCCTTTCGGCACCTACACGGACAGGAGCACCTGGGAAGAAGTGATTCCTCATGACGAAAACGTTACCATAGAAAGCTTCATCCTCTTTGAAGACTACCTGGTCAGCACCGTCCGCGAGAACGGCCTGAAGTACATCAAGATCATGAGCTTAAAGCCGGGCGACGCTTACGCGAGCGAGACCTTACGCTTTCCGGAAGCCGTCTACAGTGTCGGCTTGGGCGCCAACCCTCAATTTAAAACCACAAAGGTGAGGTACTCTTACAATTCTCTCAAAAGGCCTGCCACCCTCTATGAATACGACATCGTAACAAAAAAGACCGAGGTCTTGAAGGTGCAGGAAATTCCTTCGGGATTTGACAGCGAACTCTACGAGGTCGAGAGGATCTTTGTAGAGGCCAAAGACGGCGTCAAGGTCCCTATGGCGGTCCTTTACAAGAAGGGCATGCAGAAGGACGGCTCGAACCCGACCCTCCTCTACGCCTACGGCAGTTACGGAATCAGTACCAATCCGGGCTTCAACACCGCCGTCTTCAGTTTGGTTGACAGAGG
>JAUMXH010000019.1 GCA_030529225.1 Bacillota bacterium | reverse complement strand
GGAGTAGTACAGGCGAAGCTTTCAGAGAGCTGCTGGGTGGTGAGAAGCAGTAGGGGAGCTTGTATGAATGGGTCTAAGAGCGGAAACTGAACGAGTGCAAACTTTAGTAGGGGACACGGGTTCTCCCGTTACAGAGATAGGATATCGGCGTTTGCTCGTATCTGATGAGGATAAATTGAGGTGGCACCGCAGTATTTTGAAATTCTGCCCTCAAGGTCTGTTATGGACTTTGAGGGCTTTTATATTTTAGGGCCTTCTCCATCAGAAATTTCGGCAAACAGAAAGAGGAGGTAATTATATGAAGACAAGCGCATACATGTTAGAGGAACATATTTCCGAGCACGACGGATTTTTTGGTGAGTTTGGCGGGGCCTTTGTACCCGAGGAGTTAAAGGCTCCGATTCAGGAGATCGAACAAAATTTTAAGAAGTATATTCAGGACGAGAGCTTTCATTATCAACTCTCATACTACCAAAAGACGTTTATCGGAAGAGAGAGTCCGCTTTATTTTGCCGGAAATTTGACCGAAGTGCTTGGCGGAGCAAAGATATATTTTAAGAGAGAAGACCTCAATCATACGGGATCTCACAAGATCAATAATTGTGTAGGCCAAGCCCTCCTCGCAAAGATTATGGGTAAGCAAAGAATTATCGCGGAGACGGGAGCCGGCCAGCACGGGGTTGCGAGTGCGACCGTAGCAGCGCAGTTTGGGATGTCCTGCACGGTTTACATGGGCAAGAAAGATTATGACAGACAGTATTTTAATGTGATTAAGATGAAACTCTTGGGAGCCGATGTCGTTCCGGTGGAAATTGGAGAGCAGGGCTTGAAGGAAGCCGTAGATGTCGCGCTGGAGGACTTTTCCAAACATTACCATGACAGTTTTTATATTATCGGTTCCGCCGTCGGTCCGCATCCGTATCCGTTGATGGTCAGAACCTTTCAAAGTGTAATCGGTTTGGAGGCAAGAAAGCAGTGTTTGGAGAAGGAAGGCAAATTACCCAAGGCTGTCGTAGCGGCAGTCGGTGGAGGCAGTAATTCGATTGGAATCTTTCACGGCTTTGTCAAGGATCGCGAGGTGTCTTTATACGGCGTGGAACCGGGCGGTTTGGGGCTCGAACCCGGCAAACATGCAGCGACGATTTGTAAGGGGAAAGAGGGTGTTCTGCACTCTTTTAAGAGCATTGTACTGACCGATGAGCATGGGGAGGTTCTTCCGGTACACTCGATCGCAGCGGGGCTCGACTACCCCGGCGTCGGACCGGAGCACAGCCACTTCCATAAGACGGGATTGGCGAACTACGTATCGATTTCCGATGAGGAGGCGATTGATGCGTTTCGTATGGTCACGCGTCATGAGGGCATCATTCCGGCCCTGGAAAGCAGTCACGCGGTTGCGCAGGGCATCAAGCTTGCGAAAGCTCTTTCAAAAGACGATGTTGTTTTGGTATGTCTATCCGGCAGGGGAGACAAGGACGCCGAAAGAATTTTATAATTCCACTTGAAAAGTTGAAGTGAATATTATATAATTCTGTGCATAGGCACGTTTACTTGCCTTTATATAGGTAAATTAGTTGTTCGTTATTCCTCTTTGGGTATAGGGAATTACTGTATTCGGAGTATGTTAGAATCGATACGAGAGGGGGGATATAATGGCAGGTATAATCGTTGGCGAAAACGAGTCGATCGATAGCGCTCTCAAACGTTTTAAGAGAGAAACCGCTAGAGACGGACTGATGGCTGAAATCCGTAAAAGAGAACATTACGAAAAGCCAAGCGTGAAGCGCAAGAAGAAATCTGAAGCGGCTAGACGCAAAAAGAGAAAAAGATAATAAAAAAAATAGCACTGTGAAGTGCTATTTTTATTTTATTAAGAAAGTTTTTAAATTTTATCTTTCAATTCTTTTGAATAGTTTTTATTTCTGTGGTATAATCAACTCGTTACGAGTGTTTTGAAAAGAACACGTTGATAATGGTCTTTACAAAACAGCTTTATGTTTCGTAATGGCGTGTTAAAGCGATTTAAAAATCAAAAGGAGGCAATGTAAAATGTCAAAAGAGAATTTGAATCCGTTAGAGAGTGCCCAGGCCAAAGTGAAAAGTGCTTGTGATAAGTTAGGCCTAGACCCGTCAGTTTATGAATTGTTAAAAGAGCCTGAGAGAGTCCTTGAAATCAGCATCCCTGTAAAAATGGATGACGGTTCTATCAAAACATTCAAAGGTTACAGATCTTCTCACAACACTGCTATCGGTCCTGCAAAGGGCGGAATCAGATTCCACCAAGATGTAACAATTGATGAAGTAAAAGCTTTGTCAATTTGGATGACATTCAAGTGTGGTATCGTCGGCATCCCTTACGGCGGCGGTAAAGGTGGCGTTATCGTTAACCCTAAAGAGCTTTCAGAGAACGAACTTGAGCAACTTTCTAGAGGTTGGGTAAGAGGCGTTCACAGATACCTGGGCGAGAAAATCGACGTTCCTGCTCCGGACGTAAATACAAACGGTCAAATCATGGCTTGGATGACTGACGAGTACGTGAAGTTGAACGGCGGAATGCAACACATCGGCGTAATTACAGGTAAGCCGGTTGAGTGGGGCGGATCTCAGGGAAGAAACGCTGCTACAGGTTACGGTATCTACTTGATTACAAGAGAAGCTGCTAAGAAACTCGGCATCGACATCAAAACTGCAAAAGTTGCCGTTCAAGGTTTTGGTAACGCAGGTAAGTTTACTGTTAAGAACCTTTGCGCACAAGGTACAAAGCCGGTTGCAATCTGTGAGTGGGACTTCAGAACTAAGAAAACGTTCGCAATCTACAATGAGAACGGATTCGAGTATGATAAGTTGGAAGCTTACATGAGCGAACACAAGTCTCTTCTAGGATATCCTGATGCAAAAGAAATCTCAGCAGACGAGTTCTGGTCTTTGGAAGTTGACATCGTTATCCCTGCTGCATTGGAAAACTCTATCAACGAAGATATCGCTAAAAAATTGAACTGTAAGTTGGTTTGTGAAGCAGGTAACGGCCCTGTTACACCTGCAGGAGATAAAATTCTTGAAGAGCGTGGAATCGTTGTAACTCCTGACATTTTGACAAACTCTGGCGGAGTTTTGGTTTCTTACTTCGAGTGGGTACAAAACTTGCAAGGATACTACTGGTCTGAGAAGGACGTAGAAGAGAAGCAAGAAGTTGAAATGATGAAGGCATTCAACGCTATCTGGGATCTAAAAGAAGAGAAGAAGGTAACAGTGAGAGAAGCTGCTTACATGATCTCTGTTAAGAAGGTTGCAGAAGTTATGAAGCTAAGAGGATGGTACTAATCCGATTCGTCTTGACAATCAAGAGTTTACGATTTTGTAAATACAGAAGAAGGCCAAGTGTAAGCTTGGCTTTCTTTTTTTGACGCCTGCGCTTGAGGAACAAGCTCTTTGCTTAATTCGTTTGGATTGACTTGTGAGCTGTGATATAATGAAGTGCCTTGCGGTAGCTTGGAGAAGGCGTGAGATAGAAAAAGGGGAGCTATTTGATTTATATTTACACGGACGGGGCCTGTTCCAACAACCAGTCCGAACAAAACTTCGGTGGCTGGGCGGCCATTTTGGTATACAGGGACTACATAAAAAAACTCAGCGGGCACCAAGAGAACACGACGAATAACAGAATGGAAATGACGGGTGTGCTCGAAGGTTTAAAAAGTCTGAAGCGCCATGATATTCCGGTTCGCGTGTTTTCGGACAGCGCCTACATTGTAAACGGGATCAATCAAAAGTGGTACGTGAATTGGAGAAAGAACGGCTGGAAAAATGCGAAAAAGGAGCCTGTTTTGAACCGTGACCTCTGGGAAGCGATTTTGGAACATTACGAAAAATGCAGGAACATCGAATTCATAAAAATAAAGGGCCACGTCAATTTGAACAGTGAGCCGGAGATAAAAAAATCGTACGAGAAGGAGCGGAAGGCATTTACCGATCCGCTCGGAATCGGGGAGTACAGAAGGCATTTGGAGTTCAATCATATGGCGGACGAACTCGCCGTGAACGCTGCGAAGGACGGGAGAATAAAGGAATGACTGTATTATCGGTTAGCAAACTCACAAAAATATACGACGGAGAAAAGATTATCGACTCTTTGAGCTTTGCAATCAACAAGGGAGACAAGCTGGCTCTAATCGGTAGCAACGGGGCCGGTAAGACCACCCTCCTAAAGATTATTTCAGGTCTGGAGGACGCTGACGAAGGGGAAATCCACTTCGCCAAGAATATGCGCCTGAAGTACATCGACCAGCAGGATGACATTGACCTGCAAATGTCGTTATACGACTACTGTTTGAGTTCCTACGAGGAACTGATTGCAAGGGAAGAGGAACTCAGAAACTTGGAAGAGAAGATGAGTCGGATAGACCACGAAAGCGCCGAGTTTGATGCTGTGATGCACAGTTATTCTTCCAAGAGCGAGGCCTTCGCTGAGGCGGGGGGATACCTTTACAAGTCCAAGGTTTCGGGGATCCTGAACGGTCTTGGCTTTTTGCAGGAGGAGCATCAAAAGAGTATTATGAGCCTGAGCGGAGGGCAGTTTGGACGCTTGAAGCTTGCCAAAGCTCTAATTGATGAACCTGAGATTCTGCTGATGGACGAACCGACCAACCACCTGGACGTCTACGCCTGCGAGTGGCTGGAAACCTATCTGAAACAGTATGCGGGAACCCTCGTCATCGTATCTCACGACAGGTTTTTCTTGGACCGGGTTGCAAACAAGTGTTTGGAGCTGAATGACTACAAGTATTTTATGTTCGACGGGAATTACAGCGCGTTCAAGAGAAAGAAGGAGGACATTCTTAAATCGGAGTTGAAGGCCTTTGAAAAAAACCTGAAGGAACGAAAGCGCCAAGAGGAAATCATTCGGAAATTTAAGGCCCGAAAGACCGAATTGTTGGCGAGGAGGGCTAAGAGCAGAGAGAAGCTCTTGGAAAAGATGGATGACTTGAAGGCGCCGATTGAGAGCAGCAAGCGAATGAGCCTCAACTTTGAGAAAAAGTACGATTCCGGCAAGGATGTAATCTTTGCGGAGAACCTGGAAAAGTCTTACGGGGATAAAAAGGTTTTGGACGGGGCGAGCATGGTCCTGTATTCGGGAGAAAAGATCGGCATCATCGGAAAAAACGGTTGCGGAAAGAGTACCTTTCTCAAGATACTGACAGGGGAAATCAAGGATTATACGGGTTATTTTGAACTCGGCTATCGAGTCAATTACGCTTACTATGATCAGAGGTTGAGACTGTCTTCCGAAAGCAATACGGTCTTGGAAGAAATATCGGACTTTGCGCCGGAGCTTTCCAATACGGAAATCAGAACCTTGATGGGGCGCTTTCTCTTCGTGAATGACGATGTCTTTAAACCTGTGAGCGCACTTTCCGGCGGAGAGAGGGCGAGGGTCCTCCTGGCAAAACTGTTCTTGGAAAAGGCAAATCTCTTGCTCTTGGACGAGCCCAGCAACCACTTGGACATCTATGCGAAGGAAGTGCTGGAGGAGGCCATCAAAGACTTCGACGGGAGCGTTCTGGCGGTCTCGCACGACAGATATTTTCTGGATGCGGTCTGCGATAAAATCATTGAAATTGAAGAAGGAAAGATGACTCTCTACCACGGAAATTACAGCTATTATCTGCAAAAAAAGAAGGAGCTTGCCGAAGAAAGGCAAAGTTCCGAAGGGGCGAAGAAGAACCCCAAAAAAGTAAAAAAAGGCGGAATCAACCCGGAGAGTAGAAAGCGGACGATTGAAGAAAAGCTGAACCTGATTGCGGAGCGTTTGGAAAGCATTGAAGCCGGTCTGTATAGTGAAGAGGTTTATACCGATATGGAGCGTTTTAACGAATTGAATCGGGAAAAGCAAGATCTGATGCGGGAGCAGGATGATCTCCTCGAGGAGTACTTGGAGTTGGAATAGGCGGGAGAATGACCCGCTCTTTCTGAGTCTGAGGGATATCGTATGGTAAAAAAAAAAGAAGTGCAACGATACGCGCACTTCTTTTTTATAACCTGGTGCATACGGCGGGATTTGAACCCGCACGAGCGTTAGCTCACTACCCCCTCAAGATAGCGTGTCTGCCGTTCCACCACGTATGCTCATTTACAACACAGTCAATTTTACCCTACCCGGCAAAAAATGTCAAATATTTTCTTTCTCTTCCGAGATTTATTTTGTTCCTCGGCTCGCCGGATTCTCAAAAGTCGCTTTCCACTTTGAAAAGCCCTGCAATAGGCAGGGTTTCAAAGTGCCTTATGCATTTGTTATAGGCGATTTAGAACGTGATGATGATTCCGCCTACTTGCGCGTAGGTGGAATTCAAGCCGAACATTTGTACGATACGAATATCACTGATTTCACCGTACATACTTTCAATGGATTCTTTTAAGGCCATGGCCTTTTCGAGCGCTGCACAGTGAAATACTGCGATTCTCGTATCACTTGCTATTTTTTTATAATCCTTCATCGTAGCAACGAGTTTGGCAAGCGTTTTTTTCGTCCCCCTAGCCTTATGGGCAAAACCGATTTCTCCGTTCTTATCCTGGCTCAATATCAGTTTGAGGTTCAACATCTTTGCAATAGTGGCCTGGAGGGCGCTCAGTCTTCCGTTCTTTTCCAAGTTGCTCAAGTCATCCAAAACAAAGAGCAGTTGCATTTCGTCACGATACTTTTCTCCTTCCGCAACGATCTCTTCGAAACTCAAACCGGCTTCGGCGAGTTCATGAATCTTTCTGACGAGCAGGTATTGAGAACTCGCTGCAGATTTGGAATCAAAGACATGAATCCTGGCATCAGGATGGTACTCTCGGTACATGTTGGCCGCCAAAACCGCGCTGTTGTAACTTCCGCTCAGCTTGCCGGAGAGGGTGACGATGAAAGTCATATCGCAGTCCTCTTCAAACAGGTCCATATATGCGTGGCTTGACGGGCAGGAGCTCTTTGCGACGCTCTTCGTGGTAGAGAGATGCTCGAGAAATTCGTCCAGATTTAAAGTTTCGTTATCTATGTATTCTTTATCATCTATCATGATCGAAAGAGGGGCAATCTTTGCGTGATAGGTTTGACACTCTTCCTTGCTCAGATTTGTAGAACTGTCTCCAATAATCAGATATTTCATACTCCGCTCCTCCCTCGAAAGCAAATCGCTTCCCTCGCTTTATCTCAGAATATTATACCACAATATACAAGCTTCTACTCTAAAAACAAAAATAATGTAACAATTAAATTTGCTTTCACGGTTCTAACGTGCATATTTATAATATCCCGAGCGAAGTGCCGAGAACTCGTCAGTAAACGCTTCCGTAAGGCTTTTCCCGCTCGCCTTCGGATCGGAAAGGGGGAGGTAGTATTTGACGCCGTCCTCAACAAATCCGCCGTAGAATCCTTGCAAATCGATGTCAAATTTTGTCAGATTCATGGTGTTGCAAGCTTTTCCGGATCCGTAGAGAGGGTAGCCCTGCATGAGCGCAATGAAGCAGGGCGAGTTCACTTCGAGCGCGCTGTCGTATCCTTCCGGAAGAAAAAAATCATAGTGAAGACCCAGTTTTGCCATTTCCCTTTCATGTCGCTCGATTTCTTCACTGATAAGCTGAGAGATTTGCTCTCTAATGACCGCTTGCATTAAGGCATCTACGTTCGGTTCTTTCAAGAACTCCGGTTCAATGGTTCTGCCGGGCCTTTGGAGAAGTCTCTCCGGCGTTCCGCTTTCTTCCTTGAGCAGGCCGTCCTCACTGTAAACGACGGTCACCTCGCCCGAGAGGGTTGGATAGTAGAGGATTCCATGATGCTCAAGATAGAATCTGTACTTTGGCAGAACGACCCTCTTGGCAAAGACGCCGTCAGCGCTGTTGACTTCAATATAGGAGCTCAACGTTACGCCGTCGTTTTCGATGACGCAGAGAAGGGGAAAGTATTTTTTTATATCCTCCTTAGCGGCGTCGGAGTGAATTTCCAAGGATAAATTCATACTTTTAAAAAAAGTATCGAACACCAAATTAGCATCCATTTCACTGCTTGTGGCGATGCTTCCTCCATAGATTTCCGCGCTGCTTTTTAAACTTGTGCAGGCATCCCCGGATGCGTGTTCCAGGATCTTTCGGTTGTAGATTTCCAGGTATTCATTTCTCTTCAGTTCCCTCATCTTGAACTCGGTGCCCAGAAAAATCGTTGCGACGATGAGGCTGAAAAGGACGGTAAGGCTACTTAGCTTCATTCTGTATCACTCCGCCCAATTTGGCATAGAAAAACGCTTCCTGTTCGCCGCCCAGAAGCATGGACCTCAGTTTTTGGTGCTTGCTTTTGACTTTGCTCTTCACGCTGACACTGATGTAATCACCCTTACTCATGGTATAGTCTTTTCCCTGCTCAGGGGTCTCAATCGGAAAGAGGCGGGCCTTGATTTCCGCATCTGAAAACAATTCTTCCGCCCTTTGAATTTTGCCATGAAAACTGGTGAAATCGAGAGGGTCTTCATAGACCGGAACGTAGATCTGCTTGTAATGCTCGATCGTGATTTCAAAGGGGATGCCGAGTTGATTTAACTTGGATGAAAAGAGCTCATAATCTCGCCGGCTGATGGTCCCCGATTGTTTTACCTTCGAAACAAAGTAGTCGAGTTGATCCAACATCTGCAGGCGAATCAGGTCATCTTCTCGTTCAAAGGTGTTCATGATCGGAAATAGAATCATCAATACCACAGCTGTCAAGACGGCTAAAATCTGCCAAAGCGCTTTTATACTCATAGTCTTCCTCTCATACGTTTTTCCGTATTTTCGTCCCGCTGCATAGGGGCCTATCAATCCTCTTCCACAAGCAGCTTAGTCAATTCGAAGTTTTCATAGAAGCTTTTTACTTTCAGGTTCCTACCGGATCCTAAAAGAATCATCAAGTCCCTTGCTTTCAGTTCTTTGCCGGACTCGTCCCTCACGTCTACTTGGGTTTCGTCTTTAACAGCCAAGTTAAAGGTCCGGCCGTAAATTTCCACGATAAAATCTTCCTCGTCGGCCCTCGATTTTTCCAAGCAGAGACTCGCCAAAAGCATCCTGTCTTTCATCTCACTTCGGACTTCTCCGGAAGCTTCCCCGCTGTACTTGAGCGAGAGCTCCGAGGGGAGGTAATTGGAGTTTTCTCTGTGCGCAATCAGAGAGTTGATTTTTGCGTCGAGTTCGAGCGCCAGGGAAGAGGAGTAGACAAAGAACAGAAGGGCGAGCAGCAGGTTCAAAAACTTGGATAAACTTTCGTGCATAGGAAACCCCTCACTCTTTACTACGATTACTCTTGCGAAAAGACGATTCCGGCTATCACGTCGTTCTTATCTCTTCTGAGTTTGGCATCAAACTTAGCCACCGGGTTGATATAGGAAGTGGAAGACTCTTTCCTCGCTTCCTCAATGTCTTTTTCGGTGTCTTTCTCGCTCTTTGCGCTTCCCAGGCTCACGGACGCATCGGAGAAACTCGCCGTATTCAGATACGTTTTCTCTTCTTTTTTTGTCTTCACGTTGATTGCAATCAGCTCGGACTTGTCTCTGTACTTTTTGATCGCGGAAAGCACCTCAGCCCCGCTCACGCTCTGGTTGTCATAGGCATCAAACTCCGATTCCGCCAGGCTTCTTTCCAAGTCTCCGAGGGCATCGCTCTGATGGTTTGCAACGCTCTTTCCCTTGTTAAAAATGCCGAGCCCCAAACTCACAACACCGATGAAGAACAGGATTCCGATCCCGATCCACAACGCCTTAGAAATGTTATTATCCATTGTTTCCTCCTTCCAATGTGTTCGCTAAAACGGAACAAATTCTATTTCATAAACAATTTGAAGTACATATCGATTTCCGTGGTGCTCGAATACACCAACGGGAACATGAAGTATAGGAGGATGACCGAGTATGTCGGGATGAATCCGATCATCCTGCCCAGAGAAATTTTTTTGTCGACGATCCTTTGATAGATGGTCTGCCTCCTCTCTCGATAGTAATTTTTTTCGCTATCCAGGTCTTCAAACGCTCTTTCTATGGAAATGCGATTGACTGCGCTCAGCATGTGTTCGATGAGCTTTCTGAAGTCGTCATTTTCACTGCAGGCTTTGAGTTTTTTCAAGGCGAGCTCGGCTCCGGAATCGTAATCCATAATCGCCTCCTGAAGCGGGTTTTTGAAGATGACGCTGAAGCGCTCCAACCATTCCAAGAGGTTGTCGACGCCAATTTGCCTGATGTGCAAAAGTAGGGAGCAAATCAGTTGAAATTTGCTGATTTCATTCATCGCATCTATCCTTATGACCCTCCGTCTGATCAGTAACAGGGCGTCGGGGAGAAAAAATGACAGGACGGAAATCAGATAGATGATCAGAACATCCCAATGGTTAAACCGGGCGGAACGGTAGCTTTTATACTTTCCAATGATTCGTTCGATTGCCGCTTTTTTTTGTTCTCCCAGGAGGCCGTATTCCGTCTCCAAAGTCCTTAACACTTCTGAGGAATCTCCATCGTCAAGTAAAAATAAAAGAAAGCGTTTGTCCATCTCGGATCGTTTGATCGCTCGGTTCATTTCCTCTTCACTGACCTCGCCTCCCAAATACCCTTCCGGTAAGGTGGGGTTCTCGAGAATGCTTCTCTTGGAAATTCCTGAGAGATACAGGGAGATCACCGTTCCCAGAATCAAAGCGAGCAGGCAGGCGCTGACCTTTTTTGTATAGTGAACTTGCAGGCTGCTGAATTCCAAAGCTTTTTCCTTCCTGCTCCTAACTTTTTTATATCTTGCGCTGTTCTTGGGAGGGATGATAAAGTCTACGACCTTCTTGCATTTCTTATATAAAGTTTGAAAGAATTCCCCGTTTTCCGTTCTGCTCAAATCCTCTCTGAAACTTTGAATACGGCTGATTCCGATAAAGCTTAGTACGACGCTCACAAGAACCGAAAATTCAGTCAGAAACCCGAGCGAGCTCTCGTAGAACTTTTGCATAGGGTAAAAGCTTTGGCTTGCCCAAAGCCTGAGGGGGCTCATGACAAAAAGCGGGAGGATGGCGATGATGTTTAAGCTCTTTAAGGAAAAATTCAGCCTGTCTCTCAACTTAATCTCTTCCTTCAGCTCCCCGCTTAAGTCCGTCAAGGATTTTGCGAACCTGGAGCCCTTTTCGTCGATCAGGTCTCCGTTTTCTTTATTGATGAAGAGGAGGCCGGCGAGCAGGATAAAATATCGGTTGGGAGCGATTTGATAATAATCGCGAAGCGCGAGCTCGCTCTCGGGGTGCTCAATGGTTTCCAGCAAGGTTTCCGCTTCATCGATGATGTCCCGGTGTCGATCCAAGTCCAAAGATTGTATGGTGTCCAGGAGGGCATCATCCACCCGGTTTCCTGCCTCAAAATATTTGTTCCGCAGGATGTCCAGAAAATCCACCATGTGCTCCAAGAGCTTGGTGTTGGCCTTGCCGGAAAAATAGTCCACGCTGCTGACGGTAATGAAGATAAGGGCGATTGAGGCGGTTATCAAAACTCTGAAATTGGCGATGAACGGGCTTGCAAGCAGGGCGACAAACAAAGAAATCACGAGAGAATATACGGTCGAGTCGACTGCTGTTCTCTTGTTTCGATCCTTGATCTTTGAACTTGGGTTGACGGTGCGGAGACAGCGCTGAATCAGAGCGCTCGTCACAGGGATACGAGAAAAGAAATCGTATAGAACAAGTTTTTTATCGTCCTTCTTCGATAATTTTTTCTTTTTTATCCGTATCTTCCGGAATGTCGACTTGTTCTTTCCGGATGAGAGTAGGAGCAAGGCTAAACACAAGCTCAATGCGATGATGCTAAGCGGTAAGAGAAGCATGTTAAACCGCCTTTCCTTGTTCACAGAGCTCGTAGCTTTCCAAGAAGTGAACAAAGTCGACTTTGTCTTCTTCCGTCATCATCTCGAGCATTTCCTGTACCTGG
Source organism: Bacillota bacterium (assembly GCA_030529225.1). Lineage (GTDB taxonomy): Bacteria > Bacillota > Clostridia > Peptostreptococcales > Acidaminobacteraceae > JAUMXH01. The sequence goes on along the minus strand of JAUMXH010000019.1, from coordinate 17,826 downwards.
TGCTTGGAGATTCGGTTCACGACCTTGTATTCTCCGTCTACATATCTTATAATGTCTCGCGCCTCAAAGAGTTTATCCGTGCTTAGGTACTCAAAAAATGAGCTGACGTCTTCCATAAAGGATTTCATCGCCTCTTCTCCCGACTGCTCGGCGTACCTTCGTTTCAGATTCGGCTTCGGTTTTAATTGGATGATTTCAGTGATGCGCTCGATGTAGCGATTTCCCTTATAATCCTTTTTTAAGTGAATATCGAAGTTCAAGACGTTTACAACCTGTTCTTCAGCCACCTTCTCGTTTCGAAAAATATCGCACTTCAATAGAGAGTTTCTCAGACTCAGGATGAGGTCTTCCGCTCTCTTGGCATGGTGGGTGAACAGGGTGAATAAACTTGCTACTTGAGCCATTTGAATCATCCAGGCCGCTACCTCGTCACTGGCCACCTCGCCGAGGATGTTGACGGAACCGTCGGTCTTTTTTTGCACATCCAAACCGGCTTGACCGCTGATGTTAGCAGTCTCTTTGAAGCTCAGAATATTTCTGTCCGGGTAGAGTCTTCTCAAATGGAGCTCGAAGGACATTTCCTGAATCCTCAAGGTGAGAGCGGAGTAAATCTCTCCTATCATGGCCATCAGCAGCGTCGTTTTTCCCGACCCTTGAGATCCGGTAATCGCTGTAATTCTTCCTCCCTTAGCCAAGTAGCGAATCATGTTGATAGGGAGCTCCGCTTCTTTACTTGTAATCAATTTTTCCAGTTTGATGTTCTTAATCCTGAATTTTCGGACAAAGAAGGCCCAGGATTCGGAAAAATCGGGTCGGACGACGACCACACGAGAGCCGTCCATCATCTCGCTGATCTTGTATCCCACATCCTCCGACAACATGCCCTTGCTGTTATACCTGTAAATGTTTTGGCACACCCGTTTTAACTCGCTTTCGGACCCAAAGCTTAAAAAGCTCATGTGTATGGACTTTCCTTCAAAGAAGATCCACACGCTTTCATAGTTTCGAGGCAATCGAATCACGGAATCCATGCCGAATCCCTCGTCCATGACATCGACCGCAGAGATTCCGGACACCCCGCCGGAAAGCCCATCGATGTTCATATCTCTGATCTCGTCCACGACGGAGAATCCCTTGTATCGCTGGTAAAGTCTCTGCGAGAGCACCTTAATCCTGTCTTCCCTGTTTAAATAAGGGTTCTCCCGGTCATAAATTCGGTGGATATCCTCTTCGTCAATCGAATAATAATAGCCCGCATGGTCTTCCGAGCGTTTTCCCTTGTCGAGCTGATACGTTTTAATCAGCTCGTAGAGCGCGTTTTTTCCGTATTGCTTTTTATAAGAGTAGAGGAGAATATCAAATTTATCGATTGCGGTCAGTTTGATCGGGTTTTCAAAGCTGATCACCGAGTTTACAATCTCCTCGTTGATGTAGCCGTTTCTGAGAATATCGAATATCACATCTTTAACATATTCTTTGTCATTGTCAGAGCCCCAAATACATTTTTTGAGCGCTTCCATAAACTTGCTCCGATTTCGAAGCTGTCTCTTGTAAGCTTCCTCTGACAAACCGATATTTTTGAGGTTGGAGCGCATACTTTTGTTGATTTCGGTTTTGACATAGTCGATCAAATCGTAGATATCCACGTCAATCTTTTCTTCGATCGACTTCGGAACTTCCTGCTTTTTCCGGAAGAGGAAGAAGACCAGACTCAAAGTGGCAAGCAATAGGATGGCATACAGTATGTTAATCACTTTCTTTTATTTCCTTTTTTTACGATTTCCCGTGCCGATAGAAGGACCTCTTTAAAAAACTCGGACTTTGTTTTTTTGTTGTCCAGGATGTTCCTGCCGAACAGCTCCAATATTTCTCCCCGATTGGTCAAATCGATCAGTTGAGGAGAATAGGGGATGCGAATGACATTGCCGAGCTTGTACTTTCTGCAAATGTTCTTTGCATTGGCCTTGATCGTAGGGTCATACTTCCCGATGCAGTACATCGCTTTTTCCGAGATTTGACTGATCCAGGCCGATTTTTTCAGCGAGTCCAATACGTATTGATTTTGGTTGATGTTGATGACGACCAAATCGGAGATGTCAATGATTTTTCGGCTCAGCTCATTCAGAAAACCGCTGGCTATGTCCACAAAGACGTAGTCATATTTTTGGTTCGCCAGCTCCAACGATTTCAATAAGGCGTTTTCATAGACGGCGTTTTCCTGTGCTCCGTCAAGTTTTCTTCTGATGCCGGCCAAGAGGTCATATGCATGGTTTTTGAGCAGGGGTATGGTGTAGTCGGAGAGATTGTCGATGCTCAGGAGTCCATTCTTGGTCAAACGGATGACAGGCTCCAATCCGTAATTGCACAGACTGTCCTCCATATAGCTGTCGATATCGGATACCAAAGCCCTTTCCAGTTGGTTTTCTCCATATTGACTGTGGCTCACCAACACCTTTGCCTTTTCGCTCAGGGCAATCGCGAGCGAAAGAACGATCAGGTTGTTTGTGGAACCGGTCTGCCCGTGGTGCGTGGACCAAAAAGAAATCAGCATGTCGATAACCTCTCATCCAAACTTTTAAAGTATTCTTTGTAACTGCACCCGTCCGAATCCGCTATGATGCTGTCCGATAAGTTCAACAACTCTATCTTTCTTGACTTAGGGTACTTTTTCATATCTATGATTCGATTGAACTGATTTTCTATCTGCATGAGTCTCGTTTTTTCGTCAAATTCAAAATAGAAATCGACGCTGTTACAAACGGTGAGTCTCTTGTCAAAGTAATAATGTTTCAAGTAGTGGTCGTCGAAGTTGGACGGGATAAAGTCCAAAAACGCAAAGATGGTCTGAGGCGGCTCCTCCATGAAGGCGTAGCGATTGATGTAGCGGATGGAAAACATGTTTTGTTCCACCGCAAAAATCACCGTGTCCGCATTGCTCATCAGCTCATCGCTTAAGAGGTAGGCATCCTGCTCGGGACTTTGAAGATCCTCAAGCTGATGAAGGAGGGTCACATTTCCGATGTCGGTCAGCTTCATGGAAGCTTCGGAAAAACAATCGTAGAAGTCTTGATTTCCAATATGGCAGTAGACTTTTTTGTTTCGGGACATCACCCAAGCGAGCTCCAGGATGAACATCCTGATATTGTTTGACGGGAGTCCGACGACGCTAATCGTTTTCACGTTGCACCTCTTTTCTTTCTTTTTTACACATCTGTCCGTTAATTGATAGTTTGGCTCTCGCTCATATCGATGCCCTTTATCACATGTTCTTCTTCTTTGTTTTCACTATCCGGATTGCTTTCTTTCTCTTTCTCTGTCTTTTTACTCTTCTCTATATCTGTCTTTTTATGATTTTCTTTTTCTGTCTTCTCTTCGGAATCGGAAGCGTTCGTCTTTTGGCGCTCCTCTTTCTTCTCTTCCGAACCGCTCTTGTCCGAATCTTTTTTGCCTTCTTCGTCCTTTTTTCCTTCCCCCGGAATCAGGCTCCTATCAAGGGGCCTCTCTTTTGCCATGCTCAGGATATTGGCATCTTCCTTTAACAGTTTGGCGACGGATGGATTACTCGGATAAGTGACCTCCGACGCTCTCTGTGAGCCGGGGTCCAGGTAGACGGTGCTGTAGAGCTCAGTCTCTTCATTCAAGTATGCATCTACCAAGGCGGAAGAGAGGCGAAGAATTTCCTGTGAGTCAAGGTGTAAGGTGCAGAGTTCGCTTTCTTCCATCTTGTTGATTGCAATGAGTTTCTTTTTGGCGAGCACCACATAGTCCAGGCCGTTCGGAAATTTTATCCTGACATCGACGTAGTCACCAATTTCGATTCCGCTGGGCAAAAGCAAAGAACTGATTTCGTATTTTCTGAGATCGCTCGCGAGGCCGTCAAAATGATAGACCATATTCTTATATAGAACGGTTCCCTTTTTTAAGTCTTGGGAGTAGAAGGCCTCCTTCAGTTTGTCCGTATCCGCAACCAGTTCCATTGTATACAGTTCCTTCGGAACTCTCACCGGCTGCAAGTCCTCTACTTGAACTTCCGCGTTCGCTTCCACGTCCTTTTTTACGACATAGCAGCTCGTGTGCAAGTCAATTTTGTACTTCTCTATCTCTTTTTCGTGTTCCGCAATAAGCTTATTCTTTTGGTAAACTCCGAAAATGAAAAAGGTGAGTAGGGTAGAGAGAAGAACGCTGCCGATCAATATAGACAGCATCTTTATCATTCTGATCCTTTGTCTCATGAAAACTCCTTCCTTCTATGTATCTTTTTGAGTGCATTTCACTTGTCTTTCATCCTGTTTTTATGCTTTTTTCCGAGCCGTTTCGGCTCTCTTGATTGCCTCCTCGCGAGGTCCGCCGCAAAGGAAGCTGCATTTTTACGTTCTGACGGATTGGAACAACTTTTCGATAATTCCCTTCTTTTTGGGGTTTCTTTCTTTTATATGACACAGGTTTAGAAAGAGCTCCCTATCTTCTGCAGAGGGTTCTTTAAAATCCAAAAAGCCTGTGGAATAGGTGGATTCCTCCGGAATCATATAGTAGTCGATGATGCTTTGAAAGTCCTTGTTAAGGAGGTTTACTAAAAAGCTTACGTTTTTATAGGTGGATAAGTCTTGGATCAAATCCCCATGTTCCCGAATGGCGAAGGGGCTGGAAGGCAAGACCATAACTTGGTTTTGCATTTTTAAGAAGTCGTTGCATCGGGAATGAGAGGCACCAAAATCAAAAATCCCGATTTCATAGTCCATATTGAGGAGCTTGGTGAGAGGTAAATTGATATTTTTTGTGATAATCTCGAAGCCGGCGTATTTAAAACGAGGGACATTCGATTTTTCGAAGGCATCGTAAGCGCGATGGAACGCATGAATGTTCTCCAGTCCTCCCTTTTCAGACAAATCAAACAAAAGTACCCGATACCCGAGTTCAGATAGGGTTTTCCCCGCCATGAGGGAAAGGTGGGTGACGCCGACGCCCGACTTTAAGCCCATGAAGGCGATGTTCATCTTGCTGCCGAAACCGAGATGTAGCGCAGGATGGGATGGCAGAGGAAGGGTTCCGTTCGAAGCGGAAGCGCGAATGAAAGCGTCATCCATTAGCGATAGGACATCCTTGTGCCGGTCTTTCGGGCTGCTGCTGATGGCTTTCAGGATAGATTTTTTCAGCTTTCTTCCGATAGAACCCGAAAATTTGATCCACTTGTCGGGATGTTCCACATCCATATAGTCTTCTGCGGTATATAAAAAATAGAGAAGCAGTCCGAAGGAATAGATATCCGTTTGAATGGTGGACTGATGAAGCCCGAATTGTTCCGGGGCGGCATACTTTTGAGAGCCGATATATCTGGTATCGTCCTCCTTGTTTGCATCAAAAATTCTGCTGATTCCAAAATCGATGAGCTTAATTTGGAGAGAGTCGTTGATGATGATGTTGTCCGGTTTTAAATCTCGGTAGATGACCGGCGGATTTTTTTCGTGAAAGTAGTTTAGGACATCGGCAATCTGATTGGACACCTTGATGATTTCTTCATAGGAGAGGGGGCCCTGACTGTTTAAACGTTCTCTCAGGTTTTGTCCCTCGCAGTATTCCCGCACAATGTAAATAGTTTCCTCGTCCTCGAGGATATCAAAGACCTTCGGTATTTTTTCATGTTGCAAATCTCGCAACATGAAGGCTTCGTTTTTTGCATCCATAAAGAAGTTCTTGTCTTTATTGATGATTTTAACCGCGCAGGGCATATTTAATTTTAGATGGGTGCAGAGGTGGACAGAGCCGCTTCCTCCGCAACCAAGCATTCCCTCCATTCGGTATCGGGAATCCAATATTTTCTTTTCCATCATGTTCACCTTTTTTCACTGTGAATCTTTTTTTTCTTTCTCTATGGGACTATTTTACCACTGATTCGGAAAAATGTTTAGACTTTTTTCAAAAAAAATTATTATATTTATTCAATATTTGTAAATGGTAAATATAGTCATAAAAGCCTGCTGACTTTTTCCTGCTACAAGTCTGCAACTAAGCGAAATTTGCGCAATGCAAAACTTATGGTATCCCCGACCTGCAGTTCCGTTTTATCATTACTGTTCAGTTTTATTTCATTCAAAAAAGAACCGTTCAGACTATCATTATCCTGCAAATAGACGCGGTCGTTTTCAAAGGAAACAATGGCATGCAATCTTCCCACGGACTTGTCGTCTATAAAAATGTCGACCTCCTCATAGTTTCTTCCGATTAAGTTGATCATTTTATCCAATGCAAAGGCTTCGTTTTTGTCGCAATCCAAGAGGTAGAGTGAATTTCGCTCCTTTTTGCGCAAGAGTTCGGTTTCTTCATGTTGCATCTCATCCTCGGGGAGGAGTGCGGGCGTGCGATAATTTCCGGTATTCTCCTTCTTCTTATCCGTTTTTTCCTTCCATCCCAAACGTTCATTTTTTTCCCTGTTCTTTGTGGCCTGACGAAGGAGTTCTTTGCTGACAAAATAATTGATGAGGCCCCAAATGATGGCGATGCCGGCCAACATCTTTTTTGGATTCACATAGGTCTCGATGATATAGAACGAAATGCCTCCCAGAGCGATGAGCATCACTGCCTGGTAGAGAAGGATCGGAAGCAGGGAAATGTTCTTTATCCTCTCCGATTTCGCTTGGCTCTTATGCTTCTGTGACCGAGCTTCGTTCCTGCCGCGCGAACCTTGAGCCTCGGAATTCCGTTCGACTTTCATCGCTCGAATCTGTTTTTTTTCTCGGTGTTCCGGCGCTTTCTTTCGGAGGAAGGGCTCCGGCTTGACACTCGGGTACACTGCTCGTTCGAAATTCGGAGCCTCCGGTCTTTTTTTGGGAGGCGAGAAGTGAGGCGCCTCTTCTTCTTTCGTATTCGCCTCTTCTTGGATTCGGAGCTCATTAGCCCCCGTAATAAATCGGTGAACGGGCGCTTCTTCATTCGCTTTGGACCCGCTCGGATTTTCGCTCTTTTCTTCTCTTTCCAGGAGTATTTTTAGAGAACTCGAAGAAAAAGAGGAAGATTTTACAAGCTGGAAGATTTTGTCGAGAAATTCTCCCCGGGCAAGCCTTTGTTTTTCTAAAAATTGCAGCAGCTCAAGGACCCAGTCTTGGAAGAGGCTTTCATCGTTTGCGGTTTCCACCGGGAGGATGAGCAAATCCAGGCTTTCGTTCTGAATATCGATAAAGCTGTGCTTCAGATCGAAAAGAATGCACTCGTCCGGGATTAAGTAATGAATGCAAGTTTCTTGCAGACGAATGGCCTCTTTCAAAATTCTTATAATCGTTTTCCGATCGTTTTTCTCGGTGAGGTAGCTGCACAGGGGAAGCAGCTTTATGGTGTTATAAATGAAGAGTTCTTCCTCTTCGAGATAAAAAACGGTTTTCTCTTTCTTCATCGAATCGATCATATGTTTCAGATGTTCCTTGATCTCCGCGTCGCACCGTATTTCAATCCATTGATTTACCTTGTTCTTCTTACTTGTGATTTGCACCTTTTCTCGCAATCCTGTCATTTTAAGTTCTCCTCTCCTAATCCGTTGAAGGCCGGCTCATTCTCTGACAAAATCTGCAATGCCTGTAGGTTTTTCCTTTAAAGAGGATGCTGCCGTCTTCGGAAATCTTATTCTTTTCGATTTTAAAATGGATGCTGTTTTCCGCTTTTTCATTTTTTCTTCCCATACAATTTTGTGTGTGAAAAACGGGATTCTTGCTCTCTCCGCTGTGGCTGTATTCACATATGGTCACCGGAAGCCTTTGTTTGGAGTCTTGCCCTCCTTCCTCCTCCCTGCCCAAGAGGGTGCCCACTCCGCGGGCGGCTTGAATATGGTATCTTTCAAATGTAATTTCTCCGAGCATCGCGTTCAAGACCGGGAGCTTAATCTTGGATTCGCTCTTTACAATCAGAGTGTTGGAGGAGTAGGACAGGTCAAAGTCGATGTCTTCTTTCAACCAGAACAGTTCTTCTTTTTTCCCCATGTACTCGTAGCTTTTGGCTCGGATTCGTCGCTTTAGGGCGCTCTCCGAAAGGAGGGTCTTCAAATCTATGTTCAGTCCCAAAAAATCGTTTAGGGGCTCGATGAAGGTTCGGAGCCCTTCGGATAGGGAACTATCCTCTATGATTCTGGAAGACAGGTAAATTTCACTGCTCACGTCCTCCAGCGCCTTGCCGATTCCTCTGTCAATTTCGTTTTTTATCGCGACGGTGTATAGGATGCTGAGTAAGAGCAGAAAAATCGTCATCAAGGTCGGGATCAGAAGCGCGAACTCGAGGCTCAAAACCCCTCTGTGTTTTGTTCTTGTTTGCATCGTTTAATACCCTCTAACTTTTTCCACCCTGTAGCGGTATGAACCCTTGGAGCCCGGATGGATGGCGTTCTTTGCACCGGAAAATATAACGGGGATCCTTACCGTCATCTCGGTATGAATGGCGCAAGAATACTCGTCGGTGTTTATGTTTTCTTTCAGGCAAATTAAGTCCGAGATTCTGAGCAAGGTTTCCTCTTCCTTTTCTAAAAACAGGAAGAGGACCAGGTAGTCTTCGTAATTCATACTGAGCAGTTTTTTTTCGGATGCTTCGGATTCATCCCGATTCATGCCGCCTGTGCGCGCCTTTTCTTCTTTTGACCCTCCCTGTTTACTCGCTTCTTGAAGCTTGGATGCGGCAATCTGTTTTACCTCTTCTTTGAAGCGATTGTATTCAAAGTTTTTAACGATATTCGTGATGTCGGTCTTGATTTCCGTCTTTGCTTTTAGAATCGGAACGCTTTCTCCTTGATTCAAGGCCTTGATGTCTTGAGCGCTCTCGATTGCGCTCCAGCCAAGGCTGATTAAGCCGTACACGATCGGGTATCCTAAAAACCCGGTGGAGGCGCTCAATGATGTCGCCAGTTCGTTGATTTCAGCTTGCTTGTATACCATGATAGAGATGCCGTTGAAGAGCATGCGCAAGGAAAAAATTTTCCCCTGTGTAATCAGAACGTTCATCTTTTCGGATTTGTCTCCGCTCAACAGATACTCCACTTCGGCTTTGATGTTGGAATCTCCTTTTTTCCGGTTGATGTTTTGAAAGGTTTCCACCGCGTAGTCCGCAATAATCAGTTTTTGAATGAATCTTTGCCCGGTATGGGAAAAGTCCGAGTGCACGTGCTCCCCCGATTGTTCTTCAAAGAGGTCAAAGGAAGTCTCGGCCATCTTCTTTTGAGAGAGGGGTCTCTTTTCCGTTTCTTTTCGTTCCTTCTTTGCGACGGAGTTTCTCTGAGACGGCAAACTCTGATTCTTATCGAGCGCAATCTCTCCTAAATTGGAATAGTCGGGGAGGTAGTCTCCGGCGATGGAATCCCAAATAAATTCGAGGACGGCATCCGCGTTCAAAGATGCTTCTTTGTTCTTGTCGCCAAAGAGTTCCAATAAGGACGGAGCGTCCAAATCCTTTATCTCACCGATTTGCAAGCTGAGTTTCTCTTCCATCCTCTCATTTCGATTCAAAAACTCATCGATCTTTCCCACGGTTTTTTCGCAATTTTCCGCCACGCGTTTGATTCTATCCGCGGCGGAAGAAATCGTTTTTCCCGCCTCATCCAAACTCGCCAGGACGCCTTTCACTTTGTTCATAACCTCCTCCGTTTTGTTCGGATTTTTGGATGTGAAGCGCTCGATTTCGCCCTTTAAAGCGTTCGATTGGTCCGACAGTTTCTTTCCGAACAATTGTAAATTGATACTGTACTCCGTCAACTTCGTGGACAGAGTCTTCACTTGATTCAATTTCTCCCGAAACGCTTTTAAATGTTCTTTTTTTTCTTTGATTTCCTCCCTGATCGACTTGATTTCCTCCTCCGCGCCCGTCTGCTCGGAAGAGGGGCCGCCCTTTCTCAAATCCTGTATCTGTTCTTGAAGGGCTTCGATGTCCCGCTTCGTTTCGATGATGGAATTGACACATTCTTGGATGCTCAGCTCTTTGATTGCCTCGTATTTCTTCGCCAAAGATTCGCTTTCGCTCCGTAAACGATCGAATCCGTCTTTTAACTTGGCAAGCAGTTTTAAACTTTTGCTGTAGAGCTTCATCGATTTGGAGTAGGTGGGGACATCTTGTAAAAGTTCGAGTCTGTCGGTCCAGTCCATCACCTTGTTGGCGACAAATTTTTTTTGGTGCGTTCTGAGAATGGCCCTCTTGATCGCCTGCGCCTCCGAAAGCTTCGCCCCTTGCACAGTGTTCAACTGTTCTATCCGATAGTCGAAGGGCTTCTCCTTTCCGGCATTTCTGTTCAGGCTGAGGCTCAGACGGTCTTTAATCAGACTGTTGGCATCCACTTCGTCGCTCAACGCCATGATTTGATACTTTTGATACAAGGTTTGGTCATACTCTACCAGGGCGGAGTCCATCGCGCTGATCAGGTTTCTGTCGATCTCTTCCCTGCTCGAGGAGAGCCTGGTAAAATCGTAGAAGATTAAGGCCAGAGTGAACAGCAAAACCAGGAGGAGGACGATGCCGATAGAGATGGAAGCGCGTCTTTTCTTTTGGTTCATGGGGTTTCCTCTTTCATGTTTAACCGTTGCTCTTCATAAAACGAAGTGCTTTTTCTACTTGCTCTAACAGTTTGGACACCTGTTTGGAATGTGTTGCGAAATAATAGCCGGTGTCTATGCTTACGATTTCATCAAATATTCTGTGCTCTTTTAAGGAACTCGTGCCGATCATCCTGTCCATTTTTACTTGCATCCCTTGGTAAGCCTTGTTTAAGAAGGACGAAAAGAATAGATCGTAGTCAAGTTTGTAAGAGGAGCGAAAGAGAGAATCCTTCCTCGCGAGTAAGATGCTCTTTGATTCGGAGTCTCCCGGGAGGAAGGAGGCAATTCTCTGTTCGGCATATCGATAAAAACTAGCTTCGTCGACTTGAAGGTTTAACTCATCCATCATCGTTCGCCTCAATTTGTCCGAGAGAAAGCGATCTATGTTCGGAGAAGCTGTTTTCATTTGGTTGAACTCTTTGTTTGTCAGCTGTGAAAGATTGCTTTTGGCCTCAATCAAAGAGAGTTCGATGCCGGATTTCGCGCCGGTTTTCATGTAAGTGAGGTAGAGTCCGTCAAAGAGAAGCAGAAATAGAAATAGGAGGGTGGGGATTAACAGGGCCGCTTCCAAGGTGATGACAGCCCTTCTCTTAGTTCCCCATACGCTCTTTTTTGTCTTTTCCGGAGCTTCCATACCCGCACCTCAATTAAATATGTCATTTGCCTGACCCTCGATTTTTCCGATAAAGTTTTTTAGGACCAGGCCAACCTCTTTTTTAAAGATAATGACGAGGGCAATCAGAGAGACGGCAATCAAGACCACCTCTATGGTTCCCATTCCTTCCTCGTCGTGTAGGCTGAGGTAGGCTCGAATACATAGTTCATTCCATTTTTTGATCATTTGTGGTTCTCCTTTCTTTTCTTTCTTTTGATTAAAATTGCATGAAAATCGGCAGCATAATCATACCGATAATGCCGAATAGAGAGAGCATCAAGGGCATTAACATCCTGGTGGATATGGTTTCGGCCTTTTTTTTGATTCCGGATTTCCTCTCGTTCATCATTTCGTTGCCGAGCGATATCAAAGCCTCCACTTGCTTTCCGGTGCCTTTTCGATTGGATTGGGAAATCAGAATATTCAATTTGTTCAAATATTTGTTCCGATAGATTCTCCCGAAAACCAAGATGGAAGAGCTGATATTCATGCCTTTTTCCTGACTTTCCTCTATGTGTCGATATAATTTTTTCATCACCTCATAGCTGTCTCGATGGCTCCTTTTTATTTCCACGGCGGCGTACAGACTCATTCCGGACGAAACCAGGATGGCCAGTTCGTTTACCAAATTTTCCAAGCCGATGTTCAGTTCCGCGTTGCTCCTGTCATAGTATCTTTTGAGTTTCACGAAGGGGAGGGCGCTGATCGTGGCTGTAAAGCCTGCGCTTAAAAGAACTCCTTCCTTTGTTCCCTCGGTGAGCAGGAGCAGGAGAATCGAGAGCAGGAGGGATATGCTGAGTTGCAGGAGGGTTCTTGAGATGTGTAGGAGAAAAAGCTCCCTGTAGCAGGTCTCGTCCGCGACTCCTCTGGAAAAGCCCAGCAGTTTTTTTCCGAGTGTCGATTGTGCGAACATCGGCTCGATTCTCCGGGCAAATCCGAAAAACAGATAATCCGATTTTTTAAACTTCCACTCGTCCTTCCATTCTTTCTTCAAAGTGTCCTCCTTTCTATGCTTGTCTTCTTTTCTCTCACGATTCCGAACGCGTCGGTAAGTGAGAGAACTTTGCTCCTTTTTTCAATCCAGTTTGCTGATCTTGGACGACCAAAGATAGGAAAGCAGAAAGAGCAAGAGCAAGATGCTCATCGTGACTCTCCCAATCAGGTTATGATAGAGGGGAGCGATGAATTCCGGGGCGGTTCTGTCCAACATGACAAGGACGACAAGGGGCATGAGGTTCATAATTTTTTGCTCAAGCCTTTTCTCCGCGGTTAAGACCTCTATCTCTCTCTTGATTTCTCTTTTTTCATTCAGAATGGAATTGGTATTTTTTATGACCTCTTTCAAACTCCCTCCTTTCCGAGTACATAAAGCGATCATTTCCGCATATTCAATCAACTCCTTTCTTTGGCTCCGTTTCGCAAAGTCCAGGAAGATGGAGTCCAAGGCGATTCCCATCCCCATCTTTCTTTTCCATGATTGGAGCTCCTGATTCATAAACACAAACTCGTAGATGTCCGAACTGTTGACTTCCCGAGAAATCGATTCGATTGCGAGGTTCATCGGAACCCCGGTTTCCAGCTCCGCGGACAGTAGAAGGTTGATATCGTAGAACTCGTTTTCTATTTTTTCCTGAATCTTTCTCCGGTAGTCCCGAATGTAGTATTTCAGAAAGAAGAGGCTGAGAAATCCGACTATCACTGAAATGGGGAGGGATTTGTAAAAAATCCAGGCACTGCCGAACCCGAAGACGGAAAGGGCGGCGCCCGAGACCAGAAGTTTTCCGGTGGGAACACTGATTTCAAACAGGTCAGGGTTCTTTCTTTCGCCTCGCCAAGCAAACTGTCTACCGGAAAGGTAGCTCTTGATGGTCCTCATAAGTGCCTCCTCCTATTGATTTTCGCTTTAATTTTTCTATCGCTTCCGGGTCCTCTCCCGTTCGCTCCAGTCTACCGAAAGAAGCGCTCCTTTCGTGATCCGGACTTTGAAATCGGTAGATGTCGATGAGCCTGTAATCGTTCGATGTACTGTCATCTACCGCGCAAATCTTAGTGATTTTCCTGCTCCCGTCAGGGAAGCGGGCGATGTGGATCAGGATGTCAATCGCGGACTGAATCTGATTTTTGATGGATGGAAGCGGAATGTCGGAACTGCTCATCACCATGGTCTCTATCCTTCTCAACATATCAAGAGGGCTGTTCGCATGCCCTGTGGAGAGAGAACCGTCGTGGCCGGTATTCATCGCCTGTAGCATGTCCAGGGCTTCTTTTCCTCGTATCTCGCCGACGATGATGCGGTCCGGTCGCATTCTCAAAGAGGTTTTTAAGAGGTCACGGATGGTGATTTCGCCTTCCCCTTCAGCATTTTTGTTCCTGCTTTCCAAGCGAATCCAGTTGTTCAGGTTCTGCAATCTCAATTCTGCAGAGTCCTCCATGCTGATGACTCTCTCCTGCGGGCCGATATACTCGGCCAAGGCATTGAGAAAGGTTGTTTTTCCGGAACCCGTTCCGCCCGATATAAAAATGTTGTATTTCTGTCCCATCCAAGTCTTCAGTTCCGTTGCACACTCCCGGCTCAAGGTTCCGATTTTAATCAGTTGGTCCATGTTCAGACTTCCGTCTTGAAACTTTCTAATGGTCAGGATGGGCCCGTTTAAAGAGACGGGAGGCAGGACCACATTGATTCTGTCCCCGCTTTCGAGTCTGGCATCAACAATCGGATGCATCGTATTCACCGTCCTTCCCACCTTGCTTACCATCTTTTGGATGATGTATTCCAATCGCTCCTCATCGTCGAACGACAAGGGCGTTTCCAGAAGCTTTCCGTGTTTTTCGACAAAGATTTTTTGCACGCCATTCACCATAATTTCGCTGATGCTCGGATCATCCAGTAAGGTTTGCAGGACGTCGAAGCCTCGAATGTCGGCGAAGATGCGCTCTATCATCTCAATCCTTTGCCCTACCGAAAATTGTTTGGACGCCTCCGAGTGAATCAGCTCGTTGGAAATCATCTCTTTGAGCAGTTCATCACTCACGATTTCAATCTCGGAGAGTTTTCGAATCGTCTCCTCCCGTATCCGTTTACGCATAACGATCTCCCAGGCATTGGGCCAGCTTGTGTTTGAACAGATAGTAGTCTCCCTCTGCAAAACGTTCTTCATTGTCGCAGGCGATGTCGGAAGGCAAATCCGATGCTTCCCAATCAGCATCCTCCGTTGAGACGGAATCCTCTTCGTTTTTACGCATCACGGGAAGCTGGTTTTCACCCTTCGCTCGCTCGCAGAAGTTTTCGAGCACGATGCATTCTTGGGACGGTTCCGAGAGGTCTTTCAGATACTCGAGTTTGCTCTTCGGCATCGTTCGCCTTTGATCACAGACAATCAGGTTAAGCTTGGACAGTTTGAGAAGTTCCCTGCCGGTTGCGTCCAAGTAGGACGGCAGTTCCAGAAGGAAGAAATCAATCCTCAAGGTTCGGTGTAGTGAAGAAAGCAACTGTTTAAAGTTCTCGATGTCCAATTCCACATAGTCTCTCAAGAGGGTAAAGCCCGGAATCCGGTAGTATCCTTTTTCATTCAGCGGTACCGAATCCTCTATCGTTTTGCACTTTAGGTTCATGATCATCAAATCGCTGAGACTGAGAGAAGAAGCTTCGAAATCGGAAATCAGATCCACGGTTGCACAATGCGACCTCCTCGAGAGTATCTCCGCCAGAGCTTGGCTGACCACGGACTTCCCCGATGAATCGATCGGAGAGCTGACGGTGTAGATGTGAAAGTCCGATTTTGTTCCGATGGACTCCTCACTTAGAAAAGAGGCGATCAAATCTTTCATATTGGAATACTTGTAGAGTTCGTTTCTGGAACTGACCGGATTTCCGCTCAACTTGTATACGCTATTGTCCCGTCGGAGGGAGGAGGAGAGGATTTCCGAGTCGCTGATGATGATGCTGTCTTCCATACCTGAAAGAGCGTCTTGTGAAGGGAGGATATCCACTTCCGATTTCAGTTCCGGATAATAGTTCAAGAAGGAAACTAATCCGCTCCTGTAATCCGGGTCTTCAATATAGAATAAAATTCGTTTCATTGCTTTCTTCCTTTCCTTTCTTTTTCTCTATGCATCTATTATTGTATTTCAAAGTGAGAAAGTAAATAGAATCGGAGCCGGAGTCTACAGAGAGCGGACTCAAATGAGAATGAAGGAAAACGCCTTTGAAGGAAGAAACTTGTTGAACTTTCAACGAGCTTAGAAGAGAAGGGGAATCTTAACTGAGTCTGCTCCCTGCGGAAAATGAAAAACTCAGCCCCGATTTTGAGCTGAGTTTTGTTCGAATAAACAGTATTTTAGACTTATTTGATGTATCTGTCGAGGAGGGCGGGGCTTGCAACCCGTATTTTTGCTTCCTCGTAACTGATGCTTCCGGCCTTTACCAAGTTTGCGAGAGAACGTTCCATCGAAATCATGCCTTCCTCCGGTGTGTTCTGCAAGAGATTCGGAATCTGATACACCTTGCCCTCTCGAATCAGATTTCTGACCGCCGGCGTGATGTTCAAGACCTCACATGCCAAGACCAGCCTGTCCCCGTCTTTCCCCGGAATCAGCTGTTGGGAAATAACCCCCTCCAGGGAAGTTGCGAGTTGGGATCTGACCTGGGACTGCGAATCGCTCGAAAAGGTATCCAGAATGCGGTCGATTGACTTCACCGCACTGTTCGTGTGGAGGGTGGACAGGAGCAGGTGCCCCGTTTCCGCGCCGGTTAGTGCGTTTGTAATCGTATCCTTATCCCTCATCTCTCCGAGCATGATCACGTCCGGGTCCTCTCGGAGCGTCGCGTTGAGGGCACTCATGTAGTCGTTCGCATCGTTCCCGATTTCCTTTTGGGTCACCAGGGATTTGTTATGTTTGTGCAGGAATTCAATCGGGTCCTCAATGGTCGTGATGTGCACGGATTTCTGATGGTTGATGTACTGAATTAAACTTGCCAGCGTTGTGGATTTTCCGCTGCCGGTCATGCCGGTGACCAGGATCAGTCCTTTAGATTTCATCACAAATTGCTTGACGACATCGGGAAGTCCCAATTCATCGACGCTCGGAATGATCATAGGGAGGGAGCGAATCGCAATGGCCGGCGTTCCTCTCTGGATATAAAAATTCATTCGAAAACGCCCCAATTCACTCTTGGAATAGGAGTAGTCGACGGTTTTCTGGGTCATAAACTTTTTGATTCTGATGTCATCCAGAATCTCGTTGGCGATGCCCTGCGTGATGTAATTGTCAATGACGCTGTATTCTTCCAGTTCGTGCAATACCGTATTGATTCGCAAAAGAGGCTTGATCCCAACGCATAGGTGGATATCGGTCGCCTTCCTTTCGACTGCAAGTTTCAGCAATTTATCTAAATATTGTTTCATGTGTGAGTTTACTCCTCTGTGTTTAAGTCGCTCGGATAGAATTCTCTAAAGTCCGACAGCGCTTCGGCCATTCTCCTCCTGTCATCCGCTGAAAGCCTTGGTGTTTCAGGAATCTCGGACTCCAATATGGGAATTATCTTGTAGCTCATCCTGCCTGCCTCATCATATTTATCGACCCAAAACGGATGATATTCAGCCTGAAGCAATTTTAGTTCCTTTCCGCCTTCCTTTTTGAAGTAGAGTTTGGCAGCGAACCCGGTGTCGGAATATCTCCAAGTTTGGTCGGAAACCACGTTTCCGAGCGAGTACAAAACATATCGGTTGGAATCCTCAAAATATTGAGACCCTTGGATGACGTGCGGGTGGGACCCTATGATCCAGTTGACTCCGCTCTCAAAGAGTTTTTGAGCGAGCGCTTCCTGCTCCGCGGAAAACTCCCTTTGGTATTCATTTCCCCAGTGGATGTAGTAGAGGATGCCGTCCACCTTATTTTGTTTCAGATACTTGATGTTTTTTTCCAAATCGATGCTGTCATTCAGATTCAACATGTATTCCTTGCCTTCCGGAAGGGTTAGGCCGTTGGCGCCGTAGGTGCTCGCGATAATCCCGAGCTTGATTCCGTTCTTTTCTATGATAAGGGGAAGGTTCTCCTCACCCTCCTTGCAAGTTCCGACGTGCATGAGTCCGGCATCCCTGAGCGTATCCAGGCAAAATTCCACGCCGCTCTTTCCGCTGTCCAAGCTGTGGTTATTCGCGGTCGCCAAGATGTCGATTCCGCTCTTTTTAATATCGTAGACGATGGTGTGGGGCGTTCTGAAACTCGGGTATCCCGAATAGTTACCGTCATCCGTAATGGTGGTTTCAAGATTGGCCATCGCGATGTCCGCCGATTCAAACAGCGGGCTCATATACTCGAACCATGGGCTGAAATCATAGCCGTCCGCGGTTTTGCAAGAGATATATTGGGTATCGTGACACATAATATCTCCGATAAAGACCATGCTGAGTTCCGCGTCCTCTGCGCGGTTCATCCAATCAAGCCTGGCCTGTCCATGCGGAAGCATTGAGACGAGAGACAGAAAAACGATAAGTAAAAAATTCATAAGTCACCTCTTTCATGAAACAATATTGATTTTACTCCTACATTGCTACTATTTTATCATCATTGGCGGGAGAAAAAAACCATAAAACTTTCCATTGAATCATTTTTACG
>JAUMXH010000018.1 GCA_030529225.1 Bacillota bacterium | reverse complement strand
TTATAAACGGCATGGGCGACGGAAAGATTCATCCGAAAGACTTGTCTAACAGAGCGCAACTCGCGGTCGTCTTAGAAAAGTTTGTTAAATATCTTGAATAAGACCTGCCGATATGGGATAATAATAATTACTGATAATATACATTCATTTGAGGAGACTATATGCGTAATTTATTTGATCCCATTGGAAAATCGTTTAAAAGTTTAATACATCAAGATAATACAGATTATGTTTGTGTCATCGGGGGCTCCAACGTAGATATTATGGGGAGCTCTCCGCTGATCAAAAGCAAGGAATCCAATGTAGGAAGGGTATCCATCAGCCCCGGAGGTGTGGCGCGCAATATTGCCGAGAGCCTCGGGCGTCTGGGGATACCTACCTATTTTATCGGGGCGGTGGGCAAGGACCATTTTGGAGGCATCATCATTGACTCTCTAAAGGAGGTCAATGTTCACCTGACCGGTTTAAGAAGAATTGCCAATATAAGCACGGGCGCGTATCTTGCGATGCTCGATGATTTTAGAAATATGGATTGCGCGATCAACGATATGCGGATCACGGACCATATTGATAAGGAATGGGTCGACATTTGTTCGGAGATTATCTCAAAGGCTTCGATCGTGGTTTTGGATTGCAATCTGAAAAGCGAGACGATAGAGGCCGTGATGAAGATAGCGAAGGGCAAGATTTTTGTCGACCCTGTTTCTATGACAAAATCGGTCAATATCGTGCCTTATCTGAACGAGCTGTGGGGGATTAAGCCCAACATCTATGAGGCGGGAGTCATCACCAATATCAAGATTGAGTCGCTCGATGATGCGGTCATGGCGCTCCGAGTTATGGCGCAGAGCAATGTCAAGCACCCTGTCATCACGATGGACAAGGGCGGGGTTTTGGCCTATGATGACGGAAAGATCAAGCACTATCTGTGCAAGGAAGTCAGACCGGTCAATTCTTCGGGCGCGGGAGACGCCTTCCTGGCGACCTGGGTCGCATCCGAGTTCCTGAAGCTCGACTTCTCCGAATCGATTAAAAACGGAATGGTTGCCGCGGTCAAGACCATGCTCGCCATTGAGACGGTGAGCAGGGATTTGTCGAGGAGCAACTTTAAAAAATGGAAACAAGAGGTGGAAATACATGAAACAATACTTGAAGCTTAACCGGGAAGTTCACGAGGCCATAGAGACCGGAAAGCCGGTTGTGGCCCTCGAATCTACCATCATTTCACACGGCATGCCGTACCCTGCCAACATTGAAATGGCAAAGAAGGTCGAACAGATCATAAGGGATGGGGAGGCCGTTCCCGCTACCATTGCAGTTATGGACGGTATGCTCAAGGTCGGCCTGGAAGAAGAGGATTTGGAGCGTCTGGCAAAGTCCGAGGACGTGGCGAAGGTGAGTAAGCGCGACATCCCGGTTTTGATTGCCAACAAAAAACTCGGCGCAACCACCGTGGCGGCGACAATGGTCATCGCTCACATGGCCGGCATCAAGGTCTTTGTGACCGGCGGTATCGGCGGTGTGCACAGGGGTGCGGAAACCAGCTTTGACATCAGTGCGGACTTGGAGGAACTCTTCCTGACGCCTTGTACCGTGGTCTGTGCCGGCGTGAAGTCGATTTTGGACATCGGCCTCACCTTGGAGTATTTGGAGACTAAGGGCGTGCCGGTCATCGGGGCAAACACCTACGAGTTCCCGGCCTTCTTTACCTCAAAGTCGGGATTCCGAACAAACTACAGCATGAACGCGCAGGAGATTGCTGAGACCATCTTTGTCAAGGATGCCCTGCAGCTTCCGGGCGGCGTCCTGGTGGCCAACCCGATTCCGAAGGAGTACGAGGCCGATCCGGTCATGATTGAGACCGCCATTAAAAATGCCCTCAATTCCGCTGAACAAGAGGGAATCAAGGGCAAGGACGTGACACCGTACCTGTTGGCGGCGATCAATGAACTGACCGCCGGCAAGTCGCTCGAGGCCAATTTGAACCTCGTTTACAACAATGCTAGGGTTGGTGCCGAAATCGCATTCAATCTGTCAAAACTTAGTTAATCTGCTTCATCAGGTTGACCATTTCGATTGCCGACGTAGCGACATCAAATCCTTTGTTGCCGCTCTTCGTGCCGGCTCTCTCAATTGCCTGTTCTATGTTCTCTGTCGTTACGACACCGAACATGACAGGCATTTTTCGATCCAGCATAATGTGGGCGATACCCTTGGAAACCTCGCTGCACACGTAGTCGTAGTGGCTGGTGTTTCCGCGGATGACTGCGCCCAGGCAGATGACGGCATCGTACTTGCCGCTCGCCGCCATTCGGTCCGCGATCAGAGGGATTTCAAAGGCGCCCGGAACCCAAGCAATCTCAATGTCCTCATCCTTCACGTCGTGTCTCTTGAGCGCGTCAATCGCTCCCGAAAGCAGCTTGGAAGTGATAAATTCGTTAAATCTCGCCACGACAATACCGATTTTGATGCCTTTTGAAGTGAGTTGTCCTTCGTAAGTTTTAAATTGCATAGTTCTTCTCCTTTATGCTAACAAAGCGATGTTTATACGTTCAAATAGTGGTTCATTTTTTCTTTTTTGGTTTCCAGATACTTCTTGTCATACTCGTTCGCCGGAATTTCGATCGGCACACGCTCCGTGATGGTCAGGCCGAAGTCGTTTAACTGGTAAATCTTGTCCGGGTTGTTGCTCATCAGGCGGATGGTTTTTGCACCCAAATCTTGCAAAATCTGCGCTCCGATGTAGTATTCCCTGAGATCCTCATTGAAGCCGAGGGCGAGGTTGGCCTCCACCGTATCCATTCCCTGATCCTGCAGCTCATAGGTCCTCAATTTGTTGAGCAGACCGATTCCTCTGCCTTCCTGTCTCATGTAAAGGAGGATGCCCCTTCCTTCTGTTTCGATCATCTTCATCGCGGTATCGAGTTGCTCGCCGCAATCACACTTGAGCGAGTGGAAGACGTCTCCGGTCAGACACTCCGAGTGCACCCTGCAGAGGATGTTCTCGCCGTCTGAAATATCTCCCTTCACAAAGGCGACATGGTGCTCGTCGTTCAGGATGTTGCGGTATCCGTGGGCGACGAAACTGCCGTACTCCGTTGGAATCACAGGACTTGCAACGCGCTCCACCAGCTTGTCGAACTTCTTGCGGTACTCCTGGATTTCGCGCACGCTGATCAGTTTCATATCGTGCTCTTTGGCAAACTCTAAAATCTCGTCCATCAGCATCATTCCGCCGTCTTCCGACATGATTTCACAGCAGATTCCGCAAGGCTTCAAGCCTGCGAGTTTCATTAAGTCGACGGTCGCCTCGGTGTGGCCGTCTCTCTCGAGCACGCCGTTCTCCTTGGCGAGCAAGGGGAACATGTGCCCCGGTCTTCTGAAGTCCTCCGGCTTCGAGCTCTCATCCACGACCTTCAGCGCGGTCAGGCTTCGCTCGATTGCCGAGATGCCGGTCTTGGTATCCACGTGGTCGATCGATACGGTGAAGGCGGTCTCGTGGTTGTCGGTGTTGACCGATACCATCTGCGGCAGCTTCAACCTGGTCACGTATTCCCTGCTCATCGGCATGCAGATCAAGCCCTTGCCGTACTTTGCCATAAAGTTAATGTTTTCCGTGCTTGCAAATTCAGAGGCGCAGATTAAGTCACACTCGTTCTCCCTGTCCTCGTCGTCGATCACCAGGATGATCTTTCCGTCTCGCAAATCCTGCAAGGCACCTTTCACATTCTCCATTTTCATGTCTTCCTCCTAATCCGATTCTATGTTACGTTTTTAAAAACCGTTTTGTCTTAAAAAGTCAAGGCTGATTCCGCTGTTTCTCTCACCGGTATCCAAGTTGAATTTCTCAATGTATTTGGCAACAAGGTCGTTTTCAATGTTCACCGTGTCGCCGATTTGTTTGTCGGTCAGCACCGTGTGCTTCATCGTGTGGGGGATGATCGAAAGGCTGAAACTCGTCTCATCCACGTCCACCACCGTCAGGGAAATCCCGTCGATTGCGACCGATCCTTTTTTTATGATGTAGCGCGTGATCTCGGGGCTCGTCCTGATCGTGTAAATGTAGGCGATGTCGTCCTGCTTGATCTTGTAGATGCTGCCGGTCCCGTCGATGTGCCCGCTGACGATGTGGCCGCCGAGCCGGGTGTTCAGGGTGAGGGCGCGCTCCAGGTTGACAAAGTCTCCCGATTTCAGGTCTTTTAGGTTGGTGCGCTTCACGGTCTCGTTCATCACATCGGCCGTAAAAATATCTCCCTTCATGTCCGTGACGGTCAGGCAGACCCCGTTGGTCGCCACGCTGTCGCCCAATTTCAGATCGTCAAAGATCTGCTTGGCTTGTATGCTGAGGAGGATGGACTTGGGGGACTTTTTGATTCCCACTATCTTTCCCTTTTCCTCGACGATTCCTGTAAACAAGAGTAATCTACCTCACTTTCTATGAGTATGTCATTCGCCAAGAGGCGAACGCGCTTATTTTTGAGTACGAAGGCCTGGTTGACATCCGCGATTCCGCTTCCGCCGACCGGGCTCACCGCTTCGATTCCGCCAATGATTTTCGGCGCGATGTAGCACTGCAGCCGTTGCACGATCCGGGCCTCGAGGGCGGAAAAATTGAGCTCTCCGCCGCCTTCCAGCAGGATGCTGTCGATGCCCGCCTCCCCGAGCCGCTGCATCAGCTCGCGTAAATCGACCCCGCACCCGTCCTTGGCCCTTGCCACCTTGACGATTTCCGCGCCCGCCCGCTCCAGCTCACGGATTTTGCCTTGGTCCTCGGAAGAGGTCGCGATCAAGGTCCTCACTTCCTTGCTCGTCTGCAAAATCCTCGAATCCAACGGGATTCGAAGCGCGCTGTCACAGATGATGCGCACCGGGTTCCGTCCGCCCTCCATCCTGCAAGTGAGCAGGGGGTCGTCCTTGAGAACCGTCCCGATGCCGACCATGATTGCCGTGTAGCGGTTCCTGGTCCTTTGCACGTATTCTCTTGCGTCCTCGGATGTAATCCACTTGGAGTGGCCGGTACAACTTGCAATCTTGCCGTCCATCGTCATCGCGTACTTCATCAAAACCAGGGGCCTCTTGTGGCGGATGTAGTGGTAGAAGATGTGGTTGAGCTCCAAGCATTCTTCTTCCAGAACGCCGGTAATCACTTCGATGCCGGCCTTGCGGAGTAAATCGATTCCGCCGCCGTTCACCACTTCGTTCGCATCCTGCGCACCGACCACCACCCGCTTGATTCCGCTCTCCAGTATGATGTCGGTGCAGGGCGGCGTCTTGCCGTGGTGACAGCAGGGTTCCAGGTTCACATACAGGGTAGCATCCGCGAGGGAGCCCGCATACCCCGAGGCGCGAAGACGCATGATGGCATTCCGTTCCGCATGGAATCCGCCGCAGCGCTCGTGATAGCCCTCGGCGATGATCCTGCCGTCCTGAACGATCATGCAACCTACCAGGGGATTCGGAGAGGTCTTGCCTTCTCCCATCCTCGCCAGCTCCAGCACCCTCTTCATATAGCTTTCATGTGTTTGATTCATAAACAGTTCCTAAAAACAAGCATAAAAAAAATCCTCAAACAAAGGTTCGGGACTTCCATGTGCAGCGTTGATTTTATGAGTAACTTTTTGGCGCCTAAAAATAAAAAATCCGAAATGAAGGTTCATTTCAGAGCATGTCAGATACCATAAAATTTCTCTCATCCAGACTGTACTGTCGGCTTAGGAATTTCACCTAATCATGTCCCGTTAGAACTCGTGGGCTGTCACCACCGGTAGGGAATTTCACCCTGCCCCGAAAATTTATCTATGTATTTTATATCACAAACAGGAGCAAGTTTCAAGTCTTATTTTGTGCCCCGCGCTCCGCTCGGAAACCCGCGTCTCGTCAATCGCCCGCGCCCTTCTCGCAAACCCGCCGTCTTTTTTCCCCTAACATCTTAAAAAAAAAGCCGCCTTGTGCTATACTGGGCCTGTGAGGTGAGAACATGAATCAAAACATTGCAGCATACAGGTCGCACTTGGACCGAATCGATGAGCGGATCGCCGCCCTTCTTCTTGAGCGCTTGGAGATCGTGAAAAAGATCGGCGAAGAAAAACGAAGGCACGGCTATGCGGTCTTGGACCAAGGCAGGGAAACGGAAATTCGGGAGCGCCTTTCGCGCATCGCAACGCGGGAAGGGGAAGCGCACTACCTCCTGCAAATCTATGAAGGGATTATGGATGCCTCGAAGCGGGCGCAGAGAGCCTAGAGAGGCGAGAGGAGTTTATTTATGAATCTGTTAATCATCAACGGGGTGAATTTAAACATGCTCGGCAAGAGGGAAAAAGAGTATTACGGCGAGTTCAGCTACGAGGACCTGCTCGCCTATTACAAAAGCCTGGAAGACGAGTACGGGGTGCGGGTGCATAGCTATCAGTCCAACATAGAAGGGGAGCTTGTGAACGCGATTCAGCAGGCGGATACCTATGACGGCCTGATCATCAACCCCGGCGGCTACACGCACACGAGCATCGCGATTCTGGATGCTCTGTTAAGCTTGGAAATTCCGAAGGTCGAGGTCCACTTGTCCAACATCCACAGGCGGGAGGACTTCCGCGCCCATTCCGTTACTGCAAGGGCCTGTGAGGGCGTGATTGCGGGCTTCGGCAAGAGCGGCTACGGGCTGGCCGTAAAGTATTTGATCGAGCGCAATTCCTGAAGGTCGCTTGAGATCCGCCGTAGCGGGAAAGCCTTTCTGCCGCCAAGCTGTCAAAGAGAATCGACCTCCGCCCCTTGTTAGCAAAGCTTCGCGCCGGAAAGCTCCAAATAAATCTCTTCCAGGGACCTGTTTGCAAAGTCCTCTCTCTGCAAAGTGGCCAGGGCCCTTCCTTCTTTGATGATCAGCACCTCGTCCGAAATTTCCTGCAGCTCGTCGATGTAGTGGGAGGTGTAGAGGATGGACATGCCGGCATCCGCAAAGGCTCGGACGGTTTTTAGGATGCTCTTTCTGATGCTGACGTCGATTCCCACGGTCGGCTCGTCCAGAAACAGGAGCTCCGGCTTGTGCAGGATGGCGCAGGCGATGTTGAGCCTTCTTTGATAGCCGCCCGAGAGCTTGTCCGGCTGTCTCTGCAAGACCTCTTTGAGTTCGAAAATCTTGGCGATCTCCGCAATCCTGCCCTCTATTTGTGCGGCTTCCACCCCGTAGACCTTGGCCCAGAACTTTAAATTTTCATAGCAAGTCAAATCTCGGAAGACTGCGATCTCCTGCGGGACAAAGCCCAAGTCCGATTGAAATTCGCGTTTGCAGGCGCCGAGGGGCCTTCCCCGGTAGAGGATTTCTCCCGCATCGTAGCCAAGTTCCCCGCTGATGATGGAAATGGCGGTCGACTTGCCGGCCCCGTTTTCTCCGAGCAGTCCGAGTATCCTGCCCTTTTTCAGGCTCAGGTTCAGCTCGTTGAGTGCCACGACCTTGCCGTACTGTTTCTTTAAGTTCTTTACCTCTAATAGAATTGTGCTCATAGGTCCTCATTCTTGTTTGCAGGCTTGGCTACAAATGCTTTTATAAAATGCGAGTTCTCCCCCTTCATCTTTGCGATTCGCAGAAGGGTCTTTGCCTCGTCAAGTAAGTCGTTCAAGTGGGTTTCTTCTTCGGCAAGGCAGCGGGTTCCGCCGATGCAGACGCTCATCGTGCCGATTCCGGAATGTAAGTGCTCGATTTGCAAGTCCCGCACCGCTTCAATCAGGGAACGGGCGAGCCGTTCGTCGTCTACATCGTCCCGATCCGCGTACATCAACACGAATTGGTCGCCGTAGAGCCTCGCAAAGATCGCTTCTTCGTCTTGCCCCTGCAGCTCCGCCCGCGCGCGCTCAAGTAGGGCGTTTGCGACCGCCTTCAGGCTCCTGTCCGCCATCCGATATCCATAGTGTTCATTATAAGCCTTAAAGTCGTCTATGTCCACCAGGAACATGGCAATGCTCCGATTGCCTTCGATCGCACTTCGGAAGAGGAGGAGGGAGCGGGTGTCAAAATGCTTTTTATTCGGCACGCCGGTCAGCCCGTCGAGTTTGGGCATCGAGTGGAGCTTTCGGTGAAACGGCTCCAGGCTCTTCGCATAGTCGGACTTTTTACTCAAGGTCAGGCGGATGGACTTCTTGATAAAGTGATTCTGCACCGCGATCGAGAGAAAGGGGGTCGCGAATTCAAAGGCCTTGAGTTCTTCGGAGTTGTACTCCCTCTTGCTGTCCGAATAGAGGAGGGCGACCGCGTAGAAGTCCGGGCTCTCCAGGAGTTTGCAAATCAAAAGGTTGTTGTAGTTCTTTCCGAACTCATTTGAAATAAAGCTGTCCGACTTGGTATGAATAAAAAACGGTTGATTCGTAGACCGCTCCAGCGCATCGAGGATGTGCTTGCTGATGTTGTCCTTGTTGGTGCTGATCCTGCTCACCGCATCGGCTTCGTCGGCCAGCAGAAAGTCCACCGAGCCGGTCTGGTGATTGACCAGCGAGATCGCGAGCACATCAAAGTGGATCTTGCCCTTTAAAATCCGACTCGCCTCGACCAGATTGGCTTCGTGATCGGTATTGTCCTTGCAGATTTGGGCTAGGCGATTCATATACTCCAGCGTGTCGGTCATCTTTCGATAAACCCCTTGCTGCGTTTTGATCTTGAACTTCAACTTCTGATAGTCTACGTTTTCGGTCTTGTTGTCCTTGTTCTTTCTCTTTCTGACGGCGTCCTCGTAGGTCCTGTGGATGTTCCTTCCGTACTCCGTGATGTGCGAGTCGTACATGCGCTCCACCGCCTCTTTGTAGCGAGCGAACTGTTCCCTGAACCCGGCGTGGTCCTCCCTAATCAAGAGGTACTTCATCCTGAGAGAGACCAGCATGCTCTGCAAATAGAGGTTTTCCATGTGGCCCGCCTTGTGCTCGGCCATGTTCAAAAAGTTCAGGAATCTCTGCTCGTCAAACTCCTTTCTCTTGATGTAGTCGATCAGGTACTTAATCAGAATCTTGCTCGAGTTTTCGGGCGTCTGATTTCTCAAGTAGTAGTCGTAGACCTCGTCAAAGAGCTCGTCGGCCTTCTCATAGTCATCGTCCTTCTGCGTAATCATCGATTGCAGGTGCAGGTAGGGATAGCGGAAGGCAATCACGTTGTTCGGGTCCATATACATCGGGATTTCCTTGTAGAGCTCCTTGGCCTTTTTCAGGTTGCCGAGCTCGGCGTGGCAGGTCGACTGGTTCAAGGTCACATTGGCCAGCGAATGTTTCAGGTAAGGGGTGTCTTCGTCAAAATTTTCGGTTGCAAAGTGCTTGATCGTATTCAGGATTTTGAGCGATTTTTGGTGCATATTAAGATGCATCAGCGCCTCGCAGATGTTCGCCAGAAGGGCGTTGCTGAGGTGGATGTCGTTGCCCAAAAAAGATTTTTCGTAGCCCATTCCGTAGTAGGCGATGCTGTCGAATATGTGGCCGTTCTCGATCTTTATCGTTCCCAAGATGTTGTAGACGGCGGTGTATAAAAAGACGATCTTGTTGTTGATGAACTCATCCGTGTCGTAAAAGTTCAGGACTTCGAGCGCCTTGTGGCAGTAGTGCTCGGATTCCTTCGTGTCGTGGATATAGTAGGCGTTCTTCGCAGTGATGTAAAAGAGATCCGCCTGTTCCAGGTGGTTTAAAAAGACGGACTTTTCGCTGATAATCTTCTTGCAGATGATCAGCTTCTTCTTGTGATTTTCGGGGCTGTTCAGCTCGGTGAACAACTTGGAGATGTGTTCCCTCAACTCATTGTAGGATAAATGAATCGTTATTTCATCAAATAATTTCATCTCGTTCATTTTATGCTCCATTTTGCTTCCTTTTCTTTCTCTATTTCATTTTTTCTTCTCTGTTTCGGAGGTTCAGAAAGGCGATTCGGTTGATTGTGCCCTTTTGCTTCAGCTTTCGGAATCCCAGGTCCAACGACTCCTCCATCCCTTGCGGACGTTCGCCGAAAAACTCGCCGGGCGTCAGGGAACTGAACCCGAATCTCAAGTCGATCTTCCAATCGTTGTCCGCCTCCGGACTTTCTTTGAGGGCCGCGCTCATCAAGCCTTCAAAAAACTGATAGACCAGCTTTGACTTCATTCGGTAGCTCACGACTACGAACTTGTCGCCGTCGTACCTGCAAAATGCCGAGTTGTTGTAGCCGAAGTGTTCCGCGATCAGCTCCTTCAGGTAGAATAAAAACTCATCCCCCCTCTGATGGCCGTATCTCTCGTTGTAAAAACGGAAGCTCACCGGGTCGAGGAAGGCGAGGTTCAGCTTGCTGTCCTTCGATTCCGAAAATCTCTCCGAAAGTGCCCTGTATAAGCCCTCCTTGTTGTAGAGACCGGTGATCGGGTCCACGAAGGCCAGGTTTTCCATTTTTTCATTGTAGGAACTGAGCATGATCCTCGCCTTTTTGACCGCTTCCTTTTCCCGCTCCAGTTTTTCCCGATTTCGGGCGTGAAAGAGCTTGCTTGACAGGACGGTCGCGAAGGTCTCGAAGATCCCGAAATCCAAGTCGCTGTAGGTATTTTTGGCCTTGCTCTGCACCATGCAAAAGCCGAAGACCTCCTTCGAGTCGGGGTCTTTCAGAGGAAAGGCGATCAGGGACTCGATTTTGACCGTGTCGATGCCGAAGCAGATGGCCTCGTTGACCGCCGCTTCGCTGCAGTGGTTGCAGGAGAGACTTTCCCCGCTTTGAATCAGCTCTTGGGCGAGCGGGAACAGGGCGATCGGGAGGGTGATGTCATTCATGCTGTGATCCTGATAGATCATAAAGTCGACGGTCACCAGCTCCTTCCTGTCATCGAAGAAGCCGATTGCAAAGGAATCGAACTTCATGATTTGGTTCAGGCTGTCCTTGATCTGTGCGTACATTTCGCGGACCGAGCGTTCCCGATACAAGGCTTCCACCAGGTTTCTGATCGCCGAGAGCTTGGCGCTGTATTCCTTGATCAGGGTGCGCTGCTCCTTGGATTGCCTGAACTCGGTCTTGGTCTTCTCCAGGAGCTCCAGATTCTTCACCAGCTCCTTTTCAGCCAGGATCTTGTTCATAAACGAATTGACATAGATTTTGAGGTTGTTTTGAAGCGGGGCGAGGACGGAAAAATAGTTTTGTCCGGTTATGCTGCGAAAGGCTTCAAAGGCCTCGGCATCCCGACCCAGAGCCAGGAGGGCCTCAATCTTCAAGAGTTCTATTTTATAGATTACCTCGTACTTTCTCCTGTCAATCTCCAATCCCTCGCAGAGGGCGTACAAGTCCAGGCTCTCCCGGTACCTGCCCTGCTTCAGGCGAAGGGAGATCAGATGCTCCAAAAGGTGGGCCCTGTTGTGATCGTAGGCCAGAAAGAGCACCTCGTTCCCAAGTTCCAATGCGCGCTCGCAGTGTCGAATCGAACTTTGGTAGTCTTCCCGGTCTTCGTAGAGGTAGGAGAGCAGGATGTGGCTCAGACAGGCGGCGCTTGTATGGATGGCGGACGCCTGCTTTTCAAGACTCTCTTCCAGTTGCTTCAAGTGCTTGCCCGATTTCAGCTTCTTTTCTTTGATGAAGAGGTTCAGGAAGGGGTAGAGGTCTTTGAACAAAAGATCGATGTCGGGATTGAACTTTACGCCCTTGTTCAAATAGGCCGAGCACTGCTCGTTCTGTTTGCAGATCAGGGAGAGGAGGGCGAGAGAAAAATAAAGGCTCGAACAAAAATCCCGATTTACGGTTTGTTCCGAGCCTTGTAATTCCAATATTCCGTCCGTGTATGCCTCAGTCGCGTTCAGGTATTCATTCAAAAGAAGGTGAGAATCTCCGATCAGCTTGTAGTAAAGAATCCGAAACATGAGATCTTTGCAAACGTCCAGACGATGTGTCGATGCTTCGATGCACTGCCTGTTCTTTTTTTGCAGGAGAAGTTCCTTGGACTTGATGTAACAAGTTGCCTCTTCAAAACCGTCCTCGTCGATCGGGCTCTGCTTTCCCGCCTCATGGAGGAAGGCCTTTGCCTCGGACGGAGTAAAGTTGTAAAGAACATTTAAAAATTCGGATGACATGAATATTCCTCACTCTTCTGGGATCTTTGATATGATACTATCTTCCCAATATTATACTAAAAATCGACGGTGGATTTCAAGTTATATTGATGAATATTCTTCCTTCCATTCAAAATAGCGGTTGAGGTTTTCCAAATACTTCAGTCGATGGCCGCGGAAGAGCTCGATTTCCAATTCCGCAGGAAAGGCTTCGAGCGGGATGGACTTTCTTCCACCCCGTTTGGAACGCGCGTGGTAGTCCGCCAAGACCTCGAAGGGGAGCAAAAAATACCTTCCGAGCTCCGAAAATTCGACGATGAGAAAGCTCACGCCCCCCTGTTGTTCCACCTCCGCCATGTACGCAATCTGATGCTCGTGAATATTCTTGAGCGGGAGGGAGCCGGTCGCAACCTGCTTGGCGTCAAAGGCGATAAAGTGCCCCTGGACGATCCCGTAAAAGTCCACGGTGGATTTCTTCTCAAAGTAGGCCTCGGTAATCTTCGTCCCGTCCACGACCTCGACCACCTTGATCGGCGTGGCGGCCTTGTCGATCCTGCCGACTCCATGTTTCTGATAAAAGAGGTTAGAGGCCAAGATCAGTTGCTCCAACTCTTCACCTCTACCCCTCAGTCCCCATCTGGCCATAGTCCTGCTCTGTCCTCGGGAACGCTCTTAATAGACGTATTCTACGCTGACCGTTGCTCTGACGCTCAAGCTTCCGCCTTCAATGCTTGTGTCCCCGGAATCTTCCTTCATTTCGTAGCTGTTCATTCTGAAGTCGACTCTAGGCTCGTAGTACGGGATTCCCGCATCCGATTCGATGACCCGGTACGGTTTTCCCGGCTTCGCGCCGAAGCTTCCCATGATTGCGCTCGCCTTGGCCTCTGCAGATTTCATTGCCATTTTCAGCGCCTCGTTGTAGAGCTCCTCTCTGTTTTCCAAATCAAAAGAGATGCCGCCCGCAATATTCGCGCCCGCGTTCACGCCCTTATCCAAAACGGTGCCGGCCTTCTTGATGTCCTTGACCTTGACGTTGATCGCGTTTTTGATTTCATAGCCCATAAAAACCTGGGTGTCCTTCGACCAGTCGTAGCGCTCGTTGATCGTGTAGTTGGTGGTCTGAATGTCCTTCTTGTCGATGCCGAGGGCCGTGATTTCTTTCACCACCTTTGCCATCGCCTTGGCATTGTCTTCCTGTGCTTTTTTGATGTCCTTATCCAAGGTCTTTACCGCCAGGTTCACATAGGCGATGTTGGGCTCGGCGCTCACGATACCTTCTCCGCTGACCGATACGATTTTGAGCCTCGTATCGTCGGCGTTCTTATCGGCCTTGAGGCTTCTTCCGTTCGCATAATCGAGGAGCCCGAAGCTCGCGGCGATCATCAAAGTCGCGATAAAAAGTCCTGTCACTTTCTTAAACATAGAGTGTTTCATTGTTTTCTCCTTTCTGCAATCCCGCCCGCACGGGCGATGCCGTTTGTCATAGAGCAATCTGTTCTTATAAAATCCTAAAAAGATGCAAGATCCATAAGGAAATCATGACCGTGTGATTGTCGGAAAACGCCTTGAAGGTTCTCGCTTCCGTGTTTGCGTCCTCCAAATCTGTGCCTTTGTCCGGCGCATTGGTCTTGGATTCGGGCGCGAGCGCCATATCCTCGCCGTCGTATGCGGATTCGGGGACGGTCTCCATGGCCTCCCTGTCCTCGCTGTGATAAACGGATTCCGGTGCCGCGGCGGACTCGCTGATTGCGAAGCTTCTCGCCTTCGCTTCCTCGCCGACATCCTCTCCTTTGAACCGCTCCGCACCGTCGCTTTCGCTTTTCGCGAGCTCAAAACCCGCGCCGTCCTTCGTAGCGAGCTGCACCAGGTTGGGATAGTAGACGATGCCGATGAACAGGCTCGCGGCGACCATCAGAGAGTAGGCGATGACTTTGAGCTTCTTGGTCTGCTTCGCGTTTCGCTCGCGATTGTTCAGCTCCCGCACAAAGTTCTTTTCTTCGAGCAGGCGGACTTCAGGCTCGCTCTCGCTTTTGCTTGACTCCGTCAGCGCAGCCTCCGTTCCCACTTCCTCCAAGGTCGCTTGGCCCGGGCCGGCTGCCTCCTCGTCCAAGCGTGCGAACGTTGCCTCCAACATGCGTTCCTCAAAGCCCCGACCCGGATCCGGTTTGGGCATCCCGCTTAGCAGTCGCTTCAACGCCCCGAGTTCTTTTTCTTTATTCATAAAGGTGCTCCTTTTCGTAAGAACCGGGCGCTATGCCCTTGGCGGTCAAGCTCTTAATTGCCAGCTTTCTGGCCCGGCTGACCTTTGATTTGACCGTGTTGATATTGCTTTCCAAAATCTCCGAGATTTCCGCGTAGGAGAAGCCTTCCACATCCCGCAGAACGATCGCGCTCCTCAAATCTGTGGGCAGTTGCATCAACGTCTCCATAATCTCTTCATAGAGTTCCCGCCTCTGCAGGCTGGCTTCGGGCGTCTCCGCCTTCCGCTCGCTCCGATTCCAAAGGCCTTCACCCGCATCCTCCAGTTCCTCCTCGAGCGAGAGGCTCTCCTCTCTGTAGCGCTTCTTAATCAGGTCTTTTGCGCAGTTCACGGTGATTCGGTAGACCCAGGTAAAAAATTTGGACTCCGCTTGAAAGGACGCCAAGTGTTTGTAGATCTTAATCATACTCTCTTGGCAGACGTCCTTTGCATCCTCCTCCGAGTTTAACATCCTGTAGCTGATCCCGTACATCGGCCGAATGTAGGGCCTGAGCAAGCGGTCAAACGCTTCTTTGTCGCCCTCCAAGACGGCTCTAATCAGCTCTTGCTCCGAACTGTTTTCATACTTCATAAGGAATCTCGTTTTCCTCCTGCGGCTGGCTCTAGTATTATGACGCTGTTTTTTTCTAAAAGTTGCAAAAATCGGCAAAAATTATAAAAAATTTTTTTCAATGACTCTGATAAAAGTATAGCATATTCCGGAACAAATGAACAGGGCGGGGCGCTTTCTATCAAAAAGGGGAGATGTCCTCTCATCTCCCCGCTATCTCAAATTATGACAGTCTTTGTATTCTCTGCAACTTGGGACCGACCATGCTGACGATCAGGCAGAGGAACAAATCCTTCGGAACAAAGAGGACGGCCCCTTTGTAGGCGATTTCAAACAGGCTCGCACCCGATTGAATCATGATTTTTTCCAAGAGGAACCAGTAGCTCACGCCGAATGTGTAGACGATCAGAAGCCCCAGCAAGGTGACGAGAAAGGTCTTGCCGAGCAGCGAAGCCGGAGTCCCGCTCAGCTTGTTCGGTCCTGCCAAGTAGCCGATGACAAAGGCGCAGGCGACAAAGCCCATGATGTATCCGAAGCTCGGAGAGGCGATGTAGCCGAGCCCGCCACCCTTAGAAAAAATCGGAATCCCGAGCAAACCCATAACAGTGTAGAGGGAAGTGCTCAAAAAGCCGACCTTGTGCCCGAAGGCCAGGGCGATGAGCATGACGAAGGCCAACTGTAGGGTGAAGGGAACGACAAAGAGGGTGATCCTCGCGTAGGCGCCCACGGTGATGAGGGCGATGGAAAGTCCTGTCAGCACCAGGTCCCTGGCGCTCAATTTTACCTGTGATTCTTGCATAGATAGTCTCCTTTTAGCGCTGTATCTTGTGTGAAAGCCGGATTACCCGATAAAGGTCTCGACAATGTCTTTGATTTGTTTGTGCTTGCTCCTCGCCTCGTCCTCGTCCCTGCCCTTGATGCAGAAGTAGAACTTGACCTTGGGCTCGGTGCCGGACGGTCTCGCCGCAATCCAGGAGCCGCAGTCCAGGCGGAACTTCAGCACATTCGACTCTTCTTCGTCGATCTTCGTGCGCTCTCCCGTTTCTACCTCCAGAATCTCCGAACGCTGATAGTCGTAAATTTGCTTCAAGCCGAGCTCTGCCAGCTCATGTTGGAACGCTTCCCGGAATCGTCTCATCAGCTTGTTGATCTCTTCCATTCCTGCCTTGCCCGGTTTCACCAGAGAGATCAGGTCATCCACAAAGTAGCCGTACTTGGCGTAGATTTCGTCCAATACATCAAAGAGGTCCTTGCCCTGCGATTTGTAAAACTTGGCCATATCCAAGAGAAGCATGGCCGACACAAAGGAATCCTTGTCCCTGCAGTGGGTGCCGACCAGGTAGCCGTAGCTCTCCTCAAAGCCCATGATGAAGTCGGGCTCGCCGGCCTTGTCAAACTCCCGTATGATGCCGCAGATGTTCTTAAATCCGGTCAGGGTCTCCCTGACCTGTATCTGATGGTCCTCGGCGATGTACTCGGTCAAGTCGCTCGTCACCACGGTCTTGACCAGGCACGGTTTTTTGGGCATGTCTTTCTTTTGGCTGAAGAGGTAGTAGGCGAGGAGGGCGCCGATTTGGTTGCCGTTGATCTTGACATACTCGCCATCTTTATTTCTGACCAGGGTTCCGATGCGGTCGGCGTCCGGGTCGGTCGCAATCAGAATCTCGGCATCGTGCCGTTTTCCGTAGACCTTGGCGAGCTCAAAGGAGACTTCCTCCTCCGGATTCGGGACCGGGCAGGTCGTAAAATTGGGGTCCGGAATCATCTGTTCTTCGGTGAAGTAGACGTCGTTAAGTCCCATGCTCGCAAAGAGTTTTTGCATGACCTTGGCGCCCGCGCCGTTGAGCGGGGTGTATACGCTCTTGAGCTCCACCTGCAGGGTTTCGGGGTGAAGGAGTTCGCGCTTGACCGCGTTGATGAACCTCTCGTCGTGCGCTTCGTCAATCCACTCAATCAAGCCGCTTTGCACGGCCTCTTCAAAGTCCCTTTGCTGAATCTCGCTGAAGCCGTTCTGCCCCAGGATGAATTCGGCGACCCTGGCCGCGCTCTCACTGTTCAGCTGGCAGCCGTCCGAGCCGTAGACCTTGAACCCGCTGTACTCCGGCGGGTTGTGGCTCGCGGTGCAGACGATGCCCCCGGTGCAGGCCTTGTCGATGATCGTGAACGAGAGCTCCGGGGTCGGCTTCAACTCGGGGAACAAATAGGTTTTGATTCCGTTTGCGGCCAGAACCGAGGCCGATTCCATCGCGAAGAAGCGGGAAAAGCGCCTGTTGTCGTAGGCGATCGCGCAGGAAGGCGATTCCGAAATCGAGTTCAGGTAGAGGGCGTATCCCTGGCTCGCCCTGCGAATCACATACTTGTTCATTCGGTTGGAGCCGGCGCCGTTGATCCCTCTCAGGCCTGCGGTTCCAAAGGAAAGCTCCTTGTAGAATCGCTCTTCCAATTCCTCTTCGGGGATGGATTTCAGTTCCTCCAGAAAGTCCGCGTCAAAGGACGGGTCCTGAAGCCACGCCTCGTACCGTTCTCTATAATTCATTTCTACCTCCTCGTTCTATGATGCCGCCGCCCAGGCAGATTTCCCCGTCGTAGAGGACTGCAATCTGGCCCGGGGTGACGGATTTTACCGGTTCTTTAAATTCGATTCTGAGTTCGTCCGCTGCCTCGCCTTCTTTCACGCACACGGCGATGTCGGGTTGGCGGTAACGAAACTTCGCGTGCAAATCGATCGGCAGTTCGGGTTTTTCTCCGTTGATCCACTTAAAGTCCTTGCAGATCAAATAATCGTAGAAGAGAGCGGGGTGCTCCTTGCCCTGGCAGACGTAAAGAAGGTTTTTTTCCTTGTCCTTGCCGCAGACGAACCATGGCTCTCCGGACTTCACGCCGCCGATGCCGATGCCCTTTCTTTGACCGATCGTGTAGTGGATGAGGCCCCTGTGCTCGCCGATCACGCCCCCGTCCACGTCGATGATCTCGCCGGGCTCGCTGATCAGGTGCTGATCAAGGAAGGCGTCAAAGTTGCGCTCCCCGATAAAGCAGATGCCTGTGGAATCTTTCTTGTCGGCGGTGACGAAACCCTGCTCCTCGGCGATGCGTCTGACCTCTTTCTTTTCCAAGTCGCCAATCGGGAACAGGCTCTTTTTTAAGGCCTCTTCGTCAATCCTCGACAAAAAGTAAGACTGGTCCTTGGAATCGTCCCTTCCCTTGGCCAGGTAGCTGCGTCCCTCTTTGTGAAGGACCCTGGCGTAGTGCCCCATCGCGATGTAATCGGCGTCGATCGTCATCGCAAAATCCAAAAAGGCGTTAAACTTGATCTCCTGGTTGCACATGACATCGGGATTGGGGGTCCTGCCGGCCCGCAATTCTTCCAAAAAGTAGGA
Source organism: Bacillota bacterium (assembly GCA_030529225.1). GTDB lineage: Bacteria > Bacillota > Clostridia > Peptostreptococcales > Acidaminobacteraceae > JAUMXH01. Next base: position 12,019 of record JAUMXH010000018.1, on the reverse strand, counting down.
GAAGACCCGATCCATGTACTCTTTTTCAAAGTTGACCACATAGAAGGGAAGGCCCAACTGGGTCGCCACGTTTAAGGCATCCTGCGAATCCTCGTAGGCCGTACATTCCGAATCCTTCTCTTCATCCCAGTTTTTCATGAAAAGGCAGGTCACCTCATAGCCCTGTTCTTTTAATAAGTAGGCCGACACCGAGGAATCCACCCCGCCGGACAGGCCCAGTACCACTTTTTTCTTCAATCTTTCCTCCAATCGCTCCAACGATTCCGCTCTCGCAGTCAATTATAATACTTGGACCTGAAAAGTGCAAGCGCGGGCCTCGTTTTCGCACCCAATCCGAATCCGTCGCACAAAAAAAGGAGACGACTCAAAGAGCGTCTCCCTTGTAAACGGTTGCTATGCCGGACTCATTCGCCCTGCTTTTTGCTGATCGACTTGCTGAGTTCCGCCTTAACCAAAATCCTCTGCCTGTCCGAAGGGTAGGGGTGGCACGACATCAGAATCAGTTTGGACTTGTCTTCTTCCTTCGTGAACCTGCTCCAATCGGTCGGCTCGATGATTTCCTGTTCCTTTACCTTGTAGTAGAGGACTTCATCCTTGGTCGTGACTTTGATTTCGTCGTCTATCGCCAGCTTGTCGATGTGCATAAAGGTCTGGTCTCCGTTTCTGCCGCCCCGGTGTCCGGTGAGAACCGAGACCGAGTTTTTCTCGGAAGTCGGGAGGGCCGTCCCCTCGAGCATCCCCGCACCGTCCAGTAAGGATTGGTCGCTGGAATCCCCGTAAATCGGGAGCAGGACATCGATCTTGTCAATTCTGACAACCCCGACAGCTGTGTCCGAGAGCAGTTTGTCCGCCGGCTCCGGCTTTGGCCTAAGCTGATTGAGTTCCCGCTTCTCTTCCTTTTTATCCCTGTTGTCGCTGTCAGCGATCTCTGCGATTCCGCTCTCCAGGTTTTCTTCGAGCGCCGTCGCCCTCAAGTCCCTCTCGGCCGCCTTCTGCTGCCGGTACGCCAGGTATCCGGCAGGGGCGATGACCAAGAGAAGCCCGAGCGCGAGAATCAGGCTCGTTGTAAAACTTCTTTTTTTGTTACTTTTCATCTTTCATCTTTCGTCTGATTCCGAATGCGATGAGGGCGCTTCCCATTAAGAACGCCAATCCCGCATATACCATCGGATCTACGCCGTCGCCTGTCTGAGGCAACTTCTTGGCTGTGACCGCGCTGTCGGTATTGGTTTTCGGAGTTGATGTGTTATTCTCCGGAGTCGTGTTTCCTTTCGGAGTGCCGTCCGCGTTCAACTCTTGTGTCGGATCCTGCTTCGGCTGCTCCGTAGCTGATGTGTCGCCCGGCTTGTCGGTGTTCGGAATGTCTGTCTTCGGAACGCTGCCGTCTTTCAGGTCGGTCACGTCTTCTTTCGGCTTCGGAGAACTTGAAGAGCCGTCCTCTTTTGGTGTTGTGACAATCGAAGTGGTAGAATCTCTTGTCTTGTCATTGTCGCCGCTGTCCGGAGTCGGAGCAGGCAACTCTTTGTTTGTCACGGTGTATCCGGCCTTCATGTCTCCGTCGTACTTGACTTCAAAGATCTTCTCACCAATCTTCAACTTACCGTCAGCTTCGCCGACTTCCTTCACGCTGAAGGCGGTCGTAGCCGATTCCATCGCCAAGTCTTTGAATTCGTTCTGCCAAGCGTCGGCAGATTTGAGTTCGAGTTTTTGTCCTGTCGCAAGCGCGTCTTTTAGAAGCTCCACTTCAATCGATTCCACCGGCGCCGCGTTGCCCGGAAGCATTTCCCAAACCTTCTTCACAGGTACGTTGACCTTTTGTGTGTTCTTGATTACGAGGATACCTGTGGTATCTACGCTGTACTCGGCAGTGTAACCTGCAAGGTTTTTCTCTTCCGCTGTGTACTTGATTTCTTCTTCCGTGCCTTTTTTGTACTTTCTAAGCTCGCTAACGGTCTTGGTCCAGCCGTCAGCTGCAGTCAATTTAAAGGTCTGTACTTCCGCGTCGTCCGCTTTCAAAGCGACTTCCACTTCGTCAGCCGGCGCGCCGACCCACTCTTTTTTCACGGTAACTGTTGTTTTCTCAGGTTCGTTTTTGAAGGTGTGCGTTGCCGGAGCGTCCGCTTTTACATCCAATTCGATTTCCTGGCTTTGAAGCACGTAGCCGGCCGGTGCCTTGGTTTCTACCACCTTGTACTTGCCCGGCTTCAACTTATCCGATAAGGCTTGTCCCTTCTCGTCACTTGTGATTTTGAAGGTGCTGTTGTCGTCCAATTTTGTTACTTCAAACTCGGCTCCCTGTAGAGGGCTGTTATCGAGCGCATCCTGTTTTAGAATTTGGATCTTGCTCGCCAAGGTTCCTTCACCGGTTCCGCCGGAACTCGCAAACACTGCGCTTGAATACTTAGTTACAGAAGTGGCTGCGCCCGGCGTGCCGGTTCCCGGCTCAATCGGATAACCTGCCATGGTAGCCTTGTTTTCGAGTTTTACTCCCGGTCTGAAAGTTGAGTTGTAGTACAGTCTGTATTGCTTTCCGTCTACCTTTCCAAGTTTGTAGGTAAACTTTGAGTTATTCTCCGAAAAGACAACTTGGTCCCCAATTTTTGTTACTATTGGGGCGACGCCCGGGATAAGAGAGCCGTACTCATCTTCCTGTACTTCTTGCAGAATGAAGGTGTCTTTCACAAACTCAATGCCGTCCATGTTTCCGTCTTTTGAAGTTAGTACGTCGCTGATTTCCAAGTCGTTATAGCTCTTTTTCTCGTTGTTGATTCTCATGAACCATCTGACATGCCCATCATCAGATAGAGTAGAGTGCGGCCATTTTTCCAACTGATGAGCGCCGTTTTCCTTCAAAAGTTTTCTGACGACTTCTCTGATTTTGAGGTGGTACTTATACTCAAACGTCCCGATTTTGAATATAATGTCCTTTTCTACCCCGTTCGGCTGCTTGTTAAAAGTTACGCTGAAGTTCATGGTTCCCTTTACATCGAACTTGCCTTCCACCCAGTTGGTAAACGTTACTCTGACCGTAGAACCGTCGGTTGCAGGTGTCTTGTCGGTTACAACACACTTGGCCATCACGCTGACTCCGTCCGGCGCGTAAAGGTCAAAGCTACGAGCGCTGCTCTGTTTCGGGAAGAGCAATTCCGGTGGTAAGTCCACATCAAAATAGTCGTTCTCTTTTAGGGTGTTTCCTTGTGCGGTGGCATCCCATTTCAACGCCATTCTGATTACATCATAGTTGGCAAATCCGTTCTCCGGTATCTTTCCGTCACTGTTTCTTACCAAGGTAACGTCTGATATATTTACCGGAATGTTGGCCGGGTCCGCATAGCTCGGCTGGAAGTGGACCATGAGTCCCGCCAATAAGGCCAGTGTCAATACGCATGACACCAGCTTTTTCATACTGAATTTTCTCGTCATAAAAATGTCTCCTTTTTTGTTTTGATTTTTGCTGTTTAACACGTTTGTTTCATTCCTCCCTTCTTCCTGATAATATCGGTATCCGAGCGAGGATACTTTACCTTTGCTCCGTCAGTCTGTCGGGAAGAAGGAACCCGCGTCTCTTTGCTCTGTTTATACCCTCAATAATGAAGAAGATTTAAAAAATGTAAAAAACTTAACAAATTTTCTTGCCCGAGCGGGTCGAAATCGGTGGGGGCATTTTCATCTTAAAATTGTTTTCTCCTGCGCTTTGCGATATAATCGAAACTACGGATTAAAAAAGGGGGAGACAGTATGGAATTTTTTAGACGGGGTAAGAAAATTGAAGGCGGCGAGGACTTTATCAAAGACAAACTGAACACCTACGCGTATATGTGGGCGTTGGCATCGATCTTTATTTCCTTCCTGCTGGTCTTTCGCATCGTGCCCCACCTGTGGAATTTTTTCATCGGCAATCAGGCCGCGATCGAGACCTACACCGCGAACGGGATGAGCTATGAAAACGCTCTCTACAGCAGGATTTCCCTGTTCGGACTCAGCCTTCTGAACATCTTCGGCTACGTCCTTCTGATCAGGTTAAAAAAGGCGGGGTATTACCTGATTTTGGCGGTCGCCCTGCTCTCGCTCTTCACCGACGCGTTCTACTTTGACGGCTTCCAAATCGGAGACCTCAGAAACGTCACGGGCTTTGTGATTACGACGGCCCTCCTGATGCTGAGCGGCGAGAACAACTCATGGAAGAAACTGAGCTGAATGTCGGGGTGCGAGCTTCGGAACAGCGGAAGCTTCAAGGAGAACGGATGAGAGCGGTAATGTGGAGTGAAGGTCGGTAAATTGCCGTCCGCAAACGGGGTGAATTATGGCAAATGTAGTGATTATAGACGGAAACAGCATCATCAACAAGGCGTATTACGGCATTCGGGGGATGACCAATTCTGCGGGATTCCCGACCAATGCCGTGTTCGGTTTTATGAAGATCTTCCACAAGATTCTGGAAGACATTGAGCCGGGCTACGTCGCGGTCTGTTTCGACCTGAAGGGCGGGACCTTCCGAAACGAGCTGTATCCCGAGTACAAGGCAAACCGAAAGTCCATGGACATTGAGCTGGCGATGCAGCTCGATGTAGTCAAGCAGATTCTGCGCGCCATGGGCTACCGCATTGTCGAAAAACAGGGCTTTGAGGCCGACGACTTGATCGGAACCCTGGCTTATTCGTTCAGCAATTTGGCGCATCAGGTTTACATTTTGACCGGAGACAGGGACTCCTTGCAACTGGTCGGCGAGAACCGCTTTGTCTGCTATCACGGCGGGAAGGACAAGGTCGTCTACGATGCCGAGAAGGTCAAGGAGGACATGGGCGTCGCGCCGGATCGCATCATCGACTTAAAGGGCTTGATGGGCGACAGCTCGGACAACATTCCCGGAATTAAGGGGGTCGGCAAGGTGACGGCCTTAAAGCTTTTGAACGAGTTCGGAAGCCTGGAAGCCATCCTGGACGGGGTGGAGAAGATCGGCTCGGCCAGGACCCGAAAGCTGGTCGAAGCGGGCAGGGACATGGCTCTCTTGTCCAAGAAACTTGCGAGCATAGACTGTGCGGTGGACCTGGCCTTCGATGTCGAAAGCTTTGTGCAGGCGGAAGCGGACGAGGAAACCCTGCAGCAGCTCTTTGTGAAGTACGAGCTCAAAATGCTGGAGGCCGAGCGCAAGGCGAGGGCGGCGAGCTTGAAAGACAGGCGCTTTGCCTACCGGGAAGCCGTGCGTTTCCGCAGTTTAGAGGATTTGTCCGACTACGATTTTTCGCAACCGATTTTTGCGGATCTGATCAAGGACGATGACCTGCCCCTCTCTAAGGACTTTGATTATCTTCTGCTCTATCAGAGCGGGAAGCTGCCGGTCTTTTTTGATGCGGAGGCGGGAGATTCGCTCTTTGCGAAGCTCGGCGAGGAGAGTCGAAACCGACCCCTGCGTTTGAAGGGCGGACGGCTCAAGGATTTCATGCTCCTGCTGCGCGCCAACGGGATAGATGAGTATGAGGTCCTCTTCGACCTTTCCGTGGTCGACTACCTCCTGGACCCCAACCGAAACGACAACGATATCAGCTTCCTGACCGGAAAGTACCTGCAACTGGACATTCCGCCCCTGGTCGAAATCTACGACAAAGGGAAGAAGACCAAGTCCGCCCGCACCTTGAATCCCGAGGAGCTCGCCAAGTGCCTGGCCATGCGCATGCAGGCCGCAGAGAGGCTGGAGCCTCTGATGATGCAGGGTTTGGAACGGGCGGGGCTGAGTCCGATCTACGAGGAAATCGAGAGGCCGCTCAGCCATGTTTTGGTGGACATGCAGGTCGCGGGCTTTCCAATCGACCTCGCGGAACTCGAACGCATCGATCGGGAGCTGGGAGACATCCTTGCAGAAATTGAAGACTCCATCTACCTGATGGCCGGCAGACCCTTCAACATCAACTCGCCCTCGCAGCTCGCCACGGTCCTCTTTGAGGAGCTCGGGCTGAAAGCGCCAAAAAAGACCAAGACCGGCTACTCGACTTCAAAGGAAGTCCTGGACAAGTTGAAGAAGGAACACCCGATTGTGAATGCCGTGCTCGAGTACAGGATGCACAGCAAGCTGAAATCGACCTACACCGAGGGCCTGCGCCACAACATTTTGCCTCAGACCGGTGCGATTCACTCGTACTTGGAGCAGACCGTCGCGGCCACCGGCAGGATTTCCAGCCACAACCCGAACTTGCAGAACATTCCGATTCGCTACGAGATGGGGCGCGAGCTCAGAAAGGCCTTCGTTCCGAGAGGGGAAGACTACCTTCTTTTGAGTGCCGACTACTCGCAGATTGAGCTCAGGATACTCGCCCATCTTTCGGGGGATGAAACCATGATATCCGCATATCGCCAAGGCATCGACATCCACGCCCTGACGGCGTCTCAGATGTTCGGAAAAGAGCTGGACGAGGTCACAACGGCCGAGAGAAGTGACGCGAAGGCCGTGAACTTCGGGATTATCTATGGAATGGGCAAGTTTTCTTTGTCCGAGGACCTGAAGGTCTCAATCTACGAGGCGGAGCAGTACATCTTCAATTATTTTGCGAAGTACCCAAAGGTCAAGGCCTTTTTGGATCGCAGTAAAGAAACGGCCAAGGAGCGCGGTTACGCCGAGACCCTCTTCGGCAGAAAGAGGCCGATTCCGGAGCTGAAGAGTCAAAACTTCAATGTGAGGGAGTACGGAAACCGCATCGCGATGAACGCGCCGATTCAGGGGACTTCGGCCGACATCATCAAGATTGCGATGATTCGCGTGAACGAGGGGCTCAAGGCGCGAAACTTGCGGAGCAGGCTGATTATGCAGATTCATGACGAGCTGATTATTGACACCCACAGGGAAGAATACGAAGAAGTGAAGGCGCTGTTGGTGGAATCGATGGAAAACGCCTGTGAGCTTGCGGTTCCGCTGGTGGTCGCGGTGTCGGAAGGGAAGACTTGGTATGAGGCGAAGTAAACCCGTCCTGGCCCTGACCGGGAGCATCGGAACAGGAAAATCTCACGTTGCGAAGTTTTTTGCAAAGAAGGGGCACAGGGTCCTGGACGCCGACGAGATTGCCAAGTCCCTCTATCAGAAAGACGCGGGCCTGCTCGAGGCGCTCAGGTGCGCCTTCGGGGAGCAGGTTCTCAACGAGGACGGCAGCCTGAATCGGGAGCGCCTGTCCTCGATCGTCTTCGGCGACAAAAAGTCCCTGGCCGTTCTGATGGAGTTGATGAAGGAACACCTGTTAAGGGAATTGACCCGCCTTCTGGACGAAATGAGCGAGGAGGAAGCGCACCCCTTTGTTGTTCTCGAAGCGCCTGTCCTCTTTGAGTACGGTTTTGAGGGCTTTGCGGATGCCATCGTCCTGGTTCGCGCGAGTGAAGACAAGATTGTAGAGAGGGTCATGCAGAGAAACGGAGTGAGCCGCGAGGAGGTTCTGGCAAGGCTGCGCTCCCAGCTTTCGCAGGAGGAAAAAGAAGCGCGCTCGGATTTTTGCATCGACAACTCCGGCACTTTTGATACCCTGCAGGAGCGCTTGGAGGAGCTTTATCGCGAGCTGCTCCGTAGAGTTCGCTGAGGCGGCAAAGGAAGGGCCATGAAACCGGAAACTTATTTGTATCTTCACATCCCGTTTTGCAGGCACAGGTGCGAGTACTGCAGTTTTTATTCGGTCGATGAGTTCAGGTGGAAGGCCGCCTACCTGGAGGCCTTGAAGAAAGAGCTTTCCCGCCTGTCGGACGCCTATCCCGTCAGACTCAAAACCGTCTATTTTGGCGGGGGAAGCCCTGCGGTTCTGAGCATAGAAGAACTGCAGGAGCTTTTTGATGTCCTCCGTTCGACCTTTGAGTTGGCGCTCGAGGAGTGCACCATAGAGATGAATCCCCACCAGGTCAAACCGGACTATGTGAGGGGGCTTTTGGAGATCGGCTTTAACAGGGTCTCGCTCGGGGTGCAGAGCTTGGATCAGAGCTACCTGGATGCCATCGGCAGAAAATCCTTGGCGCCGAGGAGTGTGACCGCCTTTCAGATTCTCAGGCAAGCGGGCTTTGACAACATCAGCCTGGATTTGATCTACGGCGGACCGGGATCGAGCGTGGACTCGGTAAAGCGGGACCTGGACGCCTTTTTGGAGCTCGGCCCCGAACATATTTCGACCTATTGCCTGAGCATCGATGAGGGCTGCGCCCTGGACCAAAAGTTGCGGCAGGGTTTGATTCATCTGCCGGAGGATGATTTGATCGCCGATCAGATGGAGTTTATCACGAGCCACCTGGAAACAAACGGCTTCAATCGGTATGAGATTTCCAATTATGCGAGGCCGGGCCGAGAATCCAAGCACAACCTTGCCTACTGGACCTACCGGGATACCTTGGGCGCGGGTGCCGCGGCGGTCTACACCTACCAAAACAGGCGGGTGGAGAACGTCCCGGACATAGAGAAGTACATCGCCCTCTGCGAAGCGGGCGCTTTCCCGCCGGGTGAGCTGACGGTTCTGAGCGATGAGGACAGGCGCCTGGAGGCGATCATGATGGGGCTTCGCCTGAAGGAGGGGATTTCGGTCTCCGAATTCAATCGACGCTATGCGGCAAACCTGCTCGAAGACTACGGGGCCTGGATTGCAAAGTTTGAAAAAACGGGGCTTCTGGAGCTTTCCGGAGACCGGCTCAGCTTCCGCGGAGCGGGACTCAACCTGTCCAATGCGATCCTGTCGGAATTATTTTAGTTAAAAAAATCCCGATTTTATGGTATATTTGTAATATCTAACAGGTAATTTAAAAAAAGTCGGAATCCGGTGAGAATGGTAAAGAAGGTTTTGAGATGAAAAAAGGATTGTGTTTCGTTTTGACGCTGGCGTTTCTGTTCCCGTTTTTGCTTGCGCCGGTGGCGGCGGAGGGCGAGACGGAGCCTGTCTTGCAGGAAGGGGAGCGGCAAGAGGGCGGCGGGGAAGCGGCCGAGCCCGTGAATGAGCCGGGGGCGGAAGCGGGCGAGGGCCAAGAGGCTGTCCCTGTTGAATCGTTGTTTTCGGAGGAGGATTTGCCCGCGGAGTACATGGTGATGGACGCCCGGACCGGAGATGTCCTCTTTGCAAAGAATGAGCACGGTAAAAAAATGATGGGATCGATGAGTTCTCTGATGACGGCCGGACTCATCCTGCAAAAGTATTCCGCCAAGGACAAGATTAGCAGTCCTGCGAACTTCGGGACTCCTCCCGGGGTCAGCATTGCGGTCGATAGCGAAGAAGAGTTCAGCGTGGAGCAGCTGATCCACGCGCTGATTCTCTCCTCGGCGAATGACGTGGCTGAAACCCTTGCAATCGCGCACTCGGGATCGTCCAAGGACTTTGTCAAGGCGATGAATGATAAGGCCTTGGACTTGGGGCTTTCCGAGACCGTCTTCGTCTCTCCCTACCATTTGGAAGATGCGGGCCAGCTGAGCAGCGTCAACGACGTCGCCCTGATGCTGAAAGAGGTGATGAAGTACGAACTGTTCCGAACGGCTTCCTTGACCACCGAGTACAGTATTCCGCCGACCAACAAGAAGAGCGAGGAGAGGAACTACATCCGCCAGACCAACGCCTTTTTGCTCGACAACGGTGAGCTGATTGACTATATGGGAACTCAAGTGACAATCTTTGATCCCGAGGTCAAACTCGCGAACCTGGACGTCTTTTCCGACGGGACCTACCTGATGTATACCGGGACCGAAGATGAGAAAATGCCGCTCCTCTTTGTTTCGGCGGGAGCCGGAAACGCGTCGACGGCCTACTCCAAGCAGAAGGCCCTGATGGAGAAGGCGAGGACCGAGTATGCGAGTTACACCCTGCTGGTCAAGGGGGAGCTCGTCGACAAATGGGAATCCAAGAACGAAAAAGAGGGCTCTCTGAACATGGTTGCGGAGACGAACCTCAGCATCATCCTTCCCAAGAGCATCAATCTGGAAAAAGACCTGGTACGGGAAGTGAAGCGGCGAGACCTGACCAATGTGGTGGTGGAAAAGGACGTTGTAATCGGCGAGCTGATCTTCAAATACAACGGCAGAGAGGTCGGTAAGGTCAACCTGGTGGCGGAGGGCGGTACCGGCGATTCGGGATTTTTGGGCGCCCTCTCCGATGAAAAGACCCCAAAGACGCCATTTGAGATGCTGATGTCGGTGGCGGGGCTCATCATTAAAATCGTGCTGATCTTTCTAATCTGGACCTATGTGGTCGCGCGGCACAGGGAGAGGCTCAGGAGAAAGCGGAACAGAAACAATGTCAGCGATATGAGAGACTATAAAAATCAGAGAAACCAATATTAAGATAGGAGGGAAACGGTGAGGGGGAAGCATGAAGTGGTATGAAATCAGCGTCCGTTCCGAGGAAGAAATCGCGGAACAGCTCACGACGCTCTTCCTGATACACGGAATCGAGGATCTGTTAATCGAGGGCGGGAAGCTCGCCGAAGAACTCGAGGGCTCGGAAATCCGGTGGGACTACCTGGATGACGAGCTTCAGGAGGCGGCCGGCGGCTCGAACCTGTATAAGGCGCATGTGGAGTGCGAAGAATCGGAAGTGGACGCCTTGTTCGCCTCGATACAAGAGGGGATTGCGGGCTTGGGGCTCGCCTGCTCCGAACTCAAAATCGAAGAGATTGACCCCAAAAAAGATGTGGACAACTGGAAACAGTATTTTAAGCCCTTTTCCATCTGTGAGGGGCTGGTCATCTGTCCGAGCTGGGAAGACTATGCGGCAAAGGATGGGGAGACTGTGATTCTGATGGACCCGGGCTCCGCCTTCGGCACCGGAACCCACGAGACGACGGCACTCTGCGCTGCCTTTCTTTCCGAGTATGTAGAGGGCGGAGAGAGGGTGCTCGACATCGGCTGCGGCAGCGGAATCCTTTCCATCATCGCCCTGCTCAAGGGAGCGCTCTTTGCGAAGGCGGTCGATGTCGATGAACTCGCGATTGCCGCCACTGTGGACAACGCAAATAAAAACGGCTTGCAGAATAAAATCGAAGTATCCTCGGCGGAGGAGGACTACGGCACAGACTACGAGCTGATCGTGAGCAACCTGACCACACCGATTTTGCTCGAACTTGCGGAGCGCATCGACGCGGCGGCAAAGCCGGGCAGCTACTTTATCTGCTCGGGCATCCTGACCGTGGGAAAGGCGGAGCTGATCGAGCGCTTTGAGAAGCTCGGGTTTAGACTCTTGGAGGATCGTTTCAAGGGAGAATGGACGGGACTGGTGTTTCAAAAATGAGAAAATGGAATGCAAATCGCTTTTTTATAGACGCTTATAGGCCCAAACTCGGCGGCAAAATTGTAATCGAGGACAAGGAGCAGAGAACGCACATCACCTCTTCGCTTCGCCTGGGCGTCGGCGCGCAGCTGGAGCTCTGTTTTTATGACGGCTTGGAGTGCATCGGGGAAATTACGGAGATCGGCAAGTTCTCAATCGAGCTAAAGAACATCGAGGATTGCGTGATTGCGACCGAGCTTCCGGTGAAGGTGGACCTGTATCAGGGAATCCCCAAGTTGAAAAAGATAGACCTGATTGTGCAAAAGGCCGTAGAGTGCGGCGTTCACAGCATCACACCTGTCAACATGCAGCACTGCGTGGCGAACATCAGGGAAGAGAAAAAGGAGAAGAAGTCCGAGCGCTTACAGAAGATTGCTCTTTCCGCGGCCGAGCAGAGCAAGCGCCTCTATGTGCCTGAGGTGAGAGAGGCCGTGCAGTCGGCGGACTTGCCGGCCATCTTGGAGGACTACGACCTGGTCATTCTGGCGGACGAGGATTTAAGCGCGGGCTCGGAGGAAGGTGCTTCCCAAACCCTGAAAACGATTGCTGAAAAAATCAGGGCCGCGCAGCGTATCGCGATCATTGTCGGGCCGGAGGGCGGAATTTCCGATGCGGAGCGCGCACTGTTGGCGGAGCGGGCGGACTCGGTCTCTCTGGGAAGCCGTATCTTGAGAACGGAAACCGTCGCGATTTTTATGCTCGCGCAGATCTCGTACATCGTTTCGTAAAGCGTCGGAATTTGTTCAAATATATAATTT
>JAUMXH010000035.1 GCA_030529225.1 Bacillota bacterium | reverse complement strand
TTTATCATAATAGTGTGATGAGGGTATCTATATGGAACGATTGATGTTAACAAAACTGCTGAAATGGAAGAATTCTCCCTATCGCAAGCCTCTAATTTTGAAAGGCGTGCGCCAGGTCGGTAAAACCTGGATTCTGAAAGAATTCGGCAAACGCCATTATGAAAACACCGCTTATTTTAACTTTGATGAAAATGAAGAATACAAACAATTTTTTGAAACTACAAAAGATGTAAATCGGATTTTGCAGAATCTGATGCTGGCAAGCGGTCAGAAGATGATGCCGGAAAAGACCCTCATTATTTTTGACGAAATACAGGACTGCCCCAAGGTCATCAATTCCTTGAAATATTTCTGCGAGAATGCCCCGCAGTATCACCTTGCCTGCGCCGGTTCTCTTTTGGGTATTGCCTTAGCAAATCCTTCTTCTTTCCCGGTTGGTAAAGTCAACTTTATGCAGATTGACCCCATGACCTTTACAGAATTTTTGTTGGCCAACGGAGATGCGAATCTCGCAAATTATCTGGAGACAATAAATACAATCGAACCGATTCCCGATGCCTTCTTTAATCCTCTGTATGAAAAGCTCAAGATGTACTATGTGACCGGCGGTATGCCGGAATCCGTCAAAATGTGGACGCAGGCACGGGATGTAGATGCCATGCAGGAAGCCTTGTCCGGGATTATCGGCGCCTATGAACGTGACTTTGCAAAACACCCCAATATCAGTGAATTCCCCAAAATTTCGATGATTTGGAAGTCTGTACCGTCCCAATTGGCGAGAGAAAACAAGAAGTTTATCTACAAGGTTGTCAAAGAAGGGGCACGGGCGCGTGAATATGAAGATGCCTTGCAGTGGCTGGTAGACGCCCGGCTGGTGCATAAGATTTACCGCAGTACTGCTCCCGGCTTGCCTGTAGCTGCCTATGAGGATCTCTCCGCTTTTAAGATTTATCTGGTAGATGTGGGACTGCTCCGCAGACTGGCGCAACTTGCACCGACTGCCTTTGGCGAGGGGAATCGCTTGTTTACCGAATTCAAGGGAGCATTAAGCGAAAATTTTGTGCTTCAGACTCTGATGACACAGTTTGAAGTGACTCCTCGGTACTGGACGCAGACAAATCCTCCTTATGAGGTAGATTTCCTGATTCAGCGCGAAAACGATATTTTTCCTGTGGAGGTCAAATCCGAGGCCAATACCAACGGCAAAAGCCTTAAGAAATTCAAAGAATTGTTTCCGGATAAAGTCAAACTGCGTGTGCGGTTCTCACTGAACAATCTGAAGTTGGATGATGATGTTCTGAACATCCCGCTGTTTATGGCTGATCAGACTAATCGACTGATTGGCTTGGCCATGGGGAAGCATCTTGGATAAGCCACGATGAATAAGAGGGAATTATGTTTCATTCCGACCGAGGTACACAGTATGCAGCCTTAGCTTTTCTGTAAGATAACTCTTATCACATTACATAACAGGGCATCCGGCACTTGAATGACGGAGCCGATTCAAGCGGATTTGACAACTCAAGCTTGCCATTCGTCATTCGCTTTCTTGTTGACTCACAAAAAATAAACGTGTTAAAATAAATATACACAGAATCGGCGCCTGAGTCTCTCTACATTCATTCCTGACAAAAGAACACAAAACTGAATCTTAAAGCAAAAACTCTGACAAAACGCATCCCTTGGATGCGAATCGATTTGACTCCGGCAAACTTTATTTATGCAGATTCATTGGATGAAAAGGAGGAAAGCAATGGTAAAACAAAAAGCAAAGGGGTTGGCGTTTTTCGCTCTGCTACTCGCCTTATTTCTCACCGTTCCGGTGCATGCAGACTTGCAACACATCATCCAGGGGCAGTTTCCCTTCCGGGATGTTCCTGAGGGGGCTTGGTACTATCAGGATGTGAAAACGGCTTACCAAAACAACCTGATTGACGGAAAAAGCGAGACACAGTACGCACCCGATGACAACATGACGGCAGCGGAGGCGGTCAAACTTGCCTCTCGGATGGACAAGCTTTTGAAGGGTGAGGGGCTCAATTTTGTAGAAGGAAACCCATGGTACCAAACCTATGTGGACTACGCAAAAGCGAAGGGCCTTATCACATCAGACCTCGACTGGAACAACGCCATAAATAGGGCCGGCTACATGGAGATTTTCGCCAAGTTGATTACCGATGCGGAGACATCGAGGATTAACGTTCCCGACGGCTCAATACCCGATATCCCTATGACGCACCCGAATGCGCAGGCGATTTACAAGCTATACCGCGCAGGCATCGTGCAGGGAGTGGACGCGGCGAAGAACTGCAGACCCGAAACCTATATCAAGAGGAGTGAAGTCGCGACCATACTCACAAGGATGATGTATGAGAAATACAGGCTGAATCCTTAATCCTACGGGTGACGGGTTCGGCATATAAAAAGAAGCCTCTTGATAAAAGAAGCATAGATAGAGCCTCCGGGCGGGAGGCTCTTTTTTATGCTGTTAGATGATGCGTGGGCCATAAGGTGCACTGCGCCATCACAACAAAGAGCGTATCACAGAGAAACAAGTCGAAAGAGCATAACCGATTAAAAATAATCGAAACTATCACACTCATCTCCAAAATTCATCCTCTTCCGCTTGTAATTGCGAAAAGGTCCATACTTCTTGAATTTTTCCATTCTCAATCCTGAATAAATCGACGCCCGGATTCTTAAGATTCTTTCCGTTTTTTTCAGCTAAGGAATCGACACTTGCAACAACATAATCACCATTTTCAGCTGCCCAATTGGTAATAACTCTAAAAGTACCTTTGCTCAACTCAGCAAATTTACCAAGACAATCCGCAAGACTTTTTTTCCCGATGATTGTTCCGGAAAGCGGACCATTCCCACCCATATTCCATTTAACATCATCCGATAACATCGAGAAAACACTCTCCAAATCTCCCTGTTCAAGAGCATTTGAGTATTTTTCAAATACTTCTATCGCTTTCATTTAAAATCCTCCTTTTTCATTAGACAAAGAATCATTGGTTCTATATAATAGATTATATACAAAGATACATTTTAGCAAGTACGAACTTTTTCAATACATAGTATCTAATTGGCTACTATTGAGCAAATTAAGGAGAAAAATATGAGTAGTATCTATGATAAATGCCCTTTCGTAACAACTCAAAGGGTTTTACAGGGGAAATGGGCTATTGTTGCTTTGTATCATTTAAGTTCGGGAACCAAACGATTCAATGAACTTGAAAAACTAATGCCGGAAGTTACTCGTGCAGTCCTTACAAGGCAACTTCGTCAGCTTGAAGCAGATAAACTGATAGAAAGAAAAGTATATGCGGAAGTACCTCCTCGTGTAGAATATTATCTTAGTGAGATGGGGGATAAATTTAAGCCGGTATTGGAAGCGGTTGAAGTTTTCGGATTAGAATATGTTAACTTTTTGATTAAACTTTAAACTGAATTTATCCGATTCTTTTGACACCCTATTTTTGAGGAAAGGTAGGAAATACTATGAAAATAAACACAAGCAGTCAATACAATCAGCGAAGCCAATCAAAACTTTTCAGCGATTGCAAGAAAAGTTAAGGAAAACGGGTCTGTGATCATTCTTAGGAATAATCGTCCAAAATATCTTCTTGCCGAATTTAACAAGGCAATGGAACACCAAGCGGCTCCCGATGAAGATGTTATGGCCATCTCGGAACGCCTGATTAAAAATCATCCTTTCATTGACGGCAATTAGCGCCTCGGCACCCATATCATGCTCGTTTTTCTTGAAATAAACGGCATCCGCTTCTATACCTTGGGCAATAGCGCCACGCACTCCACGTGGTTCGATCGTTTCATCTTGATCTCGAGTGTGTAGCCAAATTCGCGTTCGTTCTCGGAAACAGGTCAAAGACCTTGTTCCTACTTATTATACGCAAACATACAGATTCGCCGACCGCTTCAAGACTTCGCTCTGAGGGAATATGTCCGAAAACCTGTAAAATCCCATTGCCTCAACATACCTATTAGTTAAGTCAACACTGTACATGGAATGTCCGCTTACTCCTTTTCAATATCCGATTTTTCATGCCAATGTTCAGTTTTTGACTTCAAGCTTCACTTTTTTATACTTCTGGTTCCTGCTGTTCGGCTTATCAGGTATCGTCATTTCAATCTTCCCTGCCTCAAGCAAAGGAACAAGATATCTCTCTCTGAAATTCTTGCTGTCAGTAAGTCCAAGATAGTTCATCATCTCTCGCTTACTCCGCGGTATACTACAAAACTCAGTTAATTCCACCAGCCTTTGATCCACGTCTTGAGGGGCATCTT
>JAUMXH010000005.1:31468-118109 GCA_030529225.1 Bacillota bacterium | reverse complement strand
AAAGTATCTCTCTTTTTTCATGACTTTCTGTAACATATGTCTTATCACATTACATAAATTTAAAATTTAATGTAATAAAATGATAATTTTTTTCTTGTTTGTTATAAATCACGCGACTTCCGTTGAAAAGGAGAAAAAGAGGGGGCAGATAAACTCTTTTTTCATTGCATTTTTATGAATGGAGGATGCGGTTTAAAGGCGGTTTTTTATAATAAAATCTATAAATATATACAATTCTTTTTCTCTCTCCGTGTGTGAGGAGGGGCGACGCTCAGCCTCGCTTGCCCGATGCGGATGGAAAAGGCCTCGGAAAGAGCCGGAAAATAGAATAAAAAAGTGAATATTATAAAAGGAAAGCCTTGTGTATCAATTCGAATTTTTTGTAAATAGTCTGTAAACAGCCCCATGATAAATTTTTTTCAATTTTTCCTTTTTTGTCTTTCTTTTGCTTTACTTTTTCTTGCAAATAGTGTAGACTGGAGGTGGCCTAATTATAAATAAATGGAGGTGTAATATGGCGTTTAAATTTGCAAACAGAATGGATAACATTAAGGCTTCTGAGATCAGAGAGATCCTAAAGCTGACTGCGCAACCTGAGATTATTTCTTTCGCGGGCGGACTACCTGCAGTAGAATCTTTCCCAATGGAAGCGATCGAAGCGGCATCTGAAAAAGTACTTAAAAAGCACACAACAGCAGCTCTTCAATACAGCAGCACGGACGGATTCCTACCGTTGAGAGAGCACATCGTTAAGAGAATGGAAAAAGTCGGCGTAAAATGTACAGCTGCTGACATTCTTGTAACAAGCGGTTCTCAGCAAGGTCTTGAGTTCACAGCGAAATTGTTCATCAACCCGGGTGACAAAATCGTTTGCGAAAGCCCTACTTACTTGGGAGCTCTTAACGCATTCAAAGGATATCAGCCTGAAATCATCGAGTGCCCTACAGATAAAGACGGTATGATCATCGAAGAACTTGACAAGATTCTTGCACAAGGCGGCGTTAAGTTCATTTATGCAATTGCTGACTTCCAAAACCCAACCGGAAACACTTGGTCTATGGAAAGAAGAAAAGGTCTTGTAGAGATGGCAAACAAGCATGACGTGGTTATCTTGGAAGACAACCCGTACGGAGAATTGAGATACGAGGGAACTTTGATGCCTTCTATCAAGAGCTTGGATACACAGGACAGAGTTATCTTCCTAGGTACGTTCTCAAAAATCCTTTGCCCGGGTTTCAGACTCGGTTGGATCATGGCAGGCCCTGAAATTCTTGAAAAATTCAACTTCATCAAGCAAGGTTCAGACCTCCAGTCTTGTACAACTACGCAAATGCAAGCTGCTCAGTTCTTGGATGACAACGACTTGGATGAGCACATTCAAAAAATCATCGACCTTTACAGAAAGAGAAGAGACGTTATGATCGACGCTCTTGAAAAGTACCTTCCAAAAGAAGTTTCTTACACTCATCCTGAGGGTGGATTGTTCTTGTGGTTGACCTTCCCTAAGGGAGTGGATTCAAAAGAGCTTGCTAAAGTGGCAATCGAGAAGAAAGTTGCCTTCGTTCCGGGCGGCGCATTCTTCCCTGCTCCGGGAAATGACAACTTTGCAAGATTGAACTACTCATCTTCTGACGAAGAGAAGATCGTAGAAGGTGTGAAGCGTCTATCTGAAGCAATCAAAGCATTCTTATAAGATCGACTTTCATGATAAGGACCGCGCGCGGCTCCTTTCATAAGGCAAAGAGCTTGTAATGTTTCATTACAAGCTCTTTTTATAATTTGATTTTTGGGAGCCAATCAAGTAAAATTGAACGTGTGAACAGAAAAAAGAACGGGAGACAGCTTTTGAAAAAAAAATACGCATTGTTTGGAAAAGGAATATCTTACAGCCTCTCACCTTCGATACAGGGGGCGATAGCCGCCTACTACGGAAGGGACTTGGATTATGAAATTGTGGACGTGGATTCGGTCGATGAAATTCTGACCCGGCTGAAGAGCGGGGTCTACGCGGGTGCCAATGTGACGGTTCCCTACAAAGTAGCGCTTTTGCCGCACATGGATGCCTTGGATCCCTCAGCGGAAGCTTGCGGTGCCCTGAATACCGTTCGCGTGGAGGAAGGGCGTCTGATTGGCTACAATACCGACTCGGAGGGCTTCCTCGACGTTTTGACCCTCCATTCTTACTCGTTAGAGGAAAAACGCGTCTTAGTCTACGGCACGGGCGGAGTAGCCAGGGGGCTGGTAAATGCCTTGCTGGATTCTCCGGTCAAGGGGATACTCCTGGACGGGAGGAATCAGGAGGCTAAGATTGAGGTGTTCCGCACCTTTGAACAAAAATCCCATGACCGTCTGACGGTCGTTTACGGCCTGCACGGCCTTCTTTGTGACTTGGCGGTGAATGCGAGCACTCTGGGCTCCGCATCGGTTCCCGGCCTTCCGATTGATTTGGAAAAGATGGACGCCGAAGCGGTTTACGAAGTCATCTACCACCCGCTCGAAACGGAACTTGTGCGCTCGGCAAAGGAGAGGGGACTGCCGGTGTTTACCGGTCTTGAAATGCTGATTTGTCAGGCGATCAGAGCCTTCTATCTGTGGTATCCGGAGCTTGCCTGCGAGCAGCTTGACCCCGACCTGTTCCAAGCGGTGCGCCGAAAGCTCGAAGAAGAACTTGCCTTGGAAGGCGGGAAATAGCACCTATGCTGTTTTTTTTGATCGGCATTACCGGAGTGGGTAAGAGCACGCACGGAAAAAAAATCGCCAGGCGCATGAACTATTCTTTCATCGACTTGGATGCCCTAATCGAGATGCGAAACCGCATGCGGATCGGGGAGATTTTTAAGTACGGAGAAGCCGTGTTTCGCTACGCCGAAACCAAGGCCCTCCAATCGATCGATGTGAACTCCAATCACATTGTCGCGACCGGCGGGGGCATTGTGGAGGTCGAGGAGAACATAGACTATATGAAGAAGCATGGGACCGTTGTCCTGTTAAAGAGGCCCCTTCAAGAGATCTATGAGAGCATCTCCTTTCATTACAGGCCCCTGTTGAAGGACAACCCGATGCTGCTTTGGGACATCTACGAGAAGCGAAAGCCTCTTTATGAGCGGGCGGCGGACCTTGTATTTGAAGTCGAGACCGGCTTCTTCGATGTGGACTTGATAGTGGAAGCCTTACGGAACATAGAGCGTGAAAAACAGAGATAAAAAAACTCCCGATACCGGGAGTTTTTTGATTTGTATTGTTATATTGATTCTTTGCCTGATTAGAGCTTGAAACGCTGGATTTCGGACTGGAGTTCGGTCGCCGTGTGCGCCAGGCTTTCGCTCGCCTGTGCGATATCCTCAATCGAAGTTCGCTGTCCTTCCATCGTCAGAGAAGCCTGACCGGTGTCGCTCGCATTCTTCTCTGAGGAGTCCGAAAGCTTTTTAATCAGCAGGATGATTTCACCCTTGACCTGATCGATGCTCTTGGAAGCGTTCTCTATCTTTTCGATGATTTGTTTGGCGCCGTTGATCGAATCCGAGATATTGTTGAAACGGTTTCTGGTCTCCTGCACCCCGTCCTTTTGTTTTCTGCCGGTCTCCTTGGCCTTTTCCATCGTGTTCACCGCGCGGTGCGCATTTTCAATCAACTCGTTGATGACCAGCTTGATTTCCTCGGTGAACCCGTTCGATTGCTCCGCGAGTTTTCGGATCTCTTCGGCGACCACCGCAAAACCGCGCCCCGCCTCGCCGGCTCTTGCCGCTTCGATGGCCGCGTTGAGGGCGAGAAGGTTGGTTTGCTCGGCGATCGATTGGATCATCTGGCTGGCGCTGTCAATTTTGTCGGCGCTCTCGTTCACGCCCATGATGACCTCAAAGACCGTGTCGTTAGATGCCTGGGATTCTTCCGAAATCTTTTCGAGCTCGCTCAGAACAGCAAAGCCGTCGTTCTTTTGTTCTTCTATTTTCATTGCGGTATGGGACAGCTCCAGAATCAAGTTCTTCTCCGCTTCGATGTTTTTGTCAATCTCATCCATCCTGTCCACGCACTTGCCGGTGTCGCCGGCCTGGTTTTCACTGCTGCTCGCGATCGAGTCTATGGTCTGTGAGACCTCGGCCGAGGAGACGGCGGCTTGGTCGCAGATGGCGGTCAGCTCCTCCGATGTGGCCGCCAAATTCTCCGACACGCCCAAAATTTGGCCCAACAGAGTGGCGATGTTCTTCATCATGGCGCGCAGAGAGGAGATGGTCTGTGAAATCTCATTCCCTTTTTTGAGGAGTGTTTGCACCTTTTGATCCTCGTCAATCTTGGCGCTGTTAAAGTCGTAGTTCGATATGTTGTGTATGAGCTTTTCAATCAGCTTAATCGGTTTTACCACGATTTGCGTGATGGAGAGGTTGAGTACAAAGCAGACCAGGACAATCAGGACGATCGCAATCACGGTCAATCTCACGACGGTAGAGAAAAACTGTTCCTTGATGAAGTCGATTTCCGTGACGGAAACCAGAGACCAGAACTTATTCTCAACCCCGTCAAAACTGATCGGTACGTAGGCGGTCAGCACCTCTTTCCTTGTCTTCGGAGAAAGCTCATAGTTGACAAAGACCTCCCCCTTGTTGATCTTGGCCAGGGTCTCGCTCGCTTCTTCGGATTGCGATCCTGCAAAGTAGCTGCCGATCAGAGCGGGGTCCTCGGCGTTCGCCAGCAGATTTCCGCCATCGTCCACCACCTCGTAGCGTAGCTGTTGATCCGAGATTTCCCGGGTGTAGTTTTGCAGAAAACTGACCGTGATATCCGCCGTGATGATGCCGATATACCTGCCATCGTACATGACGGGAGAGGAGATGGTGACCATTTTTTCCGTTTTTCCGTTCACCTCGTAGTCGTAGACGTCGGTCACGTACCTCTTTTGGGTGCTCTTCGGAACCTCGTACCAATCCGCCCCGTTGTAATCGGTCAGAGGATCGATGCTGACGGCTCCCTTTTTTCCGGAAAAATACGGCAGGAAGCGGCCCGTTTGGTCACTGTACTTGGTGTTAACGAACTTGGCGTCCTGCTTGTCGTAAAGGTCTTGTTCTATGAAGATTCCGCCACCTACAATGTTTTCGTTGGACATCATGATGTTTCCTAAAAGTTCGATTTTTTTCTCCCGGTCCATCTCTACGTTTTTCAAGTAGAGAAGTTCGGATTCCACCGCGTTGATCGTCGCCTGGACGGCATGCATTCTCTTGTTCAAATCCTCCGCATGAGATAGGGATTCGGCTCTCGAGACCTGCTCATATTTTGTCAGTTCGGTTTGGTAGAGCGTCGTTCCCAAAAACCAGAAAATACCCGCAAAGGTGATGCCGAGTATCACAATCAGTGATATCAGAACAGAGCGTCCGATCTTTCTCTTTTTAACTTGTTCACCCATGTCTCCTCCTCTTGTTACAATAATATTTTTATATTTTTTACAAGGAGAGTATCGACACAAAGCAAATTAAGTTGAATTTTTATTTTGGATTGACGGAATGGCTTGAAAATATTAGTTTTTTCTGATATTATCTGTATTTGCAGAAGATTTTTTATGCGACAAAACAAAACGAGCAGGATCGCCCCCATTCCGTTGCGGTATGCGAACGCGCGGGATCGGACAGGGGATGCGAAAGATAGATAGAAGGAGACAGCATATATGAAATTAGGAATCGTGGGATTGCCGAATGTGGGAAAGAGCACCCTCTTTAACGCGCTTACGGGAACCAATGCGGCGCAGGCTCAGAATTATCCGTTTTGTACGATCGATCCGAACGTCGGCATCGTGACCGTTCCGGATGAAAGACTGGACGAGCTCGAACGCATTTACCAAGCCAAGAGCAAGATCAACGCGACGATCGAGTTCTTCGACATCGCGGGTCTGGTAAAGGGGGCCTCAAAGGGGGAGGGCCTCGGAAACCAATTCCTCTCGCACATCAGAGAGGTGGAGGCCATCGTTCATGTGGTCAGGTGCTTTGAAGATGAAAACGTCATCCACGTGGACGGCTCGGTGGATCCGATTCGCGACATCGACACCATCAATTACGAGCTCATCTTGTCGGATCTCGACATTCTTCAGAGGAGGATCAAGAAGACCGCGACCCAGCTGAAGGGTGACAAGAAACTGCAGCCGTACTACGATTTTCTACTAAAAATAGAGCAGCACCTGCAGGAGGGCAAGTCTGCCCGAAGCATGGATGCTTCGGAGGAAGAGAAACTCGATATGAAGGAGTTGAACCTGCTTTCCAACAAGCCGATTATCTATGCTGCAAACATCTCGGAAGAGGATATTTTGGAGGACGGGGAGTCCAACGCCCACGTCGCCCGTTTGAGCGAGTTTGCGAAGGAGGAGGGATCCGGCCTCATACTCTTCTGCGCGAAGATGGAGGAGGAGCTGATTTCCTTGTCGGAAGAGGAGAGGAAGGAGTTTCTGGCGGAGCTCGGAGTCGGTGAAACCGGTCTGAACAAGCTGATTAAGGCGTCTTACTCTCTGCTGAACTTAATGAGTTTCTTAACCGCAGGAGAAAAAGAGGTGAGGGCTTGGACCATCGCCAAGAACACCAAGGCGAAGAACGCAGCCGGCAAGATTCACAGCGACATCGAGCGGGGCTTTATCCGGGCCGAGATCGTTTCCTATGACGACTTAAAGAGAGAGGGATCGATCAACGCCTGCAAGGAAAAGGGGCTGCTCAGACTCGAGGGCAAGGATTACCTGATGCAGGAAGGAGACGTGGTGAACTTCCGGTTCAACGTCTAAGGCGAATCAAACAAAACAGGGAAACAAACAAAAAAGGGGCTTTTTTAAAGAAGCCCCTCTTTATTTGCAAGCCTTGCCGGCTTATTTTACAACGATGTTGACAATCTTCTTAGGTACCACAATCACCTTGGCAGGTGCCTTACCTTCCAGGATTGCCTGAATCTTTTCCGACTCGAGCGCCAGTTTCTCGCAGGTCTCCTTGTCGGCGTCCTGCGGAATCTTCACGGTATCTCTGAGCTTTCCGTTCACTTGAACGGCAATCTCCAAGAAGGCATCTTCGAGCTTGTTCTC
The DNA here is from genome assembly GCA_030529225.1 of Bacillota bacterium. Taxonomy (GTDB): domain Bacteria; phylum Bacillota; class Clostridia; order Peptostreptococcales; family Acidaminobacteraceae; genus JAUMXH01. The sequence continues at coordinate 111,067 of JAUMXH010000005.1, read as the reverse complement.
ATCATACTTCGGCCAAGGCGTCTCGTGCATGCTCAGATCGGAAATCGCTTCCCAGATTTCCTCGGTAATGTGAGGACATACCGGGTTCAAGAGCTGCAGGAAGACCTTGAATTCCGCGCGATTGATCGCTTTTTTCTGATAGATTTCGTTGGTGAAGGCCATCATCGTAGCAATCGCCGTGTTGAACTTTAAGTTCTCATAGTCTTCGGTCACCTTTTTGATCATCTTGTTAAAGTTGACCTCGATGTCCGCAGAGATGCCGTCTCCGTCCACCAGAAACTCCTGCATGTTCCAAACGCGATCCAGGAAGCGGCGGCAACCCTTCACGCTGTCTTCCGACCAGGTAGCGGCTTGCTCAAAGTCACCGATGAACATCTCGTAGAGGCGGAGGGTGTCCGCGCCGTACTCACTGACGATATCGTCCGGATTGACGACGTTTCCGAGCGACTTACTCATCTTTACGCCGCCCTCTCCGAGTATCATCCCGTGAGAAGTCCTTCTTGCGTACGGCTCCGGCGTATTGACCTCGCCGATGTCATAGAAGAACTTGTGCCAGAACCTTGAGTAGAGCAGGTGGAGAGTGGTGTGCTCCATCCCGCCGTTGTACCAGTCCACCGGCATCCAGTAGTCGAGCGCCTCTTTGGAAGCGAAGGCATCGCTATTCTTCGGGTCCGTGTACCTCAGGAAGTACCACGAAGAACCCGCCCATTGCGGCATGGTGTCGGTCTCTCTCTTCGCATCTTTTCCGCACTTAGGACAAACGGTGTTGACCCATTCCGGTATGTTCGCGAGCGGAGACTCGCCGGTGTCTGTCGTCTCATAATGTTCCACGTCCGGAAGGGTGAGCGGGAGCTCCTCGTAAGGAACGGGAACCATGCCGCACGCCTCACAGTGCACAATCGGAATCGGCTCTCCCCAATATCTCTGACGAGAGAAGACCCAGTCTCTGAGCTTGTAGTTGACCTTCGCCTCACCAATCCCTTTTTCTTCCATAATGGAAATCATCTTTTTGATCGCATCCGAAACGCTCAGCCCGTCAATCAACGGAGAGTTGACCAATACGCCGTCTCCGGTGTGCGCCTCTTTGGAAAGGTCTCCTCCCGAAATGACCTCCCTGATTTCGATGCCGAACTCTTTGGCGAACTCGTAGTCCCTGCTGTCGTGGCCCGGAACCGCCATAATCGCGCCGGTGCCGTAGCCCATCATGACGTAGTCCGAAATCCAAAGCGGAATTTCCTCGCCGCTGATCGGGTTGACCATTCGGATTCCCTTAATTTCCACGCCGGTCTTGTCCTTGTTGAGCTCGGTTCGCTCCAGGTCGGATTTTTTGGACGCCTCGAGCTTATAGGCCTCGATCTCGTCCATGTTGCTGATGCGATCCGCGTATTTTGTGATGATCGGATGCTCCGGTGCGATGACCATATAGGTCGCGCCGTAGATGGTGTCGGGGCGGGTCGTGTAGATGGTCAGGCTGTCCTCGCTGTCCTTCACTTGGAACTTGACTTCCGCGCCCTCACTCCTGCCGATCCAGTTGATCTGCTGCAATTTCGCTCTTTTAATGTAGTCGACCGAATCCAAGTCGTCCAGCAACTTTTGTGCGTACTTGGTGATGCGGAGCATCCACTGCTCCTTGTCCTTCTTCACGACCTCGCTGCCGCAACGCTCACAGTGGTTGTTCACGACTTCCTCGTTGGCAAGGCCGACCTTACAAGAGGTACACCAGTTGATGCTCAAGGTGTCCTTGTAGGCCATTCCCTGATCAAAGAATCTTAGGAACATATATTGGGTCCATTTAAAGTAGTCTTCGCTCGTGGTGTCAATCTCTCTGTCCCAGTCGAAGGAAAATCCGATTTCCTTCAACTGTCTTCTGAAGTTTTCGATCGATTCGTCGGTCGCCTGTCTCGGATGAATCTTGTTTTTGATTGCATAGTTTTCAGTCGGAAGGCCGAAGGCGTCAAAGCCGATCGGGAAGAGGACGTCATAGCCCTCAAACCTAAGCTTCCTTGAAATGACATCCATGCCGGTGAACGGTCGGGGATGCCCGACGTGCAATCCCTTGGCAGACGGGTAGGGGAATTCAATCAGGATGTAGCGTTTCTCTTTTCCGCTGCCGGGTCCGATCGCTCTAAATGTTTTGTCCCGATCCCATCTGTCCTGCCATTTTTTTTCTATTCGTTTCGGTTCATAGGCTTTCATAAAGTCATCCCCCTCCATCTGTTTAGGCTTTTTCAACCTTGATTGCGCTGTCTTCCTCGTTGATCTTCATCTGTTCTCCGTCCACGGAATCCAGCCTCTCCAGCTCCACGCAGAGCGTCTCGAACTTGATGTAATCCAAGTGCTTTTCGATCGCGCTGACCAGCTTGTCCGTAGAGCTGTACGAAATCTTGATCCTGTCGCTCATCTCCAGCTGCAGGTCTTTTCGGATCTTCTGAATCTTAGAGATGAACTCCCTCGCAAATCCTTCGGAAATGAGTTCCGCGTCGAGTTCGGTATCCAGGATGACGAAGACATTGTTTTCCATGACCACAGAGAGGCCCTCTTTCGCACTGATCTGGATGTCGATCAAGTCCGCGCCGAACTCTTTGTGTTCGCCGGAAAGTTCCAACACCAGCTTTTCGCCGCTCTTGAGCTTCTGCGCCCACTCGTTCTGGTCGACTTCGCCGAGCTTCTTCGTGAATTCTCCCATGTTCTTGCCGAGCACCGGTCCCAAGGCTCTAAAGTTCGGTTTTAGGACGAAGTTCATATACTTGCCCAGATCTTTTTCAAAGATGACATCCTTGATGTTGAGCTCCTCCTTAATCAGGTCGGTCAAATCCGAGATGATGCCTTCGTAAGCGCCGTCGATGTAGATTCTGTGAAGAGGCTGTCTGATCTTGATCTTAGACTCTTCTCTCGCCGCTCTTCCGAGTTTTACCAGGTTGATGACGAGGTCCATTCTCTCCTCAATCTTATCGCAGATATGATCCTCGTTCACCTCAGGATAGTATGCCAAGTGCACCGATTTTTCGCCGGTCAGATTTCTGTAGATCGCTTCAGAAGTGTAAGGAACCATAGGGGCAATCAGCCTGCAGACCTTGTCCAAACACTCCAAGGTGGTTTGGTAAACGGCCTTCTTGTCGTCGCTCAATTCGCTGCCCCAGAATCTTCTGCGGTTTCTTCTGATGTACCAGTTCGAGAAGTCCTCGATCACGAATTCGTTGATGGCCCTTGTGAGCTTGGTCATATCGAAGATGGCAAATTGCTCTTCCACATACTTGATCAACTTGTTCAATTTTGACAACAGCCACTTGTCAATTTCAGCCAGGTTTTCGTAAGGAATGTTAAACTCCGCGACATTCAAATTGTCGGTGTTCGCGTAGAGGCTGAAGAAGTTGTAAATGTTCTCCAGGGTACCGAAAAACTTCGCGCTGACTTCGACCATCGCGTCCTTGTCGAACTTGGTAGGGAGCCAAGCCGGAGATACGTAGTACATATACCATCTCAAGGCGTCCGCTCCGTTTTTCTGCATGGTTTCAAACGGGTCTACCGTATTTCCCTTCGACTTGGACATTTTCTTACCGTCTTTGTCGAGGACCAGGTCGTTGACCAAAACCTGCTTGTACGGCGCCTTGTCATGCACCAGGGTCGAAATCGCCAGAAGCGAGTAGAACCAACCCCTGGTTTGGTCGACACCCTCTACGATGTAGTCGGCAGGGAAGTTCTTTTCAAAGAGTTCCTTGTTTTCAAACGGGTAGTGGAACTGTGCGTAAGGCATGGCTCCCGAGTCAAACCAGCAGTCCAGGACGTCTTCGATTCTGCTCATCGCCTCGCCGCACTTTTCGCACTTGATGTGCACCTTGTCGATGTGCGGTCTGTGCAGCTCAATGCTCTCGTCGATCTCCTCAATCGCGCGCTCCACGAGCTCCTTGCGAGAGGCAATGCTGCTGACATGGCCGCACTCGCAACGCCAGATATTGATCGGCGTTCCCCAGTATCTGCTCCTTGAAATCGCCCAGTCGTTGACGTTCTCAAGCCAGTTTCCGAAGCGTTTTTCTCCCACGTAGTCCGGGAACCATTTTACGGTGTTGTTATTCTTGATTAGGTTGTCCCTGAGTTTGGTCATCTGAATGTACCAGCCCGGCTTCGCGTAGTAGAGGAGGGGCGTGTCGCATCTCCAGCAGTGCGGGTAATTGTGCTTCATCTTCTGCTTGTGGAAGAGCTTGCCGTTCTCTGCGAGCCAGATCATGATATCCACAGCCAATCTGTCCTCGAGGACGCTTCTGCCTTCCCAAGGCGTGGTGGTGTAAACACCCTGTTCGTTGACCGGCTGGCAGACCGGAAGGTCGTACCTGACGCCGGTGTTGTAGTCGTCATCACCGAAGGCAGGGGCCGTGTGAACGATTCCGGTACCGTCCGATGTGGTTACGTAGTCGGCCACGGTCACAAAACAAGCCTTTTTTTCAAGTTCGGCAAACGGCATCAACTGTTCGTACTCTCTGTATTCCAAGTCCTTACCTTTTACGGTGTCCACAATCTCGTACTCCTTGCCGTCCATGACCGCGTCAAGCAGGGCCTTTCCTAAGTAGAGGAGCTCACCGTTGTGTTTTACCTTCACATAGTCCTCGTCCGGGTGAACCGTCAAGGCGACGTTCGCGGCCAGGGTCCAAGGTGTGGTCGTCCAAGCCAGGTAGTAGGCGTCCTCGTCCTTGCATCGGAACTTGCAGATTACGGTATCGCTGGTAGTCTCTTTGTAGCCGAGCGCGACCTCGTGGCTCGCGAGCCCGGTACCGCAACGCGTACAGTAAGGAAGGATCTTGTGTCCTTCATACATCAAACCGTCGTTAAAGACCTTGTTCAAAATCCACCATTCGGTCTCGATATAGTCGTTGTGGAGGGTAAAGTATGCGTCGTCCAAGTCAATCAGGAAGCCCATCTGGTTGGTCATCTCACGCCAAGCGTCCTCGTAGGTGTAAACCGACTTACGGCACTCGTTACAGAATTCCTCGATGCCGTACTCCTCGATTTGATTCTTGTCGTTAAAGCCGAGGGCCTTCTCTACTTCCAATTCTACCGGCAGTCCGTGGGTATCCCATCCGGCCTTTCTCACCACATAGTCACCCTTCATAGTTCGGTACTTCAGAGGGGCATCCTTTAGAGCCCTCGCCAATACGTGGTGGATTCCCGGTCTTCCGTTTGCAGTCGGCGGTCCCTCATACCAAACGAAGGGTTTGTTGCCTTCTCTGGTTTTCATCGTCTCTCCCAAGAGATCGATGCTCTGCCAGTAATCCCTGATCTCCTTCTCAAAACTTTCTATCTGATCTCTCTTTAGGTTTTTATACATACATTCCTCCTCCAAGTTCCTTTATGAATCTCTTCTTATATGTCCAAGTTCTCTCGAATACTCTCCAAATTTTGTCTGATGCTTTGTAAACTTGGGAGATCTTCGAACAAATCATCCTGCTCCTCGTAGTCCAAGTGCGTATCCTCTTTCAGAATCAAGGCATCTTTGGGTTTCACTTGTTCCTCGCCGCCGTATTTTTCATTGCCGTACTTTTCATTCGGGTCCGGAATGACCTCGGCTCTCTTATTGGGATTCGGCACTTCAATCTTGCTGTCCTTGATGTTTTCGATGGTCGGGATATCGTCTTCCAAGAGGGCGAGTTGGGCCTTCAAGAAGCCTGACAATCGAATCTTTTCGCTCTCGTACTTCAACTTCAACTGGTCGATCTTTCGCTCCAGGTTCATCACGGTCAGCTCGCTCTTTCTAACCTTCTCATCGATCTTGAGCTCCGCTTCCTTAATCAAAACAAGTTCCTTCTTCTTCGCAGAGGCAACCAACTCGTCCGCTGTCTGTTTGGCAACCAACAAAGTCTCGGTCATCGTCTCTTCCACCTGTTTATACTTTTTTACCTCGGAATCGAGCTCGGCATTCTTCTTTTTTAAGTCTTGGATTTCCGTCAAGCACTTTTCCAAAGTGGAAGCGACCTCAGACATAAACGTCTTCACTTCATTTTTATCATATCCAAGCATGGAATTTTTAAATTCCTTTTTTTGAATATCCAATGGGTTTATCATAAAAGCCTCCTTCAGTTGATCTATATCTCTTCTTAAAAAACTTGTTTTTAGGATGGTTCTCGGCGGATCAGTAGAAGAGTCTCACCAAGAGCCTTACAATCACGGTATCCAGGATTTGCAAGGCAATAAAAGTAGCGATAAATGAGAAGTCTATCATACTTTGATTGATGCCGAGTCTGTCGAAAAGCTTTCGCATCGGCATTAACAAAGGTTCCGTAAACCTGTAAATAAAATTCGGGACGGGGTGAGAGTAGTCTCTGACAAACCAGGACATAATCGCCCTGACAAAGAGAGACAGGATCAGCACCCGAAACATCGTGTGCACCGTTCTAATCACTATCAGTATCATATTTGTTTATAACTCTTTCCTTTTATATTGTGTGTCAGCCATCCGGCTCGCATCGTTTCCAAACTCGTAAATCGAGCGGAACGGGGGCTTACTTTTTGAACTTGAACGAGTTTTTGTTCGCGCTGTCCTCGATGTCCTCATCATCGCTGCTCTTTGTTTCGAGCGGAGAAGAAATCTCGACTCCCTTTGGAGCCAGGAGATAAATATCCTCGGTGATGATCGAGTAGTTCCCGTCCAAGAGGTAGAGGGCCCCGGTAATGACGTCCACGATCCTCTGAGACAGGGCGCTGTCGGTATTCTCAAGGTTCAGCAGCACCGCGTAACCGCTGTTCAGGTATTCGATTGCCTTTTTGGCATCGTCAAGACCGGCAGGTTCAAAGGTGTGAACCTTGGCTCCCGTGGTATTTGCCATTTTCATAAGCGGCGCTTTTTTCTGAGAAGACGGATTCATCGTATTGTTCATTGTTTGATACTCTCCATATCCCTTATTCACATTCTTCACCAGCGTATTCTTGTTTGCGACCTCGCTTGTCTTTTGGTAAGACTTTGTTTGTGCCTTCGTTTCCTGTGTGTTCGCAGACGCGTCGTCTTCGTTGTTATCTACTGCAAATGCCTTGTCAAACCAGTCTTTAAACTTGCTCATCCGGATCCTCCTTTTTCCCGTAATCGCGTGCTCCGTAAAGGGACGAACCCACCCTGATCATGGTGGCTCCCTCCTCAATGGCTACCTCAAAATCGCCTGACATACCCATTGATAAAACACTGATATCTATCTTTTCATTATACGATAAATTTGAATATCTTTCAAAAATCTTTTTCATTTTTCTAAAGTAAATTCGAGTTTCTTCAGGGTCTTCCAAAAACGGGGCCATCGCCATGAAACCGCAGACTTTTACATGCTCCAGCTTGGAAGCGTGCTGCAGGGCCCGGTCAAGTTCTCCCTCTTCAAATCCCGACTTTTGCTCCTCTTCCCCGATGTTGACCTGCAAGAGGACGCGGGTCAGGGCGCCCTGTTTGTCGGACTGCTTTTCGATTTCATCGAGCAGGCGAATCGAGTCGACGGACTGTATCAGGTCGACCTTGCCGATCAGCTTTTTTACCTTGTTGGTCTGCAGGTGGCCGATCATGTGCTTTTGCACGGCCTTGCCCAGCTGAGGGTACTTCGTTTCGATCTCCTGCACCTTGTTTTCCGCGACATCGGTGATGCCGAGCTCCAGAGAAGCGTTCACCAAGTCCATGCCGAAGGTTTTGGTGACGGCGACCAGGGTGATCTCCTTCGGGTCTCTCCCCGAGCGGGCGCAGGCTTCTTTGATGCCGTTTTGAATCGATTCCAGATTTCTCGCGAGATACTCGTGTTCCATAATCCAACCTTTCTTGTCCTTGCCCATTGTGCGCCGGGAACCTGCACCCGACTAATCATTCTTAATCAGAATCTTGTCGTTTCTGTTCACGGTGTCAACCGTTTTCAGGCCGCCGCTCTCGTCGCGGTAGGTGTAACTGCCCTCACTGACGATGGCCAGATCCCCCTCGTAGCCCAGAATTTGAATCGGTCGGAAGATCTTTTCCTCATCCAGACCCTTCACGTAGACCCCCTTGATGTAGTGTTCGCTGACGATCGCCTCGGGCGGAATCTTCACCCCGGAAACCTCGTCACTCTCAATCGTCACGTTGATGACGCGGGAGCTGTTCAGGCTCTCCAAGACCTGCGAGACTTCCAAACAGAGGATTCCCAAGTCTTTTGACTTGAATTTATCCACGATCACCGCATCAAAGTTCTCCCGATTGTAGTGGATGTGGAGCTTGTCATCAATCTTGTAGGTATCCAAGTCCTCGAGGGAACTTTCACAGAGCAGGTACCACTTCTGCTTGTAGATGATTTTTAAGAGTTTGTCGTTGCGGTTCACCTTGCGGTTGATGTTGTTGACAAAGTCGTGCTTGTCGTTCAGGAGCTTCTCATAATTCAGATTGTAGCGGTCCTCGTATTTCAGCTTTCCGGTCAAATCGTCGATGAAGTAGGACACGACGCCCGACTCGGTCGAGATGATGTTGAAACTTTGCTCGGTGAGGGCATCCTTAAAACCGATGAATTTTTCGTTCTCGTTGAAGTTCGCGTTTGCGGTGTAGGTTTTTTTGCCGAGCTTGTTCAAGTGCTCCAAGGTGTAGACGAGCTTTCTCTTAATCTCTTTCGCTTCCTTGTTTTCCCGATTTTTCAGCTTGCTTTTGAGTTCCGCGTACAGATTGTCCGCATCCAGCTTCACTTGATTTTTATCGATCGATACGTCCTTGCCGTCCTCTTCATTCAGCAGGGCAGCGTTCTCTTCTTCGTTTGTCGCGGGAGCCGGCAACTGAGACTCTCCGGCCGCGCCGCCGGTGACAAAGGTTCCGATCACCTGCGATTTTTTGATTCTTGCGCCCTCGTTTTCGGTGTTCTCAAGCTGGCCCGCATTCAGGGTTCGGTAAACAATCTCATCGGTGATGATGAGACCCCTGTGATTGGAGCTGATCGAAATGAAGCCGGATTCCACGCCGACCCACCTTTCTCCCATGTTTTTATAACTCTTGTAAGCAAACGAACCAAGCGCTCCTATGACCAGTAAGATCAGAATCCACTTGATGAGCTTGCCATATTTAAACCTTCTTCTCATCGCGATTTCAACCGTCCTTAGTTTTCCGCTTTTCGTTCCCGAACCATGAGGGCTTGCACCGCCTCCACCGGGTCATGATTTTCGTAGAGGACCCTGTAGAGGCTCTCGGCGATCGGCATCTCACAGTCCAGTTGCTTTGCCAATTCGTAAGCTGCCTTTGCGGTGCTGGCTCCTTCTACCGCCATGCCGATTCGCTTGCTCGCTTCCTCCAGGCTTAGGCCTTCGCCGATCAGAATCCCGCAGCGCCTGTTTCTGGAGTGCCGGCTCGTGCAGGTGACAATCAGGTCGCCGATTCCGGTCAGCCCGTCAAAGGTCTCGGCCTGCGCGCCCATCTTCAGGCCCAAACGCTTGATTTCCGCCATTCCCCGAGTCATCAGCGCGGCCTTGGTATTGTCTCCAAAGCCCAATCCGTCGGAAATCCCGGCCGCCAGGGCGATGATATTCTTGAGGGCCCCTGCGAGTTCCGCCCCGATTAAGTCATCGTTGGTGTAGACCCTGCAATAGTTGGTGAAGAAGAGGTCTCGGACCGCAACGGCCCGGTCCCGATCCTCGCTGCTCGCGACCAGGGTGGTCGGAATCTTCTTGCTGACTTCTTCCGCGTGCGAAGGGCCGGAAAGCACCACGTACTTGTTGTCCGGGTAAAAATCCGCGATAATCCGGCTGACAAAGGCCAGGGTATCGACCTCTATGCCCTTTGAAGCGTTCACGATTACAGTGTCCTTGCTCAGGCCTTTCAGCTGCTGAAAGACCTCTCTGATTTTTTGCGTGGGAATCGCGTTCACCAGGTAATCGACAGCAATCAGGTCCTTGAGCTCGGTCGTGAAAGTGATGTCACCTTCCAAGCTGCGCGGTAGCGAATATTTAAAGTTCTTGCCGGTCTTTTGCAGAGACTCGACCTGTTCCTTGCTTCTTCCCCACATAATAACGCTCTTCTGATTGTCGAGCAGGATGCTCGCCAGGCCCATCGCCCAGGTGCCGGTTCCCAAGATTCCTATTTTCAATTTCTGTTTTTCTCCCTTAATTCAATCACGATTGGAGTGCCCTCAAAGTTGAAGTTCGCGCGAATTTGGTTTTCGATGTAGCGCATGTAGCTGAAGTGGGCGAGCTCCTTGTCGTTCAAAAACAGTGCGAAGGTAGGCGGTTTCACGCCGATCTGTGTCATGTAGTACAATTTCAATCGCTTGCCCTTGTCCGAAGGCGGTTGGTGCATCAGCATGGCATCCGAAATCACATCGTTGAGCGTTCCTGTCGGCACCCGCATCGCGGCTTGGTTATTCACGTAGTCGACGGTCTGCATCAGCTTGTCCAGGCGGATCTTGTCCTGCACCGAGATAAAGAGGATTGGCGCGTACTGCATGAAGGCGAGTTCGTTTCTGACCATGGTTTCAAACTTTTTGAAGGTCTTGTTGTCCTTCTCAATCAAGTCCCACTTGTTCACCGCGATGATGGAAGCCTTGCCGGCCTCGTGCGCGTAGCCTGCAATCTTCTTGTCCTGCTCGGATACGCCCTCCGCCGCGTCGATCATGATCACGCAGACATCGCAGCGCTCAATCGATTCATAAGAGCGCAGCACGCTGAACTTCTCGACGTTCAGGTTCACCCTCGACTTGCGGCGGATGCCGGCGGTGTCGATCAGGATGTATCGATTTCCGTCGTGCTCGAACGGGACGTCAATCGCTTCCCTGGTAGTGCCCGCCACCGGGCTCACGATGGTTCGCTCCTCGCCCAGCAGCTTGTTCACCAGAGAACTCTTTCCGGCATTCGGCTTCCCGACGATCGCCACCTTGCAGATTTCATCCTCTTCGTCCGCCTCGTCCTGCGCCTCGTCCTTAAAATAAGAGCAGGTCAAATCGAGCAAATCGCCGAGTCCCATCATGTTCACGGCCGAAATCATCATGATGTCGCCGAAGCCGAGCTCGTAATAGTTGTAAAAATGCTCCGGCTGCTTGAAGCTGTCGAGCTTGGTGCAGACCACAATCACCGGGGTGTTCGACTTTCTGAGCATCTCGGCAATTTCCAAGTCGGCGTTGGTCAAATCCACCCGTCCGTCAATCATAAAGAGGATGACGTCGGCCGTGTCGATCGCCAGCATCGCCTGTTCGCGCATCTGCATCAGGATATCGTCGTTGGTCTCCGGCTCGATTCCGCCGGTGTCGATCAGCGTGAACTTGTGGTTCAGCCACTCGCAATCCGCGTAAATCCTGTCTCTGGTAACGCCGGGAGTATCGTCCACAATCGAAATCCTTCTTCCGGCTATCTTATTAAAAAATGTTGACTTACCGACATTCGGTCTGCCAACAACTGCTACTGTTCGTCTCACTTATCCGTCCTTTTTTCTTCCATCAGCTTTTGCAATTCCTGCATAAAGGTATCAATATCCTTGAAGTTTTTGTATACCGATGCAAACCTTACATAAGCCACCTCGTCTATGTTCTTAAGCTGGTCCATGATCTCGTTTCCGATGGCCGCCGATTCGATTTCCTTGAGCATGGTGTTGTTCAAATTGTGCTCGATCGTATCCACGATCTCTTCCATTCGCTTGATGGAAATCGGTCTGCCCTCACAGGCCCTCACGATTCCCCTCAGGATCTTTTCCCGATTGTATTCCTGCCTCGACCCGTCCTTCTTGATGATGAGCAGGGGCGTGCGCTCTATGTTTTCGTAGGTTGTAAATCTCATTCCGCAAGACAGACATTCCCTGCGTCTTCTGATCGCGTAGCCGTCATCGGTGGGCCTGGAGTCTGTAACCTTTGAGTTTTCTTCTTTGCAGTAGGGACATCTCATCACTTTCCTCCGATTCTAATCACTACGCAAATAATACCATTAAAACGGCTAAATGTAAAGATTTAGTAAGATTTTTTGGGCCTTGCGCGAATGGTTAATTAAATATCATTGCTGGCTTTTTGCTTGGCAATCTGTTATATTCACTTTAATATAGGTTGGAAAAAAGAGCTTGGAGTTAACATTGATTGAATTGCTGAGAAAACTGAAAAAAGTAGGATTGGTTTTCATTCTGATAGGCTTATTGATAGCCGTGTTTGTCAAGGGAAATTCTATTCCCAAGCTGTTTTCGGCTTCGTTTTTTATTGGTGCCGGCTTGGTTTTGTGGATGATTTCAAGGGTCAAACACCAATCAGGAGAACGTTTTAATAAGAAGAGGTGAAACATGTATAATCGAGTTGACAAGTTTAGTTTGCTTACGGATTTTTATGAACTGACGATGATGAACGGCTACCTGAATGAAAAGATGCACAATCAAATCGCTTACTTTGAATATTATTTCAGGAATATTCCGGACGAGGGCGGGTACGCAATCTGCTGCGGCTTGGAATCCTTTGTGGAATATATTTTGGAACTCGAATTTTCGGAAGACGAAATCGAACTTTTGAGAAACAAGAAGACCTTTTCGGAAGAATTTTTGAAGGAGCTCAGTGACTATAAATTTACCGGGGATGTGTGGGCGATTCCGGAGGGGACACCCGTATTTGCCAATGAACCACTCGTGATTGTTAGAGGGCGCGTTTTTGAAGTTCAACTTGTAGAAACCGCCCTTTTGTTATTCTTCAACCACCAGAGTTTGATTGCGACCAAGGCTTGCAGGATCGTCAGTGCGGCGCAGGGCAGGAGCGTGATGGAGTTCGGCGCGAGAAGGGCACAGGGAGTCGACGCCTCGGTGATGGGGGCGAGGAGCGCCTACATCGGCGGCTGTATCGGAACCTCAAACCTCTTGGCGGAGAAGGAGTTCGGGATTCCGGCCCTGGGCACCATGGCGCACAGCTGGGTGCAGATGTTCGAGAACGAGTACGAGGCGTTTAAGGCCTACGCGGAATCCTATCCGAATAACTGCAACCTTTTGATAGACACCTACGACGTGTTTAAGTCGGGCCTTCCGAATGCAATCAAGGTCTTTGACGAAGTGCTCGCACCGATGGGTAAGCGTCCTACCGGAGTCAGGGTGGACAGCGGTGACATTGCCTACATCACCAAAAAAGTCAGAAAGATTTTGGACGAAGCGGGCTACGAGGACTGTCCGATCGTGGTATCCAACTCTCTGGATGAACTCGTGATTCGCAACCTTTTATTGCAGGGTGCCAAGATCGATTCCTTCGGCGTGGGCGAGAGACTCGTCACCGCCAAGAGCCAGCCGGTCTTCGGCGGGGTCTACAAGCTGGTCGCGGTCGAGAAAGACGGTGAGATTATCAACAAAATCAAGATTTCCGAGACCTTCACCAAGATTACGACCCCGGGATTCAAGCAGCTTTGGAGGCTTTTTGACAAAGAGTCCGGCAAGGCGATGGCCGATTTGGTCAGCTTCCATGATGAAAAGATTGACGGGAGCTCCAAGATTGAACTCTTTGACCCGATCGATACCTGGAAGACCAAGACGGTGTCAAACTTTGACGTGGTCCCTATGCTAAAGCGCATCTTTGACGGCGGAAAACTGGTCTATGAGATGCCGACTCTCAGCGAGATCAGAGAGAACTGTTCCAAGGGCCTGGACTACCTCTGGGATGAGGTCAAGCGCTTTGACAAGCCGCATAAATATGTAGTGGACTTGAGTTGTGAGCTGTGGAAGACGAAGAGCGAGATGATTCGAAAGTTTGATTTTAACAAGAAGTAAGAGCAACAATGGGGCGGGGAATCCAACGGGCGAAAGCCCCGACTTTCCCGCCGCCCGATGAGATAAATACAATGATGGAACTGAAAGATCAATTTGTGCGGGAAATGAAGCGTATGTTCGGAGACGAGTACGCTCATTTTGCGTGTGCCTTAGAGCAAAAAACGCCAAAGTCGATTCGCTTCAACCCGAATCGCCTCAAGGACTTTGCGATTGCGGACTCCATGTTTAGGGATGCGGAGCCCGTGCCCTGGGCGGAGGGGGCGATCTATGTGGAGGACGACGAGTACCTGACCAAGCATCCGTACTATGCGGCGGGTCTCTATTATTTTCAGGAGGCCAGCGCGATGGCGCCGGTTACCTACCTGCCGCTTTCCGAGGGGATGAAGGTCCTGGATCTCTGTGCGGCGCCGGGCGGAAAGAGCCTGCAGATTGCCTCTAAAATCGGGGAAACGGGCGTCCTGCTTTCGAACGACATCTCGGTCAGCAGGCAGAGGGCAACCCTCAGAAACTTTGAAAAATTCGGCTTAAAAAATGTGCTGGTGAGCGCGGAGTCGCCTGAAAAAATCGCGAAGAATTATCCGGCTTACTTTGATGCGATCCTGGTGGACGCACCCTGCTCCGGAGAGGGCATGTTCGCGAAGGACAAAAAGACCCTGTCGGCCTGGACCGAGGAGTCCAATGCCTTTTATGCGGAAAAACAGCTCCAAATCCTGCAGGAAATCGCATCGGCGCTGAAGGGTGGGGGATACTTGATGTACTCGACCTGCACCTTTTCCGACTTGGAAAACGAAGAGCTGATTCGCCGCTTTTTGAGCTCCCGCGAGGACTTTTCCCTTGTGAAGTTAGAGGGCGACTTGCTCTCGGATTCCCTGCCGAGCTTGCCCGGTGCAAAGAGGATTCTGCCGCACAAGCAGAAGGGGTTGGGGCATTTTTTGGCCCTGCTGCAAAAGGCGGAAACACCCCAAGCAACAGATCAAGCCGTTTCTTCGCCGCTTTGCTTCAAGGCGGAGCGGCCTCGCTTGAGTAAAAAACAGGCGGAGGAGCGGGAGGACGCGATAGGAGCCTTTCAGGATTTTTGTCTCGCCCTTGGCTTGGAAGAACGCCGTGTTTTGGGAGCGGGATACAGGGAGCGCCTTCAGTTCTTTTCCGGAAAACTGTACTGCAATATCGGGATGGAAGTTCCGGATGCCTCGTTGCGCCTGCTCAGAAACGGGCTCCTGCTCGGAGATTTTGAAAAGGGACAATTTCATCCTTCGCAAGCTCTCGCGATGTGCCTTTCTCCGGCGGATGTGAAACGATGCTTCGATTGGGATTCCGGACATCCGGACCTGCTCAAATACCTCAGAGGGGAGAGTCTCAGCGGCTCGGAATCCAAGGGCTATCTGTTGATTTGTGTAGACAGGCTTCCCTTGGGATGGGTGTATTCCGACGGCAAGAGGTTGAAAAATAAATTGAAGAGGGATTGGTTACAATGAGAAGAATTAAGAACTATTTGATAATCGCTTTGATTTTGTTGGCGGGCTTGTCCGTCTATTTTGTCTTTCACGTTCCCGATTCCCCCGAGGCGAGGGTGAAAACGCTCAGCTCGGAGATTTCCAAATATGAATCCGTCGAAGCGGAGGAAGTGTTCAAGGAGTTTATGGAGAAGTACAGCGATGCCGAAAAGTTGGAAATCTTTGAAAACTTGCCATTCTCTATGCTAAAGGATAACAGGAGGTGGCTGGTCGGTGCGATGAACGAGACCCTCCCAACCTGGATTGGAAGTGAGTCCTTCAATGCCAAGTATCTGCTGACCGAACTGAAGCTGGAAGAAAAGCGGGATATGAGACTGATTAAAAATCTTGGCGTCGTGAAGAAGGAAGTGCAGATTTCCTCGCTCGAGCAGCTCAGCGACGAGGTCTATCGGATTGCAAAGGAGAATTGGGATATTAAAGTAGGGGACCTCTACGTTGTGGATGACAGCCTGAGCGCCACGCTGGGGATTCAAAACGGGGCCTTCGCGATCGAAAAGCTGAACGGAAAACTGTTTGAAATTCAGGACGCCTACACCTTCGATGTTTCCTATGTAAAGTCGACCCTGTCGGTCAAGCCGTCGCTGCAAAAATTTGAAGACAACGGGGCCTTTGAGCTTGCGGAGAAAATGAGCTTCTTTGAGCTGGAACGCTTTCGGGACCACTTTGCAAAAAAAGGGGAGTTTGATGCGAAAAATTGCCTGTTTGAGCTCTCCGACCGCTCTTTGGCTGCGGAGACGGACGCCGGATTGCAAAAGAACCCCGACCACTTTAAGATTATTTATAACAGAATGGAGCTGAAGGAGCTTGAAGACCCGGCGAAGTTTACGTACATCGGGACTGTAAAGATGGCCTACTATGATGAAAAAGGGGAGACTCTGCTCAAAGAGTTCGTGCTCGATCTTTTCAAGGATCTATAAGTTCTCGTCCCTCTTTTGCGCATAAAAATGGCGCACCATGAGGGACTCCGTTTTGCTTCGCAAAACCCTTCTCGCCTTAGCTCGAAGCACTCGCTATAAAACTTGCCCCCGGCAAGTTTTTCTTTACGCTCGTGACTGCCGTTCTCGTCCCTCTTTTGCGCATAAAAATGGCCACCATGAGGGACTCCGTTTTGCTTCGCAAAACCCTTCTCGCCTTAGCTCGAAGCACTCGCTATAAAACTTGCCCCCGGCAAGTTTTTCTTTACGCTCGTGACTGCCGTTCTCGTCCCTCTTTTGCGCATAAAAATGGCGCACCATGAGGGACTCGAACCCCCAGCCTACGGATTCGAAGTCCGTTGCTCTATCCAATTGAGCTAATGGTGCGTGCTTTGTTATTCTACCACAAAATAGAAAAATATCCTATAGTCGATTTGCGAAAATAAAAAAAACTTTCTTCCGAAAGTTTTTAGTTGGTGACCCGTCCGCGACTCGAACGCGGGACCCCCTGATTAAAAGTCAGATGCTCTACCGACTGAGCTAACGGGTCATATTGTTTGTGGCTGTTGTTTGAAATGGGGCGGCTGATGGGATTCGAACCCACGCATATAGGAGCCACAATCCTATGTCTTAACCGCTTGACGACAGCCGCCATATAATAAATTTGGCGTGCCAGTAGGGATTCCGTTTTGCTTCGCAAAACCTTTCTCGCTTCGCTCGAACCACTCGCTATAAAACTTGCCGCCGGCAACTTTTATATGACGCTCGTGACTTCGTTCTCATCCCCCTTAACACTTTTAAATTGGCGTGCCAGTAGGGATTCGAACCCCAGACCCTCGGCTTAGAAGGCCGATGCTCTATCCAACTGAGCTACTGGCACAAATTGGAGCGGGTGAAGGGAATCGAACCCTCGTAGCTGGCTTGGAAGGCCAGTGCTCTACCACTGAGCTACACCCGCGTGTAAAAAAAATGGTCGGGGCGGCAGGATTTGAACCCGCGACCCTCTGGTCCCAAACCAGATGCGCTACCAAACTGCGCTACGCCCCGTTGACTTACAGGGGCTATAATAACATACAAGCCGCACCCAAGTCAAGCACAATTTTGAAAAAAATTATTTTGTTTTTACATTTTTGTTTTTAGGTAGATATCCCAACGCATTGCGGCCTTTTTCCTTTGCGATATAGAGGCCCTCGTCGGCATATTTTATCAGTTCGGTATCGGTCAAAGCGTCGGTCGGATAGTTCGCGATCCCGATTGAAATCGTGTAGTGAGGATCCTCGGTCTTCTCCACGTTCTTGCGAAGGCGCTCGGCAACCTGTACCGCCGTGTGCAACTCCGCCTCGTGAATCAGTGCAAAGAACTCGTCCCCGCCGTAGCGTCCGAGCATGTCGTTCTCGCGCAGGCTGTCCTTGGCGATGTTCGCCAGCTCCACGATGCACTTGTCGCCCTGAATGTGGCCGAAGCTGTCGTTGATGTTCTTGAACTTGTCGATGTCAAAGATGAGCAGGGAGAAGGTCTTGATCTTCTTATCCGCGATTTTGTCCTTAATGGCGTTGAGGATGGTCTTCTTATTGTAGGTTTTGGTCAAATCGTCCAACTTGGCGATCTCGGCCATTTTTTCCTTGCTCAGATTGGTGTAAAACAGCTGCGTTTTGACCTCCAGCCTTACCGCGTCGTCAAAGTCCTCCTTGAGTCGGCCGAGTTTGGATTCGTAGTCCTCACGCTCCTGCTTGCAGTGCAGCTGCAGGGCCTTAAACAGGGTGACAAAATAGAAGAGTCGGACCGCGAGCATAAAGAAGGCAGCGTCCTGACCGTTCGAAAAGAGCAGGATCACGCTCGAAAGGGCGTTGGCAATGTGTATTTTTTCAGCCTTATTGCTTCCTTTCCGCTTGAGTTCCACCAAGAGAAAGAGCGCGATGCTTAAAATGTGGACCAGGCAAAACCATCTCAGGTTGTAATGGAAGAGGTCGTTAAGTCCGGGTGAGAAAATCAAAAACAGAGAGCCTCCGATGCCCAGAATCAGCGAGAGGTAGCTGTGCAAACTCCGTTTGATCAGGGCGCTGACGCTCGATACCGCATAGAGCACGAGTTCCGCCAAAAGAACAGTCTTGTAGACCGGAGCGGAATTGCTCAGCAAAAAGACGGTCAGGATGATGAGTCCCGGCAGGAGCATATTTTTATAGAGCGGGAGCTCTTCCTTCTTTGACCAGCTCCCCCATTTTGCCAAGGTAAAGCTCGAAAAGAGAAAGAGCAGGGTGAAAAGAACGTGCGCTTCCGTGACCAAGTTAAAAAATGACCTCATTGATAAGCCTCCATATGATACAATTCCGATTTGTATTCCCGCAAAAAAGGAATACAGTGCCCTCATGATATCGTCAAAACAGGCGCGTTTATTTTAAAAAAATGCAAAAAAGTTCGCGAAACAAGAATTCATCACAAAATCAATTCGTAAATATTGAATTTTTTTCTCTATAGGTATAATATTAAGGAAATTGTTTGATACAGAAAAAGCAAGTCTTAGAACGGAGGGAAGATGTCAGAAATTTTAATGTATATCAAGCCGGGCGAGAACAGCAAGAACAAGTTGATTCGCCTTTTGCAGGAGAATCCTCAGATTAAGTTTGTTTCTTTGGCGGCGGTCGACTTGGGCAACAACCACACGGACGAAAAAATTCCGGTTGCGGAATTGATCAACAACTATGACAGCTTTATGCAAAACGGAATCCAGACCGACGGTTCCAGCGTATTTTTGCCCCACATCGCGGACATCAACAACGCGCAGGTCTCTTTGATTCCCGATGACAGCGTAAAGTGGCTCGTCGACTACAATACCGATCACATCGATGCCAAGACCGGCTACCCCGTCGGTACCATCGTAATTCCTTCCTTTATAGTACATCAAAATAAGAAAGTTTGCTCGAGGGCGGTTTTGAATCGGGCGGTCAATCATTTTGAGGCCGAGCTGATGCGCCTGATCAACAGCAGCCCCGTCTTCCGCAAGAGCATCGGAATCGATGAGGAGGACGAGGTGATCAAGGCCGAGGTGACGGCGGCGACCGAGCTCGAGTTTTGGGTCAAGACCCCGCAGACCGAGGCGGATCAGAGGTCCCTGGTCACTTCTCAGCTTTTAAAAGAACAATATTGGAAGAGGACCATCGGCAAGGTGAGAACTGCCCTGGAGAAAACCCTTCTCTTGTTTGACGAACTCGGCTTTGAGCCGGAGATGGGCCACAAAGAAGTCGGCGGCGTCAGCGCCAAGTTGAAGGCGAGCGGAAACTACGAGGGCGTCTACGAACAGCTCGAGGTGGATTGGAAGTACGATACCGCGGTCCAGGCTGCCGACAACGAAATGTTTGCCCAGGACATCCTTCACGACGTGTTTGAGCGCGAGGGTCTGGACGTCACCTTTAAACCGAAGCCGATTGAAGACGCGGCCGGCAGCGGAGAGCACCATCACATCGGCGTGATGCTCAAGACCAAGAAGGGGAAGAAGTTCAATGCCTTCCATCCTGCGAACAGGGAAGAGGAGTACCTGTCTGCGGTTGGCTACGCCTCTCTGATGGGCATACTCGGGAACTACGAGATCATCTCTCCCTTTGTCAGCGCCTCGAACAACGCCTTCAGACGCTTGGTTCCGGGCTTTGAAGCCCCGGTCTCTACCGTGACCTCGCTCGGCCGTTCGCCGCTGGAGCCGAATCGAAACAGGACGGTGCTCCTGGACCTGATTCGGGATCCGAACAACGAGTACGCCTGCCGCTTTGAGCTCCGCTCTCCGAATCCCAAATCCAACAGCTTCCTCCTGCTCTCCGCGAGCCTGCTGGGCATGCTGGACGGCGTCAACTACGCCTTCCGCGAGAACAAGTCGCAGGAAGCCCTGCGCAAGGAATTGATGAAAAAATCGGGAGAAGAGGCGGACTACCTGATGAAGGACAGGGAGTATGTGACCGACAAGGACATCTTCCGCGAGTACAGCGATGCCGAGCGCGAAAAGCTCTTTGGAAGGTCGCCCAAGACCGTCTATGAGAACCTCAAAATCATGGACGAGTACGCACATAAGATCAGCGTTCTGAGACAGGGCGATGTCTTTACCGACGCCCAGATCTCCTCTTACAAGGCGACGGTCTTTTCGCAGTGGGTCAACGAGCTGGAGTACCGAAACATCAAGAGGATTAAGCTGGATCTGAAAAATATAGTAAAGAAACACGGGGAACATGACGAACTTAATTCACAATGCATGAGTACTTGGAAGGAAATTGCGAGGTTGAAAGCCGTCTTGCTGAAGGACAGCGAAGAAGAGTCTTTGATTCAGCAGATGGACGACGCGCTGACGGGCAAAGATTTTGAGAAGGTGAACCTGCTTCAAGTCGAGATCAGAGAGCTCTACAACCGAATCAACAACCTGTATACCAAGTATCTGATGCTGTTATAACGGAACTAAGAATACAGTAAAAGGATATGTGAAAAGGGTTTCATGATTGGATTTTTTGTCATTTATGCCTTTTTGATGGGCATATGTATCGGCAGTTTTTTGAATGTAATGGTATACAGGATGCCGTTACACTTAAACTTGGCTAAGGGGAGGAGCTTCTGTCCCTCTTGTAAGCACACGCTGGGAGTGTTTGACCTCTTCCCCCTCTTCAGCTTTCTGTTTTTGAGGGCAAGGTGCAGGTATTGCAAAACCAAGATTTCTTGGCAGTATTTTTGCGTGGAGCTCTTTACCGGCCTGCTCTATGCGCTGATCGTCTACCTGTACTTTCCTTCGGTGAAACTTTTTTTGTACCTTTTTATTTTATCTCTTCTGATTGTCATCGTTTTGATCGATTATCAAAAAATGTATATCGACAACAAGCTCACGCTCGGCATCCTCGTTTCAAGCGTCATCTATTTGGGGCTCTATGAATGGGAGGGCATACCGTATTATTTGCTCTCCTCGCTGGCCTTTGCGGCGCCGTTCATCAGTTCCACTCTGATAGTAAAAATACTGGGAAAAGGAGGCTTCGGCCTCGGCGATATCAAACTGAGCCTGGCGCTCGGCCTTTCGGTTCCCTTCGCATCGGTGATGGGGCTTTTGTCCCTTCTTCTTTTGTGTTTGCTGCTCAAAATCGTAGTCATGGCAATCGTTTTGGCCAAACAGAAAAAACAAGGAAAAAAAATACTTAAAAAAACATTTGCTTTTGCCGATGTAATCTGCGTAACTTATTTACTGCATCTGGTTACATCCGTACTTTGTGTGTAAGGAGTTTACATGTCTAAGAAAAAAAGACTCGGCGATATGCTGGTCGAGACCGGTCTGATTTCAAACGAACAGTTGATGGAGGCCTTGAACAAACAGAAGGCGAGCAACAAAAAGCTGGGAAGGGTTCTGATGGATATGGGATTTGTGCAGGAGAGAGACCTGTTTGAAGTCCTTCAAATGCAGTACTCAATCCCGTATTTCGACCTGAACTCGAGCACCATAGACCCGAAGGTTCCCAAGCTGATTTCAAAGAAGCTCGCGGAACACCACATGATCATCCCCGTCAGGTTTGAGAACAACATCATCTACCTGGCGATGAGCGACCCGCTCGATGTCATCGCGATCGACGACGTGAAGGTGGCGACGGGACTGAGTGTAAAGACTTTTATTTCTTCCGATATTGATATCGAGAGGGCGCTTCACAAGTACTACGACTCGACCGACGAGGCGAAGGAAGCGGCAAGAAGGTTCGCCGAGCAGAACGAAACCCAGGATATTGTGGTCGGGGAGACCGCCGATGTGGCGAACAGCCCGATTGTCAGACTGGTCAACACGGTCATTCTGGAGTCGGTCAGGTCAAAGGCGAGTGACATTCACATCGAACCCTTTGAGCACTACGTCAGGATCAGAATCCGTGTGGACGGCGTTTTGAACGAGCTGATGTCTCCAGAAAAGGCGGCTCACTCGGGGATTGTAACCAGAATCAAGATCATGGCGGCGCTGAACATTTCGGAGAGAAGGGTGCCGCAGGACGGCAGGATCGAGCAGGTGATTGACGGACAGCCGGTCGACATGCGGGTATCCATCCTGCCTACCGTGTACGGGGAAAAGATTGTTATCCGTATCCTGGACAGGAGCGGGGCGCTTCTCAGCAGGGAGCAGCTCGGATTTTCTCCTTATAATAATGAACGACTGAATAAAATATTGAAGGCACCGGAGGGCATCTTCCTGATGACCGGGCCGACAGGTAGCGGTAAGACGACTACCCTATATACGATACTGAAAGAGTTTAACTCGATCGAAACCAACATCATCACGGTTGAGGACCCGGTTGAGTATCGAATCGACGGCATCAACCAGGTGCAAACCAACGACAAGGCCGGACTCACCTTTGCGAGCGGACTGCGTTCCATCCTGAGACAGGACCCGGACATCGTGATGGTCGGGGAGATTCGGGACTCGGAAACGGCACAGATTGCGGTTCGTGCGGCGATTACAGGTCACTTTGTTCTGTCTACCCTGCACACCAACGACACCGCGAGTACCTTGGCGCGTTTGGTCGACATGGGAGTAGAGCACTTCATGGTTTCGACCGCGGTAAAAGGGGTTCTGGCGCAGCGTTTGGTCAGAAGAATCTGTAGAAAGTGTGCCTATATTTATACGGCTACAATAGAAGAGAAAAAAATGCTCGGTCTGAAGCCGGACCGGCTCGTCAAGCTCAAGAGGGGCCGCGGTTGCAACGGTTGTAACGGAACCGGATACGCAGGCAGATGCGGGATCCACGAGGTTCTGATCGTCGATGATAAGATCAAGGACCTGATGAGCAAGAACGCCGGAATTGGAGAGCTGCAGAGGGCTGCGGTCGAGGGCGGCATGAAGACCTTGAACGAATCCTGCGCGGAACTCGTAAAACAGGGCTTGACTACAGTGGAAGAGTTGGTTCGGGTAGCGTACCAGGCGGAGGACTAGACCCGACATTGAGGAGGATCCATGAAAGGGAATCTGATTGCGGAAAAACACTTTGTCAACAGCGAAGTGCATGAGAAGAGTTTGGAGAACAGAATAAAAAAAGACAACAACATCGAAAAAGATTTGCAAATTACGGAAATCTTTGGAAAGGCTGTTGCCATGGGTGCTTCCGACGTGCACATCACGGTGGGTGCGCCGATTACCTCGCGGGTGAATGGCCACTTGATACGAATCACCAAGCAGCTCTTGACGCCGGACGACACCTACAGACTCTGTAAAGTGGTTTTGAACAAAAAACAGTGGGATCAGCTGAACGAGGAGGGGGAAGTCGACTTTTCCTTCTCTCTCTCAAGGATTGCCAGATTCCGGGTAAACGCCTTCAAGCAGAGGGGTTCCTTCGGCTTGGCCTTCCGGGTGGTCGTGGACAGGATTCCGACCCTCAGAGAGCTCGGCGCGCCCGATATTTTGAACAATTTGAGTGAAAAGAAACGGGGATTGATTTTGGTGACCGGCCCTACCGGCAGCGGTAAATCGACCACCCTCGCTTCTATGATAGACATCATAAACTCGAGGGATAAGAACCACATCATTACCATAGAGGACCCGATCGAGTACCTGCACACCCACAAGCAGGCCCTGGTCAACCAGAGGGAGATCGGCTGTGACTCGAGGAGCTTTGCGAACGCGCTCAGAGCCTCTCTGAGACAAGACCCCGATGTCATCCTGGTCGGTGAGATGCGTGACCTTGAGACGGTTGCGACTGCCCTCACGGCGGCAGAGACCGGTCACTTGGTGCTTTCGACCCTGCACACCGTAGGTGCCGCCAGTACCATAGACAGGATCGTGGACGTATTCCCGCCGCACCACCAGCAACAGATTAAGGTACAGCTCGCCAGCGTTTTGCAGGGCATCATTTCCCAGCAGCTCCTTCCGGCCAAGGGAGGAAACGGCAGGGTGCTTGCGTATGAAGTTCTGATTGCGACCGACGCGGCCCGCAACCTGGTCAGAGAAGGAAAGACCCACCAGATTCAGACCATCATTCAGACCGGAAAATCCGACGGAATGATTACCATGGACGCCCACCTGATTTCCCTATACCGAATGGGCAAGCTGGATCGTTCAACGGTTCTGAAACACTGCGTGGACCACAAATATGTCAAGAAACAGTTGGAGTACCTAAGTTACTAATGAGGGTGAACTATGAGTCAAAAATTCAAATGTAAGGTCATCGCTCCGAACGGCCAGGTCATGGAAAAGGAAGTCATGGCCGAATCCGCAAGTGAGGCGCGCGCGGCCCTGATGCAGGGAGGCGAGAAGCCGATCGAGATTCGTCCCTTCCAAAAGGGGGAGAAGGGTTCGGACAAGGGGGAGATTCAGCTCTTTAAAAAGAAGGTCAGGGCCAAGGATTTGTCCCTCTTTTGTCGGCAGATGCACACCATGTTAAAGGCCGGTATGCCGTTGATTAAGGCCCTGGTGGTCATGCAGGAACAGCTCGAACACAAGGTTTTGCGAGAAGTGACGAGGGACATGCTCCAGTCGGTACAAAAGGGCTTCGGCTTCTCTTACGCGATGAAGATGCACCCCACTGTATTCCCGCCTCTCTTGATTTCTATGGTGGAGACCGGAGAGATGACGGGTACCCAGGACGATGTGCTTCACAAGATGGCGGAGCACTACAAAAAAGAAGATATAATAGAAAAGAAGATTCGAGGCGCCCTGGTCTATCCGAAGTTCCTGACCGGTTTGACGGTGACCGTGGTCATCATCATGTTGACTCAAATTATTCCCAAATTTGTCGAGATTTTTCAAAGCAACGGCGTGCCTCTACCGTGGGTCACCCAGTTCATTTTGGATTTGAGTAACGGCATTGTAAAGTATTGGTACATCATCCTGGCGGCAGTATTAGGATTTATCTTCGGATTCAAAGCGATACTGAAAACCGAGAACGGCAAGCGGGCCTGGGACAGATTTTTATTAAGGGTCCCTGTAGTCAAGGGCTTGACAAAAAAAATTGCGACCTCAAGATTTACCCGAACCCTGTCGACATTATTGACGAGCGGTCTTCCCCTCCTGGCTTCTTTGGAGATGTCGGGCCGGGTGACCGGGAACACCGTGGTGGAAGACGGGATTCAGGAGATCACCGAAGATATTAAAAAAGGAAGCCGCTTGAGCGTACTAATCAAGCGCATCATCATCTTCCCGCCGATGCTGGTGTCCATGATATCAATCGGGGAGGAATCGGGAGCCTTGGAAAACATGCTCGAGAAGACTTCGGACTTTTATGACGACGAGTTGGAGGCGGCCCTGACCCAGATGGTGGGCTTGATTGAACCGGTCATGATTGTCGTGATGGGTATTGTAATCGGTTTCATTGTAATTGCGATGATTTGGCCGATGATGAACCTCTTCAAGGCATTTCAGTAAGAATATGAAAAAATAGAAATATCTAAACACTTTTAAACATTTCTCTTGCGCACGCATAAAGATTGTGATAGAATATGGGCAGAGAAGATGGGTATAAAGTCCCTGGAACATAAATTAAGGGGCCGGAAAACAGGAAGAACGCTTTAGACGAGGAGCTATTCGGAATGGATGGGTATAAAGTCGCAAAAAAAAGAAGAGGGTTTACGCTGATTGAACTGGTAGTCGTCATCGTGATTATCGGCATCCTGTCGGGACTGGCGGCCCTCAACCTGAACCAAGCCGGGATTAAGAGTAGGGACGGGGTAGCGACGGCTAACCTCAGAACCATGAAATCGGCAATTAGTCTCTATCAGTCTGAACACAAGGGGGCGTATCCTCGGCCGCTCGGAAACCAAGCGGCAGCGCAAGGGCATGCTGCCGTCATAGGGTTGGACAACTTTAAACAATACCTGGAAGAGCGAACCTTTCAGGAGCCCGGAGAGGACTATACATACAAGTATGAAATGGATTCCTCAGGGTCTGCCGTCTTGACGGTGCGTGGCGGAAAATTGGATGAGCCGCCGGTAGAAGGGGAGAACCGCTACACCTTTAAGTAGGACGTTAGCTTCCCTCCATTACATAGTGACGCCTACGGTTTGGCGCCACAAGAGACATTATACAATATTATTCAAAGGAGGAATAGTATGAAAAGAGAGATTAAGAGAAGAAAAGGTTTTACACTAATTGAGTTGGTAATCGTTATTGTTATCATCGGTGTATTGGCCGGAATCGCGGCACTTAGCTACGCAAACGTGACGCAGAGCTCACAGGACGGGGTTGCAAAGGCAAACCTTAGAGCGATGAAGTCTTCAGTAATGGTTTACCAAGCGGACAACGCAGGTAAATTCCCTCCTGCAACAGATACTCTACCTGCAGGATTCACAGAGCCGGCTGTACCGGCAGGCCAAAAGGTTGCTAAAACTAAGAACCTAGGTAACCTTAAACCTTATTTGGAAACACAAGCGTACAGAAACCCTAGTGATGCTTACACCTACACTTACACTCTTTCACCAGACGGAAAGACTGCAACTTTGAAGGTTGAAGGCGGAAAATTGAAGGGCACTAAAGAAGGCGAAGACCTTTACACAATTCTAAATACAAAATAGTAAATTTGTATGATTTGAAAACAAGCCGCTCATTTTTGAGCGCTTGTTTTTATTACATAAACTTGAGCGGATAGTGAAAAAGGGGATGCTATGCTTAAGAATCATTTTTTACTTAATCAAACAAAAAGAGAGGGTGCATCGCTGCTCGTCATCATAATTATCATGATAGTCATTTCGTTGTTTATTGCGGGCATGCTCCTCCTTTTTGAAAACAACACCAGGAGTGTTGCGACCAATACGGAGTCCAAGCGCATGTACTACTATGCCAGAACCGGCATGAACATCGCGGAGGCGGCGGTGAATGAGCCGACCAACCGAATTTACAATGCCCTTCAGGCGGACCCGTCAATCATCCTGACCGACACCATAGACCGGTCCAAGTTGCAGGCGGATTCTTCTTACTCGAGTTCGAGCGCGATTTTAGACAATGAACTCCTGCCTGAAAAATTGAAAATTCACCTGATGGTGGAGTTTATCACTAACAGCAAGGCGATTTCCATGTCCAAACCCGACCTTGTAGATTATCTGATGATTACCTCGGAAGCCGAGTGGGATTCGGGATCGAGGATACAGACATACAAGCTGGTTAAATACATAGACCCGGAAGGGGTTAACTCCTTCTATGAGTAGGTGATACGATGAAAAGAAAAGTAAATTGGAAGAAGAATGCGTTCACCATCGCCGAACTGGTGATTGTGATGATTATTTTGGGTATTTTCAGCATGGGCGTTTACGCCTTTTTTGCCAATTCAGTCAGATTACAGGCGAAACAGGGTAATGAGTACCGTTTTCAAGCGGACATGCGCGACTCCATGCTGACCATTGAGACCAAGGTAAAAAAATCCAAGTCCATTTTTGCAATTCCGCAGAACGAATTTTTGGCGCCGGACGGCAAGCCCTTTGACAGGCTTTGGACCTATATCGGCGTGGTGCAGAGCGGTCCGAATGCGGGCCATGTCTGCATGTTCGAGTGTGAGAATCCGAATGATTCCGCTCCTCCCGTATGGAAGGAGACGGTGCTGACTTCAGGGACCGATGACATCGAGTACAAGCTTTCCTTTAAGAAGGCTGGAGATTCGGGTATTTCGCAAAAAAAACTCGACTATTCGCTGACCGGTAAGGCGAGCTATGGGATAGAGCGCTCTTTGAGCAGCACCACCGAAGTGTTGACAGCAGCAGCAGTTGTTGACAGAGGAACCGACGCCAACCCGTCTACCGTGATTGCGATCCGGAACGGAAAGGTCAAGCCCGCCAGAACCCCGTCTTTAACCTTCATCGTGGACGTCTCGGGCAGCATGAACAGCTCCTTCGGTTCTGTGAACCGTATGGAAGGGGCCAGAAGGGCTTTCCGCCAGATGGTGGATGTCCTGTATGCGGAAGGCTTTCCGGTGGATATCTGTATCGTCGACTTCGGCTCTTTTGCCGACACGGTACCGTTTGCGGGCAAGGACAAGTGGCACTACGGAAATATTTTGAGCGATTATGAAGAGGTGCATCAAATCATCAACAAGTTGAACCCGCACCGACCGGTTCCGGGAAGGGTACCGAGCACAAACATCGGAGACGGCTTGAGAATTGGCAGCGAAAGTATCAAGAAGAACATGGCCTTAAATCCGGGCGAGGAGAAGTCCAGATTCATGGTGCTCTTGACAGACGGTTTGCCGACTACGGCGACCTCGGAGCTCGTCAAAAAGGGCGGACCCCCTCCTTCTGATTATGACTACTCCCTCTATGACAAGTATGATAGAAAAACCTTCTATTACAAATATTATACCGGGTATGACCAGGTTGCGGGAACCTCTCTCAAGTGTCCTGACGGCTATAACTTTTCTCCGGTCTACTTAAAATATGCGACCATGATGGGAGAAAAATACAGGCCGGGAAATCCGAACGCGACGCCTCCGATCAGTCCCGGCGCGGAGCCGATTCAGGGCTTAAAATCCTATGTCATCAGCGTAGGCGACTTTTCCGCAACCCAGGATAATGTGTTTAAACAGATCAATGCCAGCATGGGCAACGGGAACAATAAGTATTACAACGCGAGACAGGAGAGCGACCTGAAAGAAGCGATCGGATACATTACCGCCGACTTTTTAACTGACGCCTGGACCTATGCCGGTCCGAGGGTGACACCGTAAGGGGTGCGATATGAAAATGCTAAGAAAGAAAAGGGCCTTTACGCTGATAGAGATAGTCCTCGCAATGATTATGCTCTCGATTTTGACCTTGGGCTTTTATTCTGCGATGGTCAGTCTCTACTCGAATTCCAAAACGGAGTTTTTCATCACCAAAAAGTCCTTTGCCAGCGTGGAGTCGTTGGAAAAGGCCGCGACCATGATCGGGGACCGCGAAATTACGAGCGGCAATATGCTGCCGATTTCGGTTCGAAATGAAATCGAAAACAAGGTGCTGAACAAGCACGGCGACGTGAAGTATGTCAAACCCTTTGACCTCTTTACTTCGAATCCTACACTCCGCACCAGGGTGGACGGCTACTACATCACGAAGGAAATCAATGTGGGTACCACCTCAAACGACGAAGCGTCGATTTTGTCACCGGAGGACGAGAGAATCCTCGACCGCGGCATTGATATAGAGAACTACTACGTGTACTTTGTTGCCAACGACCAAAAGAAGGAGCTCCTGGCTCCGGAGTACGAGTACGTCAAAATTTTGGAGAAGAGAAGGGCATCGGATGACGGATACGCGACCGACTACACCTACTTGAACAACATCGTCGCAGGCAATACCCTGCTCGCGGGCTTTAAGATAACGCCCGAAACCCAGCAGTATCTCTTCTTTGAAAAGTATTCGTGGGAACTGGCCAACCGAAAGGATAAGGACGGAAACTTCTTCTATCCGATCAATTCTCTGAAGCCGGCAAACACGCCGATCTTGCCTTCGGACCTTCCGGCATCCCGAAAAGGAGATAACTATAAGAACGGGGCGAGTATCTTTATCAGTGAGGACGTTGCCCAGGGCATCTATCCGTACGGCTCGTCGCTCTATAAAAACTTAAAACGAAACAACAAGTTCTACAAGCCGACGAGTGAGAAGATTACCCATGACGGCTACCTCCGATTCAGCGTGGAGCCCGTTCCCAGGAACATGGTCAAACTGAGCCCGGTCAGAGCCGATGCGATTTGGGTCATCACCCTGCCGGTGACCGAGAAACTCCTATACCACTTTGATGTCTCGCTTGCCCAGACCGAGTTTCCGAGCAAGCTGCCGGACGGCAGAACCCAGGAGAAAAGCAAGGGAATTCGTGACCTCAGTAAGAGCGTCTACAAGGATTGGCTGATTGACAGGACTTTGAAGCCGGTCGATTCGACCAAGGAAATCAATGTCTATCGCGGCGCCGAATACGGGGAGTACATTGAACTGGAGTCGTCCGCTATGGTTTCGGGTGCCGATCAAAACGGCTTGCAGTTTGTCTCCGCCCGAAAGGTCCCGGACGATGACAATGCAGATGATACCAACCTGGACTTGTTCATGGTTGTGGATGCCAAGAATGCGAGCCCCGGCTCCCTCTTGAGGAGCGGGAGCAATCCCGGAGACTTTCAAATTTCCTACCTGGGTGGCAGCAAGTTTAAACTTTCGGTCAACCAGGGTGGCGGAAGAGAAGTTTCGATGGAAACCAGGGGCGATACCTCTCGCGACGTTCACATCGTGATGCTTCGGATTCAGCGAACCGTCGGCGCAGGTGTGAAAATCAGGGAGCACTTCTTTGCGGTCGATAACAACTGGTTCGATTCGCTGGGCAACAAGGCGCCTTTGCCGCTCGACCCCGCGAGCCCAATCTACCTGGGAGGATCAAACGGGATGAGAATCAAGGAGATTATCGCCTACAAGGCCAAGCCGTTCAAGCCGACCTGGAACAAGTCGTATGCGCTCGATAATGCAGAGACGAACAAGGTCTTTAACTACCTGAAGAGCAAATACGAACTCTAGTACGTAATAGTTCAGCAAAGGAACTGTGTCAAAACAGTTCCTTTCTTTTATTTTGGGGATCGGCATTTGCTCTGACAGGAAAAGATTGCAATGGAAAGCGATAAGCTATATAATTTAATGCAGAACAAATCAAAATGAGACCGAATCGGAACAAGCGGATTCGGGCAGGAGGAAGATTGAAACAACAGATGAAAAGTATTAACGTCATGTCCGATATGGACAGGACGGTTTCCGATGTCAGAAAACTGGTGAAGTCGGGGAAGCGCTTTGCGAGTACCGAACCCAAGTATTTTATTCGAACTTACGGGTGTCAGATGAACGAGAGGGATTCCGAGACCTTTGCCTACATGCTTCATGCGATGGGCTTTCAGGAGGCAAAAGATATCCGGAGCGCGGACTTTGTGCTCTTTAATACCTGTGTGATTCGGGAGAACGCGGAAAATCGCTTTTTCGGAAACCTGGGGTCGCTGAAATCTCTGAAGGAGAGGAATAAGTCGGTGCTGATTGCCGCGGCGGGTTGTATGATGCAGCGCGATCACATCGTGAAAAAAATTAGGGGCTCTTATCCCTATGTGGACCTGGTTTTCGGGACGCACAACATCCACGAACTCCCGAATTTGCTGAAGGCGCATTTGGAGCAGGAATCTCAAATCATAGAAGTCTGGGAGGACAACTCGGACATCATAGAGGGCATGCAGGCGATTCGAAGCATCCCGCACAAGGCTTTTGTGAACATCACCTACGGTTGCAACAACTTTTGCACCTTTTGCGTGGTTCCCTACACCAGGGGGCGGGAGAAGAGCAGGAGGCCCGGGCACATTGTTGAAGAAGTCAGGGGCCTGATTCAGAGCGGGGTAAAAGAAGTCTGCCTGCTCGGGCAAAATGTAAATTCCTATGGGAGATACTTTGACATGGACTACAGTTTTTCGGACCTTTTGCGCGAAATCTGTAAGATTGATGGAAAGTTCAGACTTCGCTTTATGACGCCGCATCCCAAGGATTTTCCGGACGAGCTGATCGAGGTCATCGCGGAACATGAGAAGATTCCGAATTATATTCATTTGCCGGTGCAGGCGGGCTCGAGCAGGCTCTTAAAGAAGATGAACCGCACCTACACGCGCGAGGCGTACTTGGCGCTGGTGGAAAAAATTAGGGCGAGAATCCCCGATGTTTCGCTTTCCACCGACATCATCATCGGCTTTCCGAGCGAGACCGAGGAGGACGTGGACCAACTGATCGACTTGATTCATCAGGTGGAGTACGATTCGGCCTTCACCTTCATTTACTCGCCGCGAGAAGGCACGCCGGCCGCAAAATTTGACGAACAGATTCCGGAGGAACTGAAGCACGAGCGCTTTGAACGCATGCTGAAGGTCCAGCAGGATGTGGTGATCCGAAAGAACAAGGCTTTTGACGGCAGAACCGTGGAAGTCCTCTTTGATACCCATGAAGACGGCGTGGTCAGCGGAAAGACCGAATGTATGCGAAACGTCAGCGTCTTGGGCGGCCCTGAGCTCCTGGGACAGTTTAAGAATGTCAAGATTACAGAAGCCAAGAAGTTTTCACTCTTTGGGGAACTTGCTGACTAGCCCTGCGGAGCGCGGAACCGCGCGGGAAGGTGCAGGCGCCTGATGGGCGCAAGACAGAAAGGAAAGAGATGTCAGAATTAACACCGATGCTCAAACAGTACATGGAGATTAAAAGAGAATATGAGGACTATATTCTCTTTTATCGACTCGGGGACTTTTATGAAATGTTCTTTGAGGACGCGATTCAGGCGAGTAAGGTTTTAGGAATCGCCTTGACCAAGCGAAATGCCGGCGGGGGCGAGAAGGCGCCGCTCTGCGGGGTGCCTTTTCATTCGGTGGACAGCTACCTTGCCAAATTGATTGCGGCGGGGCTAAAGGTTGCGATTTGCGACCAGCTCGAGGACCCCAAGGACGCCAAGGGCCTGGTCAAGCGGGGCGTGACCAAACTGTTGACCCCGGGAACCCTGACCGATCCCGACATGATCAGTGCGAGCATCCATTCTTTTTTGATGTCGGTCGCGGAAGATGACGACAAGATCGCCCTGGCCTATGCCGATGTCTCGACCGGCCTTTGTAAAATGAAGCTCTTTGATGCGGACGACACGGAGTCGGTGCTCGATGCGATCTACCTGCTGGAACCCAAGGAACTTTTAATCTCGGACGAGTCGCCCCTCTATCCGCTGCTCAAGGACTTTGCCGCATCGCTGAATGTCGCGCCCTTACTGACCAAAAAGCAAAAAAAGCGGAGCTCTCACGCCTTTTCGGTCGACACGATCAAGCGCTTTTTCTCGCTTTCGTCTTTGAGTGCCTTCGGGATAGACGAGGACTCGCCCGCCTCGGTGGAGGCGCTCTCCTCTTTACTCGAATACCTGGAGCTGACGCAGAAGACGGACTTGAAGCACATCAAGCAGGTCTCCGTTGACTACGGGAAGGACCGCATGCATTTGGATACCTTCACGGTCAGAAACCTGGAGCTCACCGAATCGATGCGCTCGGGCGAAAAGAGGGGAAGCCTGCTCTTTGTGCTCGACAAGACCATGAGTTCCATGGGAGCGAGGCTGCTCCGGGAATGGCTGATTGCTCCCCTCTTAAAGGAGGAGGAGATTCGCCGAAGATTGGATGCGGTCGAGTACCTGAAGCACGAAATCCTGATTCGCAAACAGCTTCGGGAACGCCTGGGTGAGATTTACGACTTTGAACGTCTGATGACCAAGTGCGTGCTGGGAACCTTAAACCCGCGGGATGTGCTGGCCCTGCTGGCCTCGCTGAAGGTGCTTCCCGATATCAGGGAACTGATCAGCGGAGAATCGGGCCCCCTTTATCCTCTCTACCGGGACTTTGACACCCCGGATGAGCTCTGTGCGGAACTCGAGCGGGCGATTCGAGATGATGCGCCGCTCAGCGTCAGGCACGGATCCTTTATCAAGAGCGGCTACGACAGCGAGCTGGATGCGCTCAATGAGCTCCTCTACAACAGCGAGGGCCTCCTGCATCAGATCGAGGAAGAGGAGCGCGAGAGGCTGGGCATTAAAACGCTGAAAATCGGATACAACAAGGTCTTCGGCTACTATGTCGAGATCAGCAAGGCGCAGGCGGACAAGGCGCCGGAGGACTACATTCGCAAGCAGACCCTGGCAAACGGGGAGCGCTACATCCTTCCCAAGCTGAAGGATCTGGAGAATCGCATTTTGAGCGCCAAGGATAAGGCGCTTGCCTTGGAATTTGAACTCTTTGAATCGCTCCG
This sequence comes from Bacillota bacterium, assembly GCA_030529225.1. GTDB lineage: Bacteria > Bacillota > Clostridia > Peptostreptococcales > Acidaminobacteraceae > JAUMXH01. Next base: position 77,252 of record JAUMXH010000005.1, on the reverse strand, counting down.
GCAGCGCATTTTGGGCCATCTGGATCAAATCGGAGAGCTCTCTAAAAAGCTCGCCGTCATCGACGTCTTGAGCACCTTCGCCTTTGTCGCGGACAGAAACAACTATGTGAAGCCGATCATCGATGACACGGGGCTGACGGAGATCAAGGACGGCAGGCACCCGGTCGTGGAGCAGGTGATCAACAGCGAGGACTTTGTCTGCAACGATACCCTGCTGGGCGGGGAGGACAATGTTTGCATGATTATCACCGGGCCGAACATGGCCGGTAAGTCCACGTATTTAAGGCAGGTGGCGCTTATTACGCTGATGGCCCAGATCGGTTGCTTTGTTCCTGCGAGCTACGCGAAGATAGCCCTCGCGGACAGGATTTTTACGCGAGTCGGAGCGTCGGATGACCTCTTCAAATCCCAGAGTACCTTTATGCTCGAAATGCTCGAACTGGCGAGCATTTTGAATCACGCGGGTCCAAAATCGCTGATCATCCTGGACGAAGTCGGAAGGGGGACGGCGACCTATGACGGGCTTAGCATCGCCTGGAGCAGCGCCGAGTACATCGCGAGCAAACTCAAGGCGCGATCCCTCTACGCGACCCACTACCACGAGATGACCGAACTCGAGAAGATTGTGCCGGGCATCGTCAATTACCGAATCGCGGCGGTTGAGAAAAATGATGAAATCCTCTTTTTGAGAAAGCTCGAGAGGGGGAGCGCGAACAAGAGTTTTGGGGTGCAGGTCGCAAAACTCGCCGGGATTCCGAAGGAGGTCATCACCAGGGCAAAGAGTATCCTGAAGGACCTGGAGAGTTCGGACATTGTGAAGCCCAAGCTGGCCGGTACCGTGCCGGAAGCCCATGGGGCGGAGCCGCTTTTGCAGAGTCAAGAGGATGCTTCAGGAGTAGAGCGGGAGAATGCCCTTACAGAGGTGCAGCGAGAGGCCTTGGAGGTTGCGGAGCGGCTGCGTGCCGCCTTGAAAGCCGTGGATATCAACAGCTTGACCCCTCTGGAGGCCCTGCTTGAACTCCAAAACCTGAAAGAACTGCTGTAAAACGGCGGAATAAAAGCGCGAGAAAAAAACGCGAACGGCGAGCCGAAAGGTCCTGCCGTGCGAGAAGACAAGAGGAAGAGACTATGATTATAAAATTGCCCAAATCGTTGTGCAACCAGATTGCCGCAGGAGAGGTCGTGGAACGGCCTTCTTCGGTGGTCAAGGAGCTTGTGGAAAATGCGATTGACGCGGGGGCACGGAACATTGTGCTCGAGTTTGTGAACGCCGGAAAAGAGAGCATCAGCATCAGGGATGACGGGAGCGGCATAGAGGAATCGGACCTGCCCCTGGTCTTTGAGCGAAACGCGACCAGCAAGATCCGCTCGATCGAGGACCTTTACAATGTGCGGTCTTTGGGCTTTCGCGGGGAGGCGCTGGCGAGTATCTCATCGGTGGCCAAGATTACCTTGATCAGCAGGCACAGGGACAGCTCGCTCGGAAAAAAAATCGTCTACTACAATGATGAGGTCAAGGAGAGCAGGGACCTGGCCTGTTCGCAGGGCACGAGCATCGTCGTCTCCGACCTTTTTTACAACACGCCGGCAAGGTATAAGTTTTTGAAATCCTCTTCGAGCGAAAAGGCGAGCATTATGCTGTTGATGACCAACATGGCCCTCTCGTATCCCGAGATTTCCTTTACGGTGATTGCCGACGGGAGTGAGGAGTTCAGAAGCACCGGGCGGGGCAGTCTGGAAGAGACGGTGAAGCTCCTCTTTGAGAGCGACTTTGCCAAGGCCCTTCTGCCGATTGAAGCGACGAACAGCGGCATACGGATCAGCGGCTTTGTGGCAGCCCCGCAGTACAGCAAGGGGAATCGCTCCAGACAGTTTCTCTTTGTGAACGGCAGGATGGTCAACAGCAAGTGGATCGGCAAGGTGATTGAGAGCGCCTATGAGGGCATGATGATGAAGCGCCGCTATCCCGCCTATGTGATCAAAATTGAGGTGCAACCGAGCATGCTGGACGTGAACATCCACCCGCAAAAGTTGGAAGTCAAGTTCGAGAGGGAAGATATTTTGGAGAGCCTCCTGTTTAACCTGGTTCGTAATGTTTTGGTGGGCAGGCGGATTTCGAGGGAGGCCGACTGGAAGAGGGTCTCTTCGTATGAGGCGCCCAAGGTTGAGCCGACTCCGGCGAGTGAGGAACCTTCTCGGTTTGAAGTTCCGCTGCGGGAAGGACCCGGAGAATTCGACGAGCTGACGGAGTTTCAGGACCTGCTCGGCCGGGAAGAAGAAGCGGCGGAGCTTGCACCAATGCCGGAGGAGAGGCCTCGCCAAGAAGCGGAGCGCGATAGGAGGGCCCCGCATTGGGAGCGAAAACCCGCGCCATCGCCTAGGCTGAGAGAAGAGCTTTTGGCCTCTGATGCGGATTCCGAAACGGAGGCGAACGCGGGAGCGAGGCGGGAAGCGATTGCGACAAAGGGTTCGCGCGCACCGGAGTGGGAGAGCGCGGACAGCATAGAAGAAGCCTATTTGAACGCCTTGAAGCGAAGCAAGCAGACGGCTGCCGATCGGGAAGAGCAGCAGGAACTGCGCTACGATGACCTGCAGGTCATCGCCCAGGTCTTTGACACCTTTTTGCTCTGTGCCTGCAAGAACAGCATCTACTTTATCGACCAGCACGCCGCCCACGAAAGGGTCCTCTTTGAACGTTTCTACAAGGCGTTTAAGGAAAAGAAGGTCGAGCAGCAGATCTTGATGGAGCCAATCGTCTATACCGCGAACCCGTTGGAACTCGACGGGGTGGAGAGGGCGATGGACTTCCTACAAACCTTGCGCGTGGAACTGGAACGGCAGACCGAGAAGACCTGGCTGATCAAGTCTATGCCGGTCTTTTCCGAGCCGATTTTGCCCGAGGAGCTGATCGACATGATCGACAAGTACGGGGCGGACGGCGGAGAGACGTATCACCGCTACTTTATTGATAAAATCATTATGCAGGCCTGCAAGGCGGCGATCAAAGCGGGGGATGTTTTGAATCATACCCAGATGCAGGATTTGATCAATATGCTGAAAACCTGTGACAATCCGCATTCCTGCCCGCACGGAAGGCCGACGACCATAGAGATGAAGCGGAGCGACTTTGACAAGCTCTTTAAGCGCGTTCTGTAGGGAGCAGTGTAGCTTGCCCGGAAGAAAGGGATTTGTATTTTGAGCGGGTTTCCCATCGGAAATGCTTTGCTCTCTTGAATGAGGAAACATGGAACAACAGAAACTAATGATAGTGACGGGCCCGACCGCGGTCGGGAAGACCGACTTTGTGATAGACCTGGCGCAGAAACTGGATACCGAGATCATCTCTGCGGACTCGGTTCAAATTTTTAAAAAGCTGGACATCGGGAGCGCCAAGCCGAGCCCGGAAGAGCGTTCCAAGGCCAAGCACCACCTGATCGACTTTTTGGAGCCCGACGCCGAGTATTCGGTGTTTGATTACCGGCGGGATGCGATGCGAATCATAGCGGATTTGCACGCGCGCGGGAAGTTGCCGATTGTATCGGGGGGAACCGGCCTCTATCTACACAGTTTGATTTACGATATGGATTTTTCCGGCGCCGAGGCCAGGGAAAAGAGTAAGGGCGAGTACGCGGGTTACAGCTTGGAAGTCCTCAGAGACATGCTCGAGGAGCGGGGGATTGCCCTGAGCAGGGACGATTGGAACAATCAGAGAAGGCTCACCAGAAAGCTCGAAATCTATGAGAGTACCGGAAGTACTGCGGCCTTTACGAGTGCGGAGCGAAAGCCGGGCCTCTTTGAGGTCGAGCTGATCGTCTTGGAGCGGGACCGTGAAGAACTCTACGAACGCATCAACAGGCGGGTGGATCAGATGATGGAGCAGGGGCTCTTAGGGGAGGTGAAAGGCCTCTTGCAAGCGGGACTGAGCAAGGAGCACCAGTCGATGAGGGCCATCGGTTACAAGGAGTTGATCGAGCACTTGGAGGGCGCTTACAGTTTGGACGAGGCGGTGGAGTTGATCAAGAGAAACAGCAGGCGCTATGCCAAGCGCCAACTCACTTGGTTCAGGCGCTACGAAAACAAGACCGTCATCCGCTTGCCGCTACCGTCGGCATCGCCTGCCGAATCTTAGCTAAGATGAAGAAAGGCCGGGTAGAAAAAAAAGAGACCTTCACTCGTCGAGCGAAGGTCTTTTTGATTGTTTTTTTGATTGCTTTCCGATTCCTAAGACCGGAATTTTGATCTTCCTTTATCCGTGCATCCTACATTTCGATGATCGGTGTAGTGAGCTTGGTCCACTTTTGGAATTTGACGGTCGCGTTCTCGGTGCTCTTGCTTTCCTCAAAGAGGTAGCTGTTTGTCGCACACTTGATCGGACAGTAGTACCACACGGTCTTTTCCGTTACATCACTAAATTCCGCGCTATGCTCCAAAATGTCTTCCAATTTTACGTGTCTGTTGAGCACATTGTTTACAAAGCTTACAAATTCAGCCCTGGTGATGTTTTGCTCCGGTCGGAAGGTATTGTCTTCGTAGCTGTTGATCCACCCTTTTTTCACGGCGGAAGCGATGTATTTTTCCGCCCAGTGTCCCTTGATGTCGGTAAACTTGTGCTCCGCACCGGTCTCAAGCTTGTCAAACTTAGAGGCGATGACGGCAAGTTCCGCTCTGGTCACGGACTGTTCCGGCTTGAAGCTGCCGTCCGCGTAGCCGCTGAAAATCTTTCCGTTGCTCAAGGTGCTGATGTGCTTGTTCGACCATCTGTGAGCTTCCACATCTGAAAAGTCGTTTTGTTCCGAACGAATTTTTTCTCTGTCCTCCTTGTCCAGCAATCGGAAGAAGATCGCTGCGACCTGTTCTCTGGTCAGGGCATCGTGCGGTCGGAAGGATCCGTCCGGATAGCCTGAGAGGTAGGCGAAGTGGTCCTGATTGTTCAGTCTGGCGAGTGGAGTCTGATCGTCTTGGATGGTTTCGGTATCCTCGTCATCCGAATCCGTGGTCACGATGCTGTGTCGCTCCCTATCGTCCGAGCCTGTGTCCTCTACCTTCTTCGCAGTGACGGTGAGGGTTCCGTTTATAAGCTCAATCTCATAGTTTGTAGCCAAGGTACCGACTGCCAATTCATACGACTCTACGACGTTTGCGACGCTGCCCGCATCGATGATGCTGCCCTTGATCACTGCCGAGGCGACGCCTTCTCCCGTTACAAAGTCGGCTGTGGTGAAGCTGTTGTCGGTGAGGGCGATCCCGTCATAGACCTTGCTCTTGCTTCCGGCGGTGATGCTCGCTTTTTTAGGAGTCACCTTTAAGAGGACTTCTTCCGCGACAAAATCCAAATAATTCTTGTGTTCAAACTTGATGTCATAGGTCTGTTCCGAAACATCTTTGATGCTTGGAAGTCCGGCCTTCCAATCGTTTGCCTTTGCCACGCTGTGGGTGACGGTAAGCTCGCTCAAATCTCCCTTTATGTCCGGTTCATGTGTTGCTCCGTCATAAACGCCGGTATATCCGTTTATTTCAAGCTTGAAGGCATCCTTCAGGCCGTCAGCCTTTTCGATGATCAGCTTTCCGGTCTCATACTTGGCAAAGTACTTCCTGCCTGATTTCGCTTCGAGCTTTTCTTTTTCCTCTTGGAATGTGGCAGTGTATTCGCCGGCATCCGTACCGCTTCCGCTTGCAGTAATGTCCTCAAATTCTTCTCCGACTACATCAGCGGAAAACCCTTCCACTGTTTGCTTTGTGCCGTCATATTTTTTTATATCACTGTTTGCTTTTAGCGTCACATAGTTTCTGTCATAACGAATTTCGATTTCGGTAGAGCCGTCCGCTTCAATGCTCTTTTGTTTGACAGCTAGCGGCGTGAAATAATCATAATCGATAGCCCCGTCGCGTCCGGTTTTCGCTTTTGCCTGTGTAAGCGTTCCAATTGACCCTTCGATTGTTTCGGTCACTGCGCTTGCAAAATCGTAGCTTCCGTCAGCGAGCTGTAGGACATGCCTTACTTTGTAATTCGCTTTTTCTTGTAATTTGTACACAAAATAAATCTCTTTGCTGCCGGCTTTTGTGAAGGTAGCGGTATAAGGAGATTTGCTTGTCTCAATCTCACTATTTGCTGCTGTTCCACTCACTTTCTTTATTTGATTGTCCAAAACAAAGGTTTTCTTTGAACTTCCTACCATTTTGGTAATGTAGGGTTCCGCAGTGACGGTGTACGCTTTGTCAATCTTCAGAGAAATACTGTTGGTATCTTCGTCTTTCAAGAAGTCGACAGAGAGCGGATTATCTTGTTTATCGAGGGCTGCTGTTCCGAAGTCGGCTTCCGAAGATTTTAACAACTTGTCATCTTTGTCCACAAAGAGAGCGTAAACCTTGATTGATGCAGCTTTTAATCCCGCTTTTGGAACATCGAACTTCTTCACCCGACCCACTTTTCCATCGGAATCGGTATAGGTCACGGTGGTCTCTCCGTTGGTTTCATACAGCTCGCCCGGGACGACTCCCGCTTTAATCTTTACTTGGTATTTGATTTTGATGGGTGAAAGTTTCTCGCTGATGCTTCCGATTTCCGCGGTGTAATGACCGTTTGGGTGTTGCGTGTCGGAACTCTCCCAAGAGATCTTTGTTCCGGGGAGAGGCTTTCCGTTCTTGTCCGTTATTTGAATCGAACCGCTGTCCACGATGTTGAACATGGAGCCCATCGGATCTTTCACGACTGCATTGCCGGCGGCGTAATTGATTTTTCCGGCGATTTCGTCGTAGACTTGGTTTAAAGAATCGCTTTCGGCATCATAGTATTTTTCTTTTCCGATGCCCTTCATCACCTCTTTTGCATTTTGATTCAATGAAAGACCGACAGCGTAAATCTGATGTCCTTTTTCTCTGAGATGATTTGCCAAAACAATCGCGACATTTCCATGATTCACATAATATCTTGGAAAGTAACCTTCTTTCCATTCGCGAATGCTCGCGCCGTTGCCGATGCTGAAGTCAAAATTGATGAGGTCGCACGGAAGATTAACGGTCGTCTCCCAAGCCCCGAGGATGTATTTTTGGGTATATTCCTTGTATCCGTCTTTTACATCGTAGCCGTAAGTGGGTTCTCCATCCGAGAGAAGAATGATGACTTTATTTCCCGGAGAGTCTTTCAGAATCAGTTCCGCCTGGTAGAGCCCCGCCTGCGTGTGGGTGCCGCCCGAGGCACTCAATTTTTCAACGGCTTGGTTGAGCAGGTCGGCATCGTTCGTTAAATTTTGTTCTATTCTTGCATTGTCGGAGAAGGAAACAACGGCAATTCTGGTATAAGATTTTGCCTTCTCTGTGAGTTCTTTTTGAATGAAATTTTTTGCGGCTTTTTTTGCATTTTCCATTCGATTTTGTGAGTGCATGCTTCCGGAACTGTCTATTACCAGAACGATGTCCGTAGATTGTATCACATCTTTTCCGGTAAGGCTGAGCTCTATATCCCATACTCCTTCGTCTTTGCTTGGGGTTGCCGTCTTGCTGATCGACAATTCTCCCGGTTGCATCCCGCCCTTGCTTGTAGAAAGTGTGCCGTAGAAAGCTTGCGGCTCGGGATATTCCACCGTGCCGATCTCGTTGTCAAATTCTGCCCCAAGCTCCGATTCTCCCTCCTGTAAGGCTTCGGGAGCGCTTTCTTCCGCCGCTTTTTCGCTCGCTTCAGGGGATGCCTCTTTGCTCGCTTCGGCGTCGCTTTCGCTCTTCTCTTCAGCGCTTGCCTCGCCCTGCTTCGGCTCCGTGCTTTGCTCCGATTCCGTCACCTGCTCGGAATCTGTGTCCGCTTCGCTTTCGGCCGCTTGATCGGTCTCCGCGGCCTGCTCGCTCTCACTCGCGAGCTCCGTTCCGCCCGGTGCTTCCGCTGTGTTCTCCGCAAAAGAAATCGGCGCTACCGAAAATAGTAAGGCCAAGCTCAGTGCCAGAGACAAACTCTTCTTAAAGATTCTTTTCACGTTCTCCTCCTTCTAAATTAGTAAGCATGCTTGCTGTTCCATCTTTCTTTCTCTTTTTTATGGAATCCTTCGATGCTTCAAAAAAGTTATCCTTTCGCCCAAGTGCAAAAGGATAACCTATTATAATACAAAGTACCTAAGAAAGAGTAGGTGAATTTGTGATTTTATTGATAATCTTTCTTAATATATTAAGAAATTGCAACAGTTCAGGAAAGCAAATCTGCAAAGTCCCGAACAGTGCTCGCCTTGCCTAGAACCGGCTCTCGTCCGCGCTGTTCAAGTAGTCGGCAACGGGCTTTAAGGTCGCTTCCATCACGCTGTCCGAGAAGGAATTTTGAAGCTCGCCAAGGCTTAGGAGCTCTAAAAAAGTCTTGGAGCCGCCGGCCTCACAGAGGCGGGAATACACTTGCATCGTTCTCTCCCTGTCCTCCCTCGATTTCTTCCAAAACTGAAGGGCGCAGAGCTGTGCCAAGCTGTAATCGATGTAGTAGAAGGGTACGCTGAAAATGTGCAGCTGTTTAAAGAAAAAGCCGCCGCTCTCCAAAAAGGAATTCTCGCCGTAGTCGTTGTGAGGCAGGTATTTTTTTTCGATGCTTCGGAAGCACTGTCTTCTCTCCTCCGGGCTCAGCTCCGGATTGGCGTAGACCTCGTGCTGAAATTCGTCAATTAAGGCGCTGTAAGGCAGGAACTCCACGGCGGAACTTAGGTGGCCGTAGCGATATTTTTCGGCATCCTCCCGGAAGAAGAGTTCCATCCACGGCCAACACAGAAATTCCATGCTCATAGAGTGAATTTCCGCCGCGTCCATGGTAGGCCAGAGGTACTCGGAAAGGACTTGCGTTCTAGCGGTTTTGTAGACCTGGAAGGCGTGGCCGGCCTCGTGGGTCAGGACGTCCACATCGCCGGCGGTTCCGTTAAAGTTTGCAAAAATGAAGGGAGCCTTGTGGGTCGGGAGGTAGCTGCAGTAGCCGCCCGCCTTCTTGCCTTCGCGGCTCAGCACATCAAAGAGCTCGCTTCCCTGCATAAAGGCGAAGAAGTCCTTGAGCTCCCCTCCGAGCGCCTCGTACATCTCTTTGCCCCTCGCCATGATCCAGTCGGGATCTCCCTTCGGGCTCGCGTTTCCGGTAGCAAAGTGCAGCGCGTAGTCGTAGTAGTGCATCTTGTCGATTCCGAGCCGTGCCCGCTGTTTTTCTCTGAGCGCAGTCGCGAGCGGAACCGCAAAGCGGTGAATCTGATCGCGGAAAGCGGCGACTTCCGCCGGGCCGTAGTCGCTCCGTCCCATCCTGTCGTAGGCCATCTGTACAAAGTTCTCGTAGCCCAGCTTTTTTGCCATCTTGTGCCTGATTGCCACGAGCTGATCGTAGATCCTGTCGAAGTCCTCCGCCTTGCTTGCAAAGTAGCCGAAGTAGGCCTCGTTGGCCTCGCGTCTGAGCTCTCTGTCTACGCTTTCGCGGAAGGGGGTGAGATCGTTCAGGGTGAGGCTCTCTCCTCGGAACTCGACCTTGCCGACGGCGACCAGCTTGTGGTACTCGCTGACCAATTTGTTCTCCGTCACCATGTCTTCGGCAATCGTCTCATCAAAGCATTTTTTCTGAAGCTCGTATTTGGTGAAGAGGGCGGCGCCGAAGCGCTCGGTGAGCTCCTTTTTATACGGCGAAGAGAGGAGGGCGTCGGCATACTTGTTGTAGGAAACCGAGAGTTCCGGATGGATGGTATCCCAAAAGCGCTTTTCTTCTTCGTAGAAGGGATCGAGGGTGTTGCAGTCATGCCTGATTTCCGCGAGGGCGGAGAGGAAGGTGACCCGGTCGATTACCTTGTTGTAAGCTTGGATCAGCTCGGCTTGTTCCTCGGCTGAACCGGCGCGCTCAAAGGCGTCTACCAAGCGCGCAATCTCCGATTGGACTTCTTCTTTGTTCGGTCGTTCGTAGCGGTATTCTTTGAATGTTTGCATATGGATTCCTTCTTTCTGTTTGTATTACATTATGATTTTGTTCCGCATGATTTCGTTCCTATGCGATGAGGCCGCTTTTCTCTATTTTGTTCGGCCTTTGCGTTTTTTCGACCCGAGGCTCCGTTCTCATCATCTTCTTCTCCAAGCGCTTGCAGGGGCCGTTTGGGCAGCTTACAAATGTTCTATGAGGTCGCTCGCGATCAGCCTCTCTTCTCCGCCGCTCTCTTTTGCGAGCTCTCCGGCCCTGCTGTGGAGGAAGATCGCGGACAGGAGTCGAGCTTCCAAATCCTGCGCATTGCTGATGGCAAGCTTGGCGCTTAATATGCCGGCGAGGACGTCCCCGCTTCCGGCAGTCGCCATCCCGCTGTTTCCGCCAAGGTTCAGGTAGGTCCCGCCGGACTCGAAACAGACAACGGTATTTGCACTTTTCAGACACAGGATGCACCCGTTCGCCTCTGTAAACTCCCTTGCGATGCCAATCGGGTCCTCTTTGATTTTGCCGATCTCGAGGGAGCAGAGTCGCGCCATTTCTCCAAGGTGAGGGGTCAGCACGGTGCTTTGTGTCCTGGTCTTGAGTGTTTGGAAGAGCGCTCGGCGTTCCGCAAGGAGGTTCAGCGCATCCGCATCCAGGAGGAGAGGCTTTTCCAGCTCTATACAAGTGTGCAGGAGCGCTTCGGCTTGAACGCCCTTGGAGAGGCCGCAACCGATCAAGACGCAGTCGGCATTCTCGGCGAGTTCCCGCACCTGTGCTTTCAGATCCGCTTCCCCGCTTTGCTCATCATAGGAATGGACGATGGCCTCGGGGACCTGCGCCAAAATCGGGACTCTGTTTTCTCTGTGACTCAGGACGTAGACCAAGCCGGCTCCGGCACGGTAGCAGGCCTTGGCGCTCAGAGCCGCCGCACCGGCCATGTTGTAAGACCCCGCGATGATCAGCACCTTTCCGAAGCTTCCCTTGTGTCCCTCCGGATCCCTCGGGGGGAGCTCGGCAAAGCAGGTCTCATCCAGGACTTTAAGAGGCGAAGCCAGTCGCGTTTCCGCCTCTTTCGGGATGCCGATGTCGGCGATCTGCAGCTCTCCTCTCCGCCTTGCGCCCTCGTTCAGATAGAGTCCGCGCTTGGGATGGGCGAAGCTGACGGTGTAGTCCGCCTTCACGGAGATGCCGAGTTCCTTCCCGCTGTCGGCGTCGATGCCCGAAGGCAGGTCGAGCGAGAGCAGCCTTGCCCCTGAACGGTTCATCCCTTCGATGATACTTCTGTAGATACCGCCCACCGGGCGATTCAGAGAAATGCCGAAGATTGCGTCCACAATCAGGTCGCAGGCTTCCGCCCTCTCCTGAAAGAGTGCCCTTAGCTCTTCTTCGCTCAAAGCATCCGCGCGGAACACCTCCATCCCCAGGGAAAGAAGCGAAGCGTAGTGAAGTTTTCCTTCTTCGCTCAGCTTGTCCGGACCTGCGAGGAGAAAGACGAGCGGCTGATAGCCTCCATGTTTGAGTTGCCTGGCCAGGCAGAGCCCGTCCGCTCCGTTGTTGCCGCTTCCCGAAACGATCATAATCCTGCTCGTTATCGGAAAACGGCGGGCGATAAACTCGTACGCGCTTCTTGCGGCGTACTCCATCAAAATCAGTGACGGAATGTGAAATTCCTCGATAGCACAACGATCGAGCGTCTTCATCTCTTCCTTTGTTAAACATAACATATCTGCACCTTCCCGCTCCGCGTTTTCTGATAGAATGACGATTCTTACAGTCCCAGCTTATCGAATTTTTTGTGAAGAAGCAACAAAAAATTTGCTTTTAATTGGGCTTCTTTTGTTCTATAATGGTCGTGTATCGTTTTGCTAAGCGAATAGCAATTTTTTTGCTGTAAATTTTTTGACGGAGAAAGGGTGGGAGCAAGGATGTTTCATTATTTCATTTCCTTTATAGTGAGTTTCGCTTTGTTCGGCGTGGCGAGTGCGGGATTGCACGGCGGGGTGATGCCGGCTCAAATCGAGCAGGTGATTCAAGCGCATCAACCGAACGAACTCGGAGAGATTATGGTCGTAATGTACCATAATTTGGTCGAGAGCGAGGAAGAGGAAGGATATTATGCGAGGTCTTACGCCAACTTTGAAAAGGACTTGCTGCGCCTGCATAAGGAGGGCTACGTTCCAATCACGATGGGCGAGTGGATCGACGGAAGCTTTGATGTTCCGGCCGGCAAGACACCGATCGTCCTGACCTTTGATGACGGGCACCCTACGGATATTCAGTTGGACGCGAACGGCAAACCGACGGAAAAGTGCGTGGTCGGCATCATGGAAAAAGTGGCAAAGCAGCATCCCGACTTTGTTCCCAAGGCGACCTTCTATCTGAACGGGCCTGCGGCCTTCGGCGATGCGGAGTACGATAAAAAAAAGATCGACTATCTCTTATCAAACGGCTATGAAATTGCGAACCACACCAGCAACCACCTGCACCTGAACGAAATCACGGTCGAGGAGGCAAAAGAGGAAATTGTGGGCCAGGCCAAGCGGCTCGAGCCGTTCACCGGTTCGAAGGCCTTTCACTTTGCCCTGCCGTTCGGTCAGAAACCGCTCAACTATGGGGACCTGGTGAAGGGAGATTGGCTCGGCGACTACAAGATGATTTCCTCGGTCAACGTGGGATGGAATCCGGTGCCCAGCATCTTTGACAAGGACTTTGATGTGCACAACATCAATCGCGTGACCTGCGGAGAGGACGAGGTGGAGCTCTACTTTTGGCTCGACAATTTTGAGGCGGTCCCTAAAACGCGCTTTATATCGGACGGCATGCCGGGGGTGATCACCTTCCCGCTGAGTCAAAAGGAGCACTTTGATTCCAAGTTTGCGAGCAGGGGAATGAAGCCCGCGGTTTACGACGATGAAACTCTAAAAATTGTGGAAGAGTAAGCACAGAGGTTGGAGCATGTTTGATCAGTATTGGATCTTGGTAATACTCTTTATCTTTCTCACCATCCTGGTGTCGATTCAGTACGTGCTGAATCAAATTTTAAAGCATACCCGGGAAATGCTCAGGTTGCTACGGATTTTGGTAAATAGAGATATCTAAATCTTTGTTTATATATGCGTTGTTAGTTGTAAGTTTTTCAGTACATTGGCATGTTTATTATTAGGAGGTAAATAATGCAGTGGGTTTACGATTTTGAAAACGGATCTAAGGACATGAAACAGATTCTGGGAGGCAAGGGAGCCAACTTGGCAGAAATGTCTTCTATCGGATTGCCTGTTCCCCAAGGATTCACAGTCAGCACGGCGGTCAACTTCAAGTATTTTGAAAACAATGACTGCCTGCCGGAAGATGTAGTAAAACAAATCGACGAGGCTGTGAAGAGATTGGAAGAAAAATCGGGTCAAAAGTTTTCCGATCCCGAAAATCCTTTGTTGGTCTCTGTTCGTTCCGGCGCGGCCGTTTCTATGCCGGGCATGATGGACACGGTACTCAACCTCGGAATCAACAGGGAAGTGGCGGAGACGATTGCACAAAAGACCGGCAATTATGCCTTTGCCTATGACAACTACAGAAGATTCATTCAGATGTACAGTGATGTCGTTTTGGAAATTCCTAAGAGTAAATTTGACAAAGTCTTGGAAAGCTGCCAGGAAGAGATGGGTGTGGGAACCTTTAAAGAGCTGGAAAAAGAAAAGATGCTCGAGGTCATTAAAGAGTTCCTGGAAATCGTAAAAATGAATACCGGCGAGGACTTCCCGACCGATGCGAGAAGCCAGCTCCTAAAAGCGATTGAAGCGGTGTTCCGATCTTGGAAAAACGAGAGGGCGATCCTTTACAGAAGAATCAACGGGATTCCTGACGATTTGGGAACCGGCGTAAACGTGCAGAGAATGGTCTTCGGGAACTACGACGGAACCAGCGGAACAGGCGTGCTCTTCACCAGAAACCCTTCTACCGGAAAGGACGAGCTCTTTGGAGAGTTCCTCTTCAACGCGCAGGGCGAGGACGTGGTAGCCGGAATCAGAACTCCTGAGCCGATCGCCAACTTGAAGGACGAGCATCCGGAACTCCACGAAGAAATTTACAACTTGGCAAAATCATTGGAACACCACTACAGGGATGTCCAGGACATCGAGTTTACCATCGAGAGAGGCAAGGTGTACCTGCTTCAAACGCGAAGCGGAAAGCGTACTGCAAAGGCTGCCATCAAGATTGCGATGGACCTCGTGAAGGAAGGTTTGATCGACGAGAAGGAAGCGCTTTTGAGAATCCCTGCCAACTCGGTTTCAACGCTCCTGCACCCGGATTTCTCGGAAGAGTCAAAGAAGAACGGAACGGTCTTGGCAAAGGGCCTCGGTGCTTCTCCGGGAGCTGCCAAGGGTAAGATTTACTTCACCGCCCAAGAGGTTGTCGACGCGAGCAACCGAGGCGAGGAGTGCATCCTGGTTAGAAAAGAGACCTCTCCGGAGGACTTGGCGGGTATGCTGAATGCGAACGGCATCCTGACTTCTCGCGGCGGTATGACCTCTCACGCTGCGGTCGTTGCCAGATCGATGGGTAAGACTTGCGTAGCGGGCTGTTCGGACATCCTGGTGGATGAGGAAAGAAAGATCATCAAGGCGGGCAACGTGGAACTCAAAGAGGGAGATTACATCTCAATCGACGGAAGCGAAGGAACCGTATTTATCGGAGAGCTTCAATTCCAGGAAACCAAGTCATCGGATGAACTCGAAGTCCTCCTCGACTGGAGTGACAAGTACTCTAAGACCATGGTCAGAGCGAATGCCGACACCCCTGTCGATGCCAAGGTTGCCTTGGGCTTCCGTGCGGACGGAATCGGCCTCTGCCGTACCGAGCACATGTTCTTCGACAACGAGAGAATCATCTCGGTCAGAGAAATGATCCTCGCCGAAAACCTGGAAGAGCGCAAGGTCGCACTCGAGAAGATCAGACCGTTCCAGGTGGACGACTTCTACGGCATCCTCAAAACCATGGGCGAAAGACCGATTACGGTCAGATTGCTGGATCCGCCTCTCCATGAGTTCCTGCCTAAGACGGAGGCCGACATTATGGAGCTCGTGAAGGTGACCGGAAAGACCAAGGAAAAGATTTTGGCGGTTTCCGACGGATTGCACGAGTTCAACCCGATGCTCGGACACAGGGGCTGCAGACTGGCAATCACCTATCCTGAAATCTACGAGATGCAGACCGAGGCGTTGATCACTGCCGCTTGCAGACTCAAAAAAGAGGGCATCGATACCAACGTGGAAATCATGATTCCGTTGATCGCCTTCAACGAGGAGCTTGAAATCCTCAGAAAGCTCGTCAAAGAAACGGCGGACAGAATCATGCAGGAAGAGGGCGTCAGCTTCGAGTACAAGATCGGAACCATGATTGAGATTCCGAGGGCCTGCCTGACTGCCGATAAGGTTGCGATGAACGCGGACTTCTTCTCGTTCGGAACCAACGACCTCACACAGATGACCATGGGATTCTCGAGGGATGACGTCAACGTCTTCACCGGCGAATACCTGGATAAGAAGATCTTTGATGTGAACCCGTTCGTCAGCATCGATCAGGAAGGTGTGGGACAGCTCGTTAAGATGGCGGTGGAGAAGGCCAAGTCAACCGGAAAAGAGATCAAGATCGGCGTCTGCGGAGAGCATGGCGGGGATCCGGAATCCATCCAGTTCTTGCTGTCATGCGGATTGCAGTACGTGTCTTGCTCACCGTTCCGAATTCCTGTGGCGAAGATTGCTTCGGCGCAGTACCACATCAAGAATGAAAGCAAGTAACCCTTTGTAAACGAGGATACTATGTCAAAATATAATGTATACGTCTTGTCTGACTCTGTGGGAGAAACCGCAGAGTCAGTCGCCAAGGCGACCATCACGCAATTTAAGGACTTGGACGTTTCGATTCAAAAGTATTCCAACATCGAGACCCCGAGTGCGATTGAGAAGATTTTTTCTTCGATGGACCATGCCAATTCCATGGTCATCTTTACCATCGTCTTGCAGCCGCTCAAGGAATACCTGATACAGGCCTGCGAGCAGTACGGCGTCAAGTTCGTGGACGTCATGGGCGAAACCTTGACCATGCTCTCGGAGATTACGGGCGCACAGCCGCACAATGAGCCGGGTGTGATGCGTCAGTTGAACGAGGAGTACTTTAAGAGGATCCAGGCGGTCGAGTTTGCGGTCAAGTACGACGACGGGAAGGACCCTAGGGGAGTCCTGCTCGCCGACTGCGTCCTGATTGGCATATCGAGGACCTCAAAGACGCCGCTTTCTATGTACTTGGCGCACAAAAATCTAAAGGTTGCGAACATCCCGCTGGTTCCGGAGATTCCGGTTCCCAAGGAGCTCTACGAAGTCAACCCGTCCAAGATTTTCTGCTTAACCAATGACAAGAACGTCTTGAACAAAATCCGACGGGAAAGGCTGAAGGAAATGGGACTGTCAGCGGATGCGGACTACGCGAGCGTGGATCGAATCGACGAAGAACTGCGCTTTGCCAAGGAACTGGCGGCCAAGTTGAACTGCAAGATCATCAACGTTGCCGACAAGGCGATTGAGGAAAGTTCCAACATCATCTTGCGGGCGCTCAAGCCGAACAACAGGTAGGGGATTCATTTTGAAGTACGACAGGTCTGTCAAGGACTACGTGTTATCGAGTGTCGGCATCGCCGACCTGGTTTCCGGAAAGGTCGAATTAAAGAGGGTTGGCAGCAATATGAGGGGGCTCTGTCCTTTTCATGTGGAAAAGACTCCCTCTTTTTACGTTACCGAATCGAGGGGGACCTACTATTGTTTCGGGTGCAAGGAGCACGGAAATGCGATCGATTTTGTGATGCAGACTGAGGGGCTCGGCTTTATCGAGGCCTTGGAATCCCTCGCGGACCGATACAGCTTGGACTTGAGTTCCTATGTGCTCCAAAGTGAGGAAAATAAAGACTTCTCCCTGATGGAGAAGACGTATGAGATGAACCGCGAAGCGGGTCGCTACTTTCACTCCCAACTGATGCGGCACAAGCATGCTCTCGAGTACTTTGAGGACAGGAAGATCAAACTCAACACCGTTAAGAGTTTTGGGCTCGGCTACGCCGGAGATTCCTGGACCGGCCTGCTCGATCACCTGAAGTCCTTGGGCTACCGGGAAGACGAGGTGCTGCAGGCGGGGCTGGCCTCCAAGTCCGGAAAGGGAAGGGTCTATGACAGGTTTCGGAACCGGCTGATCTTTCCGATATTCGACTTTCGCTCCAAGGTCCTGGGCTTCGGTGCGAGGAGCATGGGCTCGGATATACCCAAGTACCTGAACTCGCCCGAGTCCGCGGTCTTTCAGAAGTCCAAAATCCTCTACGGCGACCGCATGTCCAGAAAGGCGGGGCGCGGGGACTCGGTCATCCTGGTCGAGGGCTACATGGATCTTCTTCAAGTCTACCAGGCGGGCTTTCCGAACGTGCTGGCGAGCATGGGGACCGCCCTGACTCCGGAGCAGGTTTACAGCATCTCAAAAAGATACAAAATTGTCCTTTTTGCTTACGACATGGACGAAGCGGGTAGAAATGCTATTAGCAGATCAATCCCCTTGTTGGAAAACCATGGAATCGACGTCAGGGTTGTCGACATTTCTCCGGCAAAAGACCCCGACGAATTCCTCAAAAAGTTTGGAAAGCTCGCGTTCAAAGAGCGTTTGGAATCCTCAGAAAACAGTATCCGTTTCAACCTCGCCAACATCAAAATGAACTATGATTTGAGAGATGCGAAGGAGAGGTATAAGTACGTTTTGGAATCGATCGAGCTGATTTCCAAGCTCTGTAGTTCGGTGGAAGCGGAGCTCTATTTGCAGGAGCTGGCCGAGCTCTCTTCGATTCCTTATGACAAGATATTAACGGAGTACAGCCTGCAGACAAAGGGCAAAAAAGAGCCGGCGAAAGCCCGCGCTTCTGCACCGGAACGGGCCTTGGAAGCCGAAGACAGTTCCGCCGATCGGGATGCTTCGGAGCCTGCCCTTAGTTTATATGAGAAGCAGTTGATTGCCTTTTCGGTTTCAAATAAGGAATTTGCCTTAAAAGTGTTTGAGCGGACCTTGGGAGAGTTTTTGACCGAGAAGTACCTGACCGCATTCTCCATTCTGATGATGTACTACGCGACGAACGAGCGCTTTGACCCGATTCAGCTTTCGGAGGAGCTGGACCTTGATGCCGCCATCCTCCTGCAGGACCTCTTTGATGCCGCGGAGGCCTCATTTTCGGAGCAGGAGCTGGAATTCATCCTCAAAAGGTGGGAAGGCGAGCGGTTTAAATTACAGATTGAGGAGATAGACAGAGAGATCAGAACCCTTACTTTTTTGGATGACGAAGCGTCAAAAATCAAGCTCAGAGCGTTGCGAAAGAAGAGAAGTAAGATATTGAAGGATATCCTGGATATCGGGAAATAGAAGTTGAAGAAAGGATTTAGGAGGCGAGAACCTTGATGAAAGATACGGAAAAATCAAAGCTAATCGATAAGATACTGCACGATTTTAAGATGATTTTGCCTTGCGAACAGGTTGAAGAAAACAAGAAAAATATTTCGGTCATGCTGCTGAAGGGCTTGAATCAGGGCTATTTGAGCTACGACGAAATCAGCGCCGTCATGGGCGTAATCGACATCGACAAGAATGTTGCCACCGATATGTTTAACGCAATCAACGATGCCGGAATCAATACGGTCGGGGACTTGACCTTTTCTCTCGACGACGTGATCGAGGTCGATGACGAGGACTTGGACCTATCGAATGAGGTGGACATCGACGTCGACGTGGACGATGCCGACGAGGATGACTTGCTCAAGCCGGGAGAGGATATTTCCGTTCCGAAGGGGGTCGACCTGGATGATCCGGTCAGAATGTACCTGAAAGAGATCGGGCGCGTCAACCTCCTCACCAGGGAAGAGGAAATCGAGCTCGCAAAACGCATCGAGCAGGGCGATGAAGACGCCAAGGCAAAGCTTTGTGAGGCCAACCTGAGGTTGGTGGTTTCGATTGCCAAAAAATTTGTGGGCAGGGGCATGGGCTTCCTGGATCTGATTCAAGAGGGGAACCTGGGACTGATCAAGGCGGTCGACAAGTTCGATTGGACCAAGGGTTACAAGTTCTCCACCTATGCGACTTGGTGGATCAGACAGGCGATTACCAGGAGCATTGCCGACCAGGCCAGAACCATTCGTATCCCGGTGCACATGGTTGAGACCATCAATAAGCTGATTCGCGTGCAGAGACAGCTTCTGCAGGAGCTCGGGCGCGAAGCGACGCCGGAGGAAGTGGCCGAGGTCATGGAAATCAGCGTGGACAAGGTCAGGGCGATCCACAAGATTGCGCAGGAGCCGGTATCTCTTGAAACGCCGATCGGAGAGGAAGAGGATTCCACCCTGGGCGACTTCATCAAGGACTCGGAGGCCCTGGCGCCGGAGGATGCCGCATCGGGCTCAATGTTGAAAGAGCAGCTGATGGAGGCCTTGGACAGCCTTTCGCCGAGGGAACAAAAGGTCTTGAAGCTCCGATTCGGCCTGGAGGACGGAAGGGCCAGGACCCTCGAGGAAGTGGGAAGGCGCTTTGATGTAACCAGGGAGCGAATCAGACAGATCGAGGCCAAGGCCCTCAGAAGATTGAAGCATCCGTCTAAGAGCAAGAAGTTGAAGGACTTTTTGGAAGAGTAAGCGGCCGATCCGCGATTCCAAAAGTGCCGGTCCGCAAAGAAAGAGGAACGAGTTTGCATTTAAGTCCCAGATTGAGGTGCATCGCCGACATGGTCAAGGGCGTGAGGGTTTTGGCCGACATCGGCTCGGATCACGCCTACCTGCCGATTGCCCTCCTGCAAGAAAAAAAGATTCAGCGCGCCATCATAACGGACGTGGCGAAGGGGCCGGTCCAAAGCGCCAAGCAACACATCGAGCAATCCGGTCTCAGCGAGCTTTGCAGTGTTCGCATGGGCGACGGACTCTCTCCCTTAAAGCCGGGAGAAGCTTCCTGTCTGGTGATTGCCGGGATGGGCGGCCTTTTGATTGCGGACATCCTACAGAGGGGGGCAGAGGTTGCCAAGAGTGCAGAAACCTTGATTTTGCAACCGATGCAACACGCGGTTCGGCTCCGAGAATTTTTGAACACCAATTATTATAAGATTGTGGAGGAACGCGTGGTCTATGACGCCGGGAAGTACTACGAGGTCATCAAGGTCATAAACGGGGAACAGAGACGCTTTAATAAAATAGAGCTCGAGATCGGCTACGCGATGATTAAGAATGAGGTCTACTTTGATTTTCTGAATCAAAAATCCGAAAAGGTGAAGCAGATTATCGCATTCAGAAAGAGCAGCAGAACTGAGCAAAACGTCGAAGAATACGAAGAAGTCTTGGACGGAATCAGAAAAGAATTATTGGAGAAGAAAGATGTACGTAGTGGTGGGACTGGGCAATCCGGGCAGAAAATATGAGAATACAAGGCACAATATCGGCTTTGAACTCATTGATTACATCGCCAGAGACCGGGGCCTAAAGGTTGAGAAAATGAAACACAAGGCTCTCTTAGGAGAGTTTTTGTATGAGGGGGAGAAGATTGTTCTGGTCAAACCGCAGACTTATATGAACTTGAGCGGGGACGCGGTGACTTCAATCGTCAATTATTACGGACTGGATTTGGAAAAGCTGATCGTGGTCTACGACGATATCGACATCCCGCTCGGCAGTGTGCGGATTCGAAAGTCGGGCAGCGCCGGTTCTCACAACGGGATGAGGGACATCATCTACAAACTCAGGGACGATGGCTTTCCGCGGATTCGAATCGGCGTCGGGAAACCCGAGAACAGGCAGATGGATTTGAAGAACTTTGTCCTGTCCGGCTATTCCAAAGAGGAGGTTCCTCTGATGGAAGAGGCCGTCATCAATACTTACAAGGCCATTTTGACGATGGTGGAAGAGAATATAGACGCCGCGATGAATCGATACAATACCAGAAAGTAAGTTCATACGGAACGAGGAAAACATCATGCTATCAAGTTTATTTCAGAAGTCGCAGTCGTATCATCAAGTCTTGGACGGCATTCGCTCGGGCGCCTTTCCGATCGACGTGTTCGGATTCAACGAAAACGCCTTTATCCTGCACAGCATTGCCCTGAACGAGGAAATCGGTTCCCTGATGCTGCTGGTGGAAAGTGATTCTCAGGCCAAAGAGATTTTTGATAAGCTCTCCGAAACGGTCGATCATGTTGGCTTGCTCCGAACCAGAGAAATCAGCTTTTACAGGGAATACTCCCACTCCTATCAAATTGAAACCGAGAGGTTGGAAACCGTGTTCGCGGCCTGCGAATCCGAACGCTTCATTGTCGTCGCTTCCATTTCCTCTCTTATGACCGTTATGCCCGATCCAGCGGGCTTTTTGAATTTGAGAATTCAGCTGAAGCGCGGGGACTTCTACGACTTGAGCGACTTGGAGCGCAGCTTTGTTGACATGGGCTACGAGCGAATGGACATTGTCGAATCCAAGGGGCAGTTCTCGGTCAAGGGGGGGATCGTCGATATTTTCCCGATCCTGTATGAGAAGCCCCTCAGGCTGGATTTCTTCGGTGACGAACTGTATCAGATTAAAGTCTTTGATGTCGCGAGTCAAACCTCGGATGAAGAGGTGGAGAGTGTGGATATTAGAGCTTGCGCCGAGTCTTTTAAGGATAAAATCCCCTTGGAAAAGGGATCGCGCTTTACGATCTTCGATTACCTCAAGCAATTCAAGATTCTGGCCTACGGCCTTCCCAGGCAGCTGCAAAGGGTCGGGGAGATCTATGAGGAATACCTGTTGAGGTTGAAGGAAGACATTTTGGAGGGCAGGGCGGAAGCGAAGTATCAAAACCTGATGCTGGAGGAAGACGCCATGGCGGAAGAACTCAAACGGGCTTCTCTGATTATGTTTTCCGCCTTGCAGAGCTCGTATCCCGGGCCGGAGCCGAAGCGTTCGATTGCCTATGACATATCCGAGGCGCCCAAGTATTTTGCGGACTTCAAACTCCTTCCCAAAGACCTGAAAGCCTGGAAGGAAGAGGGCTATGGGGTCCTGATTTCCTACGCGAGCGAGTTTCAAAAGAAGAGACTGACCGAAATTCTGAGTGAAGCCTCCCTGTCCTACACCATCCTCGACCATATAAGAGATCTGGAAGGGCAGGATTTCAGCTCCAAAATTTTCTTACTCGATTTGCCGATTGTGGGCGGGTTTATCAATGAGGAGCAAAAGACGGTTCTCATCACGCCTTCGGAACTTTATCAGAAGAAGAACATCAGAAAGAAGAAGGCCAACCATACCCGTAAAAAAATCAAGGCCTTTACGGAAATCGAGATCGGTGATTATGTGGTGCACGAATCTTACGGTATCGGTAGGTACGCGGGCATCTTTTTGAAAGATTTTGCCGGCGAAGAGAAGGACATGATCAAGATCGAGTACAGCGGCGATGAGGTCCTCTTCATCCCGGTGGAAAGTTTGGATACCCTTCACAAGTACCTCGGTAAGGACAGTAAAAAGGTCGAGCTCCACTCCCTCTCTTCCAAAAAATGGCAGAGGCAGAAGGCGAAGGCAAAGGCGTCGGTCGACAAGATTGCGGAAGAACTCGTCGAACTATACGCTAAGAGGCGGGAAGAAAAGGGACATGCCTTTCCGCCCGACGATGTGTGGCAGCGCGAGTTTGAGGAGATGTTTCCCTACACCGAGACGCCCGGTCAGATGCAGGCGAGCTATGAGATCAAGCAGGATATGGAGAAGCCCTATCCGATGGAACGCCTCCTCTGCGGCGACGTCGGCTACGGCAAGACCGAAGTTGCCTTACGGGCAATCTTCAAGTGTGTAACGAACGGTAAACAGGCCTGCGTTCTCGTTCCTACGACCATCCTTGCCGAGCAACACTTCCTGAGCATGAGTAACCGATTGGAAAAGTATCCTTTGGAAGTCGCGGTTTTGAGCAGGTTCAAGAGCAAGGCCGAACAGAAGGCCATTTTGGAGCGCGTTCGTTCGGGCATGGTCGACTTGTTGATCGGAACCCACCGCATCCTCTCGGACGATGTCCAATTTAAAAACCTGGGCCTTCTGGTCGTCGATGAGGAACAGCGCTTCGGAGTCGCCCACAAGGAGAAAATCAAGCGGCTGAAGCTTAACGTGGACTCCTTGAGCATGACCGCGACGCCGATTCCGAGAACGCTGAATATGAGCCTAATGGGGATTAAGGACCTCAGCGTCATTGAGGATCCGCCGGAGGACAGGTTCCCGATTCAAACCTATGTGATGGAGTACCACGCGGGCGTCATTCGAGAGGTGATTCAGCGGGAGATTTCCAGGGGCGGTCAGGTATATTACGTTCACAACAGGGTGGACGATCTGCCGGCAATCCAAAAGTCCCTGAGCGAGTTGATGCCGGATACCCGCTTCAGCATGGCCCACGCCAAGATGTCCGAGCACAGGCTCGAAGACACCCTGCTCGGCTTTATGAACGGAGAGAGCGATGTCTTGATCAGCACCAGCATCATCGAGACCGGACTGGATATTCCGAACGTGAATACGATTATCATCGACGATTGCGACAGGTACGGGCTCTCTCAGCTCTATCAGCTCCGCGGCAGGGTCGGAAGGAGCAATCGCCTGGCCTACGCCTACCTGTTCTATGCCAAGGAGAAGGTCCTTTCCGAGCTTTCGGAGAAGCGGTTGAAGGCGATCAAGGAGTTCAGTTCCCTGGGTTCAGGCTTCAAGCTCTCGATGCGGGATTTGGAGCTTCGGGGTTCGGGCAACATCTTCGGGAAGGCGCAGAGCGGCCATATTTCCGAAATCGGATACGAGATGTACGCCAAGCTGCTCGAAGAGACCGTCGATGCGCTCAAGGGCAAGCCCACCCGAAAGCTGGTTGACAGCAAGGTGGAATACAACTGCTCCGCCTACATCTCCGAGTCCTACATTCAGGATTTCAGATTTCGGATTGAGATGTATAAGCGAATCAGTTCCATCTCGAGTCCGGAGGAGCGCAACGTGATCATCAACGAGATGGCGGACCGATTCGGAAGTGTGCCGATCGAGACCCTCCACCTGACTTATATCGCTTTGATGAGACAGATGGCATCGCTCGCCGGCTTCAGCCTGATCAGACGGGAGCAGGCGAAGGTCAAGCTCTTCTACTCTACCGAAAATGAGTTGGATTTGAAGCAGGTTTATGATATATTATCTCGGGTGAATCAAAGTGAGGTGAAGTTTGTTGCCGAAGCCAAACCTTACTTTTGTTTGGATTATGATACGGGGGACGTTCTGGTCCTCGATATGATGGAATATACGGTCGATTTTCTGACCATCGTGTTGGAATGTATGAATGAGGAATCAAGGGAGGAAATGCATGACTAAAAAAAGAGCGGGCTTGCTGCTTGTGTGCTTCTCGCTGCTCGTGTTCTTGAGCGCTTGCGGGACCGGCGGTAACGGTAACAAGGGCGATGCCGAATTTGTGGTTGCGACCGTCAACGGGGTCGAAATCAAGCAGAGTTTTATTGACAAGACCTTCGGTACCTGGCTGTTTATGAAGCGGCAGTCCGGTGAGCTCGCTTCTGACGGAAAACAGAAGGACGAGGACAGGAAGGTGGAGGAACTCTTTCACTACGGAAGGCGGGAGAGCGCGATTATCAAGACCAATATCTTGGATTTGAAGATCAAGGGCATCCTGATTGAGGAGTATTATAAGAAAAAGCAAAAGTCCATCTCCGAGGAGGAACTCAATCAAAAATATGAGGAAATGATGAAGCTGATGGGCGAAAAAATGCCGAATGTCCTCGATTTTTACAAAGAAAATGAAATCGAGGAGGACTTCATCAAGGACGGCATTAAGACCAACTATTACCTTGGGATGTTTTCGGAGGATTTGGACGCCGCATACCGCGAGTCCTATGAGTTGGACCCTGCCGCGTATAAAAATACAAAATTGACCGTCAATCCGAGGATCATTCTCTTGGACGATCGGGAAACGGCGGACAAGGTTTACGCAAAATTGCAGGAGGGGACGAAGTTTGAAGAGCTCGTCGCCGAATATTCCCTGGATGAATCTTCCAAGGTAAGGGACGGCGAGGTCGGAACCGTCAGACTCGATGAGTTGCCGGTGGAATTTTCGATTCACTTAAAGGAGCTCAAGCGAGGGGAAATCAGCAAACCGTTCAAGACCGTCTTCGGGTATAACATTGTTAAACTGATCGACTACAAGACCGTCGAGGATATGCTTCAGGATAAGGACTTGACCGACAGTGAGGAAGCGGCTACCAAGACCCAGGTCTATAACCAAAACTTCCAGATCAAACTTTATGAAGAGACCAATCGTCTGCTCGAGGAAGCCAAGGTTGAAATCTTCAAAGACTTTTACAAAGAGGATAGCAAATAACTATGAGTGTTAAAAAACAGAGTTTTGTCAGTTCCGCTATGATTTTTGCGGCGGCCGGCATCGTAATCAAAATATTGGGGGCTGTCTACAAGATCATCCTTGGGCAAAAATCCTTTCTGGGAACACAGGGCTCCGCTTGGATCTCCTTCGTCTACCCGTACTATAACTTCTTTCTGATTCTTGCGATTGCGGGGATTCCCGCCGCGGTTGCAAAAATTATCTCGGAACACCACTCGAGGGGAGAGATTCAGGAGAAGGAAACGGTCTTTCGGGTGATGAGGATCTTCATGATCTTCCTGGGGATCGTCCTGGCGATTCTGTTCTACATTATTTCTACCATTGTGACCGTGAAGTTTGATAGAATGCCTGCTCTTATGTCTATGCGGGCGATGAACCTTGCGGTCTTGATCGTTCCGATTATGGCGAGTTATCGGGGCTACTTTCAGGGGCACGGAAACCTCAATCCCTTTGCGGGCTCTCAGATTGTGGAGCAGCTCGGGAAGGTCGTCTTCGGTCTCCTCTTCGCTAAACTCTTCTTCTCAAAAGGTCTGGAGTACGCGACTGCCGGGGCGATGCTCGGGGTTGCCGTCGGGGCGGCGCTCGGCGTCTTCCTGCTCATGCTCTGTGCAAAGTCTTACCGCAACAACTTCTCTCTTCCCAAGGGGGAGAAACTGAATTACCAAGAAACCATGCGCATCATAAAGCGCATCTTGTATTATGCGGTTCCGATTACCATCGGGGCCTCTGTGGTGCCGCTGACCGAATTGATTGACGGAATCCTGATCAAATCAAGGTTGATGGACATCGGATTTTCAGGGGAACTCGCTGAAACTTTCTATAGCTACCACGCCTTCTATACGATTTCGGTCATCAACCTGCCGGTGATTCTCTTTGTTTCGGTCCAGGTCAGCGTGCTGCCGGCGGTCTCTTCTCTGCTCGCAATCGGAGAGGACGAGGAGCTCGGAAAAACCATTCGCACCGCGCTAAAGGTGATTCTGATTCTGAGTTTGGCTTCCGCGGCGGGCTTGATCGTGCTCGCGAAGCCGGTCTTGATGCTCCTGTGGCCGTCTCTCACCGATATGCACAACGAGGCCGAGGTCTTGCTGCAAATTATGGCGGTGGCCATGGTCTTCGTGTCGATGTACCAGTGTACTTCCGGCATCCTGCAGGGGATGGGGCTCCATATTCGCAATGCCTTTAACCTTTTGATGGGCGCGGTTTTAAAAGCCGTTTTTTCGTACTTTCTTCTCGCGATTCCGAGCATCGGAATCAAGGGCGCTTCGCTTTCCAGCCTGCTTGCCTTTTCGGTTGCCGCAATCTTAAACCTGATCACCTTAAAGAGGAGGACGACGGTCAAGTTCGACTTCCTCGGGGTCTTTGTCAAGCCGTTTTTGGCAGCCCTCTTTATGGGAATTTCGGTTTATTTGGTCTACGGAAGCGTCATCCGCTTCCTGCCGAACAGTATCTCTACTTTATTTAGTGTCTTTGTGGGCGCGGCGGTCTATCTGATTTTGATTGTGAAACTGAAGATTTTGAACAAGGATGACCTCGCATTCATTCCGGGAAAGCGTTTTTTAGTAAGATTTATCAAGTAATGGACGATAAGAATAGGGAGAGTCGCTCTCATTTTTTAATGTTTAATTAAAAAATCGGTAAAACTGCGAAAAAAAATAGTTTTTTTTGCAAAAAAAACTTGATAAATTGTTTAAATTTGGCTAATATAGTACTTGTAAGTCATTAGTGGCTTTACCGTTTAAGGAGGTATATTTGTGAATAAATCAGAATTGATTACAAGCATTGCTGAAAAGGCAGAAATTAGCAAGAAGGATGCTGAGATTTCTCTAAATGCTTTCATAGAAGCAGTAGAAGAAGCCCTTGTTAAGGGAGACAAGGTTCAGCTCGTAGGATTCGGAACTTTCGCTGTCAGAGACAGAAAGAAAAGAAAGGGCAGAAATCCTAGAAATCCAGAGCAGGTAATTGATATTCCGGCTTCAAAGGCACCTGTATTCAAAGCAGGTAAGTCACTTAAGGAATTAGTGAATAGCAAGAAAAAGTAGTTTGATGAGCTAAAAGCGGCGTTCTTTAAGAGACGCTGCTTTTTACTTTAAATTTTAATATGAGAGTCGATAAGTTTTTAAAAATATCAAGGATAATAAAAAGAAGGCAGATTGCCAAGGAGGCTTGCGACGCAGGCAGGGTATCCATTAACGGAAGCCCGTGCAAGGCCGGTTCGGTGGTGAAAGAAGGAGATGTCATCGAGGTGAGCTTCGGGGTAAAAGGCGTCAAAGTCGAGGTCCTGAAGATAGCCGACAACGCGGGCAAGTCGGAGGCTGCCGAACTTTACAGGATATTGGAATGAGATAAGCTGTGTAGGAGAATCGTGTGCGTTTTAGAAGGTTTTTAAAGAATCATTTTTTTGCGGTGCTGTTTGGAATCGCTATCCTTGCCTACGGTGTACGCATCTACTGGAATCAGGATGAACACCTCGCGAAATTGGCCGAGGAAAAACAGGAGAGAGAAGTCCACTTGGAGTATGCAAAGGATAACTTTGACAAAATGTTGAAGCTCGAAGAGCAGTCAAATACTTCCGAATCAAAGGAAACACAGATCAGAGAAAGGCTGAACATGATAAAAAAGGATGAAATCCAGTTCCTGTTCAGTAAGGAAAACTAATCTGAAAGCAGTTTGGATGTTTTGTTTTTTTACGGGAGGGTTTTTTGCATGGAAAAAATTTACATAAGCACGCGAGACTTGAGTGAGCTGTTTTTGAATGACGAACTGCGAAAGGACTATCGCTCGGTTCAGGCGGAGAACAGGAAACGAAATGACTTGGTTTTGAAAGAGAGAGCGTTGGAAGGATGTCTCATTCTGCCGGAGGAGCTCTTTTTTGCCGACCTTGAAATTTTGACTTCCCTGTTGGAAGAGGCGCATTCATCAAAGAGAAGCTTTGTCGCTTACCATGATGATTCGACTCTTTTTATTTTTCTTACAAAAGAACGGGCCGCGGGGATGGAAATTTCAGAAAAGACGGCAAATTCCGAGGACCTTTTGAGGCTCTTGGAATCGGATTCCGACTTGGAAAAATTAAGTTTGGATGAAGATATTGCCTACCGCTTCGATTCTGTCAGAGGCCTCTCGATGGCCGCGGAGAGCTTGAACGCCGAGAGAGTGGAGGGCTTTCTTCGCAAGGGAGTCTACCTCAGACAACCTTCTACGGTCAGCATCGGTCCTGAGGTCACGATCGAAGATGGAGCCGTCATCGGCTCAGGGGTCGTTTTAGAAGGTCGCTCTCATATTTCAAAGAATGTCGTGGTGGAAGAGAATGTGACAATCATCGATTCCAAAATCGGCGCATCGTCCAAAATCGGCGCGGGAACTTACATCATCAATTCCGAGATCCATGAGGGAGTCAATGTGATGAGTTCCAGAATTGCGGATTCTGTGGTTTGTAAGGGCTGTAACATAGGTCCCTTTGCCCACCTGAGGCCGAACAGCAAGCTCGGAGAGAACGTGAAGATCGGTAACTTTGTGGAAATCAAAAACTCCGCTTTGGGAGAGGGGACCAAGGTCTCTCATTTAAGCTATATCGGAGATTCCGATTTGGGTTCGAAGATCAACGTCGGGTGCGGGGTTGTCTTTGTCAACTACAACGGGGTCGAAAAGTTCCGCTCTCAAATCGAGGATGATGTATTCATCGGCTGCAACGCCAACATCGTCTCGCCGGTTCACATCGGGCGCGGCGCCTTTATTGCGGCGGGCTCCACAATCACCGAGGATGTGGGAGAGGAGCAGCTTGCAATTGCGCGGGCCAGACAGACCAACAAAGACGGATGGAGCATAAAAAAAGCAAAAGAGAATTAAAATACATAGACGAAAAGGCAGCTATAGGAGGATGTAAGATGCACAATCGTGGAAAAAAGATAAAGATTTTTTCAGGAAACTCGAATTTACCTTTGGCTCAGAAGATTGCGAAGGAGCTTGATATTCCGCTCGGAGACTCTGATGTCGGAACCTTTTCCGACGGCGAAATCACGGTCAATATCAACGAGACCGTCAGAGGCGCGGATGTTTTTGTGATTCAGTCCATCAGCCCTCCTGAGGTGAACAAGTATCTGATGGAGCTCTTAATCATGATCGATGCGTTAAAGAGGGCTTCGGCAGGTAGAATTATCGCTGTTTTGCCGTATTACGGATACGCCAGACAGGACAGGAAGGTGAAGGCGAGAGATCCGATTTCAGCCAAACTGATCGCCGACCTCCTGACGACTGCCGGAGCGGACAGAATCCTGACCATGGACCTTCATGCGGCCCAAATCCAGGGTTACTTCAACATTCCGGTCGACCACTTGGTCGGAGGCCCTATCCTGGCCAAACACATGGTCAAACTGGGGCTCAAGGACGTGACCGTCGTTGCGCCCGACCTCGGAAGCGTGACGAGGACCAGGGACTTTGCAGACCGCCTGGATTCGCCGATCGCCATCATCGACAAGAGAAGGCCGATGGCAAACGTGGCGGAAATTATGAATATCATCGGCGACGTGGACGGTCGAAATGTGGTGTTGATCGACGACATCATCGATACGGCGGGAACCATCTGTAACGCGGCTGCGGCACTCAAGGATCTGGGCGCTAAGTCGGTCTACGCCTGCTGTACCCATGCGGTACTCTCCGGCCCTGCGATTGACCGCATCAACAACTCAAGTATCAATGAACTCCTGGTGCTCGACACGATCGATTTGCCGAAGGACAAGATGATTGAAAATGTCAAGACCTTGTCGGTCGCGCCGATCTTTGCAGAGTCGATCAGAAGAATCTTCAACAACGATTCCGTCAGCAAGATTTTTGTATAGGCCGTAGGGACCGTGCACAGAGGATCGGATGTCGTACATTTTAAACAGCGTCTTAAACATCAGGATAGGCGATATAGCGGACATTCTCATCGTCGCCTTTCTCTTGTTTAAGTTGTTCGACTACATCAGGCAAACCAGGGCCATGAACCTGCTAAAGGGAATCCTGGTAGTGTTATTGCTGTGGGCTCTTTCCGAGCTCCTCGATTTTACCATGGTCAAATTCTTGATCACCAACCTGATGACCCTGGGCTTGATTTTTTTGGTCATCGTCTTCCAGCCCGAGCTCAGAATCGGCTTGGAAAAACTGGGGCGTGGCAGTAAGGTCCTCCAGGACAGTTTCATCTCTTCGGGGAAGGAAGAGTATGTGGAGACGGTCGATGAGCTCGTCAAAGCGGTGGCCGACCTTTCGGACAGCAAGACCGGCGCCCTGATTGTTTTGGAACGGGAGACCCCGCTCGGGGACATCGTCGACAGCGGAGAAAAGATTTATGCCAATGTCAACGCCAGCCTCCTAAAGAACCTCTTCTTTAAAAATTCTCCCCTTCACGACGGTGCGGTCATCATTAAGAACGGAACCATAGTGGCTGCGGCTTGCATTTTGCCGCTTTCCAATAATTTTAACCTCAGCAAGGACTTGGGAACCAGACACCGGGCCGCCATGGGCATCGCCGAAAGGACCGATGCGCTTGTCGTGGTCGTTTCGGAAGAAACAGGAAGCATCTCGATTGCGGGGGACGCCAAACTCGCCAGGTTCGTTGATATCCCGGGTCTGGAGAGCGTTCTGAAGAGTAAGTTCAGCCGGGAGAGGAAGGAATCCTACCTCGGGGAATTGCTGGGAAAATGGAAGAAGAGCAGGATGGGGGATAAGCATGAAACGTGAGTCTTTTACAAGATTTGAAAAGCTGTTCATAAAGTTCATGTCCCTCTTCATTGCAATCACGCTTTGGATGCTCATTTCCTACATCATGAATCCGGAGTTCACAAAAACCTTCCGCAATGTTGAGATTGAATACCTTTATCCGAAGTCGGCTTCACTCGTGCTGTTGAATGAGCACCCGACCGACCTTGACATCGAATTGAGGGGGAAGCGAAATGACATCATCTCTCTGCAAAAAAACGACATCAAGGTCTATGTGGACTTGCGCAGGGCCGATCTCGGGCTCCAACAAGTGGAGGTTGAGGTCCACACGCCGAGCAAAAAAAACTTCACGGTTCTGAGCAAGGAGTTTGGCCGGGTCGAGCTCGACATCGACCGAACGGTGAACAAGTCTTTCTACATCAATTTGAGAAAAAAGCCGTATGCGGATGAGGATAAGTGGTTGAATTTGCGATTGAAACCCGAGTTTGTGGTCATTTCCGGCCCGGACTCTTATGTGAAGCGGATTCAATCCCTCTATGTGGAAGCCGATTTTGAAGCCCTTGAGAAAACCCATCAAAAGAGTTTTGATGAACATGGAGTCTCTCTTGGAACAATCAAGCTTCCGATCAAAATGGAGACGGATTCGGACGAGAGCTTTGCGGAAGAAATTGACCTCGAATCCAAAGAGGTGACGGTGGACGCGAGCATTATGCGAAACAAGGTTTTGGAAATCAAGTATGATGCGCCCAAGTTGAAGAAGGACCATTTGGTAATCGAGTCCCAGAAACTTTCTCATCAAAACTTGAAATTTCAAGGATTGGAGACAGAGATAGAAGGACTTTCGGAGGCCCTTTGCAAGGTCGAGGCCCTGGATGAGATCGCCGCGCCGGGCACCTACAAGTTAAGGTTGAAATTCCGCCTCCCGAGCTCCGTTCAGCCAATCGAAGAGACTGAGCTTTACCTCATTTTGGAGGTAAAAGAAAAAGAGGAAGCATAGACTCGGGGAAGGGCGCTTTGAGCACAACGGGCGGGCGCGAATGCGCGGAAAAGAGCTCGCAGCTTAACCGGGATAAGAGGATGAAAAACAGGTTGCAGGATGAAAGAAAAAAAGGCAAGAATCTATGATCGGTAAGAAGAAAAAGGTATTAAATTTTATATTTGTATTATTTTGTTTTATTCTTACCATACGCTATGTTTTGCATGGAGAAGATCTGGCGAGCATCGCCCTCTATATGAAGAACGCCAACTCTTGGTATTGGGTTGCCGGCGTACTTTTTGTACTCATCTTCATTTTGAGCGAATCGGCCATCCTGTTTTATCTTCTGAGCACCCTCCGAAGTAAAACAAAGTTCTCCCATTGTTGTCTTTACTCCTTTGTCGGGTTCTTTTTCTCCTGCATCACCCCGTCGGCGAGCGGCGGGCAGCCGGTTCAGGCAGTTTTTATGCGCAAGGATGACATTGCCATCCATGTTTCGACGGTCGTTCTTTTGATCGTCACCATCTCCTACAAGACGGTTTTGATCTTGTACGGACTTCTCATTCTGATCTTTCAACCCGCAACCGTCATGTATTACCTGGACGGGGTGATGCATTGGTTTTATTTGGGGCTCGGCCTCAATATTGCGGTGGTCGGATTTATGATTTTGCTGGCCGTCAAGCCTAAAATTGTCGAGGCCATCGTCATGGCGCTCTTCTGTTTGATGGTGAGGATTTCCGGCTCCAAGAAACTGGAACATTACCGCCGGAGAATTGCCGGAGCGATGGAAAACTATGTTGAAAAATCGGAATTTCTGACCACTCACAAGCTCCTGATGTTCAAGATATTTGTGATTACCTTCTTCCAGAGGACCCTGCTCTTCGCCATCACTTACATGGTTTGTATCTCATTCGGAAAGAACAACCTCAACTTTTTGAATGTCACTTTTTTGCAGGGGGCAATCTCGGTGGCGGTCGATATGCTTCCGCTCCCGGGAGGGATGGGCATCAGCGAATATTTGTTCCTGCTTGTCTTCCAGCCGGCCTACGGGAAGAACTTTGCGGTTCCGATCATGATAGTGAGTCGCGGTATAAGTTACTATACACAGCTAATAATAAGTGCTATAATGAGTTTTGTAGCGTATTCTAAATTTTATGGGTTGCACTTTTGGAGAAAGGATGAGTCATGATAGGATTTTATGATTATACTGTCGTGTTGACATACATGAGTTTGGCTTCTTCGACTGTCGGTATGATGCTTGCAATAAACGGACATTTTCGCTTGGCGATCACCTGTTTGGCCCTGTCGGGACTGCTGGATATGTTTGACGGCAAGGTTGCCCGCACAAAGAAAAATCGAAGTGACGACGAAAAGATGTTCGGCGTCCAAATCGATTCGCTTTGTGATGCCATCTGCTTCGGGTTCTTTCCGGCACTCCTTTGCTATTCGATTGGGATGAGGGGGATTATGGCGATCCTTGTGATGGTGTATTATTGTATCGCGGCGGTCATCCGTTTGGCTTTTTTTAACGTGCTGGAAATGAACCGACAGAGGAAAGAGGGAGGGGCGAACAAGTTTTATCATGGCCTACCGGTCACCTCCATCGCCATCATTCTTCCGATTGTATTTTTGTCAAACTTCATCCTTTCGGAAAAGATTTTTTACTGGGCTTTGCTGGCAACCCTGATTGTGACCGGAACCCTTTTCATCGTGGACTTCAAACTGAAAAAACCGAACAACAAACAACTTTTGGCTCTGGTGCTCCTGGTCAGCTTTGTTCTTGGGATTGCCTGGTGCTACAACCAGTTCGTCGTCGCGCACCCGCCTCAAATTGAACCCTTATTGATAGAACAGAGGTGATATACATGCTTTGTAAAGACAGAAACGGCAACTATATTTCGAATAACGACTCCCGGGATCGCGTGATTCGAGCCCTGTATGAGAGCGGTGCCGGAAGGACCCTGCTCAAAGTTTTGACCAAACGACCCATTTCCGTATTGGGGGGAATGCTTCTCAAAACCCGCGTCTCCTCGCTGCTGATTGACTCCTTTGTTCGGAACAACGGGATCAATATGGACGAGTATCTCGACCTTCCTTATGATTCCTACAATGACTTTTTTATTCGGAAGATCAAGAAGGCGGCCAGACCGATCGATCAGGAGAAGACCCACTTTATTTCTCCCGCGGATTCCAAACTTTACGTTTCCAAAATCGATGCGAACGGCAGCTTTCGCATCAAGGATAGCGAATATACCTTCTTGTCGCTTACGAGAAGTAAAAAGCTCGCGGAACGCTATGAGGGGGGCTACCTGATGATTTTCAGGCTCTCGGTCGACGACTACCACCGCTACTGCTATGTCGACAGCGGCAGCAAGGGCAGGAATTATAGGATAAAAGGCTGTTTTCATACAGTCAATCCGATTGCGTCCGACACGGTTTCCGTTTACAAAGAGAATCAACGCGAATTTTCCATTCTCAATAGTGACTCCTTTGGGAAGATTTTGATGATGGAAGTCGGTGCGATGATGGTCGGAAAAATTGTAAATTACCATGAAAGGGCGGAGGTAAAAAGGGGAATGGAAAAGGGGCGTTTCGAGTTCGGCGGTTCCACGGTCATACTGGCGGTGGAGAAGGACCGCGTCATCTTGGACGAAGACATCCTTCAAAACTCCGAAAAGGCCATCGAAACCAAGGTTCGGATGGGGGAAAAAATCGGAACTACATTTATTAGTGATAATCGTTAGCAATTTATAAATTTGTTAATTAGTAATGTTTGAATCTATTGCATTTTTTCTGTCTCTGGTGTATACTATAGAGCAGAAAAAAACAGAGATTTTTATGTTTGTTTTAGTTTTTGGAAGAGGTGTGATATGATCAAAAATTTTCAACAGGTGATGCAGGTTGCCAAAGAAAAGGGACCGAAGAGAATCGCCGTTGCCTGTGCAGCTGATAAGGAAGTTCTTCTGGCAGTCAGCGCGGCAAAAAAAGAGGGCATCGCGGAAGCAACTTTGTTTGGCGATAAGGACGAAATTGTAAAGCTATGTGAAGAGATTTCGGTCAACCCGGCCGATTATGAAATCGTCGACGCCAAAGGTCTCGAAGAAGCATCTGAAAAAGCGGTAAGCGCCGTATCATCGGGAAATGCAGACATCGTTATGAAGGGTTTAGTTGATACATCTATTATCTTAAAAGCAGTTCTTAATAAAGAAACAGGTCTCAGAACAGGAAGTGTGTTGTCACACGCTGCTGTATTCTCAACATCAAAATATGATAAATTACTCACAATCACTGACCCGGCGATGAACATCGCACCGGATCTGGAAACAAAGAAAAAAATCATCGAAAACGTTTTGGTTCTAACCAAGGCAATCGGACTGGACAATCCGAATGTAGCTGTCGTTTGCGCAAAAGAGAAGGTTTCGGACAAGATGCCTCCGACTGTTGACGCACAGGAATTGGTTAAGATGAACCAAGCCGGAGAATTGAAGGGTTGCGTGGTCGGCGGGCCGTTTGCTTTGGACAATGCGATTTCCGTCGAGGCGGCAAAGCACAAAGGGGTGACCCATCCGGGTGCCGGCGAGGCGGACATCCTCTTGATGCCGGACATTGAAGCTGGAAACGTCCTCTACAAAGCCTTGTCATTCCTTGCGGAGTCGGAGAGCGCGGGCATCATTTTGGGAGCAAAGGCTCCAATCGTTCTGACTTCAAGAGCGGACACGGATCAGACCAAATTATATTCTATTGCACTTTCAGTACTGATGGCAGCTTCTAAGGAGGAAAAGTAACCATGGCAAATTATAAAATTCTGACAATCAATCCGGGTTCAACATCTACCAAAATCGCGGTTTTTGAGAATGAGACCCAACTTTTTGAGACCACCTTGAGACATACCGTTGAAGAGTTGGCACAATTTGAGGGTAAGAAAATAATGGACCAGTATGAGTTCAGAAAGCAAGTGATTTTGGACAGCTTGAAAGCAAACAACTTCGATATCAAAGAGTTGAGCGCGGTCGTCGGCAGGGGCGGATTGTTGAAGCCGATCGAAGGCGGTACTTATCAAGTCAACGAGCAGATGCTCAAGGATTTGGAAGAGGCTGCCATGGGTGAACACGCATCCAACCTTGGGGCTATGATTGCAAAAGATATCGCGGATGAACTTGGGAAATCGGCATACATTGTTGACCCTGTCGTGGTCGACGAGTTGCAGGATATCGCAAGAATTTCAGGAATCAAAGAAAATCCGAGAATCAGTATTTTCCACGCCTTGAACCAAAAGGCGGTAGCGAGAAGAGCGGCTGCCGAAATGGGCAAAAAATACGAGGACTTGAACTTCATAGTGGCCCACATGGGCGGCGGTATCTCGGTTGGCGCTCATGAGAAGGGAAGGGTTGTTGATGTCAACAACGCTTTGGATGGCGAAGGTCCATTCTCTCCGGAGAGATCAGGCGGTTTGCCGGTCGGTCAACTCGTAAAGATGTGTTTCTCAGGAAAGTATACGGAGGCCGAAATTAAAAAGCTGATCAAAGGAAACGGCGGTTTGATGAATTACCTGGGAACCAGCGACGGAAGAGAAGTCAGCGAGATGTTCCTAAGAGGCGACGAGGAAGCGACACTCGTTTACAAGGCGATGGCTTACCAGGTGTCAAAGGAGATTGCTATCTGTGCTTCTGTTCTTAAGGGTAAGGTGGACGCTGTCATTTTGACAGGCGGTCTGGCTTACGACAAGGACTTGAACGGCTGGATTCAAGAGCATGTAGGGTTCGTCGGTAAGTTTATTATCTACCCTGGCGAAGATGAAATGCTTGCTTTGGCACAAGGCGGCCTAAGAATTCTAAAAGGCGAAGAAACTGCAAAGGTTTACCAATAATACCGTAATTCAGAGAGCATTAAACATATCGCTGAGCGTTCTTTTGGGAGAGAAACGCCTTAGGTTGAACTTGAAAAAGGTTGATGTTTAATATGAGGTTTAAAGAGAAAAGAATTGTGATCGTCATCGGTCACTATGGAAGTGGAAAAACAGAATTTTGTTGCAATTATGCAATAGAATATGCAAAAGAAGTCGGCGGAAAGATTTTGTTGTCGGACCTGGACATCGTAAACCCGTACTTCAGATCTCGTGAACGCGCGAATTATCTGGAGCAAAACGGGGTGACGGTCATGAGTTCTTTGTTCGGCAACGACACCAACATAGATTTGCCGGCTATTAGTGCTGCCCTGAATATTCCCTTGTCGGACGGTTTGACCAAGACCGTTTTGGACGTCGGAGGGGATAAGATCGGTGCGAGAGTGCTGCGGCAGTATAACGATAACATAGATGATGAAGCTTGCGACATGTTCGCGGTCGTCAATGCCAACAGGCCTGAAACTGCGAACCTGGAAGGGGCTATCAATCATATTGAAGGCATAGAGTTTGAGGCGCAACGAAAAGTGACCGGACTAATCAATAATACTCATATGCTGCGGGAAACAAGTGTAGAAGATGTTTTAAGGGGTCAAAAACTTCTCGAAGAAGTTTCTGAAAAATTAAACATCCCTATTGTGTATGTCTCTGTAGTGCGAAGGTTGGTCGAGGAGCTCCAAAGGGAGATTAAAGTTCCGATTATACCAATCGACATGATTATGAGAGACGACTGGATGTAGGTGAGATAGGAGGGGAAAAGTGGCTAAAGGTAAAGTTACATTTAACATGGATATATGCAAAGGATGTGCTCTTTGTGCTTCTGTGTGTCCACAAAAAATTATCGATATGGACAAAACTGTTATCAATGCTAAGGGTTACCACCCGGCAGGTATTAAAGAGATGGAGAAGTGCATTGCTTGTGCTATGTGTGCAATAACTTGTCCGGATTCTGTAATAAAGGTTGAAAGGTTATAGGAAGGAGCTATCATGGCAAAAATATTAATGAAAGGTAATGAGGCCATTGGCGAAGCTGCAATGAGAGCCGGTCTCGATGCGTTTTTTGGATACCCAATTACTCCTCAGAACGAGTTGCCTGAGTACATGTCAAGAGAGATGCCTAAGAGAGGCAAGGTCTTCGTTCAGGCGGAATCTGAGATCGCTGCGATTAACATGGTTTACGGTGCTGCAGGATGTGGAAAAAGAGTAATGACATCTTCTTCCTCTCCGGGAATCGCGCTCAAGCAGGAAGGTATTTCTTACATCGCTGCTTGTCAGCTTCCTTGCGTAATCGTAAGTATCGGTAGAGGTGGCCCGGGTCTTGGCGGTATTCAGCCTGCACAGGCTGACTACAATCAGTCAACAAGAGGCGGCGGAAACGGAGACTATAAGCTCTTGGTTTACGCTCCGGCTAACATCCAGGAAATGTGTGATATGATCATGGATTCTTTCCCGAAAGCGGAAGAATATCGTACTCCCGTCATGATTGTTGCCGACGGTATGATCGGACAGATGATGGAGCCTGTGGAGTTCAAAGAAATGAACGAAGGCGAGAGAGAGACTCCATGGTGGGCGACTACAGGAACAAAAAATAAGAGAGAGCACAACATCGTAAACTCTTTGTTCTTGAAGCCGGACGTGTTGGAAAGACACAATATCGAATTGTTCGAAAAATTCAAAAAGATGCAAGAAAACGAGCAGGATTACGAATTGTATAACATGGAAGACGATTGTGAGATCGTGACCGTGGCATACGGCACTACATCAAGAATAGTAAGAAACGCAATCGATAAATTGGCTGCTGAAGGCAGAAAAGTCGGTTTGATCAGACCTAAGACTTTGTGGCCTTTCCCAACCAAGGCATTTGAAAAGTATCCGAAGAATGCGAAAGCAATCTTAGTTGTTGAGATGAGCATGGGTCAAATGATTGACGACGTAAGAGCTACCAACGAAGGTAGATTGCCGGTTGATTTTTACGGCAGATCGGGTGGT
Source organism: Bacillota bacterium (assembly GCA_030529225.1). Taxonomy (GTDB): domain Bacteria; phylum Bacillota; class Clostridia; order Peptostreptococcales; family Acidaminobacteraceae; genus JAUMXH01. The sequence goes on along the minus strand of JAUMXH010000005.1, from coordinate 38,371 downwards.
ATGATACCTACTCCTGAAGCTGTTGAACAAAAACTGAGAGAAATGTTGGGAGGTAAATAATGGCAGTTGTATATGAAAGAAGTCCCGGATTAACAAATAAGGAAACCCACTATTGCCCGGGCTGTACTCATGGTGTGGCTCACAAACTGGTTGCTGAGAGTTTGGTAGAGCTAGGCGTTTTGGGCGATACGATCGGTATCGCACCGGTTGGATGTTCTGTTTTGGCTTACGAATATTTTTCTTGCGACATGCATGAAGCTTCTCACGGAAGAGCTCCTGCGGTTGCAACAGGAATCAAGAGAGTATTGCCTGACAGCATCGTATTTACTTATCAAGGAGACGGAGACCTCGCTTCTATCGGTATGGGTGAAATCGTTCACGCGGCTCACAGAAGTGAAAACATCACTGTTATCTTCATCAATAACGCAATTTACGGTATGACAGGCGGACAGATGGCTCCAACTACACTCATAGGCCAAAAAGCGACAACAGCGCAAGGCGGAAGACAGTTTGAAGGTATGGGAGCTCCACTCAGAATTTCTGAGTTGCTTGCACAAATTCCGGGTGCCAGAAGTGTTGAGAGGGTTTCACTACATAACCCTGCCAACATCAAGAAGGCGAAAAAAGCGATCAAAAAAGCATTCCAAAATCAGATTGACAAAAAAGGATTCTCAATTGTTGAGTGTTTGTCAACTTGCCCTACTAACTGGGGTATGACACCGGTTGATTCTTTGAAATGGTTGGAAGAGAACATGATTCCTTACTATCCGTTAGGCGTATTCAGAACACCAGAGGAGGATTTGGTATGATTAAATCAGCAGTAGATGAAAGAGTTATATTCGCCGGCTTTGGTGGTCAGGGAGTTATGTCTATGGGTATGCTTTTGACATACGCCGGCATGCTTGAAGAAAAACAAGTGTCTTGGTTGCCTTCTTACGGTCCTGAGATGCGTGGCGGTACAGCTAACTGTAACGTAATCATCTCTGATAAGATGATCGGCTCTCCAATCCTTACAACAAACGCTACTTGCGCAGTTGTAATGAACACCCCTTCTCTTGATAAGTTTGAGAACGATATCGAGCCGGGTGGAAACCTTTTGATCAACAGTTCTTTGATCGAAAGAAAATCGAAGAGAGACGACATTGGCGTATACTACATCCCTGTAAACGACATGGCTTTGGAACTTGGAAACAACAAAGTTGCTAACATGATCATGTTGGGTTGCTTCCTTGCAATCAATAACACCGTTGAAGTGGAAAGCGTTTTGGAAGCGTTCAAGAAGGTATTTGGACCTAGCAAAGAGCACTTGGTGCCACTAAACAGAGAAGCGATTCAAAAAGGATACGATTTTATAATGAACAACAAGTAGTTGTAATGGCGGAAACATAACAAAACATAAGATAATCAAAAAGGGGGCGATAACAGCCCCCCTTTTATTGTGGTCCCTCTTGAGCAGGTAACCTTATGCAGTATGATTATAATGTATTCTCTTCTTCCGGCTCATCATCCATAGCTTCGTACGCTTTGAAAATCTTGCTTTGTAATATATTTCTCGCTTCTGAATTGATTGGATGAGCGATATCTCTGAAGTCCGCTTCGCCTATTTTTTTACTAGGCATCGCGATGAAGAGACCATTTTGCCCATCGATGATTTTAATGTCATGTACTACAAACATATTGTCAAATGTCACTGATACTATGGCCTTTTTCTTGCCCTCGCCATTGATCTTCTTGATTCTAATGTCGGTAATGTTCATTGCAAGTTCCTTTCTGTAAAAGTTAACATTTTGTTAATGTTCATTATATAGTAAATAATATGCTATTTCAATATGATTCCGCTTTTTTTTAACATTTTTTTAATTCTATGAACAATTATGACGGCGCCTGTTTAATTCTTGGGAGTGCTTGGGTATAAGAAGACAGAAAGAAGATTATTTTTCAAAAAACAGTATCAGACAAGGGAGGAAAGCATGAAGATATTGACTACGAGTGAAACGATCAAAGCGATTAAAGACATCACCGCTGAGATCCAAGATCAACCTACTAATATCAGACTTTACGTGTCAGGATTTAGTTGAAGCGGCCCATCTTTTGGACTTGCTCTGGATGAGCAAAAGGAAGAAGATTTAGTATATGAAGAGGATGGCGTTACCTTCGTAATGGAAGAGACCTTGTATGACCAGTTTGGTGATATCAAAGTCGATTCTATGGGTGGCGGTTTCATGGTTATGCCTGCGAACAGCCAGGGAGGCGGCTGTGGTTCTTGCAGCGGATGCTAATTGCTTGACATTCTATTTATAATCGAAGACGGAAAACGGCTTACATTGGTAAGCTGTTTTCTTTTTTTGCTCTTCTACTTTCTTTTCCCTGAAATTTGGGGTATAATTTATACATGAATTAAAGTAATTTGCACTCCGGTTAAGTGAGCGAAGGGTTGGGATTTTGTATCAATATTATTTGAGTATCGGGTTACCCGTAGAGAACAATTATAAAAATATCGAGAAGGCTCTGACCTTGTTAAAAGCGTTCAAAGAGACGAAGTTTAGCAGTTCGGAGTATTATTTATCGCACCGCTTTTCCCTAAAAACGGGCGATGACATCAGGTATTTCAATATCTGCGTATTTATGGATTCTGAATTGCACCCGTTTGACTTGCTCGAAAAGATCAGCGGGATTCAAAGGCGGACATCCGGTACGAGCATCAAGATTCTCTGGATCAGCGGGGTGGAAATCTTATCCAATCAGCTGAGAGTGCCCGACGATAAGTTGTTGAGCAGAGCCTATGTGTTGCATCCTTTGCAAGAGCTGGCCAAGCTCGACGGGAGGCTGATGAAATTCATCAACGGAAGAGTGGGCTCAATCGAGGACAGCGCGGAAAAAATTTCCAAGTACCAATTGAGGCGCATGTAGAATAAAGTGGAACTGAGAACGGTAAGAGGTTTTTGCTAAGATATGAACAACGAATTGCTGGCCAATCAAAAAATAGAAAAAAATCGGATTGAATTGCGAGGGGTAAGCATTGGCGGGAAGGAGCCGGTCATCATTGCGGGGCCCTGCACGGTGGAATCGGAGGAGCAGATTTTTACATCCGCAAAGTACTTAAAAGATTTGGGTGTGGATATTCTTCGCGGCGGTTGTTTCAAACCCCGCACTTCGCCGTATTCGTTTCAAGGCCTGGAGGAGGATGGCATCCGACTGCTGAGCGAGGCCGGAAAGCGCTATGAGCTTCCGATTATTAGCGAGCTGATCAGTTTGGAACAACTGGAGCGTTCATATAATTACATCGATATCGTTCAAGTGGGCAGCCGAAATATGTATAACTATCCACTTTTAAAGGAACTGGGCAAGTTGCAGAAACCGGTGCTGTTAAAGCGCGCGTTTGCGGCCACCTACGAGGAGTGGATTTTGGCGGCCGAGTACATCGTTTTGAACGGAAACAAGGATGTGATTCTCTGTGAGAGGGGAATCAGAACCTTTGAACAGGCCACGCGAAACAATTTGGACATCACCGCGGTTCCGTATATCCAAAGCCGGACGCCGTTTCCAATCATTGTGGACCCCTCGCATGCCTGCGGGATGCGTGAGTTCGTCAAGCCCCTGTCTTTATCGGCAATTGCGGCCGGCGCGGACGGGCTGATGATCGAGGTGCATCCAAAGCCGGAACAGGCCCTCTGCGACGGGATGCAAAGTTTGGATTTTCAAGAGTTTGCAGGCTTGTTCCACTCAGTGAAACATTTGGCGGCATGGCAAGGCCAAGTGTAGCAGGAGCCGAAGAGGAAGACCATGCATCAAAATAAGATTACGGATTCGGAGAGAAAGATCTTTCAAAGGAGCATCGCCCTGGTCGGCGAGGAGAGCTTCGCCAAGGTTCACCGCGCCACCGTTCTGGTGGTCGGCCTGGGCGGGGTCGGAGGCGCTTGTGCGGAGGCCATCGCCCGCATGGGGGTCTCCAAAATTTTGCTCTGCGATCACGATCTTGTCGATCCGACCAATATAAATCGTCAAATTATCGCATTTCATTCTACAGTAGACTTAAAAAAGGTCGATATTATGTACTCAAGGATAAAGGACATCAATCCAAATTGCGAACTTGAGCGTTTGGATGTCAAACTGGGACGAGAGAATCTTTCTGTTTTGGACCGGTTTCCGATTGATTACATAGTGGATGCAATCGATAGTTTTGATGATAAAGTTGCTTTGATTCAATATGCCAAGGCCAAGGATATTCCGATTATTTCGGCAATGGGAAGCGGAGGGAAGCTGAACCCTCTGGCATTCAAAGTTGCCGAATACAAAGACACCAAGTATTGCAGGTTGGCAAGAAAATTGCGAAAGGTGTTGAAAGACCTTGGTATTAAAGAGTTAAAAGTCGTCTATTCCGAAGAAGAATCCAAGAATGATTTTTCTAAATTCGACTTCGTCAGTTCTATTTCTTTTGTTCCCCCTGTGGTCGGTTATGTGATGGCCTCCGAAGTGTTTAAGGACTTAATCAGCTATCAAGGCGGGGAGAACGATTTTGACTTACAAAGGGATTGACTATAAAAAAATTGTTTTTTTAAGACAGCTTTCATTGCTCTACGATTCGGATGTCTACACGATTGACGGTATAGAGCTCTTGCAGAAGGGTGAAAAAGACGAGCGGATGAAGGCTTTTTACGAGCGTTTTATAGAGCACATGAACCTGGGAAATTCCTTATCCCAATCTATGGAACAGTCCTGCGATTTTTTTGAACCCTACGAGTTAAAACTGATTGAACTCGGCGAGCAGTCGGGGAATATTTCAACGATTCTGTCCGATATGGCCAACGGCATCGAGCGGGAGAAAATGATCGATGAAAAAATCGAGCTGTCCTTCCGATACCCGAAAATTCTGACTGCGCTGACCCTATCCATTCTGCTCCTGATCATTGCAATCATCGTTCCGATTTACCACGACCTGGTGCATTCCGCCGGGGCGGAAATCGGCTTTCTGATGGCGAGCCTCAACAGCTTCGGCCTCTATTTGAGAGATAAAATCACTTGGGTCCTCCTCGTCATGGCGGCTTTGATTTTGGGATATCAGATTCTGAAGCGAAGCGCGGGGGGAAGGGCCTTTTTGTCAAAATGGTCGATCAAGTCCCTCTTAACCAAGAAAATCCGGCTCCGGGTTGCGACTATCATCTTTACCAAGAATTTGGCCCTGCTCCTGGACTGCGGGATCGACTTTTTGAGTGCCTTTCATATTCTGGAACGTGCCGAGTCCCATGAGACCGTGAAACAGGAAATTCAAAGGGCGCTCGCGGTCCTGAAAGAGACGGACAGCTTCAAGGAGTCTATGCAAAGCTTTACAATCTTTCCGGAACTCCTACAGGAAATTCTGACCCTGTCCATCAGCACGGGGCACATCGTTCCCAGCTTAAAAAAGATTGAACACAGCATGCACATAGAGCTGAACAAAGACATAGACAGACTGATCTCTATGATTGAGCCGATGGTCACCATCGTCATTTCGATTTTGGTTGGCTTGGTCCTCTTCTCCGGCGTGATTCCTGTCTTTCGCATCCTTTCGGACTTGGCTTAGGTGAGCCCTATGCGTAGAGGAATTTACAGGGATAAAATCCAAACCTATTTGCTCTTGGCCGTGTCGTTCACGATTCTCTTGGTGCTCAGCGTGCATTTTATGCTTTTCTTTGATAAAAAGTATGAAACGGCTTCCGAGGATGAGTACGAGCGCGTGAAGGCCTACCTGGTCCAATGCTATGCGACCGAGGGATTTTATCCGCCGAATTTGGATTATTTGGAGGAGAACTACAATCTCAAATTGAGAAAAAAAGAGTTTTTGTATTTTTATGACGCCTTTTCGAGCAATATTATGCCCGATTTGATCGTAAGCAAGCAGTTCAAGCATGAGAAGTATTTGGTGTTAGGTGATGAATAGGAGCGGAAGAATAGATTTGATCGATGAGATCCTGAGCCGAAAACTCGACGAGCCCGGACGCTCGGAGAAGGGTGTGAACGCGGTGAGCGTCCTCCTCTTTTTTATGCTGATTTTTTTTGTTTCCTTCATTCTGATCAGCTATATCGCGCTCAAAACCTCGGAGAATGTCGAAAAGAATGAGCAAGCCCAACACCTTCGCATCTGTTCGACCTATATCAACATGGTTCTGAGACAGAATGACAGGCTCGACGGTATCGAGCTTCTGAACTTGGACGGGGACTTTGCGGACTACAAGGGGCTTTTGATTCGTAAATATGCAGGGGAAGACGATTTGAACCTTGCGATTTTTTACAAGGACAAGACTCTCTATGAGTTGATTTTTAAGGATAGATTTGAGCCGGAGCTCGCCGAAAAAATTGTGGAAATCGAAGCGTTTGAGGTCTCAAAGAACGGCAATTTGATTCGGCTTGCAATTTCGAGCAAGACCAAGACGGTCGAGCGATTCATCGCTTTGAGGACGGGGAACTGACATGAGGCAGAAGACGATTTCATCGCGCAAAAAAAACGGATTCAGTATGATTGATGTGATCTTTGCGGTCCTCTTTCTCTTTGTGATGTTGATTTTGGGGGTTAAATTCATCTATACCTCAAAGGAGCTCAACCACAGGACGGAGATGGAGGAGGACGCGGTACGGATTGTGACCAACCACGTGGAGCAGTACCAAGCGGAACCGAAGAGGCAGACGAGAATCCGCTTTCATTACGATAAGTCTCGCAATTTGGTCTGTAGTGGGGACTCCAAAGCGACTTATTTGCTGGATTTCGAGAGCGAGCGTCTAAAAGATAATCTGGATCTTTTGCGCCTGCGGGTTTCCGATATCAGTCAGGGGCTTGATGAGGAGTTATTGTTGGTCGAGACGAAGGTATACCTTCCGGAGAGTAGGAGGCGGGTCGATGAAGTCCATACCAAGCGCTAAAAGACGACG
>JAUMXH010000005.1:26191-31368 GCA_030529225.1 Bacillota bacterium | reverse complement strand
GAGCCGTTTGCACATGCGTTTTCCATCCTGTGCACCGTCTCTTACCATCCGGCCGACGGACGCTTTATCATCGAGGCGAAGGAAGAGATTCCGCCCGATTTTGAATACGACAGCCTATATTAGTCTTGAAAAAAAATCCCTGATGGAATACACTAAAGTTCCGGAATGATTTCCTATCGTTATGATTTGTTTCATAGCGATTTTTTAGGGTGGATATAACGAATGGGAAGATAGGAGCGAAGTAGTATGAATTTGGATCATTTGAACGAGAGGCAGCGCGAAGCGGTTTTGCACACGGAAGGGCCGCTCCTGGTCATGGCGGGCGCAGGGTCCGGAAAGACCAGGGTTCTGACGCAGAGGATCGCCTACTTGATTCAGGAGAAGGGGGTAAAACCCTATCACATCCTCGCTTTGACCTTTACCAACAAGGCTGCCGGCGAGATGAAGGAGAGGATTGCAAAGGCCGTGGGGCCGGCCGCAAACGAAGTGTGGGCCGGAACCTTTCACTCGGTCTGTGCCAAAATCCTGCGCATCGACGGGGCTTATATCGGCTACGGATCGGACTTTGCAATCTACGACAACGCCGACCAGAACAGCCTGATCGGCAAAATCATCAAGTCGCTGGATATTTCGGACGAAGATTTGAAGGCCAAGACCGTGCTTTCCGAGATTTCGAGGGCAAAGAACCTGATGCTCGGTCCCAAGGACTACGAAGCGAGTCTTTCGAGTCAGGACGAGAGGGGGGCGCGAATCGCGAAAATCTATGCCATCTATGAAGATCACTTGCGCAAGAACAACGCGATGGACTTCAACGATTTGATCGGCAAGACCCTGGAACTCTTTAAAAAGAGTCCGGAGACCGAGAAAAAGTACGCGCAGCGCTTTGAGTATATCCATGTGGACGAGTACCAGGATACCAACCAGCCGCAGTACTACCTGGTGCGCCTGCTTTCCCTTCACCACGGAAATGTTTGCGTGGTCGGGGACCAGGACCAGTCCATCTACTCTTGGCGGGGGGCGGACATCCGAAACATCAACGAGTTTGAAAAAGACTTTGCGGGTGCGAAACTGGTCAAGCTGGAGCAGAACTACAGGTCTACTTCAAACATTTTGAACCTCGCGAACGCCCTGATTGCCAACAATCGGGATCGGATTAAGAAGAATCTGTGGACCGATAAAAAGGTCGGCTCCAAGCCGAGGTATTATTGTGCGAGGAGCGGGGGCGATGAGGCCCGCTTCGTACTGAGCCAAATCCTGAAAGGCTACGAGGACGGCAGAAAATTCGGCGACTTTGCAATCCTGTACCGGAGCAACTCCCAGTCCAACGAATTTGAGCAGACCCTGATGTCCTACCGCATCCCGTACAAGGTGGTGGGGGGACTCAAGTTCTTCCAGCGCGCGGAAATCAAGGACATCCACGCCTACCTGAGACTGGTCGCGAACCCCAACGACACCGTGGCGGGCATGAGGGTCATCAACGCCCCCAAGCGCGGCATCGGCGACAAGACGCTCGAGAAGATTTTGCAGTACGGCGACCTCTATGACCTGGGTTTTATGGATGCGATCGATCGCTGCATTGAAGAGGAGCTCTTCAAGGGAAAGGCCCTCGCCGGACTGAAGGAGTTCAGTCAGCTGATTCGAGAGGTCAGGGAGGGCATAGAAGAAAAACGGGTCTCCGAGATTCTCGCGGAGCTGATCGACAAATCTTCCTATACCTTGACTTTGCTGAATGAGAAGACCCAAGAGGCGATGTCAAGGGTCGAGAATATCGACGAGCTCGTCAGCCAGATTATGAACCGGGAGTCCAAGGATGAGGGGCTCACGGTCAGTCAATATCTCGAAGACATCAGCTTGATGAGCGAGCAGGACGATCTTTCGTCCGATGCCGAGGACAAGGTGCTCCTGATGACCCTGCACAGCGCGAAGGGTCTGGAGTTTCCGGTCGTCTTCCTGGTGGGCATGGAGGAGGGAATCTTCCCGTCATTCTATGCGGAGAAGGAGGGGAACCTGGACGAAGAGCGCAGGCTCTGTTATGTGGGGATCACCCGAGCGGAAGAGGAGCTCTACATCACGCATGCGGAGATCCGCTACCGCTTCGGAAAGGAAAAGGTGAATCGGGCCTCGATTTTTATTGAAGAGATGCCGGAAGACATGCTCGATGCGAGCAACGGCAGGATCAAGAAAGAATATGTCAAAAACGATGGGCCGGTTTCCAGGGTGAAGGCCCAAAGTACGAGTACGCAGCCCCTGGCCGAGAGCGCTTACGAAAGCGATGACTTTGCGGTAGGGACCAAGATCAAGCACAAGTTCTTCGGCAAGGGTACCGTGATTAAGATAGAAGGGCACGGGGAGGATACCGAGCTGATGGTCGCCTTCGACAATAAGGGGATTAAGAAGCTCCTGCTTTCCAAATCCCCCATTGATATTCTGTCTTAATGTTTTTTTGCCAAACCTTATTTGACCTGCCTGTAGTAGACCTTGGATGTGATTTTATAGAAGAGGCCGTAGATGAGCAGACAGGCGAGGCTTACGGCCGAAAAGATTTTGATCAGCTCGGCGATGTTTCTCATTCCGAACAGACCCAGCATCTGAGAGAGCAGGTTGAAGGCAAAGGCGGTGTGGATCATCGCGACCAGGATCGGCAAAAAGAAAATCCACAAGATTTGCTTCTGTATGCTCTTTTGAATCAGGGCATCTTCCAGCCCGACCTGTTTCATGATTGAAAAGCGCTCCTTGTCGGAAAATCCTTCCGAGATCTGCTTGTAGTAGAGCATGATGGATGTACCTATCAGCATCACGATGCTCAGTAGAATCCCCAGCGAAAGGAAGCCGCCGTTGATCGAGTAGTAGCTGTGTTTGAGCTCCTCCGGGGTATCGTAGTTCATTTGAAACTCGTCCAGCACAATGCTTTGGAAGAGTTGTTTGCTCTTCTCGCTCCGATCGCTCAGGCTGAGTTCCAATTTGTAGGAGAATGCGGGCTTCGTCTTGTTCCCTCCATTGTCTGAGATCGGAAACTCATCCCGCATGCGTTCGGCCACTTCGTCGTCCGCTACGATGTAAAATCCGTCGATCGCAAAGCGAAACAGCTCTTTTTCCGAGTCGATCTTTGTCGCTCGGAAGGACTCTCCCAAGAGGCCAAAGGGTTTCCCGTAATCAAAACGGGGCACATTGTTTCCAATCAACACCTCATTTTTACCTAAGATGACGGGGCTTTCCTGTCTGGTATTGTAGCTCGACAGGGGCTCTACGGTCAGGTAGCAAATATCTTTTATGCTGATGTCCTTGTCGTTTTGTTCTCCGAGTTCTTGGAAGCTGTGCTCTTTGTAGACGGCGGGAGAAAAGAACTTCTTTTGTACCTGTGCGCTCGCAAGGCCGATCCGTTCTTCTACCGCGTCCAAGATCGCCCTCACGCTTTCTTCGGACTCGATTCCTTCTATCCTGTAATCCTCGCTGAAGAGACCTTCCACCTTATTATCCATGCTATAGTGAACGGAAACCGTGCTGCCGAGTGTAATCATCAGTCCGGTGCAAAGGATGCTGATGCTCGCCAGGCTGAGTGCATTCGACTTCATTCGATAGAGCATTCCCGAAGTGGAAAGAAAATTGCTCGGCTTGTAGTAGTATTTTTTTCGCTTCTTCATCGCCTTTAAAACCAATATGCTCAGGCTCGTGAAGAGGGCGTAGGTGCCCATCATCACCAGAACCACGGCAATCAAAAGGTTGAGTATGCCCGAAATCGGATCTTTGGTCATCAGCGAAATCGCATAGCCGGAAAGCAGCAGAACGAGGCCGATCGCGCTTAAAAACCACCTTGACTTGGGCTCCGTCTCATTGTTTTTGGCCTGTGTGAACAGCTCCCGTATGTTCAATTTGCGGATGCTTCGCCTTGATAAGAGGGCTGTCAGGAGGTGGCAGAAGCTAATCAGGATGATGCTGAGCAGCATCGCCTTGTTGCTGAACGGGTATTCCATCATGCTCGCTCCGGAATCGCGCATCAGGCGGTTGATAAAGGTAAAGCTGAGGATGCCGAACAGGTAGCCGAGGCAGATCGAGAAGGGACACACAATCAGGTAGTTGAGTATCGTTTCACAGCTCGTCATGCGGTTTAAGTGTTTCTTTTCCATTCCAAGCACGCTGAAAAGCCCGAGTTCCTTGTACTTATTCTTGAAGGCGAAGCGGTTCGCATAGAGGACGAAGATGATCGTGAAGATCATAGAAATGAAGGCCGCGATGCTCATCATAGTCGGCAGGGTCTCGTGTCTGGTCTGAATGTAGTCATTTTCAATCAGAGAAATCATGACAAATTCCATCGCAAAGAGCAGGATGCTCGCCAAAAGGTAGGGGAAGAGGATTTGCTTCCTCGATCGCATGCTCTGCAGGCTTAGTTTCCAAATCAGCTTATTGGTCATTGCGAACCCCCCATTCTCCGAGCATAGAGAGGCTGTCGGCAATTTTTTCCTGAAACTGCTTGGCGCTCAAACTTCCGCGGTAGATTTCGTGATAGACGATGCCGTCCTTGATGAAGAGGACCCGCTTGGATCCGGATGCCGCCTTAATGGAGTGGGTGACCATCAGGATGCTGTTTCCCGCTTCATTCAGGTAGGAAAAGAGGTCTATGATTTGCTCCGCGGTTTTGGAGTCGAGGGCGCCTGTAGGTTCATCCGCCAAGATCAACTTTGCGTCGTTGACCAGAGCTCTGGCAATCGCAATTCTCTGCTTTTGTCCTCCTGAAATTTCGTAGGGGTACTTCTGCAAGAGAGAATCGATGCCGAGTTTGCGCGAAACGCTTGCAATTCTCTCTTCGATCTCTTTGACACCCTTGTTGGAAAGCACCAGTGGCAGGGCGATATTGTCTTTGTTGTTCAGATTGTCCAGAAGGTTGAAGTCCTGGAAGACAAATCCCAGGTTGTCCCGCCGAAAACTCGCGAGTTCACTCTCTCCGATGCCGGCGAGATTCTTTCCCTGCAGGCTGACCTCTCCGAAACTCGGTCTGTCAAAGCTCGCGATGATGTTTAAGAGCGTCGTCTTTCCGCTTCCCGACTCGCCCATGATTGCGACAAACTCGCCTTCCTTGATCTCAAAATTGATGTTCTGGAGGGCTCTTACTTCCGTGCCCTTTCCTTGGTAAATCTTTTTTACATTGCTCAGTTTTAATAACATAGTGTTCTCCTCTTTTT
>JAUMXH010000005.1:6841-26091 GCA_030529225.1 Bacillota bacterium | reverse complement strand
TTTTGAGGAGAGAATGATATGAAAGTAGCTATCATGGAATCTTTGGGGATTGCAAAAGAACGCTTGGACCAGTTAAAAAAACCGTTTGAGAAGTATGGGGTAAAATTTTATGAGTATGAGCGCACATCCGATGTTCATGTTCTCATTGAGCAGGCGAAGGACAAGGATGTTATGATCGTCGCGGACATGCCGATTCGCGCCGAGGTGATTCGCGCCTGTGATAAATTGAGGTTCATCAATATCGCGTTTACCGGGTTCAATCATGTGGATATCGACGCCGCCTTTGACAAAAAGGTCGCGGTCAGCAACGCCTCGGGATACTCTACCGAAGCCGTTTCGGAGCTCGTGATCGGAATGGCGATCTCCAAGATGAGGAACATGGTTCAGGTGGAGCAGAGGCTCAGAGCCTCTCAAACCAAAGAAGGTTTGATCGGGCATGAGATTAAGGGCAAAACGATAGGAATTGTCGGGCTCGGCAAGATCGGAACGAGGACAGCGGAGCTCTTCCACGCCTTCGGCGCCAAGATTTTGGCTTCCAGCAGGACGGTTCATGCGGATGCGCCATCGTACGTGAGTCAGGTCGCGTTGAATGAGCTGTTAAAAGAATCCGACATTGTCATCCTGCACTGTCCTCTGACCGAGGAGACCAGGCACCTGATCAACCGCGAAAAACTGAAAATGATGAAGAACACCGCCATCTTGATCAACGTCGCGAGGGGAGATGTGGTAAAGGAAGAAGACCTATGCTTTGCGTTGAGGAATCATCACATCGCGGGGGCCTGCATCGACGTCTTCAGCATCGAGCCGCCTCTGGAGGGTGACGAAGAAATTCTGAGCGCTCCGAATACGCTCCTGACCCCGCATATCGCCTTTGCGAGCGCGGAATCGATGGAGCTCAGAGCGGAGATCGTCTTTGAGAATCTCAGGGCCTGGATGGAGGGCAAACAGCAGAACGTGGTTCTGAAATAAGAAGTTACGGAGAGAGCGCCTGTCCTATTTGCGGACTAGGAGCTCTCTTTTTTAAAGCGAACCGAGAAGCAGCTCCCTTGCCCCGGCTCGGACGCAACTTCAATCTCATGATTGAGTCTGTTTGCGATTTCTTTGGCTAAGTAAAGCCCCAGACCGCTCGACTTTTGTTCCAGCCTTCCGTTGAATCCGGAATAGCCCTTGTCAAATATTTTGGGGAGCTGGTCCGCGCTGATGCCCGGACCGTCGTCTATGATTTTTAAAGCGGATTGTTCCGCGTCGAACTCGATTCTGACGTTTCCGTTTTCGGTGTACTTCAGTGCGTTGCTCAAAAGCTGTTCAATCAGGATGCCGAGCAGTTTCGGGTCGCTCAAGACCTTTTGATCGATGCTCTGATAATGCAGGCTGATCTTGTTGCTGATAAACTGGATGCTGTACTTTTGAATCAGAGGCAGGATGATCGAGTGCAGGCTGACCGTATCAAAGTCCATGTCTCGTTCCGGGTTGCTGATCTTGATGTAGTTCATGGCCATGGAGCTGTAATTTTCAATCTTCAGAAACTGGTTTTTGAGTTCCGAAACATCCGGGTTTTGGCTCTCCTCCAGCAACAGGTTTCCGGCCGTAATCGGCGTTTTAATCTGGTGTACCCAGAGCAGAAAGTATTCCTCCAAATCGCTCTGTCTTCGGTAGGCCGCCTCCACCATGGACTTCAGCTCCGCGTTCTCCTTTTGCAGCGCCTCGTCGCTCTTTACGCCCTTGCTGTCGAACAGAAAGAGGTAGAGCAGGGAAAAGAGTTGAAAGACGATGCACAGGTACATCCCGACCAAAAACACTCTCAGATCCAATTGGAAGAGGAGAAAGAGAACCAGGAAGACCAGAAGGTAGCTCCAAGGCCCTATGATGCTGAGCAGGTGTCTTTTGATAAAGTCCTTCAAAATCCTATTCTCCTTCCTTTTTCACCAGGCGATAACCTACATTTTTTCTGGTCTCAATCCAGGGATCCATGCCGACTCGGCTCAGTTTTTTTCGGAGCCTGGTCAGGTTGACCGCCAAGGTATTATCGTCAATAAATTGCTCATTCTTCCAACATTTTTCTATCAGTCTGTGTTTTGAGAGATAGGTCTCGGGATGCTTCATCAATTCGCTCATAATTTGGAGTTCGGTAAAGGTGAGTTCAATTTCCCGATCTTTGCAGTATAGTGCGGATTTGCTGATATTCAGCGTCATCTCGTTGTAAACCAGGCTGTCAAAGTCGCTTCCCATTTCGTAGGTTCTTCGGAGCAGGGCTTTTATTTTGGCTACGCAAATTCCCAGATCCACCGGCTTGGTGAGGTAATCGTCGCCGCCCATTTGAATCGCGCTCAAGATGTCGCTCTTTTCGCTCAAGGCGGACAAAAAAATAATCGGGACGTTGGAGATGCTTCGAATCTGACTGCAGATATAGTAGCCGTTGACCCGGGGCAGGTTGATATCCAAAAGCACCAGCTCGGGTTTTTCCTGTTTGAATTCCTCAAGGACCGCATCGAAATTCGTGCACAGGTAAACTTCATAGGACCACTTTAAGAGCTCGCTTCGGATCGCACCGGCAATCACCAAATCATCTTCCACTATCATTATCTTCATAAAAGTTCCTTTGCTATCCTCAAAGTTCTGGAACCGTTTACAAATAACGGGCCAAACACTTAAATACTAACATTTGTAAGGTAGAATTACAAGTTTCAATTATCTTTGTGAAACTTGTTAGAAAACAAGTTGCTTTGGGTATATAGGTATCAACGAGACAAGAAAGGCAAGGACGGGCGACCTGCCTGTCAGATATACGAAGCAAAATGATTACATTAGGAGGAAATGAAACATGAAATTAGAACAACAATTCAATCAGTATTTGGCGAATATCTCGGTTTTGACAATGAAATTGCACAACATTCATTGGAACGTAGAGGGAAAACTTTTCGTATCGGTACACGAGTACACAGACGGAGAGTACAACAAGTTCTTTGAGAGAATGGACGAGGTGGCTGAACTCTTCAAAATGTTCGGACATACGCCGAAGTCAACCTTGAAGGAGTACATGGAGATCGCTACCATCGTGGAAGAGCCGACTCGTAAGTTCGGATGCGAAGAGTCGTTTGAAATCTATTTGAAAGACTTGGAAGCGATGAGAGAGGAAGCTACCGCTCTCAGAAACGCTGCCGACGAAGAAGGCTGGTTCTCTGCCGTTGCTCTACTCGAAGGACACATTGATGATTACAACAAGCAAATCTGGTTCTTGAAGGCAAGCTTGGCATAGTTCCGAGTATTAAATAAAAATAAGTTAGTAGAGACAGCTAAGGGGCTCCTTAGCTGTTTTTATGTATCGGTTTGGGTAAATACGGTTTGAGAGGATCTTATGGATTACAAACGAAGCTTCGGGTCCGGCCTGAGCAAGGTCGCCTGGCTCTATGCAAAATATCAGTTGATTACGAAGGGGCTCCTGGCTCTCCTGGTTTTTCCGATCGCATCGGGAATCCTCCATGTTCTCCTGGCTTCCAGCGGAAGGACCAATCTGTCCAGCGGCGACTACCTTGAATTTTTATTCAGTTTTCATGGCGCCGGCCTCCTGGCTTTGGCAATGGGTCTCCTGATTCTTCTGATCGGCGTCGATGTCAACGCGTTTATCATTATGAGCGCCCTGGTCAAGGAAGGGCGGATTGAAACGAGCGCCCGGCAAATGCTTTGGGTGGCCATCACTTCTCTGAAGTCCTTCCTCAAACCTTCGGGAATTCTCATTATGCTTTACATCGCTCTGATCATTCCCCTGGTCGGAATCGGGGTTACGATTTCGCCGATGGAGGACTTTCAGATTCCCAACTTTATTACCGACGTCATCTTCAAAAACAGCCTCTACAGCAGTCTGTATGTGGCTTTGATGCTGCTTCTGTCCTACCTCAGCCTCCGATACATCTTCTTTTTCCATTATGTATTGATTTTGGAAGAACCGATTGGGGATGCTTTACGCAGGGCATCTTCTCTGATGAAGCGCCATTGGAAGTCGTTTTTGAAAGACTTCATCCTGTGGTCCATGCTTTGGACCCTCGCAGCCGGCGCCCTTCTCTTCGTCTCCGTCCTGCTCTTTGTCCTGCCTTCAACTTTGATTCCCGCATCGCTTTCCAAGCAGAGGTTTTGGATGATTCTGGGTCTGATCGTAATCGCCGAGTTGCTCGCGTTTGCAGCCTTGATGACGGTTCCCATCGTCTGTTATCGACTGACCGAACTGTTTTACCGCTACCATGAAAGGGACGGCTTCCCGGTCAAAATGAAGCGGGAGATTCGCGCGAGTCACTTTTCTTTTGCCGCAGGAAGCGGGCTTCGAACCAAGAGCATCTTCGGCGTTTTGATTTCCGCAGTCCTGCTGTTTAACCTTGCCGCAGCTTCCCTTTCGGGCGACTTCTTTGAGGAGCTCTTTCGGAGGGAGAACAGGATTCAGATTGTCGCTCACCGCGGAGGAGGGGACCTGGGCGCGGAGAACAGCCTGGCCGGTCTGGAAGCGGCCATTTCCGAGGGCGTCGAATGGAGCGAAATCGATGTTCAGCGCACAAAGGACGGAAGATACATCCTCAACCACGACTCCAACTTTGCCAGATTGGCCGGTCACTCCGGGAAGGCATCGGAGCTGAGTTTGGAAGAAATCAAGGGCTTGGAAGTGAAGGACCTCTTCGATCCCGCGCGTCCGTCTCAAAAAGTGCCGAGCCTGGAAGAGGTTCTCGCCCTCGCCAAGGGGCGGATCGGCCTCTTCATTGAATTGAAGGGGGAGAGCGCCGATGAGAAGATGGTCGATGACCTGGTTGAGATGGTGAAGGCATACGAGATGGAGAAGGAAGTTGCCCTCTTGTCGCTCGACTATGAGTTGATTCGATACATAGAAAAGAACTACCCCGAAATGGAGAGCGGCTTCCTATACTTCTTTTCAATTGGAGATCTCGCAAAGATGGAGGGCGATATTCTGATTATGGAGGAGAGGGAGGCCACTCCGAACAAGATTGCCGAGATTCACGCAGCCGGCAAAAAAGCGGTCGTTTGGACCGTAAACAGTGAAAAATCCATCCAACGCTTCGTCAATTCCGAAGTGGATGCGATCATTACCGACTATGTTTCCAAGCTGAAAGAGGGGATGAAGCAACATCGGGAGCGCAGCGATTTGAGAGTACTCCTGGATTATTTTTTGCCCTAGATTCCCCCTCGAAAGTCCGGAAAAAAGCCAGGGAAAAGGAGAGGCCGGCCATCGAAAGGGCTGCTCCCAAGCCGGAGTAAAACACTGCAATGAAGCGCTCCGAGGCGAGTCCGGATGCGCGCAGCCAAATGCCGAAGCTCATCATACAGACCATAATCAGGAAGGATTTGCGGTCAAAAAAGTGAAAGAACCACTGTTTTTCACGGTATGCCGCGATTCTTTGCCTGTGTTTTCGGACCAGTTTTGAGAAAATCAGGTAATAAAAGCAAAGGTAGACGAGCAGAGACAGGCCAAGATGGAAGCCGTCCAGGTAGTCCTTATATAGGGAGACGCCGATCCTCAGCACATTTCCGCCGGCCGCGAGCCAGACTGCGCCCGCGATCAGAAGGAGCTTGTTTGCCTTTATTTTTAAAAAATTTGCAGTTTCGCTTTTCATCGTTCCGCCCTTTCGCCTTTACTCATAAATCGACGCCTGAATCATCGCCAGGAGGACCTTGCAGGTCGGTTGCTTCTGTACTACCGAATTGACGAGGCTCAGGAAGACAAAGTCGACGAACTCGCTTTCGGAACACGCCGTTGCAAAAAAGTCGGCCTTGACGTCCCGGTCGAGCCGCAGGCTCTTAAGCAAGCCTTCCTTGATGGTTTCCAGATATCCGAGCATCAGTTCCTTGCCTTTTTCCTTATTGGAAACGACCAGTCCGTGTCGATTTAAAAAACTCGGGTACTTCTGCTCTCCGGCTTTGACGGAATGAAAAAGGGATTCGACTGTCTGAAGAAAGCCGTGCGGCTCGCTCTGAAACAACTCGTCATCCACAATCTCATCCCAAATGGCCGTGACCGTTTCGATCAGGAGCTCATTTTTGGAAGGGAAGCAGTTGTAGACGGATCCCACAGACATGCCGCATTGTTTTGCGATTTCGCGGATGCTGATCTCCTGTATGGGAATTCTCATCGCCATGGTTTTCGCGCTTTGTATGATTTCATTCTTTGAAATGGTGACCTTGTTCATAGTTATCTCTCCGAGGGGGAAGGGCCTGTCCCGCCTTCCCTGCTTGCAAGTTGTTCCTTCCTGCCAGAATCCCTGAAAAGACAGGGTTTGTGGCGGACGGAAAGCTCCTAATTCGATTCGGAATGGTGAATTGCGATTCCGAATGAACACTGTTCATTTTAATTCGTTTATACCCCCGAGTCAAGGAGGCCTAACCTTTTTTTCATGCTTTCTTCAAAAAAAGAGCGGACGAGAATCCCTCCCTTCCGCTGCACTTGGGTTCCGGGCAAGAACCCTTATTCGATGCTTCCCTTGAACCACTTGTCATAAATCTTTTGCACTTCGCCCTTCTCTTTGAGCTCTTTTAAAGCCAGGTTGAACTCTTTCACGAAGGCCTCATCCTCTTTTCGGAATCCCACCGCATACTCCTCGCTGCCCAGGTCTTCGTCCAAGACGCGGAAATTGTCGGTCTCTCCGGCCGTTGTGATGTAGTACAGTCCCAGGGTTTCGTCTACGACAATCGCATCCGAGCGCTCGGTTTTGAGGTCGCTGAACACGTCGTTAAAGGATGCGTAAGTGATGATGTCCTGCAAGTCCTTGGAAATCTCGTCGGCGTTCAAGGCGTCCAAAGAAGATGACTGGTCCTGGGTGCTGACGGTCTTGCCTTTCAAATCCGATTTTTTCATAATCTCGCTGTCTTTTTTTACCAGAATTAGGATGCGGTTGTCCATGTAAGGGTCTGAAAAGAGCACCTTGGCCTTTCTGTCCTCGGTAATCGAATACCCGTTCCAAATCATGTCGATGTTCTTCGACTCCAATTCGGTTTCTTTCAGGGTCCAGTCGATCGCCTGGAATTGGAAGCTGACGCCGAGTTTTTCTTCCATCTTTTTCGCCAAGTCGATGTCAAAGCCCATGTTTTCACCGTCTTTTTCAAATCCCATCGGTGCGAAGGTGTTGTCAAAACCGACGATATAAGTGCTTTTTTCAGCGTTCTCAGCATCCTGCTGCGTCGCTTTTTCCTTGTTCTCTCCACCGCTACAAGCGCTGATTCCCAGAAGGAGCGCGATGGCAAATGCCAAATAACAAATCTTTTTCATGGTGTTTCCTACCTTTCTTTTTAAACTGCCTTTCCTGTGTGTACAATCCGATATGTGAACACGCCGCCGCCTACAAAAAGTCTTTGGTGTGGAGCAGGGTGTCAGCTACGCGTTCCGCGAAGTGGATGTCGTGACTGATGATGAAAATGCCCATGTCCATCTCTTTTAAGTCTTTGATGATTTTCACGACAGTTCCGACCGAGTCTTTGTCCAGGGCCGAGGTCGGTTCGTCAAAGCAGAGCAGTTTCGGCTTTAACATGATGGCCCTCGCGACCGCCACCCTCTGTTTTTGACCGCCGGAGAGGGTGCCCGGCATCGCGTCCGTTTTTTCCGAGATGTCGAGCCTTTGCAGAATTCTTTTCGCCCGTTCTTTCAGCTCTTCCTCGCTTCCCAATTTCAAGTGCTTCGGCGCCAGACAGAGGTTTTCATAGACGCTCAGGTGAGGGAAGAGGGCAAAATTCTGAAAGACCATCCCGACATTCCGCTGGTAGCCGGCCTTTTCCTTCCTGTCTCGGTAGATGCCGTTCTCAAAGAGGGTCTTGTCGCTTACCCTCAGCGTGCCCGCATCCGCTTTTTCCAGGTTGTTGATGATCCGCATCAGGGTGGTCTTTCCGGTTCCGGACTTTCCCTCCAGGACGACCACTTCCCCTGATTTCACGGTAAAAGAAAATTGGTCGATCACCTGATTGTCGCCAAAGCGCTTTGAGATTTTTTCCGCTTCCAAAATGTTCAAAATTCAATTCTCCTTTCCAATTTTCCAAGTATTTTTGTAATGACCGCGGTGCAGAGCAGGTAGAGGAGGCCGGCGATCACGAAGGGGAGTGGGGAGGACTTGTAGTTGGCCATCGCCTTGGACGCCTTGAGCAGGTCGTTCAGTCCCAGGATGTAGATCAGGGAGGTGTCTTTCAGCAAGCTGATGACCTCGTTGCCGACGGCCGGAAAACAGTTCCTTACAGTCTGCGGCGCTATCACCTTCAGAAATCCGTATCCCTTTGATAAACCAAGTACCTTGCAGGTCTCAAACTGGCTCTTCTCGATGGCGTTGATCCCTCCTCGGAAGATTTCCGTGTAGTAAGCCGCATAATTGAGGACAAAGGCGAAGAGCACCGCGCTCACCCTGCCGAATTTCAGGCCCGTGTAAGGCAGTCCGAAAAAAATAAACATCAGCTGCAAGAGCAGAGGGGTTCCCCGCATGATATAGATGTAGCCCCTGATCCCTTTTCGGAGGCCGGCTCCTGCGAAGTGATGGATGGCCGAAATCAAAAATCCGAGCGGGATGCTGACCAGGAGGACCAGGACAAAGATATAGATCGTCCAAAGCAATCCGTCCGTCAAACTTGGTAAAATATCGATAATCAAATTGTATATTTTCATTCCTGTCTCCATAGACTCGACCCTTTCTCCCGGCAATGCCTTTCTTGCGCGAGCGCTTGTCCGCGCGTTCTCCTTCCGTAAAAAAACAAAAGACGCCCTCTCTCAAAAGGACGCCTTCTCAGCGTGTTCCCACCTTTATTCAAAAATTCCTCACGGAATTTTCCTCAGCTTGTTTCAAACAAAGTTATATCGTAACCAACGGCAAAAGACAGCAAAGCCCTTTGCTGCTCCGAGCTGTGTCTATATGAAAAGGACCGGATTCTCTTTCAGCGTACGAGAACTCTCTGGGCCGGTCCGAAGTCATTTCGGTCTCTTCATAGCATTGAATATTTATTTTTTAAAAATTTATTTAATGCAAATTCTAGCACGAAAGGGTGGAGATGTCAATGAGTAATTTCATTAAAATTGCGCATATAAATACAATCGGAAGAAAGATTTGACATGCAGTTTTTAAAGACTTATAATAAAGAGCGAATGCTTTGAATATCAAAACATAAAAGAGGTTGAAATATGAAGATTGAATTTATTAAAGAGTTGGTCAAAATAGTAGACAATAGCTCTATTCAGGAATTGGATTATTCTTCCAACAACGAAAGAATTATGCTGGCAAAGTTTAATAAACAACGCTACGAGAACAAGCCTGCGTATCCTGTCGCCCAAGCTTTGAATGAGGCGGGCGCAGGACTGAGAAAAGACTTGGGCGAAGCTGCCGGAATGCCGGATACCGAGCAGATTGCTTACGGTGCCGAAGCTCCGATCCAAACGGATGTGACGGAAAGCGGCGGGGCGGAAAAGCAAACTGCGGATCCAAATACAGATACGATCTCTTCTACCATGATAGGGACGTTCTATTCTAAACCGTCTCCGGAGGAAGAACCCTACGTTTCCGTGGGTTCTACGGTCAAAAAGGGAGACGTTCTGTGCATCATCGAATCGATGAAAATGATGAATGAAATCAAATCTCCGTTTGATTGTGAGATTCTGGAAGTACTTGCGGGAGAGGAAGAAGTCGTGGAATACGGCCAGGAACTGTTTTCAGTAAGGAAGCTCTAAATGTCAAAAGAAATCAAAAAAGTCCTCGTTGCGAACAGAGGGGAAATTGCCGTCAGAATCATCCGTACCTTAAAGGATATGGGGATTCAAAGCGTCGCTATTTTTTCAGAGGCGGACCGGGAATCTTTGCACGCAAGGATTGCCGACGAGTGTATTTGTGTCGGCCCGAAAAACGTGAAGGACAGTTATTTGAATAAAATTCAAATCATCAATGCGGCCTTGGTTACGGGGGTGGACGCGATCCATCCGGGCTTCGGTTTTTTGTCGGAAAACCATAGTTTCGCAAGGTTGTGTGAGATTTACAACATCAAATTTATCGGCCCGTCGAGCAGACTGATCGAATTGCTCGGTGACAAGGATGTCGCGAAACGAACCATGCACTCGTTCGGAATCCCGGTCATCCTGGGGAGCGACGGGATTGTGGAGTCCGCAAAGGACGCGAGGGCAGTCTGTGAAGAGATCGGGCTTCCGGTCATCCTGAAGGCCCGCTCCGGCGGAGGCGGTAAGGGAATGCGCATCATCTCTTCGTATGAGGAGCTCGAACACGCCTTCTCCTCTGCGCGCAAGGAAGCCGAGAACGCCTTCGGAGACGGGGGACTCTATATCGAAAAGTACATCCGAAACCCGAGACACATAGAGGTGCAGATTATGGCGGACGAATTCGGAAACGTCATCCATTTGGGCGCCAGGGACTGCTCGATTCAAATGAACCATCAGAAGGTGATCGAGGAGGCGCCGCCGACTGCGATTCGGGAAGACATCATTCAGAAATTATACGATTACTCGATTCTTGCCGCCAAGAAGATCGGCTACTCCAATGTGGGAACCATCGAGTACCTGGTATCCGGGGACGAGGTCTACTTTATGGAGATGAATACGCGCATCCAGGTGGAACACCCGGTCACCGAGATGATTACCGGCGTGGACATCGTCAGGGAGCAGATCGAAATCGCCTCCCAAAAGAAATTGAGATATGCGCAGGAGGACATCGTCTTTAGAGGTCACTCAATCGAGTGCAGGGTGAACGCCTATGACTGCGAAAACGGCTTCACGCCGAGCGTCGGAACCATCAGCGGACTGAATATTCCGGGGGGTTACGGGGTTCGAATCGACAGCTCCATCTACCAGGGCTACGAGGTCTTGCCCTTCTATGACTCCATGTTGGCCAAGGTCATCACCTTCAGCGCCTGCAGGGACGAGTCGATTAAGATTATGAAGCGGGCCCTCGACGAATTCATCGTGGACGGGGTGAAGACAAACATCGCGTTTAACAAGCGGATTATGGAAGATGAGAACTTTATTCAGAACGATTACTCTACCTCGTATTTGAGCGATATGCGATAGGAGAAGCTAAGCCATGATTTTGGAACATTTTACGAGAAAGAAATATATGCCGGTCAAATCGCTGAATATTCAAGCGAATCTCCTGGTGAAATGCCCGAGCTGCGAAGAGATGATTCTGAAGCAGGAGCTCTACGGCGGGAATAAAAAGTGCCCCGCTTGTAAGAAGTACCTGAAGATGAACGCCAAGGAACGCCTGGACATCACGGTCGATCCCGGCAGCTTTGTCGAGTATTTCAGAGAAAAGAAGATCAAGGACCCCCTTGAATTTCCGAATTACAAGGAAAAGCAGGCCTCGCTCCGAAAGCTCGCCAACATCGACGAAGCGGTCGTATGCGGGCTCGCGAAGATTGACGGGCACAAGGTCGTCATCGCGGTGATGGACACCCACTTTATGATGGGGAGCATGGGGATTACGGTCGGAGAAAAGATCACCAAGACCATAGAACTGTCAATCAAGAAGAACCTTCCCTTGATTATTTTTACCGCTTCGGGCGGGGCGCGCATGCAGGAGGGTATGTTCTCGCTGATGCAGATGGCGAAGACCTCTCAAGCTCTGACCAAGCACAACGAGAAGGGCCTTCTCTATGTGGCGGTTCTGACGGACCCGACCACGGGCGGGGTCAGCGCGAGCTTTGCGAGCCTGGGCGACATCATCATCGCCGAAAAGGGCGCGCTGATCGGCTTTGCCGGTCAGAGGGTCATCGAACAGGTGACCGGGACCAAGCTTCCGGAAGGCTTCCAGAGAGCGGAATTCCTCCTGGAACATGGCTTGGTGGATATGGTGATTGAAAGAGAGATGATGAAGCAGACCCTTTCGGACATCCTGCTCATCCATTCCAAAACAAAGAAAAGAGGTTCGTAACGATGAAAGCGATGGACATAGTAAGGGCATCGAGAAGTGCTTCCAGACTTAAGTCAAAGGATTATATCGATTACATTTGCGAGCCCTTTATAGAGTTTCACGGAGACCGCCTCTACGCCGATGACGATACCATCATCGGGGGAATCGGCATGATCGGCAATCATTCGGTGATGATTGTCGCCCAGCAGAAGGACAGGAACTTCGGCATGCCGAATCCGGAGGGCTACCGAAAGGTCATCCGTCTGGCAAAGTATGCCGAAAAGTACAAGTTTCCTTTGATTTCCTTCATCGATACCCCGGGCGCGGGTTGCGGAATCGAGGCCGAGGAGAGGGGGCAGTCCAACGCGATTGCCAAGTGCCTCTATGAGTTTTCCAGGCTTGCCATCCCGACTCTGTCGATTGTCATTGGAGAGGGCGGAAGCGGCGGAGCCCTGGCCCTCGGAGTGACCGATGAAATTTGGATGCTCGAAAAAAGTGTCTATTCCATCTTGTCACCGGAAGGCTTTTCCAGTATATTATGGAAGGACCCGAACCGAAAGGAAGAGGCTGCCGAGTTGATGCGACTCACCAGTTTTGATTTGCAGGAAGACGGGTTCGTGGAGCGCATCATTCCGGAAGACGGGGGGCAAAAGTATCACATAAAGACGGAAATACTCAAATTTTTGGATAAAAGTGCGAATCTTTCCATCGATAAAATTCTCAAAAAGCGCCATGAAAAGTATCGAAGAGTTTTGGGTTAGGATGGGGGATTTGGATCAATGACGAAGCAGTCAAATTATGAAAATACGAGAAAGGTGCTGAATGATATCATTGTAGAGCTTTTCAAGAATATCCTGTCGATCGAGGAGCGCTCTTTAAAGAACAGGGGCGTCAGAGATTTGTCGATGACCGAAATTCACACGATAGAGGCGATCGGCACCGGTTCCTCCAAGTCGATGTCGGAGGTCGCCGAAAAACTGGATATTACGACAGGGACCCTGACGACCAGCATCAGCAGATTGGAAAAGAAGGGCTACGTTACGAGGACCAAGGATCCCAAGGACAGGCGCTTGGTCCTGGCGAGCCTCACCAAGAAGGGCGAGCTGGTCGAAAAGATCCACAGGAATTTTCATGATGAGATGATCGACCACGTGCTGATCGGGTTGAAGCTGGATGAAAATCAGGTGCTGATCAAGGCACTGCAGAACATAAACGAGTTTTTCTTGCGAGAATACGGGGGGGCAAATGTCTATTAAATTGATTTCTACGGGGTCGTTCGTCTCGGACCATGTAATGACAAACGATGACTTATCGAAGATGGTTGATACGACGAACGATTGGATCGTCGAGCGGACGGGGATTGAAACCAGACACATTTCCAAGGATTTGACCACGGAGGAGATGGCTTATCGCGCTTGTAAAAACGCGTTGGATCGAATCGACATCCGTCCGGAGGAGATCGGTCTCCTGATTTGTTCGACCATTTCTCAGGACTCGACCGTGCCGTCCTCTTCTTTCACCGTTTCCGGAAAGCTGGGTTTGACGGACCTGGTCTGTTTTGACCTCAACGCGGCCTGCACCGGATTCATCTATGCGGTTTCGGTGGCCAAGTCGATGATGGAGACGATGAACATCAAGTACGCGGTGGTGGCCGGTGCGGAAAGGCTTTCCAAGTTCGTTGACTGGACCGACAGGGGAAGCTGCATCCTGTTCGGCGATGCGGCGGGCGCGGCCGTTCTGAAGAACACCAAGCTCTGCGCGCCGTGCGAGGATGTTGCGGAAACAGCTCTCGGTCCGGGAGAATACGATTTGGAGCTCTTGGAGGTGATGCTCGGCGGGACCTACGATCAGAAAAAATACCTGTCGATGCAGTCGAAGGATAGCCCTGAGGATGACTCGCCCGGCTATATCAACATGAACGGGAGGCAGATTTATAAGTTCGCAACGAGCATCGGGGTGAAGATCATCGATGAACTCCTGGAAAAATCCGGAGTGGATCGCGAGGATGTGGTTCTTTTGGTTCCGCATCAGGCGAATTCGAGGATTATAGACACCCTCTCGGAAAAGAGTTCGATTCCCAAATCGAAGTGGTTTATGAACCTGAACAAGTACGGAAATACATCCTCGGCGAGTGTGCCGGTCGCGCTGAATGAAGCGATACCGAATTTCGACCTGGAAGCACACCGAGGAAAGTACATTCTTTCTCTCGCGTTTGGCGGGGGTCTAAGTTACGGCGGTATACTAATTAAGATCAATTAGTAAGCAAATAGATAGGAAAAAAACGGAGGTAAACTATGTTAGAGAAAATTAAGGAAATCTTGGCTGAGCAGTTGGACTTGGATATCGAAGAAATCGAAGATACCAGTGATATCCAGGATGATTTGGAAGCCGATTCACTCGATGTGATGGACATTATGACTGAGATTGAGGAAGCGTTCGACATCGAGGTGGAAGACGAGGCGATCAAGTCACTGAGAACTCCTGAGAAAATAGCAGAATACGTAAATAGCCAAAAATAGAGTCTTATAACTTGTTATAAGCTTCCTATCGCTAGTAGGAGATGGATCATGAAAAAGAATAAGATTTGTGAACTTTTGAATATTAAGTATCCTATTTTCCAGGGTGGTATGGCTTGGGTATCAGATGCAGAACTTGCTGCATCTGTGTCCAATGCCGGCGGGCTCGGCATCATCGCGGCCGGGAATGCTCCCGGAGAGTGGGTGAGACAAGAAGTCAGAAAGATCAAGCAGCTGACGGATCGGCCCTTTGCGCTGAACGTCATGCTTTTGAGCCCTTTTATTGAGGAAATCATAGACCTTGTGATCGAAGAGAAGGTTGAGATTGTCGTGACCGGAGCCGGAAATCCCGGGGAATACCTGAAGCGCCTGCATGAGAACGGCGTGAAAATCATCCCCGTCGTACCGTCGGTCGCACAGGCGACCAGGATGATTCGACATGAGGGCGTCGTCGCGGTGATTGCCGAGGGCGCGGAAGCGGGCGGACACATCGGGGTGACCAACACCATGTCCCTGATTCCTCAAATCGTCGATGCCATTGACCTTCCGGTGGTTGCAGCCGGCGGGATTGCCGACGGCAGGGGAATGGCGGCCGCCTTCTGTTTGGGCGCCGACGCTGTCCAGGTGGGGACCAGATTCATCGTCTCTGATGAGTGCAACGCGTCCGATAACTACAAGGACAAGGTCATTAAGGCCAAGGATACTTCCACCATCGTGACCGGCACTTCGACCGGGCATCCGGTAAGGGTTCTGAAAAACAAGTTTTCCAAAAAGTTCAAGCAGATGGAGGATGCGGGCGCAAGCGTCGAAGAGCTCGAAAAGTACGGCGCGGGAAGTTTGAAAAATGCGGTCGTTGACGGTGATGCCGAGTACGGTTCGGTCATGGCGGGGCAGATTGCCGGCCTGGTCGACAAGCGGGAGTCCAGCGAGGCGATCATACAGGACATCATCCGAGGATATGAAAGAACGGTAGGGCTTTTGCATGAGTAAGAAATTTGCGGTGTTATTTCCCGGCCAGGGCTCTCAATGCGAAAAGATGTCCGAAGACCTCCTGCAATCCGACTTGGAGAGTCGAGAGTACTTTAAGAAGCTCTTTGACCTGGTCGGAGAGGAGAAGGCTCAAAAGATTGTGGATGCCAAAATGGAGGACCTGTCAAAGACCAAGTATGCCCAGCTCGCGATCTTTATGAACAGCGTGGCCCTCTATGACGCGTTTATGGCGCGATACGGGGATCGGATTTCCGTTCAGGCGAGCGCGGGCCTCAGCTTGGGCGAGTATTCCGCACTTTATGCCGCCGGCGTGCTGGATATCGAGAACGGGATCAAACTGATTTCCAAGCGTGGCGAGATTATGGAGGCTGCGGCATCCGGAAAGGGTTCCATGGTGGCGGTTATGAAGTCCAATGTTGAGGAAATTTCCGCTATTCTTGAGGAAGTCAGAGGGCAGACAGAGGCCCTGATTGCGATTTGCAATCTGAATTCTCCGGCACAAATCGTAGTGGGCGGTGAATTTGAGGCTTTGGATAAGTTCATGGAGCTGTGCGCCGAAAAGGGCTTGAAGAAGCTGGTCAAATTGGACGTGGAGGGCCCGTTTCACACCGAGGTGTTGAAGGAGGCTTCCGAGGAGTTCCGGCAGGTTTTGGAGCAGACTCCTTTTAAGACCATGCAGATCGATGTCTATACGAATTATACCGGTGAAACATACGCATCCAAAGAGGACTTGGCGGACACCTTGGCCAAGCAGATGTACTCCCCGGTGTATTTTGAAAAGATCGTGAGAAATATGATAGCGGACGGGATCGATCACTTTGTCGAAATCGGACCGGGAACTTCTTTAAAAGGATTCATCAAGAAAATTGACAAGGAAGTAACGGTTTACAACATTGAAAAGGTTTCTGACCTAGAGGCGTTTGAAACGCACTTAGCTTAGTACGGAGGAGCGGATGAATAAAGATGGGAAAAAGATCGCTTTCGTCACAGGAGGCGCACGAGGGATTGGAAGGGCAATCGTCGAAAAACTCGGCATGGATGGCTACATAGTCGGATTTAACTATGTAAATTCGAAAGAAGAATCGGAAGCGTTTGTGCAGTCTCTGAAGGAAAGGGGAATTCAAAGTTTTTGTTTGAGGTTCGACGTTTCCGATTATGAGACTTGTGAGTCCGAGTTATCCGCCTTTCAAAAGGAAAACGGAACGATAGACGTCTTGGTAAACAACGCCGGAATCACCAAAGACAAGCTCTTTATCAGGATGAAAGAGGCGGATTTTGAGGATGTCATCGACATTAACTTAAAGGGCGTTTTTAATGTTACCAAGCAGGTTGCCAACAAGATGATGAAGCAAAAGAGCGGACGAATCATCAACCTCTCTTCGATTGCGGGCTTGATCGGCAACATCGGGCAGGTGAATTATTCCGCTTCCAAGGCCGGCGTCATCGGAATGACCAGGACTTTGGCTGCGGAGTTCGGAGGCTACGGCGTGACGGTCAATGCGATTGCCCCCGGCTTTATTAAAACCGATATGACCGATGTCCTTCCTGAGGACATCAAGGAAAAAATCATAGACATGGTACCATTGAAGACCATGGGCTATCCGGAGGATGTGGCGGACATGGTGTCTTTCCTGGCGGGAGACTCGGGTCGCTACATCACCGGGCAAGTCATCAGCATAGACGGCGGATTATCAGCGATATAGGAAGGTCTGTATGAAAAGAAGAGTTGTTGTTACCGGAATAGGTGTCGTTAGCCCGATTGGGAATACGATTCAGGAATTTATAAGCAATCTGAAGGCCGGCAAGAACGGCATCGGTCAAATTACTCACTTTGATAATGCGGAGTTTAAGACAAAGCTCGCTGCGGAAGTGAATGACTTTGATCCCAAAGCTTTGGGGATTGAGAATGCAAAAAAGAAGGATCGCTTTGTGCAATTCGCGATTGCAGCGGCGAAGGAGGCCCTCACAAATAGTAAGTATGTGATCGACGAGGAAAATAAATACAGGGCGGGCGTCGTGATGGGAAGCGGGATCGGCGGCTTGAGCACCATCCAGGAAGAGTACGAAAAATTCCTGAACAAGGGCCCGAAGAAAGTGTCTTCCCACTTCATTCCAAAGGCGATTGTGAACATGGCATCGGGTCACATTTCGATTGAACTCGGGACCAGGGGGGTCTGCGTTTCCAGTGTAACCGCCTGTGCAACCGGGACCGATTCGATCGGACACGGCTTCCGATTGGTCAAGGACGGCTACCAGGATGTCGTTTTTGCGGGCGGCTGCGAGGCGACCATCAACCAACTTGGAATCTCGGGCTTCGAAGCGATGACGGCCCTCAGCTTCTCGGACGATCCGAACAGGGCATCCCTTCCGTTCGACAAGGAACGAAGCGGTTTTGTGATGGGAGAGGGCGCTGCGGTCCTGGTTCTCGAATCTCTGGAATCGGCCCTGGCGAGAAATGCGGAAATCATCTGTGAGATTGTCGGCTACGGACAGTCGAGTGACTCCTACCACATCAGTGCACCCGCACCGGGCGGAGAAGGGGCGATGCTTTCTATGAAGTACGCGATTGAGGAAGCCGGAATCAGAAAAGAGGAGGTCGACTACATCAACGCTCACGGTACCGGAACCGAGCTGAACGACAAGACCGAAACGATGGCAATCAAGACCCTGTTCCAAGAGCACAGCGCCAACCTTTTGGTCTCTTCGACCAAGAGCATGACAGGCCACATGTTGGGTGCGGCCGGTGCCATCGAGGCCACGGTCTGCTGTTACGCCCTCAAAGAAGGCTTTGTCCCGGCGACCATCAACTACAGGGAAAAGGACGAAGAATGTGATTTGAACTACGTTCCGAACCAAATGCTGGAGAAGGAAATCGAGTACGCACTGTCGAATTCTTTGGGCTTCGGGGGTCACAACTCGACCTTGGCGTTTAAGAAATACCGTCCGGAAAAGTAGGTTCTCTTATGTTGAACATAGAACAGATTAAGGAAATCATTCCGCACAGGTATCCCTTTTTATTGATTGACAGGGTGGTGGATATGAAGGTGGGCGAGTCCTGCCATGCGGTAAAATGTATCACCGCGAGCGAGCCTTGGTTTCAGGGGCACTTTCCGGAACACCATGTGATGCCGGGAGTCCTCTTAATTGAAGCGATCGCTCAAACCGGCGCAGTTTCCATCCTGTCCAAGGAGGAAAACAAGGGCAAGATCGCCTTCTTTTCAGGCATCAAGAATGCCAAGTTCAGAAGGGAAGTTTTGCCCGGAGACAAGTTGGACATCTTTGTCGAAATCGGAAAGCTGAGGCGGAACTTCGGAACCGGAGTCGGGAAGATTCTCTGTGACGGCGAGCTTTGTGTCGAAGCGGAAATCAGCTTTTTTATCAACGAGTAAGACAAATAAGACAAATAAAACGAAAGGAGTGAACGCAAATTCACTCCTTTTTTTTTGTTCTTTTCGCAGGGCCCGGCGGACTTGCCCCCTCATCGGAGGAATCTTTGCAGCAGGGCCAGCTTCTTGTCGCTGTAGGGCGCGCGGAGCAGGGATTCAAAGAGGGGGAGCCGCCTTTTAACGAGGGCCCGCTCATGAGAAAACGCCTTCATACTGTAGATACCATGGTAGCTTCCGATGCCGGAATTGCCGACGCCCCCAAACGGAAGATGCTCGTTTGCCAGGTGCAGGATGACATCGTTGATCATCGCCCCGCCCGATGGAACCCTTGCAAGTATCCGGGAAAGTTCCCGCCATTGATTGCCGAAGACGTACAGGGCGAGGGGGTTCGGATACTTGGATGTGACGGCGAAGAGTTCCGCGCGGTTTCGGTAGCCGATCACAGGTAATATAGGGCCGAACAACTCCTCTTCCATCGCGGGGCC
>JAUMXH010000005.1:0-6741 GCA_030529225.1 Bacillota bacterium | reverse complement strand
GGTAGCCGATCACAGGTAATATAGGGCCGAACAACTCCTCTTCCATCGCGGGGCCACTCGCATCTTTTAGGCTGAGAACGGTGGGCTCCACAAAGCGACCGCTGCTGTTTCCGCCATAAACAATTTCAGCTTTATGTTCTTTGAGGATCTTGCGTAGGCGTTCGCTATGTTCGTTGGACACGATTCTGACATAGTCTTCGCTCGTCGCCGCATCCGTTCCGTAGAGCTTGCGAATCTCAAGTTTTAAGGCTTCCAGGAAGGCCGCTTTAATCGGTTCGTAGACCAGGCAGTAATCCGGAGCCACACAGGTTTGTCCGGCATTTAGAAATTTTCCCCAGGCGATTCTCTTGGCAGCCCTCTTTACATCGGCATCTTTGCAGAGGATGGCGGGGCTCTTTCCGCCCAGCTCCAATACGACCGGACTCAGGTTCTTTGCCGCAGCTTCCATAATCTGTTTCCCGACGCGGGTGCTGCCGGTAAAAAAGATCAGATCAAAGGGGAGGGCGCAGAGTCTTGCGCTCAGCTCGGCATCTCCCTCCAGGCAGGCGATGTAATGGGGCGGAAAGAAACTTGCAATGATCTTGGAGATCACCCGTCCTACATTGGGTGTCTGCTCGGAGGGTTTGATGACGGCGGTGTTGCCGGCACAGATGGCGCCGATCAGAGGTTCTATCAGCGTGAGGAAGGGGTAGTTGAACGGTCCCAGAATTAGGACGTTCCCATAGGGCTCCCGCACGATGAAACTGCTGCACCCGAGGAGGGTCAAGGGTGTCCTCACCCGCCTTGGCTTGGCCCATCGATCCAGGTGTTTGAGGGCGTGACGAAGGGCTTTTTTCGTCGCTCCGATCTCGGTGATAAAGGTCTCAAAGCGGCTCTTGTGAAGGTCTTGATAAAAGGCTTGATAGAGCTCCTCTTCGTGTTCCTCGATGCTGAGAAGGAGCCTTCTCAGTTGCTCTTTTCTCCAAGTGAGACTCCGGGTCCTGCCCGTTTGATAAAATATCCTTTGCTCTGTAAAAACTTGCATGAATGAATATCCTTTCTGTGTATGCTTATTAGTCAAACCTCTTGCCTTGTTTCGGGTCCTCCCGCTCCGACAGACAGAGGAGTTTTCTTGCGAAGTGTTCGGGCTTGCGCAGTGGAAAGGCGCCGTGGTCGATTCCTTTGATGATAAGAAAACGAGTCTCCGGAAGGAAACCGGCAAGGCATCGGATGTCCCGCTTTCTTCGTTTCCGCTCGCGCTCGGCGCACCAGTAGTAGATTTTGCTCTGCGGATGGAGGGGGCCTTTCGGGAGGCGGTAGTTATTGCAGGAATCGAAGCTCCTCCATATCGTCCGGAAGCTCACGTGTTCCAAACTTTCTCCGAGGTAGTCGATCGAGGCTTGGTCAAAGTCATCGGAACTGAAGGCCCGAATCAGGAGTTTTTTTCCTCCCAGTTTTCCGACCGCGATCGTCAGAAAGTCCTTGATGAGGATGAGTCTTGTCAGTGCTCGGGGCATTTGGTAGGGGAGGATGCCGCCATCCATAATGAGGGTGCCTACCCGCACCCTTTGATCGATCAGCATCCTCAACGCGATGGCTCCCCCCATTGAACAGCCGTATAGAAAGTCGAGTTTACAAATTCCTTTGCGCTTCAGGTAGCTCGCCAGACTGACAGCCACACACTCGACCGAGCAAAATTCACTGTCGTTTTCCAAATCGTAGCCGGGGAGGGAGGGGATGATTAAGTGAAAGTGCTTTTCCAAGAGCGGAATGACATAGTCAAAGTAATCCCATCTGACCAGGGTAGGGTGAATCAAGCAGAGCACTTTTTGATTCTCCTTTCCAAATTCACGAACCTGTAGGAAGGTTTTCGGTTTCATAGAGATCCTCCTTTTCCATCAAAGCGAGGACCGAGGAATGGGCTCTCGTTAAGCCCATTATAGCATAAAACATCAGACTCTCACAAAGAGGAATCTGCCTTTTTTTCAGGTTGTGGTATAATCAAGTTGTTACAAGGTGCTTTCGGAATCGCAAAAAACATTTATCGCCTACACCTGTAACAACTTGTCAAGGACTTTTTAATCAAAATCATCTTTTTTTTGTTCGATTTTCTCCTAAACTCCCTCAACATTATCCTTGTCAACTTTTCTTGCATTGTTTCCCTTGCATTTTCATTGAAGTGGACAACAACCCCATAGGTGGTCTTTCCGATCTTTCTCTTTGTGGATCTATACTAAAAAAGTAGACACAAAAATGAATACTAAGATCTAATAAAATAGACAAAGGAAGGTGTTATGTTTATGCAAAAGAATTATTACGATGAAGACTTCAAAAAGTCGATTGTCAGCCTTTATCATAACGGAAAATCTCAAACACAGCTTAGTAAAGAATACGGAATCTCTCTCAGTGCCATCAACAAATGGGTGAAACGTTATTCTGAAATCAAAACCGAAGATGGCGATATCTTCACTGCTCAGCAAATTAAGGAGCTTCAAAAGCGAAATGCTCAACTGGAAGAGGAGAATCTTATCTTAAAAAAAGCGATTGTCATATTCACGCCACACGGGGGCAACGATTAGATGCAATTCATAAGCTTCGTTTTCAACATAGTATCAAGCTCTTATGTAAGGTTTTAAGAGTGAATCGCAGCTCTTACTATAAGCACTTTTCCACAGAAATTGCTCCTCGAGCCAGGGAAAACCAAGAGATTGCTACAACTATCCATTTGTACCAAGAATTCAATCCGAAGTCTCCGAACATGGTATGGGCAAGTGACTTAACTTATATTAAGGTGAATGCAACTTGGTACTATTTGTGTATTGTCATGGATCTATTTTCAAGAAAAATCATTGCTTGGAATCTCTCGTCCAAACCGAATGCACAACTTGTAACAACAACAACAACAACCTTTCAAAAAGAGTACACAAAAAGAAATTCTCCTCAAGGATTGATGTTTCATTCAGATCGTGGAACACAATATACTGCGATGTCTTTTCGAAAGCTTTTAGATTCTCACGGGGTGGTTCAGTCTTTTTCTAAGAAGAGCTATCCTTTTGATAACGCCTGCTGTGAAAGCTTTTTTAAATATCTAAAGAAGGAGGAATGCTATCGTAGAAATTATCACACGAAAAAAGAGTTAGAACTCTCAACATTTCAATACATTGAAGGATTTTACAACTCAAAGAAACCTCATGGTTCATTAGGACTCATGAGTCCTAATGAAAAAGAAAAAGAGTATTGGACCAAATAAGACCTTTTCACAAAAAAATTTCCAAATTTGTGTCTATTTACTTGACTATAGTCCAAACCTTTTTCGATTTACTGTTTGTGTTTTTTGGATTATCTAAGTATATTAAAATTCTTTATCTAAATACCTATGGCTTGTAAATTTATAAGAAGCAAAATAACAAATACACGAAAATAATATGACTCCTGCACTGATTAAAGTTAGTTGAATATCTGTTGGCTTTTCTAATAATATATTTAAAGCTGTTATTATTCCCATCATTATTCCTACTGAAACTAAAAGACTGATAATACTTATTACCTCTATTCTATCTTTTGTATCAACGCAAGATATCGGAAAAAATATAGAACTCATTAATAGGCTTATACCTATAGAAACTGATAAAAGCATTGGTATATCTGTATACTTATAAAATGGAAATCCGTGCAATAAAATAGATGTGATAAATACAATCCCTGTAAATACAATTCCTACACATATTACATGGGCTTGAGTAACAAATTTACTTTTAACAATTTCAGCTCTTTCAACAGGTAGGGTCAAAATATATTTATTCCATTTACCAGAATTATTCTTACTTAAACCCACAAGAGTACTTGTTGAAAATCCGATTATGCTAATATAAGAAAAACCCATCAACAGACTTGTGTTTTTATTGTCAAAAACAATGGTAGCAATTCCTAATAATATAATTAAAACTAACCAAAGCTTTAAACTTGAAATTAATTTATAGTAATTATTTTTAATCAACCCTTTCATTTTTTTCTCCTTTCACAAGTATTAACATTATCTCCTCAATAGATGGAATATCAACCGTTACCTCTTCATATTTTTTTATCATTTTATTTCTATCGTTAACTAAGACATCTATTTGATAATCTTTTCTCCTAAAAGATAACATATCTTCTTTCGATATTTTTTCAAAGTTTTTATCTGTGCAACGCATAATTCCATAATCATATATTAGTTCATCTTTTGTAGTGTTTAGAATAATTTTTCCATCGTGTATAAAAATAATGTAATCTGCAATCTTCTCTAAATCTCCAGTTATGTGAGAAGATAAGAGAATGGAATGATTTTCATCTTTTACAAAATCAAGTAAAACATCTAAAATTTCATCTCTCATTATAGGATCAAGACCACTTGTAGCCTCATCTAGTAATAAAAGTTCTGCTTTATGTGATAACGCTACGGCGATGGCTAATTTCATACTCATTCCTCTAGAGTAAGTTTTTATAACTTGATGTTCAGATAAATTAAAACGATTGAGATAACTTTTATATATTTTCTCATCCCAATTCTTATAAATATCTTTAAAAATATTGGATAGTTGTTTTGCATTCAAATATTCCGGGAAATTATCACTATCATAAACAACTGAAATCTTCTCTCGTAATTTTATATCGCTATTAGACATCTCTTGCCCAAATAGCCTAATTATGCCACTATCCTTTTTCAAAACATTTAAAATACAATCAATAGTCGTAGATTTGCCTGCACCATTTTCTCCTACAAATCCTAGGATGTTACCCTTTCCCAATGAAAAAGAAATGTTTTTAAGAGAAAAATCAGATTTCTTATATTTTTTACTGACATTCTCAAGTTCTAAAATAGTATTCATAGTCAATTTTCCTCCGAAAATAATATTTTAATTAATCTAATGACTTCATCTGATGATATAGCATTTTCCTTAGCTATTAGTATTGCTTTTTGCAAGTAATCTTCAATAATTTTCTGCTGCTCTTCTTTATAAAACTCTTTATTAACACCTGATACAAATGTTCCTCTGCCTACTTCTGTTTCTATAAAACCATCTCTTTGTAGTTCTTCATAAGCTCTTTGCACCGTTATCACACTTACTTGAATAGATTTAGCTAAAGAACGCATAGAAGGCAAATTATCTCCACTTTTTAACTCTCCATTCATAATCATCTTCTTTATTTGAGATGTTATTTGCTCATATATAGGTTTATTTCTATTATTGGTAATAATAATATTCATAAAATTATTCTCCAAAAATAATAATGTACTTATTGTATAAGTACATTATATCATCATATGCTACACTATGCAATATCTCTTGCTTTCTTTTTTTATAGCCCTAAATATTATCTTAATTTTGTAGCATATAGTCCATGTTCCAGTTCCTGAAGTCTGTTCTTACTATCTGTGAGCCTTGACCTTTTCTTTTCGATTTCCATTTTCTCGCTCTCTTCCATTTTGTTTTGAATGGAATGAAGAAAGGCTTCGTTATCTTCATCAAGATATTTTTTTATATCTTTTAGAGTTTCCCTAATAAGGTTTAAGACTACTTCTGCTTTTATTCGGTGTGCTGATGGGCAAAGTGTGCCACAAGGCACTTTCGTATAGGCACTACAAGTATATAATAGGGAATATTCTTGTAGTTGCTCGTTCTGTGAACATACATTTTACTGTCGCAATCGGCACAGATACCTCAAGGAAAATCAAGTCCACATTCAAAGCCAAAGGCGAAAGCGGAAAGCACACAGGAAGCAGTCCACCCTATGGCTATATCAAAGACAAAGACGATAAAAATCAGTGGATTATTGACGGAAAAGCCAGAGATTGTCCGAAAAATATTTCATCTGATAATGGACGGAAAAGGACCCTATGCCATTGCAAGGATAAAGGGAACCTTTAGCGGCATCTTTTGGTGTAAGGGATATGATACTTACAGTTTCTTGAAATACATCGGGGGAATCGCGAAGAAGCACCCCACCGAAGCGGACTTCCAAAAAGCGGTGGAATTTATAAAAGGCATCTAAGCGTTCTCAGCTTACATGCCTTTGTATCGGAGTTTACGCTCCGCGGGGGCTCGCTTGACCGGGTTTAGACGCTACTCAATAGGAAGGCGTGTTCAAAAGCGGTTTCTTTGATGCTTTCGTACCTTCCGGTCGCACCGCCGTGGCCGGAGTCCATATTCATTTTTAAGAGCAAAATATTGTCGTCCGTCTTTAATTTTCTGAGCTTTGCAACATATTTGGCAGGCTCATGGAAGAGGACCTGGGAGTCGTTCAAGCCGCCGGTCACGAGCATGTTCGGGTAGGCCTTCGCCTCGATGTTATCGTAGGGCGAGTAAGAGAGCATGTACTCAAAGTATTCTTTCTCGTTCGGATTTCCCCATTCCTCGTACTCTCCGGTCGTGAGAGGAAGGGAAGTATCGAGCATGGTTGTCACCACATCTACAAACGGCACCATCGAAAGCACGCTCTTGTAGAGGTCCGGACGCATGTTTGTCACGGCGCCCATCAAGAGACCGCCGGCGCTGCCACCTTTAATGGCAAGTTTGTCCGATGAGGTATAGCCCTCTTGAATCAGGTGTTCACTGCAGGCGATGAAGTCGGTGAAGGTATTTTTCTTGTTCAGCATCTTTCCGTCTTCGTACCACTGTTCGCCCATATCACTTCCGCCTCTAATCTGTGCGATCGCATAAATGAAACCTCTGTCAACCAAACTGAAGACGGCGGTGTTGAAGCCCGGATTGGTACTGATTC
>JAUMXH010000004.1 GCA_030529225.1 Bacillota bacterium | reverse complement strand
GACAAAATGATGATGGAAGACGACAAAATGATGGAAGAGGAGAAGCCTGCTGACGCTCAGTAATCATTTGTCAATCCGAATCAGAGGATAGGAAAGAGCAGTCCCTTGAGGGGCTGCCCTTTTTTTGTTGCTTAAACTTGCATTTGATAGTATACTATCAATGAAAGCAAAAGAGAAAGGATGACGAACATGAACGACATCATAAAAGGAACAAGGCGGGCATTTAAACATATTTTAGAGACCGAGCGGGCGATCAAGAGCATCAAGGATCACTTTCAAACAGAACTTGCAAACAAATTGGGTCTGATTCGGGTATCCGCTCCCTTGTTCGTAAAATCAAACAGTGGAATCAACGACTCTCTAAACGGTGTCGAACGACCGGTCAGTTTCGATATTCCGTTCATCAATACCGAGGTTCAAGTAGTGCAATCTCTTGCAAAGTGGAAGAGGATGGCGCTCTACAACTACGGATTTCAGGTCGGAGAGGGTCTTTATACGGACATGAACGCGATTCGAAGGGACGAGAATTTGGATAACATCCATTCCGTCTACGTCGACCAGTGGGATTGGGAAAAAATCATACGTAGGGAAGACAGGACCATGGAGACCCTGCAGAAGACCGTCAGCGACATCTACGAGGTCTTTCTGTCGACGGCCGACCATGTAGCGAGCCTGTACCCGAAGTATATCAATAAATTGCCGAAGGAAATCTTCTTCATCACCTCGCAGGAATTGGAGGACATGTATCCGACCAAGACTCCTAAGGAGAGGGAGGACATCATCGCGCACGAGAAGAAGGCGGTCTTCATCAGCCAGATCGGCAAGACCCTGAAGTCGGGGCAGAAACACGACGGCAGGGCGCCGGACTACGACGATTGGGAGCTGAACGGCGACATCCTGTTCTGGAACCAGAACCTCTCGCAGGCGCTCGAACTGTCTTCGATGGGGATTCGGGTCGATTCGGAGAGCCTGGATCGACAGCTCAGACTGGCGGGGGCGGACGACAGGAGGGAGAACCTCTTCCATCAGAAGTTGCTCAACGACGAACTTCCGTTCACCATAGGGGGCGGAATCGGTCAGTCGAGGATGTGCATGTTCTTCCTGCACAAACACCACATCGGAGAGGTGCAGGCGTCGATTTGGCCGAAGGATGTCAGAGAGGCGCTGGCGCGAGACGGCATATACCTGTTATAACGAACAATCCGAGAAACAAATAGCGGCAACGGTTTGCAAACGAGTTTGAGGAGGTAAACTATGAGAGTAACAGTAGTTGGAAAAAACATGAGTGTGGGCGAATCTTTAAAGAACATGACAGAGAAAAAGCTTGAGAGATTCGAGAAATTTTTTGAGTCCGATGTTGAGGTCAGAGCGACGCTCAGCCACATCCGCGAGATTCAGACCGCGGAGCTCACCATCTTTTTGAAGAACGGGGTTATTCTAAGGTCGGAGGACTCGGCTCAGGATATGGAAGCGGCTTTGGATTCGGGCATCGAGAAACTCATTCGCCAGGTCAGAAAGCACAAGACCAATATGGAAAAACAGTTCCGAAAGAACACCAGCATACGCTACGAGGCCTTGGCGGAAGAGGCGGTCGATGAGAAGGAGAGCTTCTTTGCGGATGAACCGAAGATTGTCAGAAGCAAGAAGTTCGACTTGAAACCGATGGCGCCGGAAGAGGCGGTGCTCCAGATGGAGATGCTCGGCCACAATTTCTTTGTCTTCCAGAACGCGGAGACCGAGCAGTTCAACATCGTTTACACCAGAAAAAAAGGCGACTACGGCCTGATTGAGGTGGAAGTCTAGGAGATTCGGTCTGCTTGCGGTCCGCAAAGCTGCGGCAGGCTCAAATAGATACGGGAAAAGGGCGAAGATTCGCCCTTTTTTTATGCCGTGTTTTCGCCAACGGACCTGCTCTGCGGGTTTGCCGCCCCGCCTCTGCCGGCTCCTTAGCCGGCCGTCCTAAGGCAGCTTGACCTCTTTCTCATCCGAAGAAAAGAAGATGGCCAGCAGTCCCGGTCCGGTGTGAGAAGCGATGACCGCGCCGATGTCCTTGATGATGATGCGATCGGGCTTCAGGTTTTCGTTCAGAAAGTCCGCCATCTTGGCCGCCTCGTCGTCGTTCAGAACGTGGCAGATGCCGACCGTTTGTCCCGCCAGGCTCTTCGTGTTTTTCATGATGTAGTCGGTCAACCTGCTGAAGCGGTGCTTTTTGCCGCGCACCTTGTCGAAGGCGACCAGCTTTCCGTCCAAAACGTGGAGGATGGGCTTGATGTCCAAGAGGGTTCCCATTCTCGCGGAGGTCTTGGAAATCCTGCCGCCCTTTAAGAGCCATTTGAGCTCCGGAACCGTGAAGAGGTGTTTGCTGTAGGCCGCCTCCTCTATGATTTGCGACTCAATCTCATCTGCGCTCAAGCCCTCGAGCACCTTCCTCGCCGCGCTGAGGACCACGAAACCGAGTCCGAGCGAGATGCACTTGGCATCGATCACGCGGATGTCCAGGCCGGGCCTCTCCTCCTTGACCATCTCCGCAGTCTGAACGGCGGTCTGATAGGTCCCGCTGAGTCCCGAAGAAATCGGGATGCAGATCAGGGTGTCGTTCTCGTCGACCTGTGAAAAGTAGTCCTGAAACTTGTGCATCGGCACCTGGGCCGTCTTGACCGACTTTCCGTCCAGCATCGCATTTGCAATCTCGGTGCTGGTGATCGTGATTTCGTCCTCAAATTCCTCCTCGTCAACCGTGACGATCAGAGGGATGATATCAATCGGGTAGCCCTCTATCATCTCCTTGCTGAGATCCGAAGAGCTGTCCGTTAAAATCCTAATTGCCATATAAACCTCCTACCTAGCAAGCAGTTTCATTATCCTTGAAATGCGGAAAAATATCAAGCGTTTGGCGGATTTTTTTTTAAACTTTTGCCCATTCGGTGCCGATATCAAAGTGTAAGAAATGACATGGATAAATGAGAAGAAATAGCAAGTGCCGGCAACGGACGGACGGACTCGGCGGACGATGTTCAGCAACAGTGCGAAGAAACAGATAAAGGAGAACGAGATGGAAGATTATTCTAGAATCACGGGATTAGTATCCAACCTCGATACAAAAGGGCTCGTCGGCAAGTTGATCAAAGCCGAACAAATCAAGATAGACAGGGTGAAAGCCGATCAGCAGAGGTTGATTTGGAAGCAGGAGGGCTACCGCGAGATTGCCGGCATGCTCAAGGGCTTTGAGAGCGAGTATTTTGATCTTCTGAACAAGAAAAACGACCTGATGCTGAAGTCGAACTACGGGATCTACAATCCCAAAGTCAAAGTCGACGGAAAGGACAGTACTGCGGTCTCCGTAGAGGTGAGTCCGGGCGCGAACTTTCAGAAAATCAGCATCGAGCAGATCGAGCAGCTCGCAAGTCCGGAGAAATATGTTTCCAAGCGTGCAATTAAAAACGTGATGAGTGAGATCGACATGGACAAATTGAATGCTTCCCTACAGGCGGGAGGCGCTCGTGAATTGACCTTTACGGTGGACGGGTCACAGAAGAAGATTCGTTTGGAAGATCACTATCAGGATTTTGATGCGCTCAAGGCGGACTTGCAGAAAAAGCTCGACAAGGCGTTTGGAGAGCGAACCTTCAAGCTCGAAGCGGCTACGTCGGAGAACGGAAAGACTCAGCTCTACTTTCAAGCAAATAATCGCAAAGTGGAACTGAAGCAGGATGCTGTTCCCGAGGGATTTGCAGTTAAGGGAAACAGTAATTATCTGAATCTTGACACCCCGATTTCAGAGTTGATTCCGATGAATGGAAGTATGAAGATCGATATCAGTTTTTTAGCGCAAAACCAAGAGTTTGAAGCTGCCGGCAAAGAGAGACCGGACAAGAACGTGACGATTTTGCCGAGCGATACGGTGAAGGACGTTCTGAACAAGATTAACAAGGGGCAGGACGTGGCGAAAATGGAATTCAATTCCATTACCGGAAAGTTTCAGCTCATTTCTAAAAAAATGGGGCCGAGCGGGGAAATCGCCTTCAACGGGCAGGAGACCAAGGACTTCTTCGTCTACCTGGGCCTGGGCTCGGATTCCCTGCAGCAGGCCAGAAACGCGGTCGTGAGGGTGAACGGAGACTTCGTGACCAGCAATACCAACGTGATTGAGGTGAACGGCGCAAAGATTACCCTGAACAAGCTGCACAATACCCAAGAGGAGCAGGACGCCGGTAAGCTCACCGCTCCGATAGAGATTGAAACAGAATTCGACTCGACCCCGCTGAAGGACAAGTTCAAGGGCTTCATCAAGAAGTACAATGAGATTGTAGACAAGATCAACGGGATGATCAACCAGAAGAAGAACTACAAGTACGACCCGCTCACCGCGGAGCAGAAGAAGGCGCTCAAGGACGATGAGATCAAGGACTGGACCGAGAAGGCGAAGGAAGGCTTGTTCCGAAACGACAGCGGACTCGAGAAGATTCTGACCGAACTCAGAAATGTCTTTACCGACAAGGTGAAGGGTGTGGATATGACCATGTCGGAGCTCGGCATCTACTTCACCGGCAACTACAGGGACAGGGGAAAGATCAAGTTCGATGAGGAAAAGTTCGACAAGGCGATGAAGGAGAAACCGGACGAGGCAATCGAGCTCCTCACCAACAGCTCGGAGATCAAGTTCGGAACCCACGGCAAGACGCAACAGAGATACGAAGAGAACGGCATCATGGCC
The DNA here is from genome assembly GCA_030529225.1 of Bacillota bacterium. Classification (GTDB taxonomy): domain Bacteria; phylum Bacillota; class Clostridia; order Peptostreptococcales; family Acidaminobacteraceae; genus JAUMXH01. Next base: position 116,321 of record JAUMXH010000004.1, on the reverse strand, counting down.
AGGATCAAGGACGTCATCACCAAGAACATCAGGACCACCAAGTACGTGACCGGGGAGGTCAACGAGAAGGGCGAACCGAAGTACGGGCCGAGGGGCTATCTGGTGGAGAAGGCCGGAATCAAGAATACGAGCACCGAGTTTACGTCCGAGCTCAGCATGAAGATTCGGGAGATCAACAGACGGATCGACTCGATGATGGACGTTTTGATTCAGAAGGAAAACAAGTATTATTTGGATTTTGCGAGGCTGGAAAAATCGCTCTCGCAGGTCAGCGAGCAGTCGAACGCCTTCGCCGGATTGATGTAGACGGCAAGGGAAGAGGAAGGCAGGATAGGATAAGGAGGTCCGCATGCAGAGATCTTCCGAGTTATTGAAGCGCTACTTGATGCTCAGCGAGGAACTCTTCTCGCTGGACTTCGAGTCGGCCTTCGACAAGGTGGAGAAACTGATTGAAGAGAGAGAGCTCATTTTGGGGGAGCTGAAGCACCTGGAACTCGAAGAGCGGGATAAACATAGCGTCGCTCTAAAGATTATGGAGCTCGATCGGAAGATACAGGCAAAGTTCGAAGAACAAAAGAGAGAACTCGGACAAAAAATAGAGCAGGTAAAGAAAGAAAAGGGAATGCAGAGCAGCAAGAGAAAAGCATTCAATGTTTACGGCGAAAAGAGCGAGCTGGACGGAAACATCTTTTTTGACAAGTTGCAGTAGGACTTTTCGCGAAACCAGGAGGTTACAATGAATATTAACAGTGTTGCTTCGGGGGCGGCCGACGTCACCTACACCAAGCCTGAAATCAGGCTGCCGGGCCAAAGTGCGCAGGAGGGCGGAGCGCCGGAGGGGCAGAACAAGGCCGCCGAGCAAGTCAGCCTGCCGGGGCGAAAAATAGATGAGGAACAGATCATGGCGGCGCTGAAGCTGGCGAACAAAAACCTGGAGGTATCGGACCGCTACATCGAGCGCGAGGTGCATGAAAAGACCCACGCGGTGATGTATAAGCTCAAGGACCGCAGGACCGGCGAAGTCATCGCGGAATTTCCGCCCAAAAAGATTCAGGACATGGTCGCAAAAATGTGGGAACTGGCAGGTCTTTTCGTCGATGAAAAGGCATAAAAAAACCCCCCAAGAGAGTAAATAAATAGAGAAACATGACGATAATCGTCGTGTAAGGCAAAGACAAGAAAATAAAAACTAAAAGGAGACAAAAAGGTGGCTGTGATCAATCCATATAACTACTCAAGACCCAAAAATGTAGTCTTGAAAGAAACTACGCAACTGAGCAAAACAAAGATGAGTGTGAAACCTGCGAACAGGGATAAGCAAGACGTGTACCTGACCCAAAAGGTCATGAACGCGAAGCCGGAGGAACTGACTCTGATGCTTTACGAGGGCTTGGTTCGATTTATTAAGCTTGCAAAAATCGCCGTGAACAGGAAGCAGCCGGAGCAGGCGCACGAAAACGCGATCAAGGCGCAGAACATCGTGAGCGAACTTTCCGCGACCTTGGACAAGAGTTTTCAATTCGCGCAGGATTGGCTCAGTCTCTATGACTTCATTGATGAAGAACTCGTGCAGGGCAACTTGCATAAGGAGGAGAAACGATTCGACAACGCCCTCGAGATCGCCGAAGAGCTGGTCGGCATGTGGCGAGAGCTGATGCAGTCGGTCCAATAGAACAGTATATTTGCAGTGTTTGAGACTTCGTTCCAATTGACGGAGTCTTTTTTTATACTTTCGCTTGTCTAAAGACTAATTTTTTTGATATACTGGGAAAGGACTGTAATCGAGGCTGCATTTCAACCAGAAGGAGTAGGGGATGGATTACATAAAGAAGGCGATAGACGATAACAGACAGAAGTCGGAGTACCTGGATTCCTATTTGACAATCAATGAAATGGTGATGGAGAGACTGTCGGAGTCGAACATCAGCGCGGCGAGGGAACTGATGAACAAGAAGCGGGCCATCATCACCGGCATTCATGTGATCGATGACAAAATCATTCGCGATGTCGAGCAGATCAAGCTTTCCTGTGATGTGGAGGATTTGAGTGAGCTGGATGCGAACGAGTTCCCGGAGCTTCGCGAGCTGAAGGACCTGGCGATGAAGGTCTTGCGGAAGATGGTCGATGTCAAGAAGTCGGATGAGGCGGTCTCGGACAAGATTGACGCGGTCTTTGAGGACTACAAGAACGAAAAGGGAAAGTTCGACAAGGGCAAGTTACAGGTCTTTACCAAAAAATTCTTTGATCCGGAATAGGAAAAACGTGTAGAAAAAGCCGAGGAAAGATGATAGAATGTGTGTTGAAAAATTTTTGATTGAGGAGCTTTAGATTTTATGCCGGAACAGAATAAACAGAAGAGGGAAACTCAAAGTTATGACGACAGCAGTATCTCAGCCTTGAAGGGCGCGGACAGGGTTCGCAAACGCCCGGCTGTCATATTCGGATCGGACGGATTGGAAGGCGCGAAACACGCCTTTTTTGAGATTCTCTCAAACTCGATTGACGAGGCCAGAGAGGGCTACGGGAACCTGATCAAGGTCACCCGCCACAGCGACCTCTCGATCACGGTCGATGACTACGGCAGGGGGATTCCCCTGGGCTACAACAGGAACGAGAGGCGTTACAACTGGGAGCTGATTTACTGCGAACTCTACGCCGGAGGGAAGTACCAGAACAACGAGGACGGCGATGTGTACGAGTTCTCGCTCGGTTTGAACGGACTCGGTGCCTGTGCGACCCAGTACGCATCCGAGTGGTTCAAGGTCGAGGTCTACCGGGACGGCTACCTGCACGAGCTCAACTTTGAGCACGGAGAAAACGTCGGAGGGCTCAGGGAGTCGGCCTACACGGGAGACAGACAGGGAACCAGCCAGACCTGGAAGCTCGATTTGGAGGTCTTCACCGAAATCGACATTCCCCTCAGCCACTTTCAGGATGTCTTAAAGAAACAGTCTGTTGTCAACAAGGGGATTCGTTTTGAGTTGTACGATGAAATCACCGGACAGGACTTTGTCTACCTGTATGAGAACGGGATCATCGACTATGTGAATGAGCTGTCCGAGAACAAGAACATCTCGACGATCTGCCATTACAGCGACGAGGCGGTCGGAAGAGACCGGGACGACAAGCCGGACTACAAGGTGAAGGCGGAGTTTGCCTTCTGCTTCAACAATCAAATCAAGCTGCTCGAGTACTATCACAATTCCAGCTACCTGGAGTACGGCGGCGCGCCGGACAAGGCCGTGCGCTCGGCCTTAGTCAGTGAGATTGACGGCTTTATCAAAACCCTCGGCAAGTACCAAAAGAATGAGAAGAAGATCAGCTTTCAGGACATCGAAGACAGTTTAATCATCGTCGTGAACTCGTTTTCCACTTCCACCAGCTACGAGAACCAGACCAAGAAGGCGATCACAAACAAGTTTATTCAGAAGTTTTTAACAGGCTTTATCCGAGAGAAGCTCGAGGTTTTCTTTATTGAGAATCGATTGGAAGCCGAGAAGGTCATCGATCAGATTCTGATCAACAAGCGCTCTCGCGAGAACGCCGAAAAGACCAGACAGGCGATCAAGAAAAAGTTAAGTTCCAAGATTAACATCACGAATCGAATCAAGAAGTTTGTGGATTGCAGGAACAAGGAAGTCGAGCAGCGGGAGCTCTTTATCGTGGAGGGAGACAGTGCCCTGGGCGCCTGCAAGCTCGCGCGCGATGCGAACTTCCAGGCAATCATACCGGTGAGGGGAAAGATTCTGAACTGCCTGAAGGCGGATTTGGATAAGATCTTCTCGAACGACATCATCACCGACCTGATCACGGTTTTGGGTTGCGGGGTGGAGATCAAGTCCAAGCACCTGAAGAATCAGGCGCCCTTTGATATGGACAATTTAAGATGGGGGAAAATCATCATCTGTACCGACGCCGATGTGGACGGCTTCCAAATCAGAACCCTGATTTTGACGATGATTTACCGTTTGATTCCGAGCCTGATTGAGGAGGGAAAGGTTTTTATCGCCGAATCACCCCTCTATGAGATCAGCGTCGGAAACGAGTCCTTCTTTGCCTACAACGAGACCGAGAAAGCTGAAATTTTGGCGAAGCTGGGGGATAAGAAGGTCAAGGTCGACCGTTCAAAGGGGCTCGGCGAGAACGAGCCGGAGATGATGTGGCTGACGACGATGAGCCCGGAGACCAGACGCCTGATTGCGGTGAGCCCGGACGATGCGGAGCTGACTGCGAAGATGTTCGATACCCTGCTCGGGGATGACCTGGCTTCGCGGAAGGAGTACATTCAGGAGCACGGGCACTTGTACCTGCAAAACATTGATGTAATATAGGTTGGAAACGATGAATCTGGAAACGAATGTAAATAGACAAAAAATAACGGAGACCCTGAGCGAGAACTACATGCCCTATGCGATGAGCGTCATCGTGTCGCGGGCGATTCCCGAGATTGACGGGTTCAAACCCTCGCACCGCAAGATTCTCTACACCATGTACAAGATGAACCTGCTCAAGGGGGCGAGAACCAAGTCGGCAAACGTGGTCGGACAGACCATGAAACTGCACCCGCACGGAGACCTCGCAATCTACGAGACCATGGTCCGGCTGACCAGGGGGCACGATGCCCTGCTTCACCCCTACATTGATTCCAAGGGGAACTTCGGCAAGGTCAGTTCGCGCGATATGGCATATGCCGCCCCGAGGTACACGGAAGTAAAGCTTGCGCCGATTTCGGAGTGCCTCTTTACCGACATCAAGTCCGACACGGTCGACTTTGTCGATAACTACGACGGGAGAATGCAGGAGCCGGTGCTCCTGCCGGTTCGCTTTCCGAACATCCTGGTGAATCCGAACAAGGGAATCGCGGTCGGGATGGCGAGTTCTTTTCCGAGTTTCAACCTGGGCGAGGTCTGCGACTTTACGATCGCGAGGATGCAGGACGGCTCGGCCGATCCGATGGACTACATTCCCGCGCCGGATTTCAGCACCGGCGGCTATTTGATTCACGATGAGCGCGCGATGAGGAGCATCTACGAGACCGGCCTGGGCTCCTTCAAGCTCCGCGCAAAGTTTGAGTTCGACAAGAAGAACTCCTGCCTGGAGATCAAACAGATTCCCTACACCACCACGGTGGAAGCGATCATGGACAAGATTATCGCAATCTACAAAGAGGGCAGACTCAAGGAAATCGTCGATATCCGCGACGAGACCGACTTGCAGGGGCTCAAAATCGCCATCGATCTAAAAAAGGGAACCGATGTGGAGACCTTTATGGCGAGGCTCTACAAGCTCACCCCGCTGGAGGACAGTTTTTCGTGCAATTTCAACCTGTTGATTAAGGGAAAACCGGTGGTGCTCGGGCTCGCGGACATCGTGGACGAGTGGATTCAGCACAGGCTCGGCGAAATTGTCAGAAGACTGCGCTATGAGCTCGGAAAGCTGGAGGAGAGGCTCCACCTGCTACACGGGTTGGAAAAGGTGATTCTGGACATCGACAAGGCGATTGAGATCATCCGAAACACCGCCGATGACAGCAAGGTCGTTCCGAACCTGATGGAGGGCTTTGCGATCGATGAGGTGCAGGCGAACTATGTGGCGGAAATCAAACTCCGTAACCTCAACAAAAACTATATCATCAAGGCGCTCAGCGACATCGAGGATTTGAAAAAAGAGATCGATGCGATCAAGGCGAATCTGGCTTCGGACGAGAAACTCAAGGGCATCATCGCCGGTGAACTCGAGGAAGTCAAGAAGGACTACGCCAAGCCGAGGCTGACGGAGCTGATCAAAGAATCCAAGCACATCGAGATCAAGGAAGAGGTTTTCATCGACGATTACCGGCTCAAGTTCTTCTTATCGAAGGAGGGCTACTTGAAGAAGATCTCGCTCCAGTCTCTCCGATCGAGCGGGGAGCAGAAGTTCAAGGAGAACGACGAGCTCCTTGCGGAAATTGAGGCGAGCAACGCGAGCGATCTGATGCTCTTTTCGGACCGGGCGAACGTGTACTTTGTCAAGGCGCACGAGCTCGAGGATTCCAAGGCGTCCGAGCTCGGCAGTTATTTGAACAACCTGATCGACTTGGAGCCGGGCGAAAAGATTATCTTCATGCACGCGAGCAAGGATTACAAGGGCTACTTCCTCTTCGCCTTCGAGGACGGGAAACTGGCCAAGGTACCTTTGAGTGCGTATGAGACCAAGACCAACAGAAAAAAACTGCTGAAGGCCTACGGGGTGAAGGCGAAGCTCTTCCGCGCCCTCTTCATCGAAGACGACACGGACATTCTGTATTCGAGGAGCGACGCGAAGGGCAAGAACCTGATGCTCTTCCACAGTTCTCTGGTCAACCAAAAGACGACCAGAAACACCCAGGGCGTGCAGGTGATCAGGGTCAAGAAGAATTCCTGGATCTCTTCGATCAAGCCGGCGCGCGAGGTGGAACTCGAGGACCTGGAGTATTATAGGACCGAGAGCATTCCGTCCGCCGGAACGGCGATTCGACCGAACGACTACTTCAATGCGCCGGAACTGTAGAGGTGAAATTTGCGATTTTTACATTGTTCGGATATGCACCTGGGGGCCAAGCTCTCCGGGTTTCGGGCGGAGGGCATGCGCTTCCTCCGCTCCGGCATAGACGGGGCCCTGCGGGAACTCCAAACCCTCGCCGAGCATCCGCGCTATGACGGGCTTCTCTTTGTGGGGGACATCTTCGATGCGCCCGCAATCAGTCCCTTTTATATGCGTTCTCTGGAACGACTCTTTCAGCTCGCCTTGGACAGGGGGGCTTTTGTCGTTTATGCGACCGGAAACCACGATTATTTCATCACGGAGCGCCACTTTTCTTCCCTTCTTGCCTACCAAAACTTTGTCCTCTTTTGCAAAGAGGAGGTGGAGAGAAGGGAGCTTACCTATAAGGGTAAGCGCATCGCCTTTTACGGGATCGGCTACCAAACGCCGCATCCTGCGCGGAATGTGCAGGCCGAGTTTCCGCCAAGGCAGGATGAGGATATCGCAATCGCCCTTCTTCACGGGGATGTCTATGAGGGTAGGGCGGAGCTGCGGAGCGACTACTACTCGGCGAGCGCCGCGAGCCTGGCGGAGAGGGGCTACGACTATGTTGCCCTCGGGCACATCCACAGCTTTCATGACTTCGGATCGCAGATTTTCTACCCCGGAACGCCCCTGCCGCAGGGCTGGGACGAAGCGGGCGAGAAGTTCTGCCTGAGCGTGGAACTGAGCGAGGGCATCGCAAAGTGGGAAAGGAAGCCGATTGCTCCCTACCGCATCTATGACTTGCGCTTTGAGGGGAGGGCCAAGGACCGCTTTGAACTGGCGAGCAGGCTCAGAACCCTGATTGAGGAAAGTCTGGAAACGCCGATGGAAAAATCCATCCTGAGAATCAAGGGCAGGGTCGATGAATTTGAAGATTTTGTAAAAAATGAGGATGCCGATTTCAGGGAAGAAATCTTTGGGTTCGCCTCGCACGAGCGGCAGCTCATGGAGCTCGACTGCCGGCGGCCCGGGAAGTCCGCAGGATATGCGCTTCCGAGTGAGCTGGAGGCCTGTATCGAGCAGGCGATTGCGGAGTTTGCGGAATCGAAGCGCTCCTCTTACGAACTTTCGGGGCTGGACTGCATGCTCACGGTTTGCGAACTGATGCAAAAGGCCGATTTTAAGGTCCTCCTAAGCGATGCGATGAGGTGCGGACATGAAGATTAGAACGCTTAAAATAGAGCGCTTCGGCGGCGTGAAGAACAAGACATTTTTGTTTGAGGACGGCTTCAACCGCCTCGCCCGCGCGAACGAATATGGAAAGTCGACCGGCATAGAGGCGATCAAGGCGGCCCTCTACGGCTTTTCTCCGGTCAAAAGTTTTCCCTACCTGCCGCTTGGGGGCAGCGAGGGGATTCGCTTTTCCTGTGACATCGACATTTCGCAGGAGGCGGAGGGGCTCTCTCATCTTTCGGTCTCGAGGGTGCACTCGGGGGGGAAGGCCGGCGGCACGCTCGAACTCTACTCGGAGAACGGCGAGAGGACCGAAGGCCTGCCGATTAGGAATAAGCCCGTATTTGACGTGCTCTCCGAGGCGCGCGGCATCCCTTTGGAGGCCCTCGATCCCTCGCTTTGGATCCTGCACTCGGACAGCATCGAGGAGCACCGGCGCTTCTTGAAGAACGCGAAGGGTGAAATCAGCCTGTATGAGAGCATACAGTACCGCGGAAGGCCCCTCGAGGACATGTTGCAATCCCTCGAGGAGGAGAGGCGGGCCATCTACACCAACAACGCCAACTCGAATTCCAAAATCAAGAGGAACGAGGCGGAGATTACCCTTCTGAACCGTCTGATCGCCGAACAGGCCGAGCTCCAAAGGGAGAGCGCGTCCGATTACGCGGACTATCTGGAGAGCCTGGAGCGGCGCGCGCGCAGCGAGGAGAGCCTGGCGGCCCTCAAGCAAACGCGGAAGGCCCTGCAGGAGGAGGCCGAGCTCCAAGCCTTGGCCCTCGCCCATCGCAGCCTGCTGGCCGAGCAGGAAGCGAGGGCTTACAAGCAGGCCGAACAAACGCCGAAGCTCAGTGATTTCAGGGTGCTCAAGGAGAAGCGTCTCCACCTGCAGCGGAGCCTGCGGCAGCTGGAAGCTGCGCAGCGCGCCGAGGGGGAGCAGGACTTTGATGAAACGGTTAAGCGCCTGGTCCTGCCGGAGCAGGGGCGCGCGGCGGCAGGCTTGCTCGACTTGCGCGTCAGGCTGGAGGACGCGCAAGCCCGACTCCGGGAGAGGCGCGTTGCGCCGGAGCAAGCCGGCCTCGCAGGCTCCCTCGGCATCGACGCGGAGCGTGCCTCGCGGGAATGGAAGGAGTACCGCTTGGAATCGGCAAAATTGAAGCACTTGGAAACGGAAGGCGGGCGGCCGCTGAAGCCTGTCGATGTGATCTTTGCCCTCGCTACCTTCTTTGCCGCCTTCGCCCTCTACTTTTACAAGCCCGAGCTGAGCCTTCCGCTCCTCGGCATCTCTTTGATCTACCTGCTCTATCGCCTCAGTCAGGGAGGAAAGGGAACAAGCGGCAGGGCGCAGGCGATCCGCGATCTGAACCTCGATGCCTATTCGGAAATTGCCAAAGTCGAGCGCGCCTTTCAGCAGATGGTCTCCCTGCAAGAACTCAGCGAGGAAGCCTACCTGCTGGTTCAAAGGGACCTGGATCAGATAAGGGATTATCAGAGCGCCCTTGCAAGCTGTCAGCAGCTCGAGCAGGCTTGGAAGCGTGCGAGTTCCGAGCATCCCGCCCAAGCGGAGCTGATCGAGGCGGACGGCCGCTGCGCCAAAGAACTCCTAGCACTCTACCGCCAGGATGCCTTGCGCTTTCAGAACAGCTTGGAACGCAGGGCCTCCTTAAAACAGTCCAAGGATCGGATCTCCGCTCAGCTCGCGGAGCTGGACGCCGCCATAGAGGCAATCAGGGAGACCCTGCTCGCCCTTTGGTCCACCGAGGATGTCGAGCTGGTGCAGGAGCGACTGGACGAGGCGAAGCGATGCGCCCTCCGCCTACGGGAGCTGGAAGAAGCCCTGGCTGCGAGCGGACGCCGTCCGGAGGACTTTGCCCCGGGCGGCACGGATCCCAAGCAAGCCCTGGAACAAGCGGAGCAATCCATCGCCGCGGAAGAGGAGGGGCTGATCGCCCTCAAGGAGCGGATTGCCGGGCTGGAAGAGCGCCTCTCAAGGCGGGAGCTCATCTCCCACCCTTCGTATCGGGGCTTGCAGGCAGAAGAACTTAAGGCTCTTCGCGAATCCCTGCGGGAAGAGAACAGGAGGCTCTCGGAGGACTACAACCTGTTGAGCTTGCAGAAGGAACTTTTGATTCGCAGCTTTGAGCTGCTGAAAGCCAAACTGAAACCTTCTTATGTGAAGCGGGCGGGAGACTACCTTGCGGAGATTGCCCCCGATGCCGGTGTCTCGATCGAGTATAATCCGTCCGGCGAACTCCTCTTTAGCGACAAAGAAAGCTACGAAGCCCTCGATTTTCAGCTGCTTTCCGCAGGCACCCAGGCCCAGGTCCTCCTCTGTGCCAAACTCGCCTACCTGGAAGAAGCGGATCCTAAGGCAAGCTTCCCGCTGATTGTGGACGATGCCTTCATGTCCTATGACGAGCGCCGAAAGGAGAGGGCCCTCGCCCTGCTCAAACGGATCGCCGCGCGAAGACAAATTTTATACTTTGAAGCGCGCTGATGGGCGGAAATGAAGGAGAACAATCGGTAACTTTGCCCCTCGCATGGCGAAAAAGGCCTCCGGGAAGAAAAAAAATGCAAAAAACTTCAATTTTTTACAAAAAAATAAAAAAAAGCCTAGGATTTTATAAAAAAAAGTGCTATAATCTGCCTATACGAAGTAGTTGAAATTAAGGGGGTCTTGTTCGTGGAAGCCAACCTACAATCATTGAAGCATTATATCTACGAGTTGGAATATGCTATTTCTACAGCAGATTATGACAGGGCAAAAAATGTAGCTCGAATGATTAAAAATAGCGTGGTCAATGTAGAGAACGAAATCAATAATGTTACCGATTGTGCAACTGGTGTCTATTATAAGCATATCAACACCATAGAGTTTCTCTATAAGCCGGTTGATGTGGAAGATCCTTATAAGGGCGACTACTTGGAAAAATTTGCAAGAACCAGAACCTTCGATTTGACCAAATCGGGAGCGAAGGAAGGGCATGATCGCTTCTGGCTGGACCACAGCGTACTGAACGCGAATGTCTTCGGCCTGGTACCGGTTCCCCTGATTCCGGAAGATTCGGTCTCTGAGCTTCTCAATATGGGATGGCTCAAAGTCGATGTCGATGTTTTGGATTTTGGACAGGACGCACTCGATATGCGAAATATTTACTCTTTCTGTGAGCAGAGCTTCGACAAGTACATCGCACTGAAAGAGGAACAAACCAACTCAACCGTAGTGCTGCGTTTTGCGTCTTAACTAACGAACGGAAATATGGTAATGAGTTATTTATTTTTGTAAATAATAAGTTATTACTTTTATTTTATTTTCTTTTCTTTCATTACTCGCCAGCTAAAGAAATATACCTCCTTAGCTGGCATTTTTTTTGGAGCATTTTTATGAAACTTTCAGGGGAATATAATTACTTAAGCGTAGTAGTCGACGAGAGCGCGGACGGCATCCTCCTGCGGGAGCTTCTCAGGGAGAGGCTCGGCATCTCGGCGAGGCTGATTACGAACGCAAAGAAGATCAGCGGCGTCCTTTTAAACGACAAGCCGACCTGGGTGGACCGGACCGTCTATGCGGGCGATCGGGTTCGCCTTTTGATGCATGAAAAGAGTGAGATTCCCGCCGAGGATGTACCGATTCACATCGTGCACGAGGACAGGGATCTAATCGTGCTGCTCAAGGATCCGATGGTGCTGGTTCACCCGTCCAAGAAGCACGAGACCGGAACCCTGATCAACGGGCTGATTCGCCACGCTGTGAGCAGGGGGGAGAGCTACAAGCCCCATATCGTGAACCGCCTGGACCGCGATACCTCGGGCCTTTTGATTATCGCCAAGAACCCCTTCTCCCATTATGAGCTGATGAAGCAGATGGAGCAAAAACTTGTCAAGAAGAAGTACCTTGCCGTCACCAAGGGCGGCTTTCAGGACGTTTCCGGCACCATAGAGCTCCGCATCTCTTATGAGAAGCACGAGGGCATCAACCGCCTGGTATCCGAGGACGGAAAGTACGCCTGCACCCATTACAAGGTCTTACAGGATGACGGTCAGCTGGCCTTGGTGGAGCTCGACCTGGTGACCGGCAGGACCCACCAGATCCGGGTTCATATGTCGGAGATTGGGCATCCCCTGGTCGGGGACGAGCTCTACGGCGCCTACGGCATGGATTTGATCGGCCGCCAGGCCCTCCACGCCTACTATCTGGAGTGCAGGAGCCCGAGGGGCGGGGAGCTTCGCTTCAAGAGTGAACTGCCCGAGGATATGCGACGCATCCTGAGAGAGGCCGGAATCCCGGACTCCATTGAGGCGCAGAGCGGCATCTGAGCAAAGAAAAAAGGTAGCCCTGAGGACTACCTTTTTCTATGTAAACGAGTAAACCTGTAAGCCGAGTTCTGTCTTAGATGATCATCTATCTAGGCCGTGCGTCACCGCGCGGCTCATGCGACCTACCAACGAGAAACCGACGAGCAACCGGCTTTTAGTATCTCAACTTGGTCTTGCTTCCAATGGGGTTTACATAGCTGTACAGTTGCCTGCACACTGGTGAGCTCTTACCTCACCTTTCCACCCTTACCACCCCGAAGGATGGCGGTATCTCTCTGTTGCACTAGCCTTGGAGTCGCCTCCACCAGCCGTTAACTGGCATTGTTGCTCTGTGAAGCTCGGACTTTCCTCATATTTTACAATACGCGATCACCCGGTTTACTCATTTAAAGCGTTTTCAATATATTCTTCCAAATCCGCAACGGTCTCAAATTTGACCAAATCCTTGTCGTCAATTTCGATTCCGAATTCCGATTCGAGTTCCATAATCACTTCGATTGCATCGACCGAGTCGGCCTTCAAGTCATCTTTCAGAGATGTTTCCGGCTCGATTTCATAGTCGGGAGACAAGTTCAGCTTGTCAATAATGATCTTTTTAATGGTATCGAATATCATCTACATCCTCCATCCTACTGTTCTTCCTTATTCTCATCCGTTGTATGTTCTTCCGATTCTTTTTCGGCAACTTGAATCGCTTCCTTTAGTTTGCCGATCAGGTCGGAGCTGACGTATTTTTTCGCGTAGAGCATGGCGTTCATAAAGGCGATCTCATCGGAGCTTCCGTGGGCTTTGATCACCGGATGTTCGGTGCCCAAAAGCGGCGCCCCGCCATACTTTGAGGGGTTCAGACTCTCGCGCATTTCAATCAGAGAATCCTTGATTAAGAGGCCACCGATCTTCGCCTTGGTCGAGCCGAGTATGCTCTTTTTGATCATGCTCATCAGGCTGGTCGCCGCACCCTCGATCAATTTCAGGCAGATGTTTCCGGTAAACCCGTCGCAGACCACCACGTCGACCTCGCCCTTTAAGAGGTCTCGGGACTCCAAGTTTCCTTTGAAGTTGAGGAGTTTGTTGGCCGCCATGAGCTTGTGGGCCTCGATGTGGATCGGGGTTCCCTTGCTCTCCTCGGTTCCGATGTTCAGGAGGGCTACGCTCGGGTTCTCAATCCCCAGGATTTCTTTGGCGTAGAGGCTGCCCATCAGCCCGAAGTGCTCGATGTTGTCGGCGGAACTTTCCGCGTTGGCGCCTACGTCACAGAGGACCGCGAAGCTCTTTTCGGTAGGGTAGACGGTCGTCAGAGCCGGACGCTTGACGCCCTTGATTCTCCCTGTTACAAGGGTGCCTGCCGCCAACAGGGCGCCGGTGTTGCCCGCGCTGATGAAGGCGTCGATCACGCCCTCCTTCAGCTCTCTTGCGCCTCGGACAATCGAAGAATCCTTCTTTTTTCGGATGGCTAAGACCGGCTTGTCATCCCCCTCAATCGACTCGGAGCAGTGAACAATCTTCACGTTCCTGAACTTTTCGATCTTGTCAAAGAGAAGTCTCTGCAGGACGTTCTCGTCCCCGTATAAATAAATCTCGTCTTCTTCCAAACCGTTTTTGAGTGCCAGTTCGACTCCGCTGATCACAGCCTCGGGAGCATTGTCCCCGCCCATCGCGTCTATTCCGATTATCATAGCCCACCTCCGATAGTCACAGTTTATAGTTACTCGTCTGATATGTCAAGATGTAAAATGGTACATCGCGATCGAAGCGGCGATTCCCAGGTTCAGAGAATCGATCTCATCGGAGTGCCGGATGTAGACCGCGCTGCCTCGCCCTTTGTAGCTCTCGTCCAGGCCGCTCGACTCGTTGCCGAAGACCAGGCTGAAGCTGCGTTCAGGCTCCCTTACCAGCTCCCTCAGTTCGGTGCTCGATCCGAGCATAAAGCAGTAAAGTTCGCGTTCTTCGTTTCCGCAGGCGAGCAGGTAGTCCTCAAAACTCGCAAAGTGTTGGATTCTGAGGGAAAAGAGCGCCCCCATCGACGCTCTGACGGTCTTGGGGTGCAGGTGGTCGGCCGCGTTTCCGATGATGGCGATGTCCCGAAAGCCGAAGCCCAGGGCGGTGCGGAAGATGCTGCCGAGGTTTCCCATGTCCGAAGGCCTGTCCAGGACGATGTGGGGTCGGGCCCTGTCGAGCTTGGAGCGAAATTTTTGAAAGGCCGCGAAGACGAGCTCCCTGTCCTTGTTTCGGACTCGCTCAACTTCCCTGTCCGCCCCTTCAAAAAAGGGGATTCCGGCCTCTTTGCAGGCGCCCTTCAGCAGGGTGAGGGAAGCTGCCTCCAGTTCACTGTGGCAGTAGACGCCTTCGGCCAAATACGGCATCTCGCGGATCAGGTTTAAGACCGCGAAGCTGCCGAGGGCATAACTGTATTCCGATTCTTTTTTATACTTTTTATATTTCATCTGCCGTTCCGTTTCGGGAGCGCCGGGGCCAACTGACCCGCCGTCTCCCGCCTCGCGCGTCCCGTCAGTCCTCTCTCTGGTAGCGCCTAAAGTGTCTCATTGCCTCGTAATCGTCCGTGATCTTGTACGGTCTGGCCGGGTTTCCGCCGGCGTCCCAATCGGTCCCGTTCCAGTAGATCGCAACCTTGAACCCGTACTCACCCAGCTTTTCAAACATGTCGTCGAGCCAGGCGATTCGGTCCCCTCCCACGGTGCTGCTGCCGAACTCGGTGATGAAGAAGTCGTAGCCTTGGAACCTGGCGCGGTAGTCCGGCATGAACTCGTCGTAGATGTGCTTGAAGTCTCTCCAAGTCTCACCGTAGTAGTAGTTTCCGGTGTTGTAGCCGGTCACCCCGATTACGTCCACGAAGTCCCTGCCCGGGAAGTAGTTCATGTAGTGGTTCCACTTGAAGTTCGGGAAGGACTTTTCATTCGGGTTGAACACGAAGATTACGTTCTTCGCGCCGGCCTCGTGGATTTTCCGATAAAAGTGCTCCCACATCTTAGTGTAGAGCCGGGTGTCGCGGTGGAAGTGCAGGGCGTTGTACGAGCACCAGTCGCCGTTCATCTCGTTGTTCAAGCGGAAGAAGACCGGGCCCTTGATGTTCTTGAGCGTGCTCGCCAGGGCGTCAATCTTCTCGTCGAAGTTCCCGTCCAGGACCTCGTAGGTCATCTGTGAGAGCAGTTCGTTGCCGAAGCTGGTTTGGAAGGTGAATTCCAGAATCCTGCCGTTCTTATAAAGGTCGTCGAAGTGGTGTTGGTAGAGGGTGTCGCTGAACGAGTAGTACTCGAGCAGGTACTTGAATTTCAACTCGTGCTCCTCCTCGAGCTTGTGGAGTTTTTCAAAGTAGTAAGCGGTGGTCGGCTCGAAGATGCCCAGTTCGGTCTTCTCGAGTCCTTGAAAGTCTTCCTCAAAGAAGCGATCGGTTTCCTCGGACCAGTTCGGGTTGCCGAGTCTCTCGGCGCCGGCGCGCTTCAGCGGCGCGTTCGCATCTGCGGGAATCAGCTTGAAGCGCTTCACGTAGTCCATAGGGTCGATGTCGGAAACGGAATTGATGTGGATGCTGTAGACCTCGCTCGGGTTCTTCTCGATGTCCAAAATCGCGTAATGCACAAAGTCCAAGCCATTTTCCTTCGCGTACTTCAGCGGCTTTCTCTTCCACTCCAGGACCCTGACCCTTCGGTTTTTATAGACGAAGCTCTGATCGCGCTCCATGCTCACATAGTCGCTGTTCGTCATATGCTTGTTCGAGTAGGCGATGTAGGAGTTCCCGTTTGCCGAGCTGCCCGAGAGGTCATTGTAGTAGATGTCCACATGGGTGTAGCCGGTGTGAAAGGAGGTTCTGATGTCCTCCAGGCTGTCGTCGACCTGAAAGCCGTTTGCGTCGAAGGCAAAGCCGTAGCGCGCGTTTCGGTAGACACTCTTCATCTGTAGGAAGGGGCTTTCCCCGACCTTCTGAATCGTCTCCGGAAAATGCTGCAGAAAGCCCTCCGGAACCTGTTCCCGTTTTGCGATTTTGTAGGCTCCGACCTTGTTCCGATCCGCCGAAAGCGCGGGCAAGCCAAGGCTCCCGGCCGCCAGCAGGACGGCGAGCGCAATCAGCAGTGCGCGTTGTATTTGTCTCATTTCATCCCTCATATCCGACCCTTCCTCCGGTCGATT
This sequence comes from Bacillota bacterium, assembly GCA_030529225.1. GTDB lineage: Bacteria > Bacillota > Clostridia > Peptostreptococcales > Acidaminobacteraceae > JAUMXH01. Next base: position 100,142 of record JAUMXH010000004.1, on the reverse strand, counting down.
GCGACAGACCCCGCTCCCTCGCGAACGCATACGGCGCGAAGTCGGGGACACTCAAAGCATTGTACCTAAAAAATGAATAAATGTAAATATGAAATATAAAAATCCACCCGCTTGTCTCACGGGTGGACTTTTACTTGGTGTTGCGCGGTTTTACAGCTTGAACGCGGCAACCTCCTCCTGGAGCTTGCTCGCGATGTCCGACAATTTGGAACTTGCGTTGGAAATGCTGCCGATCGACTGGGTTTGGGTATCGACGCTGGCCGCCGCCTCTTCGGTGGTCGCCGCATTTTCCTCGGCAATCGCCGACAAGTTTTGAATGATGCTGACGATGTGCGCGTTCTTCTCCTCAATCAGTTTCGAATCGCGGTTGATGTTTTCGACGATGACCCTGCTCTTGGCAACCGCCTCCTCGATCTGGTCAAACTTGTCTTCGGTAATTCTGGTCTGGTTGTCCTGCTCCTGGACGATCTTTCCGACTTCGGCCATCTGGAGCACGGCGCTCTGTGACTTCTCCTTGAGTCCGTGGATGATCAATCGGATCTCCTCGGTGAATCGGGTCGAGTCCTCGGCGAGCTTTCGAATCTCTTCGGCGACGACCGCAAAGCCCTTGCCCGCTTCTCCCGCTCTCGCAGCCTCGATTGCCGCGTTGAGGGCGAGCAGGTTGGTCTGGTCGGCGATGTTCTGAATCATCTCGGACGCCTTAAAGATCGACTCGGCGCTCTCGTTGGTCTCCAGGATGATTCGGTTCACAAAGACCGCCTTTTCCTTGCTGCTGTTGGTGAGTTCGGTCAGGCCGAAGAGGGCTTCCTTCCCTTCGTCCTTCTTCTTATCGATGTCGACCGTCGCGGTTCTCAACTCTTCGAGCACATGGATCATATCCACCAGAGAGTTGGAGTTCGCTTCCACGTTCTGCGCCGCATCGGTGGTATCCTGCGCCTGGCCTGTCGCGCCCTCCGCGATATTGCCCATCGCCGAAGCCACTTCCATCGCGCTTTCGCTGGTGCTCTGCGCGGTCGCGGTCAATTCCTGGGCGGTGGCCGCCGTGGTGTTCGCAAGGTCGGTGATGTTGCCCACCATGCCCTTGAGTTTGTTGACCATCTCCTGAATCGCCCTGGTCATCTCTCCGATCTCGTCGTTGACGTTTCTCCACTTGCTGAGCTCTTCTCTCTCCTTCATGGTATCCAGGTTGTAGTTGGAAATCTTGTCCATCGCCCTCTTGATGATGGTCAGAGGCTTCGCGATTCGCTTGCCCATCACATAGCCGGCGAGAATCATGACCACGAAGAGGCAGAGTCCCGTAATCACCAGCTTCACGACCAGGCTGTTGATCTTTGATTGCACCTCGTCCCGGATGACGACGCTGGCGAAGATCCAGTCGGTGTTCGGAATCTTCTTCATCTCACTCTTCAGCACCCTGTCCTCAAAGTCGTACTCCCCGCTCGCGGTACCTGTCGCCTGGGCGGTCTTCGCGAGTTCATAGAGTTGCTTGACCGAAGGGTCCTGAGAAGCCAGCTGCTCGATGTTCTTGCCGACCTTGCTCGCGTCCTTGTGCGCGATGATGTCGTAGTTTTCATTCAGTACATAGGTATAGCCGTTTTCTCCTACGGTGATATCTTTTAGGTAAGAAGAAAGTTCTTCCGCTTTCAAGTCGATGCAGAGGGCTCCTATTATCTGGTTTGCTTCATTTTTGTGGGGAATGGCTATAGTAAAGCATAAGCCTCCTTGGATTTGATCTTCGTAAGGACCTACTACCGCTGTTTTTCCGGAAAAGGCAATCTCAGAGTATTCCTTTTTGTCGAGTTTCATAACCTTTAAATCGTTGAACACGATGGTGTCCAGATTCTTCCTGATGTAGAAAAAGTTCATGTAGTCATTTGTTTTCACGATATTTTGTAATTTCTTTTGGATTTCTTTATCCGTAAAAGAAGCGTCGATATCGACCGTGTCTCGGATGGTCTCCAACTTCATCAGAATTGATTGAAAATAGTTCCCGAATCCCTTGGAGTTCATCGTGACGTTTTCCGTCAAAAGATTATCCTGCAGGGTCTTGAGGTCCTGCTTGGAGATCAGAATCGCCAATAAATTCGATACCAAGAGGCTGACGCTGATCAAAAGAATGATGATGATTGAAATCTTCCTTGCAATCGATCCTTGTTTCCCGATTTTGCCTTTTTGTTTCGATATTTCCATTGAGTCCTCCTGTAAAAGTCTTTCCGTCTTAAAATGAATAGAAATTATGCTTCAGTCGCTTTCGCGGCATCGTGTTTTCTACAATCTCTTCTGTCTTTGTTTTCTCTGCACATAGTACTGTCACGAGTCAATTCCACTTATCGGCCAAGTCCCGCCCAAACTTTATAGTATAAAAATACTTAGATAATGCATTCTCAGCCCCCGCGGATTTTGTTGCTGAAATAAAACAGAATTCTAAAATTTCTCTTAATAATCTATATTTTTACAGAAAAGGGTGTATTATATAAGAAATAAAGATTTTGATAATTGCTACAAGTGTATGGTTTTATCGGGAGAGTACTACGATTTGGAATCGTATGATTGGAGTTTACTATAGAAAAGGAAACGGAAAAACGATGAAGAAATGTTCGATATGTGGAAAAAATACCGCGATCGTGATGATTACCAAGATGGAAGCGGACGGAAGTCGAAAGTTTGAATCGATTTGTATGGAGTGCGCCAAAAATCTCGGGATCTCGCCGCTCGACGAGATGATGAAGCAGGTGGACCTCTCGGAGGAGGACCTGAACAACATCTCCGACCAGCTGATGAGCATCATGAACGATGTAGACATGGACGAGGTGCAGGCCAACCCGCTCTTCAAGATGATGATGGGCGATATGGGTGGCGATTCTCCTGCATCGGAGTATGAGGAGAAGGAACTTGAGGCCGAGTTCGAGGATCCCGCCTTGGAGGAGGGCATGGAGCCGGAATACGATATGCTCGCCGAGGAAGAGGAATCCGCAGAGGATGCCGAGGAGCGCGAAAAAGAGGGCGAGAGCAAGAAGTTCAGCGACTTTATGAAGAGTTTCGGACTGGGCAGTTTCGCCTCGAGTTCGGGGGCGAGCGGGCCGTCGGATTCGGGCGGAAAAAAATCGGGCGTCAAGGCCGATTCCAAGCACAAGAAGAAGTACAAGACCCTCGAAAAGTACGGCGAAAACCTGAACGATCGCGCCTTGAACGGCAAGATCGACAAGGTGGTCGGACGGGATCTTGAGATTGAGCGCGTGATTCAGATTCTCGCGAGACGCAGCAAGAACAACCCGGTGTTGATAGGGGAACCCGGCGTCGGTAAGACCGCGATTGCGCAGGGCTTGGCGCTCCGCATCGTCGAGGGCGAGGTGCCGGAGAAGATCAAAAAGCTCAAAATTTTTTTGCTGGACTTGACCGCCATCGTGGCCGGAACCCAATTTCGGGGGCAGTTTGAGTCGCGCATGAAGGGCATTATCAACGAGGCGAAGGCCGCGGGCGACGTGGTTCTGGTCATCGACGAGATTCACAACATCGTCGGCGCCGGAGAGGTGGTCGGCGGCATCATGAACGCCGGAAACATCTTGAAGCCGGCCCTTGCAGACGGCAGCATCCAGCTGATCGGGGCGACCACCCTCGAGGAGTACCGCAAGCACATCGAGAAGGATTCGGCCCTCGAACGACGCTTCCAAAAGGTCATGGTCGACGAGCCGAGCATCGCCGACAGTATAGAAATATTGAAGGGCATCAAGCATTACTACGAGGAGTACCACAGCGTCTCGATTCCGGACGAGGTCTGCAGTAGCGCGGTCGTCCTGGCCGACCGCTACATCAACGACAGGTTCCTCCCGGACAAGGCGATCGACCTGATCGACGAAGCGGGCGCGATGCTGAACCTCAAGAATGTTGATTTTACCGAACTCAAGGAGCTCAACGAGGAGTTGATGCTCGTGATTACAAAAAAAGAGGAGGCTTCCATCAGCGACAACTTTGAGGAGGCCGCGAAATACAAGACCAAGGAAATCCACCTCAGAAACGCGATCGAGGAAGTCAAGAAGCGCATGAGCGAGTTCCGCATGAGTAAGGAGGACATCGCGAAGGTGATCGAGATGTGGACCTCGATTCCGGTCACGCAGATCAGCGAGGAAGAGGCCGACAAGCTCATCAAGCTCGAAGAGCAGCTCCACCTCAGGGTGGTCGGCCAGTCCGATGCGGTCGAGTCGGTCGCCAAGGCCGTCAGAAGGCGCAGGGCAGGCTTTAAGTCGAAGAAGCGTCCGGCTTCGTTCATCTTTGTCGGACCTACCGGCGTGGGTAAGACCGAGCTTTCCAAGGCGCTCGCGCAGGAACTCTTCGGGAATGAAAACGCGATCATCCGTCTGGATATGAGTGAGTATATGGAGAAACACACCGTTTCCAAGCTGGTCGGAGCCCCTCCGGGATACGTCGGCTACGACAACGGCGGCCAGCTGACCGAAAGAATTCGCAGAAAGCCGTATTCGGTCGTCCTCTTTGACGAGATTGAAAAGGCGCATCCCGATGTATTCAACATGTTGCTCCAGATTTTGGACGACGGAAGGTTGACCGATGCGCAGGGAAGGACCGTCTACTTTGAACACTCGGTCATCATCATGACCTCGAACGCGGGAACCAGCCACAAGGCGGCCGAGATCGGCTTCCAGAACCTGGATAAGAGCAATCTCAAGGTGCAGGTGGAGTCGGCGCTCAAGGAGTTCTTTAGACCGGAGTTTTTGGGCAGGGTCGATGACATCGTCATCTTTGAGAGACTCGGCAGAAACGAGCTCGCGAAGATCGTGGACATCCAGCTCAAGGAAGTTCACGAGGACTGCGCGGAGAAGTTGATTCAGCTCAACATCACCCAGGGCGTCAAGGACAGGCTGATCGAGGTCGGCTACGACGAAAAATACGGGGCGAGACCGCTCCGCAAGAAGATTCAGAGCCTGATCGAGGACGAGATCGCCGAGCTCTACCTGCGCGGCAGACTCAAAACCGGCTCGGTTCTGAACGTCAAACTGAACACGAACGGCGAAGGAAACTTTGTCTTCGAGATTATTTAGTCCGCGCAAAGAGAAGAGCGGACGATTCACAAATTGCCTAGTGACGAAAAAGCCTCGCTCCCCTTGGGAAGTGAGGCTTTTTTTCAGCGCGTTTTTTTCAACGCACTCCTTTTTTCTTGGTCTTTTCCAGCGCAATCAGCTGCTTGCTGAGAATCTGTCCGAGAATTTTTGCCCCGTCCTCGCCCGGGTGGATCTTATCATCAAAGAAAACTTCCGGCCTCTTCTTCGCGGCCCGGTACCAATCGACCAGGTAGACATCCTCGTGGGCCTCGGCGTAGGTGCGGATGCTCTTGTTCCGACTCTCCTCTTCATCCTTATAGGGAAGGACGATGCTGAGCAGGATCAGCTTTCTGCCCTTCAGCTCCCTGCGAATCTTCTCGATGTCCTCGTGCCTGGTCTCGCCGTTGGAACCGAGCGCCAGGATCAGGTAGTCGCCAAAGTCCTCGTTCCTGTACTTTGCGAAGGCCTCATAGGCGGTCGCCATCTCCCTGGAGTGCTCGCTGTCGAATTGGAAGTTCGGCATGTAGGTCGCCAGGGTGTGGTAGCTCATCGAGGCGATCGAGTCGCCGATCAGAAGTCCTTCTACATCCTTGTACTTCTCGTATTCCGCAGGGTCCAGGTAGAGGAATTCATCCTGCAGGCCGTTTACCCACTCGATGTGACTGAGGGCGAGCAGGAGGAGGGGAGACTTCTCCTGCGTTTCGGCTTCGCTCGTCTGCTGCGTGCCGGATTCTGCGGCGGCTTTCGCCCTGCGGCTCTCCACGAAGGCCCGCTTCTTCTCCTTCAGGGCCGCTTTTTTCTGTTCTGCCTGCTCGATCTTTTGCCGTGCTTCGTTTTGGAGAATCTGCTCCTTCATTTGGCTGAGTGCCTTGCTTTCAGCGGTGTTCGCGGAGATTTTTCGATACGGAAGCAAGAGCAGGGCGAGGGAGAGGCAGAGGGCGAGCGGGAGGAAGACTCGCTTCGCGCGGGGCGAGGAACCGGCAATCGCGGTGATTCGGTAGCTCAGTTCGCTGAGCGCGGCGCAAAGGACGAAGAAAATCAGGTAGTAGAGCGCCTTCGATAGCTCCCGGTTCGCAAAGAACCTGTCCTGCAGGGCGATGATCGGAAAGTGCCACAAGTAAATGTGGTAGGAGCGCGCGGTCAGGAACGAGAAGGGCTTGGCCGAAAAGGCTTTGTAAAAGGACGAGCGCTCGGAACACAAGAGGACAAGGAGAACGGCGCTCAGCAGGCTGTAAAGAAAGAAGCCGAAGTAGAAGACAAAGCGATTCGCCTCGAACACAAAGACCGAAACTCCGAGCAGGAGGCAGAGTGCGGCGATGCCGGCGTTTCTTCCGGCGGGGCGCAAGAGTTCGCGCGCTTCCCCGTTTCCCGATGCAAAGAAGCTCGCCGCCGCGCCCAAGCTGAAGGAGTAGAGTCGGGTAGCGAGGTCGTAGTAGACCCGGGTAAAATCGTAGCCCAGCCCCAGAAGGATGAGGCTGATCCCGTAAGAAAGCAGGCTCAGGAAGACGAGAAAGAGAAACGTTCGGAAGCTCCGTTCCCGCCTGTAGCGCCCGTAGAGGAAGGCGTAGATCAGAAGGTAGACCTGGACTTCCAGAGAGAGGGCCCAAATGTGGGTAAAGGGCTTGAGCGCGCCGCTGTTTTCAAAGTAGGAGTCGCCGGAAAGAATCTGAGAATAGTTGTTGACCGAAAACACGGCGCCCTTGATGTCGCTCTCGACGCCGCCCAGTTGGGAAGGGAAAAACAGGAAGATCACAAGGCTGACACAGGCGATCATCAAGAGGAGGGCGGGATAGAGTTTCAGGAGTTTTTTGCCGAAGGCCTTCCCGGCCATGGAAAGTCTGCCCTCGGCCACGCGGCCGGCCTGCATGACGCGCTGCATGCTCAGAAATCCGGCGAGGACAAAGAAGATTACGACGCCCAGGTAGCCGCCCTTGAAGACGCTTGGAATCAGGTGGTAAAAGAGGACGGCGAGCAGGGCGAAGCTGCGGATGCCGTCAAGGGATGGGATGTAGCCGGGATGCTGTTTCAAGAGAACCTCCTTTTTTTCTTGAACGCGCGCGGAGTTCCTGTCACATCAAGTCCGGGACGGGTCCGCACATGCGTCATTATAGCAAAAAAATCCTCCCTTTAGTAGCGGATAAACCTTACAATTTTATGAAGCTCCCGCGGCAAAAAATGAAAAAAGATATTGAATTGTCCCGTTTTAATGTGTATAATTGACTAAATCGATGAAAGAGGAAAGTAGCTTTTGTTCTCAGTCTACAGCGAGGCGCGCATGGTGGAAGGCGTCGGCGAGGCTCAAGTGAAGACCGCCCCTTGAGACATTTTAATCGAATGCGGTGACGCGTTATAGTCGAAATGAAGTGATAAACTCGGATTTTGTGCGTTTGGCCGAATCCGATTTTATAATAAGGGTGGAACCACGGGAAAATCTCGCCCCTTGCCGTTTTTTCGCAAGGGGTTTTTTAGTACAAAAAAAGATTTGGAGGGAAATTATGAAGGTAAATCTACAAGGCAAAGAAATCAGGGAGTTTCCGGATAACTCCACAGTGAGGGACATCGCCTTTGCGATCTCGCCGAAGCTCGGAAAGGCTGCGATGGCGGGGGTCTGCGACGGAGAGATCCTGGACTTGATGAAGGTTCCTGAGGAAGGTTCCAACCTCAGCATCGCGACCTTTGACGATCCCGAGGGCAAGTACGTGTTCTGGCACACGACTTCCCACATCCTGGCGCAGGCGGTCAAACGACTGTATCCCGAGGCGAAACTGGCGATCGGTCCTCCGGTGGCCAACGGCTTCTACTACGACATCGACTTCGGAAGACCGCTTTCGGAGGAAGAACTTCCGGCGATCGAGAAGGAAATGTATAACATCGTCAGAGAAAAGTTGGAACTCGAGCGTTTTGAACTTCCAAGGGACGAGGCAATCAAGCACGAGCAGGACAGGGACGAGCCTTATAAAGTAGAGTTGATTCAGGACCTGCCGGACGATGCGATCATCTCGTTCTACACCCAGGGCGAATTCACCGACCTCTGCCGCGGCAGACACGTCAACAACACCGGCGCGATCAAGGCAATCAAACTGATGAAGGTGGCCGGCGCGTACTGGAGAGGCGACGAGAAGAGACAGATGCTGACCAGGATCTACGGCATCTCCTTCCCGAAAGAAAAGATGCTCGAAGAGTACCTTCAAAAATTGGAAGAGGCGAAGAAGCGAGACCACAGAAAGCTCGGTAAAGAGCTCAAGATGTTCACCTTCTTTGACGAGGGGCCGGGCTTCCCTGTCTACCTGGACAAGGGTATGGTCTTTAGAAACCTTCTAATTGACTACTGGCGCAGACTGCACAGACGCGAGAATTATAAAGAGATTTCGACGCCTGCGATGTTGAATCGCGACCTTTGGGAAACTTCGGGTCACTGGTTCCACTACAAGGAGAACATGTACACTTCTACGATCGACGAGAAGGAATTTGCAATCAAGCCGATGAACTGCCCGGGCGGCGTGCTGCTCTACAAGCAGGACATGGTTTCGTATCGGGACTTCCCGCTCCGTATGGCGGAGATCGGTCACGTGCACAGACACGAGCTCTCGGGCGCCTTGCACGGACTCCTCAGGGTAAGGGCCTTCACCCAGGACGATGCCCACATCTATCTGATGCCGGAGCAGATCACCGATGAAATCAAAAACGTGATGAGGCTGGTCGACGAGATCTACTCTCGCTTCGGTTTTGAGTACAAGGTCGAGCTCTCAACCAGACCGGAAGACTTTATGGGCGACATCAAGGATTGGGATTTTGCCGAAAAATCGCTCCGGACCGCGCTCGAAGAGATGAACGTGGAGTACAAGGTCAACGAGGGTGACGGCGCCTTCTACGGTCCTAAGATCGACTTCCACCTGGTGGACTGTTTGGACAGGGAGTGGCAGTGCGGAACCATCCAGCTCGACTTCCAGTTGCCGCAGCGGTTTGAGATCGAGTACACCGCACAGGACGGCAGCAAGAAGAGGCCGTCTATGCTTCACAGGGCGATCTACGGTTCCTTTGAACGATTGACTGCGATTCTGATCGAGCACTACGCGGGCGCCTTCCCGTTGTGGCTGGCTCCGGTCCAGGTCGGCGTGTTGTCTATTTCCGACGATTTCAACGCCTATGCCGAAGAGGTCGCGGCGGAGCTCAGAGAGTTCGGTTTCCGCGTCGAAACCGATACCCGCAACGAGCGCATCAGCTACAAGATCAGAGAGGCGACTTTGCAGAAGTTCCCTTATCTGATCATCGTGGGTGCCGAGGAAAAAGAGGCCGGAACCGTTTCGATCAGGCCGAGGGGCGAGGTCAAGAATCAGACCATGAAGCTCGCGGACTTTATCCAATCGATGAAGGCCGAGTTGATCGAGCAGGGTGAACCGGAGCGCAAATAAGCGGAAGGCAAATAAAACATAAAAAAACACAAAGGTGTGAATAAACAAGTAAAGGCAACGCTTTCTTCAAAAATGAAAAAATCGTTGCTTTTATTTTTCTATAGAACCTTGTATAATGGGCCTGATCATCAGATGGAGTGATACTTTTTAAGGTTAAGGAGGCTATGATGAAAAAGTTAACAACACTATTGCTTGCTTTTGTGATGGTTTTCTCTTTGGCGGCTTGCGGTGCTGAGAAAAAGACCGAAGAAGCGAAGGGAGACGAGGGAAAAACCACTGAGCAGGGAACGGAAAAAGAAGGTGAAAACAAGGACGGAGAGAAAAAAGAGGCGATCAAAGTTTCTCTCGTAACCGACACCGGCGGAATCGATGACAAGTCGTTCAACCAGAGCGCTTGGGAAGGGATCCAAAGATTCTACGTGGACAACGGCATGGACGCGGAAGGCAACTCTGACTACTTGCAATCTTCTGCAGAAGCGGATTACGTTCCGAATCTTTCAACCTTTGCTGACGACAAGAAAGACTTGATCGTGGCTCCGGGATTCTTCTTTGCCAATGCGATGGCGGAAGTTGCCGGAAACTACCCGGATCAAAAATTCCTTTTGATCGACGCGGTTTTGGAAGAGCCGAAAGACAACGTCGTTTCAGCTACTTTCGCTGAAAACGAAGGTTCTTTCCTGGTGGGCGTGGTTTCCGCATTGAAAGCACAGGAAGCAGGAAAGACTAAGGTCGGTTTCATCGGCGGAAAAGACTTCCCTGTCATCCAAAACTTTGAAGCGGGCTTCGAAGCGGGTGTTGCAGCGGTAGACCCTAACATGGAAGTGCTTGTTGAGTATGCGGATACCTTTGAAGATTCTGCAAAAGAGCAAACCATCGCATCAAAGATGTACGACAAAGGTTGCTACGTCATCTTCCACGCTTCAGGCGGAGCGGGTAAAGGCTTGTTCAAAGAGGCGATGGACAGAGTGAAGAACGGCGAAGACGTTTGGGCTTGCGGCGTAGACAAAGACCAGTACTTGGATGGTATCTACGATGAGAAAGAGCAAAAGTCAATCATCCTGACTTCTATGATGAAGAAGGTTGACGTCGCTGCGCAGGACGTTTCTCAAGCGGTATTGGACGGCAAGTTCAAGGGCGGTCAAACCCTTCTGTTCAACCTTGAGAACAAGGGCGTAGGTCTTCCTGAGATCAACCCTAACCTCAAAGATGAGTGGGTGGAAAAAGCGGACGAGTTCGCGAAGAAAATCGTGAGCAGAGAAATCAAAGTTTCAAGCACTCCTAAGAGATTGGAGAAGTAGTTGCTTGGATTCTGCTAAATCCTAAAAAATAAGAGCCGGTTTCATAGAACCGGCTTTTTTTTATACAGTATTTGTGCTAAAATATTCTATACGATTTTTCGAACTTGAAAGCGAGAGAGACGACTGATTTAGGAGGACGTTTTGGGAAAGAATAAGAAGTTTGTAAAAGAAATTACGGACATGAATGAAAATTTTGCTCAGTGGTATACTGACGTGGTGCGCAAGGCCGACCTTGCCGACTACAGTCCGATCAAGGGCTTCATGGTCATCAAATCCTACGGGTATGCGATCTGGGAGAATATACAGGCTTACCTGGATGAGAAGTTCAAGGCGACGGGGCACAAGAATATGTCCTTCCCGCTCTTGATTCCGGAGAGCTTTTTGAACAAGGAGAAGGAGCACGTGGAAGGCTTCGCGCCGGAGGTGGCGTGGGTGACGCACGGCGGAAAAAAGGAGCTCGAGGAGAGGCTCTGCGTGAGACCGACTTCCGAGACCATCATCTGCGCGATGTACGCGAAGTGGCTGAAGTCTTACCGGGATTTGCCGTACCTCTATAACCAGTGGTGTTCTGTTGTGAGATGGGAGAAGGAGACCAGGCCCTTCCTGAGAACGTCGGAGTTTTTGTGGCAGGAGGGACACACCCTGCACGCGACCGAGGAAGAGGCGCTCGCGGAGACCTTGCAAATGCTCGGCATCTACACCGACATGGCGGAGAATCTGCTCGCGATTCCGGTGCTTTCGGGCCTCAAGTCCGAGAGCGAGAAGTTTGCAGGGGCCGAGGCGACCTACACGATTGAAGCGATGATGCGCGACGGAAAGGCGCTCCAATCGGGAACCTCACACTTCCTGGGTCAGCACTTTACCGAAGCCTTTGAAATCGAGTACCTGGATAAGGACGGTCAGCTCAAGCACCCGTACCACACTTCATGGGGCGTTTCGACCCGCTTGATCGGGGCGCTGATCATGTCGCACGGAGACAATCGCGGCTTGGTGCTTCCGCCATCGGTTGCGCCGGTTCAAATCGTCGTGATTCCGGTCAGACAGGAGCAGGAAGGCGTCCTGGAGCACGCGAGAGAGCTCTACGAAGAGCTCAAAGCGGCAGGCTTCCGCGTGGAGCTCGACGATGACGATACCAACACGGTCGGAAGAAAGTACAACGAATACGAGATGAAGGGCTACCCGCTTCGCATCGCGGTGGGTCCGCAAGATATCGAACAGGGCAAGGTCGTCTACGCGAGAAGGGATACGCTGGAGAACTACAGTGCCGACAGAGCGACGATAGTCAGCCAAGTCGGAGCCATCCTGGAGGAGGTGCAGCAGGGCATCTTCAACAGGGCCAAGGAGAGAATGGACAGCAAAACCTACAGGGCCGAGGACTACGAGACCTTCAAGAACGACCTGGTGGAGAAACCGGGCTTCTACGAGGCGATGTGGTGCGGATGCGAGGATTGCGAAGCGAAGATCAAAGAGGATTCGAGCGCGACGGTCAGATGCCTCGGAAAAGAGGAGCAGCGTTTCGGCAACGCCTGTCTGGTCTGCGGAAAGGACGCGAAGCACATGGTCTACCTGGCCAAGGCTTACTAGGAAGCACCGAGTGAGCGCGGTTTCGGTAGAAGCATAGCTTTGGCGTATCCGAGAGATATAATGTTCCTGCGGAATGTTATATCTCTACTGATATCGGCGGAAGTTTGAAATGGAAGGGGACGGAGTTTGGACGTTGTAATCAGTTTAAAACAGCATGCGGGTCAGCCCTGCACGGCGCTGGTCAAGCCGGGAGACAGGGTCAAAAAGGGAGAACTTATCGGGCTTCCGCAAGGGCTCGGCGCCAAGCTGCACGCGAGCGTCAGCGGGACGGTCTTTCGCGTGGACGAGGCGATCGGGATTCGCATGGATGAAGAGCAGCCCGAGGACTTTGTCAAGATTCCCGAGACCTCGTCCAAGCTCGAGGCGATCCGCGAAGCGGGCGTCGTGGGGGCAGGCGGCGCCGGATTTCCGACCCACGTGAAGCTGGCGACCAAGATTCCGGGAGGAAATCTGATCGTGAATGCCGCCGAGTGCGAGCCCCTCTTGGAGCACAACATCGCGTTTTTGAGGGAAGATCCGGAGCTGATAGTCAGGGGCATTGCGCACCTGATGGAGATCACCGAGGCCGAGGCGGCCTACATCGCGATCAAGCCCAAGCACCGGGAAGCCGTGCGGGCGCTCGCGGAGGCGATCAAAGGTGCGGAACAAATCCGGCTCAAGTTCCTGCCGGATACCTACCCTTCGGGGGATGAGCGGGTCATCATTCGGGAGCTTTTGGGCGAATTGATGCAGCCGGGGGAACTCCCGTCTCAGTACCGGTCCGTGATTGTCAATGTCGAGACGCTGAAAAACTGCGTCCTTGCGATCGAACAGAGAAGACCGGTTATCAGCAAGGACTTTAGCCTGGCAGGAAAATTCGCGGAATCGCGCGTCTTTTTGGATCAGCCGATCGGAATGCCGATTTCTCACTATATCGAAGGCGTCGGCGGTTTCGTGACGGGAAGCGGGGAGCTGGTCATCGGAGGGCCCTTTACCGGAAAGCGGGCGCCCGAAGAAGCCTATTTGACTAAGGTCTCGGGCGGGGTGCTGGCGGCAGTTGAATTTCCCAAGGATCAGGATGCCTTCGGCCTCCTCGCCTGCGAGTGCGGGGCGGACGAGAGCAGGCTCCGGGAAATCGCCGCGTCGATGGGCGGAAGGGTCGTTGCCAGCCTGAACTGCAAGCGCATGGTCGAGCGGAACGGCAGGTATCGCTGCGACAAGCCGGGGGACTGTCCGGGGCAGGCGGAGACGGTCTTGAAGCTGAAGGCCAAGGGGGCGAAGGTGATTCTCGCGGGGTCCTGCGAGGATTGAACCAACACGATCAGCAATGTTGCTCCCAGGTTGGGACTCAGGTTATATCATAGCACGGACCACATTTTGAGGGCGTCCGAGCATCACTTATACAGAAGAATCAAGAAAGAAACGGATTGAGGAGGGGCCATGTCTATCAACGCAGAAACGATAAAGAAGCATCTGAACGATCCCGCGGTGACCTGTTGCAGGTTTGAGGCGGGCACGCCGATTTCGCACGAGCACTTGGAGAACCCGGATATATTTTCCGATTTGATCGAGTCGGGTCTGCTCGAGCTCGGCGAGGATTGTTTGAGGATTGGCGAAGTTTTGGGCGCGAAGCTGACATCGACCCTCGATGCCTTAAAGCCGATTCGCAGGAGCGATGTGGATGCGTCTACGCTGAGCGTCTTGGAAGCACCGGCTCCGAGCGCGCTCTCGGAGGGCCCGAAAGAGAAGGAAGGCCCGGACGCGGCGGCCGTTTTTGTCGGCGGGCAGCTTGCACAGGCCGGAACCGTCAAGATTCACATCGCTGAAGGGAAGGGCATCAGCCTGGAGTTTCCGCTCGCGATGCAGGGCGCCTTTGCTCCGGATTCGGCCGCTTCGGCGGCGCAGGCGAGCCGTGAAACAGCGCCGATTCCGGTCGAAAACGGCAGGCTTCTGAAAAAATATTACAAGATAGAACGGGTGGAACTTGGGGACGAGACCGCCATCCACGGAACTACCTTAACCGTTAGAAAGTCCCTGATTGAGGAAGCGGTGCAATCCGAGGACTTAGTCGTGGATATGGAACTTGAAATCATCACGCCGGCGGACTACGGCAAGTATTCCGAGACCATCATGGACGTCCAGCCGATTGCCTGCAAGGAAGAGGGCGAATTGGGAGGCGGCGTGACCAGGGTGCTCGACGGCGTGGTCATGATGCTGACCGGCACCGACGAGAGCGGCGTTCAGATCGGTGAGTTCGGGTCTTCGGAAGGCATCCTGGAGCGCAACATCATGTGGAACCGTCCGGGCGCACCGGACAAGGGTGAGATCTTCATCAAGACCAAGGTCACCATCAAAGAGAAGATGAATATGGAGCGTCCGGGGCCGCTCGCGGTGCACAGGGCGAGCGACTTCATCACCCAAGAGATTCGAAAGGCGCTGAAGGAATGTAAGCAAGCTCCTTGCAGACAAGAGGACTTCGTCAGCTACCGCCGCAAGGGCAAGAAGAAAGTTTTGATCATCAAAGAGATCATGGGGCAGGGAGCCATGCACGACAACCTGATCTTGCCGGCGGAGCCCGTGGGAATCCTCGGTTCAACCGCCAATGTGGATCTCGGAAACCTTCCGGTCATGCTCTCTCCGACCGAGGTCTTGGACGGGGGCGTCCACGCCCTCACCTGTATCGGGCCGGCATCCAAGGAGACCTCGCGGCACTACTGGCGCGAACCCCTGGTGCTGGAGGCGATGAAGGAAGAAGAGATCGATCTCTGCGGGGTTCTCTTTGTCGGCTCTCCGCAGATTAACTCGGAAAAGTTTTATGTATCCAAGAGGCTGGGTGCGATTGTGGACGCGCTGGATTTGGATGGGGCCATCATCACCACCGAAGGTTTCGGCAACAACCACATCGACTTTGCTTCCCACCACGAAGAGGTCGGAAAGCGCGGCGTGGCGGTCGTCGGCATGACCTTCTCGGCGATGCAGGGGGCCCTGGTCGTGGGAAATGAGTACATGAAGCATATGATCGATCTGAACAAGTCCAAGCAGGGCATCGAGAACGAGATTCTCTCAAACAACACCCTCTGTCACGAGGATGCGATTCGGGCGCTCGCGATGCTCAAGAGCGTGATGGCGGGCGAGACCGTAAAGGAAGCGAATCGAAGGTGGTCACCCGAGGTCAAGGAGGCCAATGTGAGGCTGATTCGCGAGTCCGGGTTGGATTTCGACTTGGTGCCGAACGAGCAGGTCTTGGAAAAGTCGAAAAAGAGAAGAGAGATCTACGAGGTGGAAGAAGATGCAAACTAAGCTTCACTACGGGGACAAGCTGATTTATGTAGAAGGCGGAATCAGTGAGGTCTCGGACGGGGCGGTAGAAATCGAAATCGACGGCAGGCTCGGCAAGCTCAAGGTGCCGATGAGGATGCTGATCAGCGACCGGGAAATAAAAATAGGGAGCAGGGTGGGCTTCAGGATGAGCTACCCGGAGCTGCTGGAAGAATAGAATCCGCGATGGAATCTCAAGGACAAAGTCGCGAGAGAGTAGGAGTGAGACGATGACTGACAAGGGTTTAAAAGGACTGCAATCCGAGATATATGTTCCGATTACGCCGCCACCGGTGTGGGCGGAGGTGACGAAGCCGCTCAGGGAGATGCGAATCGCCCTCGCGACAGCGGCGGGCGTGCACTTAAAGAGTGATGAGCGCTTTAACCTCGCCGGAGACTCGAGTTTTCGGGAAATCGGGGGTACTGTGAACTCGGCGGACTTGACGGTTTCGCACGGGGGCTACGACAACAGCGATGTGAACAAGGACATCAACTGTATGTTTCCGATCGACAGGATGCGGGAACTGGCGCAGGAAGGCTTCATAGCCGGCATCGCCCCGGTGAACTTCGGATTCATGGGCGGCGGTGGCGACCAGGACAAGTTCGCGAATCTGACCGGCCCCGAGATAGCGAGGCGCCTGAAGGAAGAAGGGGTCGACGCGGTCCTCCTGACCGCGGGTTGAGGAACCTGTCACCGCTCGGCTGTCATCGTGCAGAGGGCGATTGAGGAATCGGGGATTCCTACGATTATTATCGCGGCGCTGGCTCCGGTGGTCAGGCAGAACGGCTCACCGAGGGCGGTGGCGCCGATGGTTCCGATGGGGGCCAATGCCGGAGAGCCGAACAATGCGGCGCAGCAGACGGCCATCGTCAGGGCGGCGCTCGAAGAACTGGTAAACATAGATTCGGCAGGAAAGATCGTTCCGTTGCCGTATGAATACAAGGCGAAGATTTAAAGGGGCGAAACATTGAAATTCTTTAAAAGCATACACGCGATAGACTGTCACACCATGGGGGAACCGAGCCGCATGATTGTATCCGGCGTGCCGCACGTAAAAGGGGCGACCATGGCGGAAAAGCGACAATATTTGCAGGAGCACATGGATCACATCCGGACGGCGATTATGCATGAGCCGAGAGGGCACAACGATATGTTCGGCTCCATCATGACCGAGCCGGTCAGTGAGGAGGCGCACTTCGGGTTGGTGTTTATGGATGCGGGCGGTTATCTGAACATGTGCGGGCACGGGTCGATTGCCGCGGTGGTCTGCGCGATCGAGACCGGCTTGGTCGAAGTGACCGAGCCGATTACCAAGGTCAACTTCGATACGCCGGCCGGCTTCATCCAGGGTGAGGCTCTCGTACAGAATGGAGAAATTCAGGAAGTTTCGATTTTGAACGTCCCTTCCTTCCTGTATCGGAAGGATTTGAGCCTGGAGATGCCGAAGTTCGGCCAAATCAAGTTCGACATTTCCTTCGGCGGGAGCTTCTTTGCCATCGTCGAGGCAAAGCAGTTCGGGCTGGAGATCGCTCCGAAGAACGCGTTGGAACTCCGTTTGATCGGACTGGAGCTCAGAGAGCGGATTAACAGGGAGGTTCGCATTGAGCACCCGACGCTCAAACACATCAAGACGGTCGACTTGGTCGAGTTTTACGAGAAGCCGGCGAAGGCGGGCGAGAATCACAAGAACGCGGTGGTCTTCGGAAAGAATCAGATGGACCGCTCTCCTTGCGGAACGGGCACCAGCGCAAAGCTTGCGACTCTGTACGCGAGGGGGGAACTTGCGCAGGGTGAGGTCTTTGTCCACGAGAGCATCATCGGCACGCTGATGAAGGGCATCGTCGCGGATACCGCGAAGGTCGGCGACTTTGACGCCATCGTCCCTAAGATTAAGGCATCCGCCTACATCACGGGATTCAACCACTTTGTGTTTGATCGGAACGACCCGCTCAAATACGGATTTACTTTGGATTAGTTGTTTTGTCTTTGCGATAGGATACAATCGGAAAGGGAGGTAATAAGCAATGAAAAAAATCTTGAATAGTTTATTGTTCAAATTGATTTTTGCAATTATTTTAGGTATTGTCATAGGCATTTACGCGAACGCGACGGTGATAGGCGTCCTGTCTACCATAAAGTCGGTGCTCGGAAACGTCATTTTCTATATGGTGCCGTTGATCATCCTTGGCTTCATCGCGCCGGCCATCGTCGGCCTGCAGCAGAACGCCGGAAAAATTCTCAGAACCAGCTTGATTCTGTGTTATCTGTCATCGATCGGTGCGGGATTCTTCAGTTTCTTAGCGGGTAAGGCGATCATTCCTTACTTGAACATCGCGAGCCAAACCGGCGAGGGTAAGATGCTTCCGGAGAAGATCTTTGAGCTCAACATTGCGCCGATCATGCCGGTTATGACGGCCCTGGTTACGGCGATTCTAATCGGGCTTTCGGTCGTTTGGACCAAGTCGGAGCGATGGGCGGAGCTGCTGAACGAGTTCAACCGTATGGTGCTTACGATGGTCGAGAAGGTCATCATCAAAATCCTGCCGTTCTATATCGCGGCGGCCTTTTCGGAACTTGCGTATGAAGGCGTGATTCTGAACGAGTTTCCGGTCTTTCTCAAGGTGATTTTGCTGGTCATCATCGGGCACTACATCTGGCTCGCGGTCCTCTACACGAGTGCGGGCATCGTGTCCAAGACCAACCCGTTTGAGGTCATCAAACACTACGGCCCTGCGTACATGACTGCGATGGGAACGATGTCATCGGCGGCGACCCTCTCGGTGGCGCTCGAATCTTCGAGGAAGGCGAAGACGCTCGACCCTAAGGTTAGAGACTTTGTCATCCCGCTCTGCGCAAACACCCACCTCTGCGGGTCGGTTTTGACCGAGGTCTTCTTTGTCATGGCGGCCTCTAAGGTGCTTTACGGGCATCTGCCTGCGACCGGAGACATGGTGCTCTTTGTCTTGCTACTTGGAATTTTTGCAATCGGAGCTCCGGGCGTGCCGGGCGGAACGGTGATGGCCTCTTTGGGACTGATTATTTCGGTTCTGAACTTCGACCAGACCGGAACGGCGCTGATGCTTTCCATCTTTGCACTCCAGGACAGCTTCGGTACCGCTTGTAACGTGCTCGGTGACGGCGCGATCGCCCTCATCGTCGGCAAGCTCAACAAAAAAGAGTGATATCAAACTTTGTATCTTTCAGCAGTAATATGATATAATCAGGCATTGGCAGTGAGTCTGTGGCCGGAAGGAGAAATTTGTGGATAAGAAAATAATGTACAGCGGGATTAAACCGTCGGGACGATTGACCTTGGGGAACTACATCGGCTCGATCAATCAATGGAAACAGATGCAGGACGATTACAACTGTATCTACTGTGTGGCGGACCTGCACGCGATTACCGAGCGGCAGGAGCCGGAAAGTTTGAGAGAGATTTCCGTCGCGCTCTTCGCGCAATATGTATCTGCGGGGATCGATCCGGACAAGAGCATCATGTACTTTCAGTCGCACGTTTCGGAGCACGCGGAGTTGTCGTGGATTCTCTCTTGCCTGACTTACATGGGCGAGTTGAACAGGATGACCCAGTACAAGGTCAAGTCGCAGAAGGGCGGAGACAACTTGAACGCGGGTCTCTTCACCTACCCGATTCTGATGGCCTCGGACATTCTTTTGTATCAGACGGACTATGTGCCGGTCGGCGATGACCAGACCCAGCACGTGGAGCTGACAAGGGATATCGCGATCCGCTTCAACAATCGCTATGAATCGCAGCTCTTTACGGTTCCGGAGGCGGTCAATCCGAAGGTCGGCGCGCGCATCATGAGCTTGCAGGAGCCTACCAAGAAGATGTCCAAGTCGGATGAGAACGCGAACGCGTCGATTTACATCGTAGATAGCGACGATTTGATTGCGAAGAAGATCAAGAAGGCCGTGACCGACTCGGAGGGAACGATCAAGTACAACGAGAACAGACCGGCGATCCGAAACCTGATGGAGATTTACTCATCGTTGAGTGAGAAATCGTACGAGGAGATCGAGGCACTCTACGACGGCAGGGGCTACGGGGACTTCAAGAGCGATCTGAGCGACCTGGTAATCTCTAAGATTGCGCCGATCCGCAACCGATACCTGGAGTTGATGAACGACAAGGCGGAGCTCGAAAAAATTTACAGGCGCGGGGCGGACCAGGCGAGAGAAATCGCGGTCAAAACCCTGGATAATGTGAAGAGTAAGTGCGGCTTCATCCTCAGATAGGGCCGGCTTGCGCGTGAGGATAGAGGGGAGTCCGCGTGGCTCCCTTATCTTACGATTGAAAATTCTTCCTTCATGTGCTATTGTAGATGAGGGAAAAATTTTGTAAATGGACAAGGTTTAGTGTCTCCCCGAAAGGACGGAAACATATGAGTAGAATCGTGGGAACAGTCGTTAGGTCATTGAGAGCTCCTATTTTCAAAGAAGGCGATGATGTGGTGGCTGAGGTCGGCAATTTGTTGTTGCGTTTTTTGGAACAGGAAAACGTGGAGATTGGAAAAAAGGATGTCTTGGCGATCACCGAGTCGGTGGTGGGTCGCGCGCAGGGAAACTATGCGACGGTAGACCACATCGCGATGGACATCAAAGAAAAGTTCGGGGATGACACCATCGGCGTGCTCTTTCCGATTTTGAGCAGAAACCGATTCGCAATCAACCTGAAGGGAATCGCCAGGGGAGCGGCCAAAAAGGTCGTGATTATGTTGAGTTTTCCTTCCGATGAAGTGGGGAACCACCTGGTGTACTTCAAGAGTTTGGACGACAAGGGTGTGAACCCGTGGACCGACGTCCTGGACGAGGCTGCGTTCCGAGCCAACTTCGGGTACGAAAAGCACCTGTTCACCGGAATCGACTACATCGAGTACTACAAGTCGATCGTCGAAGCCGAGGGCAAGGAGTGCGAAATCGTGTTCTCGAATATTCCCAAGACGATGCTGAACTACACGGATTCCGTGCTCTGCTGCGACATCCACACCAGACAGAGGAGCAAGAAGATTTTGACCAGGGAGGGGGCTAAAAAAGTCTACACCTTGGACGATATTTTGAACAAGTCGATCGACGGCTCGGGCTATAACTCGGACTACGGGCTTTTGGGCTCGAACAAGGCGACCGAGGACAGCATCAAGCTCTTCCCGAGGGACTGTGAAACGCTCGTGAATCAGATTCAAAAGATGATTCTCGATAAGACCGGCAAGAAGATCGAGGTGATGGTCTACGGAGACGGGGCGTTTAAAGATCCGGTCGGAAAGATTTGGGAACTCGCCGATCCGATTGTTTCGCCGGGATTCACCGACGGATTGATGGGGACGCCGAACGAGATCAAGCTCAAGTACCTCGCGGACAACGACTTTGCGGAGCTGCGCGGGCAGGAGCTCGAACAGGCGATTAAGGAAAGTATCATCAAGAAGGATGAGAGTTTGGTAGGCGAAATGGCGGGACAGGGCACTACGCCAAGGCAGTTGACCGACCTTTTGGGATCGCTCTGCGATTTGACTTCGGGCAGCGGGGACAAGGGAACCCCGGTTGTCTACATCCAAGGATACTTTGACAATTTGGCGGACGAGTAGGGGGAAAACCGATTCTAATTCCCGGAAAACCCTGGGGAAATGAAGAAAAAGGGCCCGGAAATCCGTAGATTACAGAAATATTACACGCGAAAACGTTGCAAATACTAACTTTTAGCTTTGGGAGAAAAAATCGAAAAAACTTTTTTAATCCCTATTGACATACTAGGGATTATAGTGTAAACTACAGATGATAGAACTTCAACCTTTCAAGTTCAACTTATCTCATCATGCGTTTACTCTCCCATAACAACGCAGCGAGATGGCCGTACAGCTAGATTGTACGGCTATTTTGTTGCCTGAAAACAGGCGAATCCGTGCCCAACGTCCGCTAAATCTGCGTCGTGCAGCTTTCACGAAAGTTCAGCGCTTCGTTCGCCTCGCTTTGCTTAGCCTCCTGCGCCCAAGTTCTTCGCCATCTTTTTCGGTCTTCCGGCGGGCCGATCTCTTCGCTGTTTCATCGTCGGTCAATCGGCTTCGGCGGAGCAAAGAGGGCTCTCTTTCGCTCGAACTTTCTGCCGCGGCCGGATGCGCGTCGTGCGCAACGTCCGCTAAATCTGCGTCGTGCAGCTTTCACGAAAGTTCAGCGCTTCGTTCGCCTCGCTTTGCTTAGCCTCCTGCGCCCAAGTTCTTCGCCATCTTTTTCGGTCTTCCGGCGGGCCGATCTCTTCGCTGTTTCATCGTCGGTCAATCGGCTCGAAGCCTGAAAAAGTTGCTCGAAACAATCGGCTTCGGCGGAGCAAAGAGGGCTTTCTTTCGCTCGCACTTTCTGCCGCGGCCACTGCCTGTTCTCTTTTATTATAATTGCGCTTCCGTTCTACACTTCGTAATGGCTATGTATTGACACTACACGAAAACGTGTTATACTGAGTTGAAAGAAGGAGGCAAATCCTATGGCAACAACAAATTTGAATATTAGGACAGACAAAGAAGTGAAGGAGCAGGCGGAGATGATTTTCGCTGAATTAGGCTTGAATATGACAACGGCTATCAATATGTTTCTCAGAACAACAATTAGAGAACAGGGGATTCCGTTCGATTTGAAATTGAACGTTCCCAATGAAATAACAGTAGCGGCAATCGAAGAAGGCAGAAAAATTGCTGCTGATGACGGCGTGGAGGGATATGGGAATATAGACGATTTGAAAGCTGCGTTGGGACTATGAGGTATCGAGTAAAATTTACCACTCAATTTAAGAAAGACATTAAACTTGCGAAAAAACAGAACAAGAACTTGGATGAACTTTTTAAAGTGATTGAGTTACTTTCAAACGGGACAAAACTGGAAGCTAAATATAGGGATCACGGTTTATCGGGAAATTACAAAGGAACGAGAGAATGTCATATAGAAGCGGACTGGTTATTGGTGTATGAAGTTAAAAATGATATCCTCGTGCTCATGCTGTACAGGCTTGGGTCACATTCGGAGCTTTTCAAGAAGTGAATGTAATCACTTTTGTATCGCTGTCGTCCGCGCCTAAGTTCCTCGCTTTCTTTTTCAGTCTTCCGGTGGCGCCGATTTCTTCGCTGTTTCATCGTCGGTCCATCGGCTCGAAGCCCGAAGAAGTTGCTTGGAACAATCGGCTTCGGCGGAGCAAAGAGGGCTCTCTTACGCTCGCACTTTCTGCCGCGGCCGGATGCGCGTCGTGCGCAACGTCCGCTAAATCTGCGTCGTGCAGCTTTCACGAAAGTTCAGCGCTTCGTTCGCCTCGCTTTGCTTAGCCTCCTGCGCCCAAGTTCCTCGCCATTTTTTTCGGTCTTCCGGTGGGCCGATCTCTTCGCTGTTTCATCGTCGGTCAATCGGCTGGAAGCCCGAAAAATATCCTCGAAACAATCGGCTTCGGGAAGCTCTCTTTTCAAGAACAAGTTACCTTTCCCGCCTCGCTTCCTTACTTGACGGTATAAGAGATATCCTATACTATAGAAATAGTGAAAACAGCTCAAAAGAAAGGAGACTTCGATGAAAATAGGATTCATAGGTTGTGGGAACATGGCGAGGGCGATGATAGAGGGGCTCATACAGTCCGATTTTGCAAAGCCTTCGGAGATTATGGCTTCGGCCCTGCGCTTTGAACGGCTTTTGGAATACGCGGAGAAGAAAAGGATCGGATTTACTTCGGACAACACCGAGGTCGCGCGCTATGCGAATCTCCTCATCCTTGCGGTCAAGCCCCAACACTATCCCGAGGTCATCTCGGAAATCTCTTCCCACCTCAAGGAAGATGCCGTAGTCATCAGCCTGGCGCCAGGAATCTCCTTGGCAGGTATGCAGGAGCTCTTCGGCAGACCGCTCAAACTGGTCAGAACGATGCCCAACACTCCGGCGAGTGTCCTGGAAGGAATGACGGCTCTCTGCTCAAACGCCCTGGTGACGGCGGGGGAAGAAGAGCTGGTATCGGCTCTTTTTGAGAGCTTCGGCCGGATTGAAAGCGTCAAGGAGTCTCAGATGGATGCGGTCATCGCGCTCTCATCTTCTCCGGCGTACTGCTTTATGATGTTGGAGGCGATGGCGGACGGTGCCGTCCTGCACGGTCTGGGCAGGCAGGAGGCCTATCTGTTCGCGGCGCAATCGATGCTCGGCGCGGCAAAAATGGTGTTGGAGCTCGGCCAACACCCTGCGGAGCTGAAAGACAATCTCTGCTCTCCTGCCGGAACGACGATAGAGGCGGTCAAGAAGCTGGAAGAGAAGGGTTTTCGCTCGGCCATCATCGAGGCTTTAAATGCGAGTGCGGAAAAGACCAAGAGAATGGAGGGCAAGAACTGACGATTCGATTGCCGCGCCGAAATCCTTCACCGGGGCCTCCTCGGGCAGGCGCCCCTCGCTTAAGAAAACGTGAAAACGGGCGATATTATAAGATGTATGATTGTGGAAGATCATTCTTTCTGATATAATGTAGCTATAGAAAACGACAAAATGGAGGCGTGGATGTTAGTAAAATGCGAGACCTGCGGTAAGTTTTTCGGTGCGAGTTCGGACGAGACGATCTGTTCTTCTTGTAAAGAAGGCGAATTCACAGGCTTAAAACACATCAAGGATCCCAAGGAACAACGGTTTGTAGTCGCGAGAAATATGGTGTACGAAAACCCCGACATTTCTCCGGAGAACCTGGTTCGGGCGATGCGGGATATGGGGATAGACATCAGCATCAAGGATGTGATGAGCTATGTCAGGCAGGGCCGTCTCACCTTAAAGAATGCCGAAATCAAGAATTTGTGCGAAGACTGCGGAAAAAAGATACTCAGCGGAAGAAAGTGCCCGACCTGCACAAAGAAGTTTGAAGAGAATCTGACCCGCTCGCGAGAGGAGCTTTTTAAACAGGAAACGGGGGAAGAATCGGACGACAATAAGAAGAAACGAAAAATGTATTCGCAATCGTAACATATTGCGAAAATTTAATATTGTTTTTTCTTTGATTTTATTGCATGCCGTCAGTTTTTTCTATATACTGTCATAGTGCCGTTTTAGGCGCAAATGCGATGACGCAAGAGGTTACCTGCTTTTCAGAACCGGGATAACTTTTGTGGAGAAGTTCACACAAGATAGTGTGAGCGTTGGCGTGCTCGCTTTTAGTGGGGTTTGAAGAAAGAAACACACGGGCGAGTTTATAATATGTTTCTGGAGGAAATTATGCAAACAAACAAGATCAGAATCAAATTGACTTCATTTGATCACAAGGTTTTGGATCTTTCGGCAAAAAAGATCGTAGAAACCGCGGAGCGTACAGGCGCTGATGTATCGGGACCTGTTCCGCTGCCAACTAGAAAAGAAATCGTAACCATTATCAGAGCGGTACACAAGTACAAAGACTCTAGGGAGCAGTTCGAAATCAGAACGCACAAGAGACTGATTGACATCCTGAACCCAACAAACAAAACAGTTAACGCTCTAACTACTCTCGATTTGCCTGCGGGTGTTGACGTAGAAATCAAGAGATAGTTAGTGAGATATAATTTAAAGTTATATCCTAACAACTTAGCATGATTGTAATTTACAATCCGCTCTAATGTTCACAGGGAGGAACGAAATGCAGAACATTTTAGGAAGAAAAGTCGGAATGACGCAAATTTTTGCGGAAGACGGTTCTTTGTTGCCTGTATCAGTCATCCAAGCTGAACCGATGTATGTGAGCCAAATCAAAACAGTGGAAACTGACGGCTACAACGCAATACAGGTCGCTTTTGAGGACAGGAAGGAACAAAGAGCTAACAAACCGTCTAAGGGACACCTTAAAAAGGCCGGTTTGGGAGCAAAAAGAGTATTGAAGGAGTTCAGATTGGACTCGGTAGAGGGCTATGAACTCGGCCAGGAAATCAAGTTGGATGTACTTGAGGCAGGCATGCTTGTAGACGTAACCGGAACAAGCAAAGGTAAGGGAACAGCCGGTACCATTAAAAAATGGAACCAATCGAGAGGACCTGAGGCCCACGGTTCAAAATACCACAGAGGTCCGGGATCAATAGGCGCTGCGTCTTATCCTGCAAGGGTTATCAAAGGAACTCACATGGCAGGACGCATGGGTGGCGAACAAGTAACTACTCAAAATCTAGAACTTATCAGAGTAGACGCAGAGAGAAAATTACTTTTGGTTAAAGGTGCTATTCCTGGACCAAAAGGCGGCTTAGTCGTTGTGAAAAAAGCGGTTAAGGCCGAATAGGTTTAGGAGGTAAGAAATGCCAAGCGTAGATATTTTAAATATTAAGGGCGAAAAACTTGGTCAGGTTGAACTAAACCCTTCAGTCTTTGACATCGAGGTAAACGAGAGTGTCGTTCACGATTGTGTGGTAAACCACTTGGCGAACTGCAGACAAGGTACACACTCAGCGAAGACCAGAGCAGAGGTAAGAGGCGGTGGAAGAAAGCCGTTCAGACAAAAGGGAACCGGTAGAGCGAGACAGGGTACCATCCGAGCTCCACACTATGTGGGCGGTGGAATCGCATTCGCTAAGAAGCCAAGAGATTACAGCTACAAGCTGCCTAAGAAAGTAAAGAGATTGGGTCTGAAATCAGTCCTTACTGATAAAGTAAGAACGGGAGACCTCATCATATTGGATGAGATGAACTTCGAAGCACCTAAGACTAAGACGTTCATCCAGATGATTCAAGCGATCGGTGCAGGAAGAAAGCCGTTGTTCATCACAAAAGAATTGAACAGAAACGCGATCCTGTCATCAAACAACATTCCAAAAGTAAAGACGCTTTTTGTTGGTGAAATCAACGTTTATGACATCATAAACAGCGAAAAACTCGTGCTAACTAAGGCCGCTTTGGAACATATCGAGGAGGTGTATGCATAATGAAAACGGTATATGACGTAGTAATCAGACCTGTTATTACCGAGCACGCTATGGGCCTGACAGGCGAGAGAAAATACACTTTCGAAGTCGATAAGAGAGCGAACAAAGCAGAAGTAAAGAAAGCGATCGAAAAGATTTTCGATGTGGAAGTGGAAAAAGTTAACACAATCGTAGTAAAAGGAAAGCCGAAAAGACAAGGAAGAAGCTTCGGATACAGAAGAACTTGGAAAAAGGCTATTATCAAATTGACGCCTGAAAGCAAAGATATCGAACTCTTTGAAGGCATGAACTAGAGACTAGGAGGCTAAAATGGGAATCAAATCTTTTAAGCCAACCTCTCCTGCTAGAAGGCAGATGACAGTGTCTTCGTTTGAAGAGATCACGAAACACCAACCTGAGAAAGCGCTTACGGAATCTTTAAAGAAGAATGCGGGAAGAAACACCAAGGGTAGAATCACTGTTAGACACAGAGGTGGCGGAAACAGAAGAAAGTATAGAATCATCGATTTCAAGAGAATCAAAGATGATGTACCTGCAAGAGTAGCTGCGATTGAGTACGATCCGAACAGATCTGCAAACATCGCGTTGTTGGTTTATGCTGACGGTGAGAAGAGCTACATCCTCGCTCCTGAGAAATTGAAAGTGGGCGACGAGGTAATCAGCGGTACAAACAACATCGATATACAAATCGGAAACGCGATGCCGATCGGTCAAATGCCTGTCGGCACCTTCATTCATAACATCGAAATGAAGCCGGGCAAAGGAGCACAGCTCGTAAGATCTGCAGGACTCGGTGCACAACTGATGGCGAAAGAAGGAAAATACGCGCAGTTGAGATTGCCTTCGGGCGAAGTGAGAATGGTCCTTGCAGCTTGCAGAGCGACCATCGGATCTGTCGGAAACAGAGACCACTTCAACATCACAATCGGTAAGGCCGGAAGAAAGAGACACATGGGCTTCAGACCTAAGGTAAGAGGATCGGTCATGAACCCGAACGATCACCCGCACGGTGGTGGTGAAGGTAGAGCACCTGTCGGAAGAAAAGCTCCGTCAACTCCATGGGGTAAACCTTCACTCGGTCTTAAGACTAGAAAACGTAACAAACAGTCTGATAAGTATATCGTTAAGTCAAGGCACTCTAAGTAGCCTAAGGGGGATATAATAGATGCAAAGAAAACCTAAAAAACCACCCTTTGTCCACAAGGGGTTAATGAAGAAAATCGAAGAAATGAACCAGGCGGATGAAAAACGCGTGGTGAAAACGTGGTCTAGAGCTTCTACAATATTTCCGAATTTTGTAGGGCATACGATTGCAGTGCATGACGGTAGAAAGCACATCCCCGTTTATGTAACGGAAGATATGATTGGACACAAGCTCGGTGAATTTGTTCCTACCAGAACATTCAGGGGACACTCGGGCGATAAAGGTAAGAAATAGGAGGTCAGACAGTGAAGACAAAAGCTGTTGCAAAATACTTAAGAATCTCACCTAGAAAGCTAAAGCCCGTTTGTGATCTTGTCAGAGGAAAAGATGCAAAAGAGGCGGTAGCGATCTTAAAATTCACTCCAAGAAAGAGCGCGGGATTGATTCTTAAAGTTCTCGAATCGGCTATGGCAAACGCTGAAAATAATCACGATATGAACGCGGACTCTTTGTATGTTGCTGAGATTTATGCGAACCAAGGTCCTAGAATGAGAAGATACAAGGCAGGGTCTAGAGGTATGGCTAACCCGAGAATCATCAGAACTTCTCATATAGGCGTAGTTGTGGCAGAGAGAGAATAGGAGGGTATAGTATGGGTCAAAAAGTTAACCCTCATGGGCTAAGAGTTGGAATTATTAAGGACTGGGATTCAAAATGGTACGCGAACAAGAGAGACTTTGCAGACAATCTTGTAGGCGACTTCAAAATCAGAGAGTTCATTAGAAAAGAGCTTTATGTTGCCGGAATCTCAAGCGTTTACATCGACAGACTTGCGAACGAAGAAGTTCACATCAATATTTTTACAGGAAAACCGGGAAAAATCGTTGGTAAAAAAGGCTCAAACATTCTTGTTCTAAAGGCAAAACTCGAGAAGTTGTGCGGAAAGAAAGTCAAGCTTGACATCAGCGAGGTGGAAAACATCGACACGGATGCACAGCTCGTAGCGGAAAACGTTGCGCAGTCACTCGAAAGAAGGATCAGCTTCCGTAGAGCGATGAAACAGGTAATCGGAAGAACGCTCAGATCGGGTGCAAAGGGTATCAAGGTTATGGTATCGGGCAGATTGAACGGTGCGGAGATTGCGAGAAGCGAAATGTATTCGGAAGGAAACGTTCCGCTATCAACCCTCAGAGCGAACATCGATTTCGGTTTTGCAGAAGCCGACACGGCATACGGAAAGCTTGGTATCAAAGTTTGGATCTACAAGGGCGAAGTCATTTCAAAACTTGGCGAAGGTAAAGTTTTGATCAGAAAGAAACCGAGGTCTAAGAACGTGAGAAACGCAAACCAAAAGAACACTCGTGTGAACAACAAGAGAAACCCAAGAAAGAGACCTGCGACAGACAAGCCGAGAGCAAAGTCTGAAGCTAGTGATGATAATAAGTAACTTAAGGAGGCTTAAATTATGTTAATGCCTAAAAGGGTAAAACGCCGTAGGGTGCACAGAGGAAACCTGAGAGGTCGTGCAGCTCGCGGTAACAAAGTCAATTATGGTGAATATGGCTTGATGGCAATGGAGCCGACTTGGATTACTGCGAATCAGATTGAGGCGGCGCGTATTGCAATCAACAGAAAGATAAAGCGTGGCGGTAAAGTTTGGATCAAAATTTTCCCTCACAAACCGATTACAAGAAAACCTGCCGAGACTCGAATGGGTGCCGGTAAAGGTTCTCCGGAGTACTGGGTAGCAATCGTAAAACCGGGCAGAATCATGTTTGAACTTGCCGGCGTAAACGAAGAGCTGGCTAGAGAAGCTCTAAGACTTGCGGCTATGAAGTTGCCGATTAAGTGCAAATTCGTGAAGCGTGAAGGAGATTTCGTAGTTGAGTACGACGCTAAGAAATCGAGACAAATGAAACAACAACAAGCCCAGGCTCTAGCGGCTGCCGGATTGGCTGAACAAGCAGTAGAAGCTACGGGTGAAAATGAAGATGCGATAAATGAAGGTGGTGCTTCTGATGAAAGCTAAAAATATTAGAGAATTATCACAAAAAGAGCTCTTTAATACACTCAACGATTTGAAAAATGAGTTGTTCAACCTAAGATTTCAGCACGCGACAGGGCAATTGGAAAATCCTATGAGAATAAAGGTTGTGAAGAGAAACATAGCTAGAGTCAATACAATTATCAAAGAACTTGACAAAAGAGCGTAGGTAAGGAGGAAACATGGAACGCAATAGTAGAAGAGTAAAAGTCGGTCGCGTTGTCAGCGACAAGATGGACAAGACTATTCTCGTTATGATCGAAGGTTTTATTGCTCATCCTATCTACAAGAAGAGAGTTAAAAAATCTAACAAGTTCAAGGTTCATGATGAGAACAACATGGCAAGTGTTGGCGACAAGGTAAGAATCATGGAAACTAGACCTCTTAGCAAGGATAAGAGATGGCGTCTGGTTGAAATAGTAGAGAAAGCTAAGTAGGGGGCGACTATGATACAACAGGAAACAAGGTTAAAAGTTGCCGACAATTCAGGCGCAAAAGAACTACTGACGATTAGAGTGCTTGGAGGATCTAAAAGAAGATACGGCAACATCGGCGATATTATCGTTTGTTCAGTTAAACAGGCAACACCAGGTGGCGTTGTAAAGAAGGGTGAGGTTGTAAAAGCGGTCATCGTTCGTTCTGTTCAAGGGATTAGAAGAAAAGACGGAATCACTGTTAAGTTTGATGAAAACGCTGCAGTTATTATTAAGCCTGATATGAATCCGGTAGGTACTCGTATATTTGGACCGGTTACTAGGGAGCTGAGAGACAAGAAGTTCAGTAAAATAGTATCGTTGGCTCCGGAAGTGCTTTAATAAAGGAGAAGATGATGAAGATTAAAACAGGTGATACCATAGTCGTCATCACAGGCGAAAATAAAGGCGAAAAGGGGAGAGTAATCGAGTGCTATCCAAAAGAAAACAGAATTCTTGTTGAGGGAGTTAACATGGTTACTCGTCACCAAAAGCCTAACGCTAGAATGCAGACTGGTGGGATTTTTAAGAAAGAAGCTCCGATTCACGTGTCAAACGTCATGCTTTGGGACGACAAGGCAAAGGCCGGAACGAGAGTAAAGATAAACAGAAGTAACGGAGACGCGGAGCGTGTTTCTGTAAAGAGCGGAAACGTAATCGCGGAACCGAAGTGGGAAAGGGGGCGTAGAAAGTAATGGCTAGATTAAGAGAAGTTTACCAAAACGAGATCAAAGACGCCCTTATGAAGCAGTTCAAGTACGACAGCGTGATGCAAGTTCCGAAGATCGAGAAAGTGATTATCAACATGGGACTCGGCGACGGAAAGGACAACGCGAAGTACATCCAGGCTGCTTGCGACGAGTTGGCACAAATCACAGGTCAGAAGGCCGTTGTAACAAAGGCAAAAAAATCTGTAGCGAACTTTAAACTGAGAGCCGGGATGTCTGTAGGCGCGAAAGTAACATTGCGTGGCGACAGAATGTATGAATTCCTTGACAGACTTATTACAATCGCACTTCCAAGGGTTCGTGACTTTAGAGGCGTGAAGTCGAAGTCATTTGACGGAAGAGGCAACTACACAATGGGAATCAAAGACCAATTGATCTTCCCTGAAATCGTATACGATAACGTAGATGCGACTCGCGGTATGGATATCAGCATTGTAACAACTGCTAAAACTGACGAGGAATCAAAGGCGTTGCTCACTTTGTTGGGTATGCCCTTTGCAAAGAACTAGGAGGGTGTTATGGCAAAGACGGCCTTAAAGATTAAACAAGCAAGAAAACAAAAATATAAAACCAGAGAATATAGCAGGTGCAAACTGTGTGGAAGACCGCATGCTTTCCTAAGAAAGTTCGGAATTTGCAGAATTTGCTTTAGAGAACTCGCTTACAAAGGGCAGATCCCCGGCGTAAAAAAGGCGAGCTGGTAGTTTAGGGAGGAGGAAACAATATGGCATTAACTGATCCAATTGCAGATATGCTGACACGCATTCGTAATGCGAATCAAGCGAAGCATGAAACTGTTGATATTCCAGCCTCTAAGTTCAAGATTAAACTCGCTGAGATTCTCTTGGAAGAAGGCTACATCAAAAACTTTGAACTGATCGAAGAGGGAGTTCAAGGAACCATCAGAGTGGAATTGAAATACAACGCGGACAGAAGAGTTATCACAGGCATCAGACGTATTTCTAAGCCGGGTCTTAGAGTGTACGTCAACAAGGACGAGGTTCCAAGAGTTTTGGGCGGCCTCGGAACTGCCGTTTTGACTACTTCAAGTGGAGTTATGACTGACAAACACGCAAGAAAATTGGGCGTGGGCGGAGAAGTCATCTGCTACGTATGGTAATCGATAAGGGAGGTAATAGAATATGTCACGAGTAGGAAATCTGCCTATTGAAGTACCTCAAGGCGTTACTATAACCGTATCGGATGATAATATAGTAAAGGTAAAAGGTCCACTAGGCGAGTTGGAACAACAAATCGACAAGCTCATCGTAGTTTCTGAAGAAAACGGACACGTTAATATCAGCAGAGTCAACGAAACAAAGATTGCCAAGTCTTTGCACGGTTTGTCAAGATCGCTCATCAACAACATGATCGTAGGCGTGAAAGACGGATATCAGAAGACGCTCGAGATCATCGGCGTCGGTTACAGGGCGGCAAAGAACGGCAAGAACCTGGATATCCAGTTAGGTTTTTCACACCCTATCGTTTGGCAGGATCCGGAGGGAATCACTACCGAAGTTCCTGAGCAAACAAAGATCATTGTAAAAGGGATTGATAAACAGGCGGTAGGCAATTACGCGGCGAAAATACGTGACCTCAGAAGACCGGAACCTTACAAAGGAAAAGGTATCAGATACGAGGGCGAGTATGTAAGACGTAAAGAAGGAAAGACAGCGAAGTAAGGGGTAATTAGAAATGATTAAACAATTTGATAAGAATAAGAGCCGCAAAAAGCGTCATTCCAGAATGCGTAACAGTATTTTTGGCACAGCAAGCAAGCCAAGACTGAACCTGAAAAAGTCGAACAAAAACATCTATACACAAATTATCGACGACGAAAAAGGGGTAACCTTGGTATCTTGCTCAACGCTCGATAAAGCTCTTGATATCAAGAGTGCTTGCAATAAAGAAGCAGCTAAGATTGTTGGCGCTGAGCTTGCAAAAAGAGCTCTTAAAGTAGGCATTGAAGAAGTCGTCTTTGATAGATCAGGATATATTTATCACGGTAGAGTTAAAGAATTGGCTGACGCAGCACGTGAAAACGGGCTGAAGTTCTAAGGAGGAAAGAATGAACCAAGAGAGAATCAATGCCAACGATTTGGAATTAAAAGAAACGGTAATCAATATAAATCGTGTTGCTAAGGTTGTTAAGGGTGGACGTAATTTCAGATTCAGTGCACTCGTAGTAGTTGGCGACGAAAACGGTCACGTCGGATTGGGCACAGGAAAAGCGCAAGAGGTTCCTGAAGCGATCAGAAAGGCTGTCGAAGACGCGAAGAAGAGCTTGATCAAGATTGCGAGAGAAGAGACTACCATTCCTCATCCGATCAAAGCAAGATTCGGAGCCGGAAAGGTTCTTCTGATGCCTGCCCCTCAGGGAACAGGTGTTATCGCGGGTGGTGCGGTTCGTGCCGTGCTTGAACTTGCGGGCGTAAAGGACGTGAGAGCGAAATCTTTGGGCTCAAGCAATCCGAAAAACATGGCACAGGCTACTCTAAAAGGACTTCAAGATTTGAAGATTCCTGAGGAAGTGGCGAGAGCTAGAGGAAAATCTCTAGAAGATATCAAAGGATAGGAGGCGCTGACATGTCACAAATTAACGTAAAGCTCGTAAAGAGCACAATTGGCGCAATTCCAAAGCATAGAAAGACTGTTCAGGCGCTTGGACTTAAAAAGATTGGTCAAGTGAAAACGCACCAAGATAACGCTCAAATTAGAGGTATGGTCAAGCAAGTCGAGCATTTAGTCGAAATCGTAGATTAACAGGAGGGTTGCGAAAGTGAAAATACACGAGTTAAGCAAATCCAAGGGAAGAAAGACATCCACTAAGCGCTTGGGAAGAGGTTCAGGTTCCGGCCAAGGCACCACAGCAGGTAGAGGGATGAACGGTCAAAATTCAAGATCGGGCGGCGGCGTCAGACCGGGATTTGAGGGTGGTCAGATGCCCCTATTCCGTAGACTTCCACAGCTCGGATTCAACAACAAGCGTTTTGCGAAGGTTTGGGCCGAAGTAAATATTTCCAGGTTAAATCAATTTGAAAACGGAGCAACTGTAGGTCCGAAAGAACTTATAGAAGCTGGAATCATTAAAAAAGTGGATGACGGCGTGAAGATTATGGGATTCGGAACATTTAGCAAAAACCTTAATGTTCAGGCTCAGAAGTTCACAAAGTCTGCTATCGAAAAAATAGAGGCAGCCGGCGGGAAAGCTGAGGTGATCTAATGTTCACTACGCTTAGGAAAGCATGGAAAATAACACCGCTCAGGAACAAGATACTCTATACCTTATTGATGATTCTCATCTTTAGACTCGGCGCGAACATTCCGCTGCCGGGCATCGACGGACAGGCGCTATCGCTGGCAATGGCTAACACCGCCAGCGAAGGTGTCCTGGGTATCTTCAACCTGATGAGTGGTGACGCGTTTAAGAGATTTTCTTTGTTCGCTTTGGGGATAACACCGTATATCACCGCGAGCATTATATTAAACCTTTTGACTGTTGCGATCCCTTACCTGGAGAGACTTGCGAAGCAGGGCTTGGACGGGAGAAAGAAAATCGCGCAGTACACCAGATACGGAACGGTCATTATCGCTTTGATTCAAGCGTATGGATTCTCTTACGGGATCTTCCTTCCGTACTTTAAAAACCCGGGATTCTTGAGTGTAACTTACGCAGCCATCATTTTGACTGCGGGTACCGCCTTCTTGATGTACTTGGGTGAACACATTACAGAAAAAGGAATCGGAAACGGTATTTCACTCTTCATTTTCTCAGGTATCATCGCGAGGCTGCCGAGCGGCACCATCGATTTGATCATGAGGGTGAAGGACGGAGAAGTCAACATCATCAGTGCAATTTTGTTCGTGATCGTTGCCCTCTTCATGGTTGCCGGCGTAATTATGATTACACAGGGTATGAGAAAAATTCCTGTGCAGCACGCAAAACGAGTGGTGGGAAGAAAGATGTACGGCGGACAGTCGACTCACATCCCGCTCAGAGTAAACCAGGCGGGCGTCATTCCTGTCATCTTCGCAACATCCATCCTCGCGATCCCAAGTATGATTGCAGGGTTCATGGCTGCGGATGCCGGATTCAGAATCTGGGTTGGAAAATGGTTTGCGAGCAGCTCTTGGTTGTTCATGATCATTCAATTCCTGCTCATCATTTTCTTTGCTTATTTCTACACTTCAATTACATTCAACCCGTATGAAATCGCAGAGAACTTGAAGAAAAACGGTGGTTTCGTACCGGGCATCCGTCCGGGCAAACCGACGGTTGAGTACATTCAACGCTCTGTCAACAGATTGATTCTAATCGGAGCGACTTGTTTGGGCATCATCGCAGTTCTACCTAACATCATGATGAACTTTACACCGATCAGAGCTGCTTTTGGAGGAACCTCACTGATCATCGTAGTCGGTGTTGCTCTTGAGACGACCAGACAGATTGAAGCACAGATGCTGATGAGGAATTACAAAGGTTTTCTATAGGATTTAAGGGGGACACAATGCGAATCGTTTTACTAGGCGCGCCGGGTGCCGGAAAGGGAACCCAGGCCGCAAGGATAAACAAGAAGTTTGGAGTAGCGCACATTTCAACCGGTGACATACTGAGAGCGAATGTGAAGGACGAAACCCCACTCGGACTGGAAGCTAAGGGATACATGGACAGAGGAGAACTCGTTCCGGACGAATTAGTGATAAAGTTGGTAGAGGACAGGCTTGGCAAGGATGATTTGAAGTCGGGCTTCATGCTGGACGGCTTTCCAAGGACAGTAGAACAGGCTGAGAGATTGGACGCCATTTTGGACAACTTGGCTTACAAGATCGATGCGGTAATCAATATTGATGTAGACAAGGGGCTTTTGGTGGATCGTATCTCGGGAAGAAGGGTCTGCAAGGACTGCAAAGAGGGATACCACATCCAAAATCAGAAGCCGAAACAAGACGGTGTTTGCGACGTTTGCGGTGGCGAACTGATCCAAAGAAAGGACGACACCAAGGAGACTGTGGAAAACAGAATCCAGGTATACGAGTCGCAGACAGCACCGTTGATAGATTATTACGGAAAAAAGGGAATCAGAAAAGACATCGACGGATCGAAAGAATTTGATGAAGTATTTCAGCAGATTGTAGCGGTCTTGGAGTAAGGTATGATTTCTGTAAAATCCAAAAGGGAAATTGAACTTATGGCTGAGTCGGGACGAATTCTCTCGCTCATCCATAGGACCCTGAAAGAACATATTCGAGTAGGGATCACAACGAGGGAGCTGGATCAAATAGCCGAGGATATCATTAGGAGAGAGGGCGTCAAGCCTGCTTTTAAAGGATATAACGGCTTTCCGGCTTGCTTATGTACCTCTGTGAATGAGGTCGTGGTTCACGGAATACCGAATGACAAGAAACTAAAAGATGGTGATATAGTAAGCATCGACGCTGGAGTTATTTTTGAAGGCTATTATTCTGATGCCGCGAGGACTCACCTTGTAGGTAACGTCAAACCCGAGATTGTGAATTTGGTGGAAACCGCCAGACTCGCGTTCGAGGAAGGCTTAAAAGAGTGCTATGTCGGCAACCGATTATCGAACATCGGCAATTCCGTTCAGAAGTTCGTCGAAGCCAGAGGGTTCGGCGTGGTCAGGGATTTGGTCGGACACGGTGTGGGCACCAGCTTGCACGAAGATCCGCAGGTTCCGAACTACGGAGACAGAGATAAGGGACCGAGGTTAAAAGAGGGCATGGTCATTGCCGTCGAACCGATGATTACCTTGGGAACCTACGAGGTCGAGACCCTGGA
Organism: Bacillota bacterium; assembly: GCA_030529225.1. Classification (GTDB taxonomy): domain Bacteria; phylum Bacillota; class Clostridia; order Peptostreptococcales; family Acidaminobacteraceae; genus JAUMXH01. The sequence goes on along the minus strand of JAUMXH010000004.1, from coordinate 63,418 downwards.
TGACGGATGGACTGTCGTGACCTTAGACAGGTTGGCTGCCGCTCATCATGAACAAACGATAGCCATAACTAAGGATGGTCCTGTGATATTGACCAATTCGGAGGAATAGGCGTGGAACTGAATTCTGAAAATAATGTCAGTGTCGGCACGTTTGTAATTTCAAAGGCTGGCAGAGATAAATTAAGACCTTTTATTATTTTGAAAGTCATAAACTCCGACTTTGTCCTGATCGCCGATGGGGATTTGCGCAAGGTCGACAAGCCAAAACTGAAGAAATTAAAGCACTTGAGTGTGAGTAAACTGGAGTCAAAATTTATAAAAGATAGCTTGGATAGAGGAGAAAAGGTATCCGATGTTCAGCTAAGGAATGCGATAGCGGAGTTTTCGCTTGGTCAAAGGGCGTAACAAGGAAAGGATATTATGTCAAAAAAAGATACTATCGAGGTAAAAGGGGTCGTTACAGAGGCGCTTCCCAATGCGATGTTTAAGGTCAAACTTGAAAATGATCACGAAGTATTGGCGCACATATCCGGAAAACTGAGGATGAATTTTATCAGGATACTTCCCGGAGATAAGGTAACAATGGAGCTATCGCCCTACGATTTGACGCAAGGTAGAATAACGTGGCGCGATAAGTAGAACGGAGGATACTAATGAAGGTTAGAGCATCGGTAAAACCCATCTGTGAGAAATGTAAAATTATCAAGAGAAAAGGTAGGGTAATGATCATCTGTCAGAACCCGAAACATAAGCAGAGACAGGGATAAGGTAAGACCATAGAATATATGAGGTTACAAGAAGAAAATAGTCGAAGAAACGGACTAACAAGCACATCAGGAGGTGCATAAATGGCGAGAATTGCAGGTGTCGACATTCCGAGAAATAAAAGGGTTGTAATAGCACTTACCTACATTTTCGGAGTGGGAAAAAGCAGCGCACAGAAGATTTTGCAGGACGCTAATATCAGTGAGGATGTAAGAGTGCAAGATCTTACAGATGACGAAGTAAAAACGTTAAGAAATATCGTAGAGAACGAGTATAATGTAGAAGGTGATTTGAGAAGAGAGATTGCACAGAACATTAAGAGATTGCAAGAAATCGGATGTTACCGTGGAATTAGACACAGAAAAAGATTGCCTGTAAGAGGACAGAGAACTAAGACGAACGCGAGAACAAGACGCGGTCCTAAGAAAGTTGCCGGTAGAAAGAAATAGGGGAGGGAGTATTTAATGGCTGTAAAAAAGACAAAAGTCAAAAGAAGAAGACGTGATAAAAAGAATATTGAGCGTGGACAAGCTCACATTCAAGCTTCATTCAACAACACCCTAGTGACATTGACCGATGATTTCGGAAATGCCATCGCCTGGTCTTCAGCGGGAAGTTTAGGGTTTAGAGGTTCTAGAAAATCAACTCCTTTTGCTGCTCAAATGGCGGCAGAGACCGCTGCCAAGTCTGCGATGGAGAACGGACTAAAGAACGTTAAAGTATTTGTAAAAGGACCGGGTTCAGGTAGAGAGGCTGCGATAAGAGCATTGCAAGCAGTTGGGTTGAACATCACATCAATCGAGGATGTAACTCCTATCCCTCACAACGGATGTAGACCTCCTAAGCGTAGAAGGGTGTAATTTACAACTGGACGCTTTAAAAATATAAAAAAAAGGAGGAACGTTGATGCTTGAAATAGAAAAACCAGCAATTGTTTGTGGAGAAAATAACGACAGTTCCTATGGCAAATATACTTTAGGACCGCTCGAAAGAGGCTATGGAACTACTCTCGGAAACAGTCTGAGAAGGGTTATGCTATCATCGCTTCCTGGCGTAGCTGTTAAATGGATTAAAATAGATGGCGTTATGCACAGGTTTTCGACCATACCCGGTGTGAGAGAAACTGTGATAGATATGATTTTGAACCTGAAGGGATTGAGAGCACAAATGCTGTCCGATGATGATGAAAAGATTCTCAGAATCGAACATGAGGGCAGCGGCGTCATTACCGCCGGTGACATCATCTGCGGTTCGGATGTCAGCATTATCAATGAGGACATGTACATTTGTACCTGTGAGACGGATGCAAAGCTCGAGATGGAAATCGCTATCACAACCGGTAGAGGCTATACTCCTGCAGATGTGAATAAAGAAGAGTCCGACAAGAGCGGAGTCCTGGGAATCCTCTTTGTCGATTCGATATTCACACCGGTTAAAAAAGTGAACTTTACTGTAGAAAAGGCGAGAATTGGCCACAATACCAATTATGATGAGCTGATTATCGAAGTTTGGACAGATGGAACCATCAGACCGGATGAGGCGATCGCCCTGAGCGCGAAGATTATGAACGAGCACTTGAACTTGTTCATCGATATGACCGACTCTATTAGCGACGTCGAAATTATGGTTGAAAAAGAAGACGACATCAAAGAGAAGGTTCTCGAAATGACCATTGAGGAGCTCGATCTTTCCGTTCGATCTTACAACTGTTTGAAACGCGCGAGTATCAATACAGTAGAAGAATTGACCGAATATAGCGAAAGCGAAATGTTGAGAGTTAGAAATTTAGGGAAAAAATCATTGGATGAGGTTAAGGCTAAGCTGGAAGAGCTTGATCTTGGTCTTAAACTAGGTGATGAGTAAGTGTTAGGAGGATATCATGGCACAGTATAGAAAACTTTCGAGATCATCAAGCCATAGATCTCTTATGTTTAGAAATTTAGTGATTAGCTTGATTGAGCATGAAAGAATTGAAACTACTGTAACTCGTGCCAAAGAGGCCAGAAAGTTTGCAGACAAAATGATTAGCCTTGGCAAGAGAGGCGATCTTCATGCGAGAAGACAGGCTGAGAGCTTCTTGTGTAACAAGACGGCTTGCAAGAAACTTTTTGACGAGATTGCCCCACGCTACAAAGAGCGTAATGGCGGTTACACTAGGATCGTAAAAATTGGCCCTAGAAAGGGCGACGCTGCTGAAATGGCTGTGTTTGAACTTGTAAAATAGGGATATAAAAATAGGGAGTTTACGCTCCCTTTATTTTTTATCTAAACATTTGATTCCGCAAGTCCCTGCAAAAAAGTGGATGGGCGCCGGAAAAACGCCCGTTTTCAGAAGATCCCTTCCACCCGTTGAGGGCCGCTCGCTTAGGCGCCGTTCGATTCTTGCCGGTTCGCCTGTCGTTTGATCCAAGAGAGAACGAAGTCGATAAAGGCGGTCTCTACAGGAGAAAAATGCCTGTCCTTCGCGTAAACCATTTGGAAGGTTCGCTTTAGAGGGAGTTCTTTGACCTTGTAAGCATTTAGGAGGCCGAGTTCTTTCTCCTGCTGTACGTCCAAGGCAGAGACGAAGCCGATCCCACAAGAGAGGGCGACCATGGCCTTGATGGTCTGGCTGCTCTCCACCTCGCTGACAGAGGAAAAGAAGGACAGTGATTTTCCTGCCTCTTGAAGGGCGGATTCCAGAAGCCTGCGGGTTGCAGAACCGTCCTCGCGCAATATGAGATCAAAGTCTCTCAGCTCTTCCAGGCTGACCGTATCAGCGGGAAAGCTGATTTCTTTGGAACAGATCATCAGCAGTTCATCTTCGTATAAATCAAGATACTGAAGTGTCTTGTTTTTGAGCTCCGTGCCCACAAAACCGACGTTGATTCTGCCTGCCAGAAGCTCCTCAAAGACGTTGCCGGAACCCGCCACCCTGAGGTCAAAATGAATGTTGGGATAGCTCGCCTTGAACCCGCTGATCAGCTTAGGCAGGAGGTATTGGGCGGGGATGCTGCTCGAATTGATGCTGAGGCGACCGAAGTTCAAGTTGCGGTTCTCAAGAAGGTCCGACAGCGCCTTTTCGCGCAATTTTAAAAGTTCCTTGGCGTAAAAGTAGAGGAGTTCCCCCTCCGCGGTCATCGAAATCTCCTTGCCGTGCCGGTTGATCAGCTTAATTTTCAGCCAGTTTTCCAGTTTCTGGATATTGCTCGTGACGGCAGGCTGCGAGATATACAGCGCCTCAGAGGCCTTGGAAAAGCTCTTCTTCTCCACCACGTGCACAAAACATTCCAGTTGTTTAAAGTCCATACTGCTCTCCCTTGTCCTACTGAGGATTCTTTGATAAAAATGCAGCTACCGCATCATTATAGGCGTTCGGATTATTGCTTGCGACAAAGTGGTCTCCGTCTAGAAATTGCAACTCGGCGCCGGGGATGCTCTTTGCAATCAGACGGGTGTGTTCCTCCTTCACCATATCCCTGTTCCCCGCGATAACCAGGGTAGGGGCCTTGATTCCGGCAAGTTCTTCCGGGGCAATATTCGGATCCTCCACCATCAGGGCCAATAAGTCTGCCTTGGCCTTCGCCTTTTCCTGAAAGCGGGCGAAGAATTGCGCGATTCTGTAGCCGATTTCAATCGGAATTTGAACGCTTCGCTTCATGCCATCGGGATTCAGATTCCCGCCGTTTAAAACGAGCTTGTTCACCCTGTTCGGATACTTCATCGCAAAGATCATCGCGATGTTTGCGCCGTCGGAAAACCCGAGTACATTCGCTTTTTCAATCTCGTGCGTGTTCATAAAGGAGAGCAGATCCTCCGCAAACTGCCGAATCGTGAAGGGAGCCGTGCCCCTCTCCGTCTTGCCATGTCCCCTGGTATCGATCGCATAAACATGGTAATGTTCGGAGAAGCGAAAGAGTTGATGCGCAAAGTAAGAGCAGTCCTCCCCGTTTCCGTGCAGAAGGAGAAGGGGGAAGCCTGCGCCCTGCTCTACATAATGATGGTTCAGATTCATAGTGTCTTGCCCGCCTTTGTGCCTAATTTTGACTGCAGATGTTTAAAACTAAATTTTAAGCCCGATTCCGGCCTAGTTCTTTTTATTGGAAATCAGTGCCGACCCATTTACGAGAATGGATATAATCACGCAGGCCCAAAGCAGTTTCGAAGCAGTGGGCATAACATCCATCAAGTAGGCAAAATCATTGTGTATCACTTTCTCTGCCGCTTCCTGATAAAACGCGCAGACTGTGAGGGCAGACAAAGACAGACTCGCAAAGCCATACCAAACATTTGGGCGTCGCTTGGCGGAAACTAATACATTAAAAAGTGCTGCCAGGATGGCCGCGATACCGAAAAATAACCACATAAAAAGCTCCTTTCGCTTTCGAATAAATGACGCAATGACTAAAGTTCCTCGAGGATCTGAGAGAGGAGGGCATCGATGCTCGGCGCCACATAGACCACCTTGTCAGGGTCATGGATGTAACAGAGAATCTGGCCGGGAACTCCTTTTTCCGCAGGATCAAAATCCAACATCAGAAAGCAGGAATTGCAATACTCTGCAAAGGGAAACCACTTTCTGTTAAATAGATAGGGTTTGATTCGATCATCTCGCATGCTTTCGATATCCTGACTCGTAAAGAACTCGCTAAACTCTGTGAGAAGAGCGTCTCTGTTCTGAAAGTGCTCTTTGGTTTTTATGATCTCCTGCAAGCTCATCGTGCAGAAGCTGTAATCCGCTTCGTCAATAAGAGTGGGCAGGATACAAAAAAATTTACTTCCGTTCTTGTAGCGGTAGAACTCCTTAAAATCCTCCGGTAGTAAAATACCGAATCTTTGCTCGAAGCTCAAAAAAGCGTCCTCCGTGGCGCCCTGTACTTCCTTATACGCATCAAAGTAGCCTTCTTCGACGGGGTTATCCAAATCCCAATCTTCAAACCGTTCGATGATGGATTGCTCTATCCTTTTGACCTTTTCTATGAGTTGCATCCGTCTAGCGCCTCCTTGCTGAACTGTCATCCGGCTTCCAAAATCTTACCTGCTGCCGGCGGCATATTCTCCCATGTCAATGTCGATGACTTCCCTGATTGGCTATGACAGGTTCCTTGATTTTCGAGCAAGAGGAAATGAGGAGCTGAGGGGGGCCTTTTTTTCCTCGTCGTATTCCACAAGAAAGGTTTTGGGCGTAAAAATTGCGAAGTCCTTGTCGTAAGATACGGCTTCGCTTTCCCCCAGGTGTTCCTGCAGAACGCGCTGAAGCCTATCTTGGTCCGGCAACTCGCAGAGTTCTCTAAAGAGCAGGCGCATGACAAAAATTCTTCCGGGTGCATCGGTGATGATGCTCCTGTCCTGCTGTAAGACCTCGTCTTCTCGTTTCTTCTTGCCAAATGAGCCCATGCTTCTCTCCTTCGATCTTGACATTTTTTTCATTTCTATTATAGCACCGACTTCGTCCCATTTCCATCAAAAAACCAAAGAAATAAAGAGAAAGCGCTCTTTGCTTTCTACAAAAAAAGAGGGGGGTTCCCCCTCTCTTGGAATCTTATATTTTGAATTTTGCAATCATCTCAATCAACTCCTGCGCCATAGAGGCAAGGTTCGCACTGGCACTCGCCACTTCTTGTGAGGAAGCGGTCTGCCTGTCTATCGAATCTGCGACATTCACGGTGCTTTGGTAGTTGTTTCCTGAAAGTTCGGTGAGCGTCTTTATGATGGAAAGCAGGGAAGCCTTGGTGCTCTCCAGTTCCTCTTTTGATCGGTTCAAGCGATCAATTTCGCTCTCGTTCTTGTCGATTGCTTCCGAGATCGCAAAGAATTGATCTTTGGTCTCAGAAACCTTTGAGCCCTGTTCCGATACAATGACGCCGACTGCATTCATAATATCGACCGCTTCTGAAGTTTTGTCGGTCAGGTCGATTACAATTTCCTTGATTTCTTCGGTAAAGGTATTCGATTGCTCCGCCAGTTTTCTGATTTCCTCGGCAACGACCGCGAATCCCTTTCCGGCTTCTCCTGCACGTGCAGCTTCGATTGCAGCATTGAGGGCAAGCAGGTTCGTCTGATCCGCAATGGATTTAATCATATCACTCGCAGAAGCGATTGCGATCGCCTTCTCATTGGTATTCGAGATCACCTCTGTGATTTCAACGGTAGATTGTTTGGTCTTTTCGGTCGAATCCACCAGGTCGGAGATCGTAGCAATTCCATTCTCTTTTGCGACCACGACCGCCTTCGTCTCCCGATTCAGGTTTTCGATGATATCCTGATTGCTCAAGAGTTCCTTGTCCATCACCTTCATCGCCTCATCCCCCTCATGCATGGTTTGATCCTGCAGCGAGGCGTTTTGGCTGATCACGCTCACGGCATTGGCGATGCCCTCTGCAAGAGTAGCAGTGTCTTCACTGGTAGCAGTCAGCTCTTCTGAGGAAGCGGAAACTTGGTTTGCGATGTCTTGAATATTGATGATCATATCTTTGATCGTCTCTTTCACCTTAATTAGGGATCTTGAAATCAAGCCGATTTCATCATTTCGTTTTGAGTAAATGACAGAAGGGGATTGCTCCGTCAGTGTGAAATCGTAGTTTACCATATCCTCTACACAAGTTGAGAGGCGAAGGATGGGCTTGGTAATCGAGCCGGCAATGACAAAGACAATGACGATCAGCAGTGCAATGGAAGCGATTCCGATGATGCCCATGAAGACTGCGAGGCTTCTCGATGCTTTGACCACTTCCTTCTCCGGCGCGTAAAGCACGAGCTTCCAATCCGTCCCTTCAATGTTATACTTTGCGTAAAGTCTGTCGATTCCTTCCGTTTCATTGGTAAAGACCGTCTCAGTTCCGTTTAAAATTTTCTTTGTAAGGGGTTTATTCGGATCGCTTTCCAAGCTCTCGAGGCTGTCATCAAAGGTGAATGTTTCGTGTACCATAAAGCGTCCGTTTCCGTCAACCAGGTAGGCCTTTCCGGTCTCTTCCAGTTGAATCCCCTTGACGATGTCTTCCAGCTGCTTGATGGTGATGTCGCTTCCGATTACTCCCACCGGCTTTCCGTCACGGCGAATCTTTTTACTGATGGTGACTATCATCGTATTGGTGGCAGCACTCACATAAGGCGGAGAAACGATGACGGTTTCGGAATCCATCGCATTCTTATACCAGTCCCTCGATTTGGGATCAAAGCTCGCATCCGGAATCCAACCGGTTCCGTCCAGGTACTTTCCGTCACTGAAAAAGACGAAAAAGCCCAAACTTTCCGCTACATTATTGGTGAGATAGGTCAGGTCGGCGAGCATTTTTTCGTCGTCAAAGTCCGAATTTTCAATGCTGTTTGCGGAAATTTCTATGTATGCCAGTTTTTGCGATAAGATGGTCTCGATGTCCGAACCGTATTTTTTTGCCATATTCTCTACATTCTGCATGCTTTCCTCAATCAGCAAATTCCGAGAGTACAGGTAGGACACCAGGGACAGCGCCATGATGACCAAGAGAACCGGAATCAGGATTGAGACCAGCATTTTTGTTTTCAACTTCATATTTTCCTCCAAATGTACTACTATCTTTTCACTTGAAAACAGATTTTGAAGCGCGTTTGAAATGAAATCAAAATCCGCTATAATCAATATCTTATATCGGAACAATAAGGTTCTTGTTAATAGGAGACGGTATTTTTTAACAGACAATGCTTGTTTCATAACAGATTAGCTGCTTTCAAACATAAAAAACAGAGAAGCGGGGTTCTCTGTTTCTTACATTCTCGGACCGCTTCTTTTCTGAATGACTGTCTTGTGTTTTCTCAGTTTCGATCCGTTTAGATTTTAAACTTGGCGATCATTTCGATCAAGTCCTGTGCCATAGAGGCAAGGTTCGCACTGGCACTCGCCACTTCCTGTGAGGATGCAGTTTGTCTCTCAACCGAACTTGCCACATCTACCGTACTTTGATAATTGTTTCCCGAAAGTTCGGTGAGCGTCTTTATGATGGAAAGCAGGGAAGCCTTGGTGCTCTCCAGTTCCTCTTTTGATCGGTTCAAGCGATTGATTTCGCTCTCGTTCTTGTCTATGGCACTGGAAATGGCGAAGAACTGGTTCTTGGTTTCGGACACCTTCGTGCCCTGCTCGCCGACAACCGCACCAATGTCGTTCATAATGCTCACCGCTTTGGAAGTGATGGAAGTCAAATCGCTCACAATATCTTTGATCTCTTCGGTAAATTTGGTGGAATCTTCCGCCAGTTTTCGGATTTCTTCGGCAACGACCGCAAAGCCTTTTCCGGATTCTCCGGCGCGGGCCGCCTCGATGGCTGCATTTAATGCGAGTAGGTTGGTCTGGTCGGCAATCGACTTGATCATATCACTCGCAGAAGCGATTGCGATCGCCTTCTCATTGGTATTCGAGATCACCTCTGTGATTTCAACGGTAGATTGTTTGGTCTTTTCGGTCGAATCCACCAGGTCGGAGATCGTAGCAATTCCATTCTCTTTTGCGACCACGACCGCCTTCGTCTCCCGATTCAGGTTTTCGATGATATCCTGATTGCTCAAGAGTTCCTTGTCCATCACCTTCATCGCCTCATCCCCCTCATGCATGGTTTGATTCTGCAGCGAGGCGTTTTGACTGATCACGCCCACGGCATTGGCAATGCTTTCCGATAGGGTTGCGGTATCCTCACTGGTAGCAGTCAGCTCTTCTGAGGAAGCGGAAACCTGGTTTGCGATGTCTTGAATATTGATGATCATATCTTTGATCGTCTCTTTCACTTTAATTAGGGATCTTGAAATCAAGCCGATTTCATCACTTCGCTTGGAGTAGATGACAGAAGGGGATTGTTCGTTTAAAGTGAAGTCATAGTTTACCATATCCTCTACACAAGTTGAGAGGCGAAGGATGGGCTTGGTGATCGAGCCGGCAATGACAAAGACAATGATGATCAGCAGTGAAATGGAAGCGACTCCGATGATGCCCATGAAGACTGCGAGGCTTCTCGATGCTTTGACCACTTCTTTTTCGGGCGCATATAGGATCAGTTTCCAGTCGGTTCCCTTAATATCATTCATTGCGTAAATTCTGTCGATACCGTCGGTTTCATTTAAAAACACCTTTTCGGTGCCATTCATAATTTTTTTCGTGAGTGTCTTGTTCGGATCTTTTTCCACACTTTCCAGGCTCTGATCAAAGGTGAAGGACTCGTGTGCCATGAAGTGTCCGCTACCGTCAAGCAGATAGGCAGTGCCGGTATCTTCGATTTTGATGCTTTTTACCAGATCTTCCAACTCCTTCATAGAGACATCGCTTCCAATCGCACCTACAGGCTTGCCGCCACGATTTACCTTTTTACTGATCGTCACGACCAAGCTTCGGTCCATTGCATTTGGATAGGGGGGAGAAATCTGGACAGAGTCGCTTCCTATGGCGTCTTTGTACCAATCCCTTGAAGTCGGATCAAAGTTGGCATCGGGAACCCATCCCGTTCCGTCCAGAAATTTTTTGTTCTCAAAACCCATGAAAAAGCCGAGCGTTCCCTTTACATTTTTGGTCAAGTACAACAAGCTGTCTAAAATCGTTTCATCTTTGAAATCGGTATTCTCTATGCTGTGCGCTGAAATCGTCACATAGGCAATTTTTTCAGAAAGAATGGTTTCTATGTCGGAACCGTATTTTTCCGCCATGGAAGCGATGTTTTGCATGCTCTCTTTGATTAACAGATCCTTGGAATAAAGGTATGAGACCAAGGACAGGATCGTAACTACCAACAATACGGGAGCCAGTACAGAGACCAGCATTTTCTTCTTTAGGTTCATGGTTTCCTCCAAATATTTTAAGTCTTCAAATATAACTTTTGAGCAAGATTTCCACTGTTTTGATTCGGGTAAGAAGCCTTTCCTAGAAACATTGATAATAGATTAGAAGCATTACAGAAAATAGAGTTGTTTCAAGCTTATGTGGAAATGTAGCTGTGCCCAATTTCTTATCGGTTCTTTATAAAAAATTATTACAGAATCCGCTTCTTTTTATAAAATTTATGATAAAAAAAGGGCGGAACCCATTGCGGATTCAGCCCTTGCTGTCTTATAAAATAACTGTGTTCAAACTTACAGGACAAACTTATTGATCAGCTCGTTCAAGCTGCTTGAAAGCTCGGAGAGCGACTGGCTCTTTGAGGCAATCTCGTGGAAGGACTCGTTCTGCGTCTGCACAGAGGCCGCGATCTGCTCGGTGGAAGCCGCATTCTCCTCTGATAGGGCCGATGAATTCTCCATAATTTGGTAAAGGGCGTTCTGCGCCGTTGAAAGTTCCTCGTTGGATGTCATGATATCCTTTAAGTATTCCCTGAACTCGTTGATCGCGCCCGCGATTCCCTTAAACTTCTCCTCTACATTTTCAACATTGTGCGCCTGTTCTTCTACGATGTCGGAAGATAAATCAATCTTGTTCACTGCGTAGAGGGTCCTTGAGAGAAGCTCGGAAACCGAGTTGTTGATCTGTTCCGTAAACGAAGCCGAGTTCTCTGCCAGCTTTCTGATCTCTTCGGCAACAACTGCAAAGCCCTTTCCTGCTTCTCCGGCGCGCGCGGCTTCAATGGCAGCGTTTAAAGCGAGAAGGTTGGTCTGGTCGGCAATCGACTTGATCATTTCACCCGCTTCCTTAATTTCATCCACACTGTTTTTGGTATGACCCATCGCCTCCTTGATGTCGGAAGAAATGTCTTTGTTTTCTTTGGTGGACTTCAAAAGGAGCTTCATCGTATCCAGTCCTTCATCTTTTAAGTTATCCGCCTGGTCGGAAGAGCGGTTCAACTTTTCCAGGTTGCCCTTGTTCTTCTCAATCAGTTCGCTGATCTGCTGGATTCTGAGCACGCCCTTTTGGGTATCCTCCGCCTGAGAGGAAGCGCCGTGGGCAATCTCGTCCACCCCGTCGGAGATCTCCATCGCAATCCTGGCGCCCTGTTCGCACTTCTCATTCAGCGCCAGAGAGGCTTCGCCAAGATTCTCGGCCGATTCCCTGATGTGCTGCACAATATTCGAAAGGTTCTCTTTGAGGGAGAGGGAAGATGTGTAAATCGATCCGACCTCGTCGCCTCGCGCCGAGTAATCCGACGCAGGTTCTTCCGACAAATTGTAGTTCGAAATGGTCTCCAGGTCCGTTTTCAGGCTGGTAAAGACCTTGGCGAGGGAGTTGGCGATCACAAAGTAGATAAAGAGGCCGGATAGGACGACCATACCCGCGATGATGGCGATAATCAAGAGGGTCAGCTTGTTGATGCCTTGGTAAATCTCATCTTCGTTGATCGAGGTGATGACCGTCAGTTTTCGCTTCTCGTTGTTGCTGAAGCCGGCGACCTTATTCTTTCCTAAGAAGAAATATTTTCCGGCGCCGAACTTCTCGGTCTTGACCTGGTTTATGAAAAAGTCTCCCAATTTTCGGAAGCTCTCATCCGTCCTGGCCTTTTCCATGATGTTGAGCTCGCTCTTCATGACCTCGGGGTTGGTGTGACCCAGGACGTTGCTGTCCTGATCGTAGACCGAGATAATCCCGCTCTCGCCCCACTTGAAGGTCTCGCAGGTTTCGCTGATGAAGTCGGTCGATTTGATGCCGGCAAATACTCCCACAATCTTGTCTCCCTCGTAGTAAGGAGCCGAGACCGCGATGATTTTCTGTTTTGTCACCAGGTCGACCAGGATGTCGCTGGTGTAGACCTCGCCGGCGATCGAACGCTTAAAATACTCCCGCTCGTTCAAATTGAAGGTCGCGCCCGCCATGTTCAGGTTTTCACCGTCCCCGTTCGGCTTTGCGAACAGGAACTCGATAAAGCCCTGCTCCTCGGCGATTTTTTCAAAGAGCTTTGCGCGCTCCACGCGGCTCATATTCTTTGTGAGCGCGTAGGTATTGGTCAGGTTGACGACCAGGTTCTCGTTGTTCTTCAAGTCATTTTCAATCATTCTCGAAGCCTGCGAGGTGACCAGTATGATGTCATCCTCGATCTGTTCGTAAAAGGCCTTCTTCATCATCAGCACGTTGAAGAGAAGCAAAATCAGACAGACCATTAGGATGAGTAGAGTAAAGGTAAAGGCGATTTTGGTCTTGATGCTCTTAAATTGTAGCAATCCTTTTAGATTCCGCATTGTGTTAACTCCTTTATACACAGTTAGTAATGAATACTTATTGGCAATAGTATATCGGAGGGAATGGGCAGATTTTTAAAGAAAAATTGTCAATTAGGGAATCTTTTTTTAGTCTTCCTCGCAAGACTCCTCTACCTCTATCCAAAAGGGGCTGCTTCTGTCAATCGCGTCTCCTAAAAAGTCTAAGTTACAAGGAAAGACGAGCTCTGTCTCTGCAATCGTTTTCAGAACGTTCAGGAATTCTTCCGGACTCTCTGCAACCGGAACGGGACTCCAGCTGCATTTCTTCAAAGTCCGTATAAATGCAGGGAAGCAGAGACATTTGCGGGCAACTCGGCTTGAGCGCGAGAAAGTCCTGAATGGCTTGCGGAATCGGAAAAGATGCTTCCATAGTGTCCTCCTTGAATTTGTTTTCTATGCGTCGTCCTATTGGATTCTTATTTATAAATTATAGCACTTTACTTGGCCCCGCTTCAATCCGTTGTCAGGATGATTGTCTGTTCGATAGGGAGCGTTAGGCTATGAAAAAAAAGATAGAGATCCCAAAAAGAACAGATAGGATTGCAAACCGAAAGAGAGGCCCCTTCTTCTCACTTTTAAGATTCAGAATGAGCAGGAGTAAGAGAACGTAGAGTAGGAATGAAATCAGGATAGTGAGTATGGAAATGCGTAAGACCGCTCCCACAATCAAGAGTTCTATTGTAAGGACGGGCACACCAATTTTGAAAAAAGAAAAGGAAATCCGTTTCCGGCTGTAAGGTAGATAGAGACCGTCTTGACTCTTTGCAATCAAAATATCCTGTTGGGATGCGATGAGTTCAAAAAGGTTGCTGATCATAAGTGCTTGGTGAATCCCAAGAACCTGCGTTCCTAACCCGTTATTCTTGATTTTTATCACAAACTCAAAGAGTTCAAAGCGATATAGGATTAGTAACAGAATTAAGATTGAAAAAAGATAGAAGGCAATAAAGAGATTGGTTCTAGTGAAAGAAATCAAATGTTTTTGCAATAGCGGATCTTTAAATCGGAACAGGCGTAAAAGAAAGTTTTTCCTGTGTCTCTTAGCCGAGATTTCTCTACAGAATTCTTTCGCATCGCTCAGGTTTCGTCCTTTTGTCAAATCATTTGCGCGATTGATATGAATGAGCTCCGATAGTAAGTCATCAGTAAAAATCGGGATTCGGGTGCATTGGACTATGAGGAACAGAGAACACGAAGTTGTAGCAAACAGAATAAACCATTTGAGAAGAGACGGAGCGTAAAGCGAGAGATTCAAAAAAAGGGCGTGGATGTGAAACAGTAAATATACTCTCCTAGTACTCACAGCTTTGTGATAGATAAGGAATCTAGCTGCAAAAGAGAAGGTCAATAGGTTCCAAATAACCGGTTGAAGGGTGAGTATCTGCACCGTTACCTGAAATTTTGAGAAGATGAAAGCGAGAAGAAAACCGGTGCAAGCATACTTGAGCAGTTTTTGAATCAACTTGAAGACTAAGATTTTTTTGAATTTACTTCCCGAAAAAAAGTGCAGGCTTGCAGGGTGGCATAGAAAGGGTGTCTTTTTGTTCCAAGCAAAAAATACGAAATTTAGGAAGCATAACAGGAGAAAAGCTTCTTTCCTGTACAAGTATAGGGTTTCCCGGTTCAGTGTCATTAGTTTCCAAGATTGGATCGCAAAGAAGCCGATGAGGAAAAAGACAATCAGAAGCCCCTTATAGAGGTTTTTAATTAGGGCGCAGAGAGTTCGGATGCGATATTTTAGACAGAATCGTAAGAATAAACGCAAGTCATTCATTCTTGTTATCCCCCTTTCCTTCTTTGTTTTTAGTTAAAGAAAGGTAAAGATCTTCCAGACTCTTGTATTTGGAACTTTCGCAGAGAAAATTGGATACCTTACCCCATTGTAGAATTTCTCCGTGATCGAGCATCACAAAGTAGTCACACAAGTCTTCTATCAGGTTCAATAGATGGGTTGATACGAGGATGGTCTTTTCCGCATCTTTCAATGCGGAAAGTATCCTTTTGAATGTGTTGATTTGTATGGGGTCGAGTCCCGTAAACGGCTCATCGGAAATGAGCAACTGATACTCCCTCAAAAGGGCGGTGCAGATGGACAGCTTTTGTCGATTTCCCTTTGAGAGCTCATGAGGAAATTTATCGAGCTGCTCCTTTAACTCAAATACTTGAATGAGCTCATCCACTCGGGATTCGCTATGATACATCTTGCTGATAAATTCCAAATGTTCCCGCAGGGTGAGTTCTTCATACAGAATCGGCGTGTCCGGAATGAAAGAAAAAATGAAATCTGTCTGTTCCACTTGGGAGTTGTCTGCACCAAAAATAGAAATCTTTCCGGTGAAGTCTCGAAACCGGGCGAGCATACATTTAATCAGGGTTGTTTTCCCCGAACCGTTTGCTCCGATGAGACCGACGATAGAATGTTTTGGTATTTCAAAGCTGATATTCTGCAGCGCAGTAAAGTCGCCATATTTTTTGCCGACTTCTTCAAATATGATACAATCCGTTTTTTCCATGGCTTATTCCTCCGACTAAAGATTCCAAAAAAGAGAGCCTTTTCCGCGTCGTTTCATCTGTAGGAACCGGAATAGTTGTAGCATTTACCTCACTACTGCATCAATAGTATATTATTATTATATCATTTATCTTGCCCCGCTTCAATCCGTTAGAGGGTTTCGATGAGTTCCTGAATCCGGGCGCGGTTCTCGTCGGTATTATCTCCGAGTTTTCGTTCCGATTGCAGGAGTCCGTCCTTCATAAAGAGGACGCGGCTTGCCTGTGAGGCGACGCCCGCATCGTGCGTGACCATCAGGATGCTCCTTCCTTCTTTTTTGAGGGCCGCGAAGAGTGCCATGACCTCCTCTCCCGACTTGGAGTCCAGGGCGCCCGTCGGCTCGTCGGCAAAAATCAGCTTGGGCTCGTTGATCAGGGCGCGGCAAATTCCCGCCCGCTGCAGCTGACCGCCCGAGGCTTGGGAACTGTTCTTTTCCGCGATTTCTTCGATGCCGAGTCTTTTCATCAGCTCCCTTGCCTTTGCTTTGGCGCCTTTCTTGTCCTTCTCGTATTCGAGGGAAGGCAGAAGGATGTTGTCCAAAATGCTCAGGTTTTTTACGAATTTGGGGAGCTGAAAGACGAAGCCGAAGGACTCCCTTCTGAGCCTGCTCGCCTCCTCCTCGCGAAGGCCCGCGAGCGATCGTCCCTCAAAGAGAATCTCTCCTGATTCAAAGGAATCCAGGGTGGAGAGGACATTCAGGAGGGTGGACTTTCCGGAGCCGGACTTGCCCATGATGCAGACGAATTCCCCTTTCGCAATCTCGATGTCGATGCCCTTCAGAACCTCGGTCTTGAAGTCCTCACTTCGGTATGTTTTTCTAATCTGTCTTCCTTGTAAAATACTCATTCAATATCCTCCTTTAGGGATTGGGCGATGGGCTTCCCTTTGTGTCCCGCGCAGCCCAAGCGAACACCCAAGTCGCTGGCAAGCAGGAGCAGGACGGGAACCGCAAAATAGGTAAAGAGCGGGTCTCTCAGAAAGCGGACGCCGTGGACCCCGATCAGAGAGAGAATCCGCGAGGCGAGCAGGTCGCCAAGGCTCAGTGACAGGAGGATTCCCAGTCCCAAGCCGAGTGTCAGCATAAACAGGGTTCTGATGGCGTAGAGCCTCCGAATCCGTCGTTTGGTGTAGCCGATCGATTCCAAGAGGGCGTTTTCTGCGCGATCCTTCGTGTAGAGCATGCGGACAAAGAGGCTCACAATACAGAAAATCAACAGAAGCGAGGCGCAGATGGCCACCCAAGTGATGCTTCGAATCAGGCGGATGGTGTTTCCGAAGATCTGGGCGAGGTAGCTCTCGGTGTCCGAGCACTTGGCAAAGGGGTAGCGCGTGCGATAGTTCTCGACAAAAGCGCTTGCGGATGCACCCGTTTTGAGCTCCACCGGGATCAGGAGCCTGCTTGGCGGCGTCTCAATCGGAAAGATTGCCTTTGCGCTCTTTCCTCCGTTGGTCAAATCCGAGTAGATGCCGGTGATGCGGACTTCTTTTTTTCTGCCGTCCACCACCAGGGTCAGGGCGTCGCCGCCGCTCTTTTTCATCTCGTCCGCCTTCAGCTTGGAGAGGGCGAGCTCTCCCTCGTTGCGGGGCTCCCTGCCTTCCACATATTGAATCGGGAAGCTTTTGTGCTCGCCGAAGTCAACCCACAGTTTTTCCATCTCCCCGTCCGCGTTCAGGTAGTCGAGCAGTCTCCCTTCAAAGCGTTCAAAGCGCGCGACCGCTTCATCGTTAGAGAGCTCTTCGAGCAGGGCCTCGCTCTCCTCTTCTCTGCCTTGGAGCGAAGCCGCGTCAATTCGGACATCGTAGCTGCCGATTCCCATATAGTTCACAAAGCTCTCGTCCGAAAGGGTCGTGTAAATGGTCATCGGTAGGCTCAGGATGAAGACCGCCGCCACAAAAATCAGGCCCAGCGTCGAGTAGGTCTTGCGTCTGCTGAACAGGTCCGCAAGGGCGAGGTGAAGCGGGCGAGGGAGCAGGGCGAGGAAGCGCGGTGCGGCAAGCTTGTCCTGATTCCCAAAGAACGGTCTTTTGATGCGCGTCGCCAGGGTCCGCATGTGGGCCGACAAAATCAAAAAGACCAGGGCGCTCAAAAACAGGGAAACCGCTACCTGCATCGCTTCCCCCTCGGGCTCCCCAAAAAACGCCTTCATATTGCGCGAGAGGGGGATGCGTAGGGCGAAGGAGAGCAGGAAGCCCAGGGCGCTCGACGCGAAGGCCGGAAACAGGTACTTTGCCAAAAAGAGGCGTTTCAACTTTTTGAGCGGAAGCCCGATCGCCTTCAGCATGGCCAGCTCCCTGTAGTCCTCCTCCAGTTTGGCGAGGAGGGCGAAGCGAAGGCAGAGCATCGAGATGCCGATCACCAGAATGGCAATCAGGACAAGGGCGAGGATGGTGACGCCGTCCGAAAACGCATTTACAATCTGAAAGAGGCGATAGCTCAGGATGGGCGGGCCGTTCGATTCGAGCTTATGCTTTGCGTATTCACTTTCGATGTACGAGGTCCGCTCGGTATCGTGAAGCCGAAACTCAATCAGGGACTCGAGTTCGCCCAAGGGTTCCAGCTCCAAAAAATCCTCCCGGCTGATCACAAAGCGCTTGGATACCGAAAGCGAAGAATTCATCTGAGAATCTCTGACAAAGCCGGAGACACTCAAGCTCTTGGCCCCGACCTGCAGCTTGTCTCCCTCCTGTATCAGGCCCGAGCTCAGGTAAAAGACCGGGGCGTAAACTTCGCCGGGCTTCGCCTGTATGAGCCTGCCTTCCAAATCAAAGAGGTAGTCGAAGCGCTCGCTCTGCACGGAAAAGCCGTTGTCGTAGACCGAGTCCTGCAAGGAGCTTCCGTTTACCTGCAGGAGGCTGTTATCGATGTTCAAAAAAGGCAGGATTTGAAAGTCCGCAATCTCCGGATGAGAGGCGACAAAGGCCCCCATGCGCGGCAGATCGATCTCGCCCCTGTGCATCTGCAGGATGTGCGGGGTTTTGGCCTCTTCAAAAAGGCGGTCAATCGAGCGCGCGAGCTGCACCCCCAGATGACCCGCGCTCGCCAGGAGTGAGGCCGACAGAGTGATGAAGCAAGCGATGCTCAGGTGCCGGAGCAGGTTGTGCTTGAAGTCGTTTTTTAATAGTTTTCGGTACATCTGTTCCTCCCTATTCTAATTCGGGCGGGCCTTCGGCGTCTTTTGTGCCGGCTTGCTTTGGGGAGCCCTTGATTCCATTCGTTCCTGATAGCGAAGGAAACTCCCTTCTTCCGCACCGAGCATCCTCTCCACCGCGTGAAAGAGGCTTCCCATGCGCGCTTGGGCCCCTTCTTCCCCGCCGCCCTCCCTTTGATCGAGAAAGCCGATGGCCAAAATCAGAATCATCTCGGCGCAGTCCTCCGGATACGGGGTATCAAAGACGCCTTCCGCTGTGCCTTGGCGGATGATGTCGGTGAGGAGGGGGCCAATCTTTTCCACGACCAGCCGGTTGCTCTTTTCATGAAAGAGGGCGTTTTGGGGCCGGTTCAGGTAGTCCACCATCTGGGCGCCTCCCGTGAGGCTCCTCATATTCAATCCTCGGAACATCAAAAAGAGTTTGTCATAAGAAGAGAGCGCTTTTCCCTTCAGGACTTCCTCCACCTTTGCGAGGATGGCGGCGCCGGAGCGCTCGATGATCGCGTCCATAATCGCCTCCTTTGAAATAAAGTGGTAGTACAGGGTTCCCCTGGCGATCCCGCACGCGTCCAAAATCTCGCTGATCGAGGTCTTATCAAAGCCCTTTTCCATAAAGAGGGAAAGGGCGGTATCCAAAATCTGTTCCCGCTTGCTCACGGCATCCTCCTTTTTAGACTGACAGTCGGTATAAAACTATTTGTATGATACCCTTTTTTTTCGCCCCTGTCAATCGCCAAGTTCATATTAAAAAAAATGATACATGGCCTCGTCTCCATTTGTTTTATTTATACGGTTTCGATTCGGTTCTCAAGGTTTTTCCTTTGTGCTATACTTACGGAGGACGAAGCGAGAGGGGATAAAAAGAATGAAAAGCGTATATTTAGACAACTCGGCGACCTCCTTTCCGAAGCCGGAATCGGTCGTGAAGGCGGTCGTGGAATACATGACGGAAATCGGGGCGAATGTGAATCGCTCCACGCACGCAAACGCGAAAAGCGCGAGTATGCGGGTCTATGAGACCAGGGAGCTGGCAAAAAGGCTCTTTCATTTTAAGGGAGACGAGTCACATGTCATCTTTACGCCCGGGGCAACGTTTTCGCTGAACCAGGCGATCAAGGGTTATCTTCAAGGCAATGAACATGTGCTTGTAAGTTCATTGGAGCACAACGCGGTCATGAGGCCGCTGAGGGAACTTGAGAAGCAAGGTCTGCGGATCAGTCTGATTCCTGCGGACAAGGACGGTCTCTCGGACCTTACCAAAGCAAAGGAGTTGCTGGATAGCGGGGTGGACATGCTGATCGTGTCTCATGCGTCCAACGTCTGCGGTGCGATCCTTCCATTGGAAGAGCTCTGCGCGATCGCCTATGAAAGGCGGATTCCGGTCGTTTTGGATGCCTCACAGAGCGCCGGCCACATAGAGGTTGACTTTGACGCCCTCCATCTGAGCGCGCTCTGCACCCCTGCCCACAAGGGCCTCCTGGCTCCTCAAGGATTGGGGCTGCTGATTCTGGAAGAGGCATTTGCGAAACAGCTCAGACCTCTCGTGAGCGGAGGAACCGGAAGTCTGTCAAACTCGGATGTGCAGCCCGAGTTCCTGCCGGACAAGTTGGAATCGGGAACCCCGAATATCCCGGCGATCTTCGGTCTCCACGCCTCGCTCGAATATCTTTTGGAACGGGGAGTCGGGGCCATCAGGGAAAAGGAAATGGAACTGACGGACTTCTTTTTATCGGGACTGCAGGAGATCTTGCAGGACTGTCCGGGCGCCTTTCGCATCGTGGGGCCCGCCGACGCTTCCACTCGCTTGGGCGTCATTTCCCTTGACTTTCGCGACTTTGACAACGCGGAAGTTTCCGAGATCCTGGAATCCGAGCACGGAATCAAGACCAGGTGCGGCCTGCACTGCGCCCCCATCGCCCACAAGACGCTTGGGAGCTACCCGCAGGGAACGGTTCGCTTCTCCCTCAGCCACTTCAGCAGCAAAGAAGAGCTCGCGTATACCCTGGATGCAATAAAGGAACTGAACCATGGCTAGAAGAGACGAAAGCTATTTGTTATACACCTTCAAATCGCCGCATGTGACCATCAAGTCGCAAAAGGTGATGGAGGGCCTGCAGACCAAGATCATTCCGGTGCTGCGGGAAATCTCCGAGAGTTGCGGGATGGCCCTCAAGGTAAACTTGACGGACTTGGACGCTTCCCTGGAGCGGATTCGCGCTTCCGAGATCGCGGCTTGGAACCTGTACCGAATCGAGATCGTATCGGGGGAGCTGAATCTTACCCTCTTGGAGAAGAAGGAATAATTTTTTTATCACGGTAGGTATGCGAAGCCCGTCCGGACGCTTTGCCCTGCGCGGCAAGTCCGGAATCGACCATGCGGCTGAGGGTTTCGTAGTATTTATATACAAAAAATGCGTAGAGAACGAAAGGAGAAAGACCAATGTACGATGTAGTCATAAAAGGAACCGGAATGGGAGTGGGAGAGAAGGCACTTGCGGACAACCTGATGATCGGATTCATTCATGTGCTCTCGGAAGCGGAAAAATTGCCCAAGCATATCATGTTCTACGGAGAGGGCGTGAAGCTGACTTGCAAGGGTTCATCGAGCTTGGACGACTTGAAAGCCTTGGAATCAAAGGGCGTGGAAATCCTGTCTTGCGGCACTTGCCTCGACTATTATGAATTGAGCGACGATTTGTCAGTCGGCAGAGTCACTACGATGGCGGAAGTGGTCAAGTTGTTGTCGGAGGCGGCTAAGGTAGTAGAGCCTTAATCGCGAGCGAAGGAAGGAAAACGATAGATGTTTCAAGCATTTACCACAACTTTGGTGGGAAGTATGCCGCGTTCCAAGGAACTCTTGGAGCTCAAGCAGAAGGCGCTTCTGAATCCCAAGTATCAAGCTGAGTACGAGGCCCTGCTCGCGGAAGAAACCGCGCGCGTCATCAAGCTGCAGGAAGCGGTCGGAATCGATCTGATCGTCAGCGGAGAACTGAACCGCGACAACTATATGAGCTACGTTGCCGAGCATGTGAGCGGGATTCAGCTGATGAACATGAATGAAATCTTGCAGAACACCTGCGACAGCGCCGGCTTTACCGAGAGCTTGGAGGAGATGGACGCGGCCGACGATACGATGAACAGCCCCGTCTGCATCGGTAAAATAGACACCGATTCGGATTTCAACAGCGAGGAAATCCGCAGGCTCAAACAGGTCAGCGACAGACCGTTTAAGGCGACCCTGCCGAGCCCCTACCTGTTGACGCGCTCGATGTGGCTCAAGGAAAAATCCTCTGCGGGCTACGAGAATCGAAAAGAACTCGGACGCGATGTTGTGGAGCTCCTGAAAAACGAGATCAAAAGACTCGTGGACTTAGGTGCGAGCGTGATTCAGCTCGACGAGCCGATTCTATCGGAGGTCGTGTTCACACAGGCAAAGGGCGACACTTCTTTCTATTGAGGGGCCTTGTCTGCGAAGGTCAAGGTTGACCGAGAATTACAATTTGCCAAAGATTTGATCATCCCGGTGTTTGAAGAGCTCAGAAAGTATCCGAATGTAGTTTCGGCCATGCACGTGTGCAGGGGGAATTGGACCTGCGACGAGTCGGTCCTTTTGGAGGGGACCTACGATAAGCTCGGCGACTTTTTCAGCGCGATCGACTTGGATGTTCTGACGTTGGAGTTCGCGACTCCGAGAGCCGGAGAAGTTTCGCACCTGTTCAGCAACAACAAGCTGAAGGACAAAATTACCTTGGGATTGGGGGTAATCAACCCGAGGAGCGATGTCGTGGAGAGCGTCGAAGAAATCGTGGAGAAGGCCGAGAAGGCCTTGGAATTTTTGCCGCCGGAAAGAGTTTGGCTGAACCCGGACTGCGGGTTTGCCACCTTTGCGAAGAGACCTTTGAACCCGTATCCGGTGATCGAAGAGAAGCTCAAAAACATGGTGAAGGCGGCTGAATTGCTCCGAGAAAAGTATTGCAAATAAAACGATGCGAAGCCGGTCGCGGCCCGCATCTTGCGTCTGAAAAGCCCTCTAAGCGGATTGCAAAGGGGGCTCTTTTTTTGAGGGTCGAAGGCGATTTTTTACTTTCGAAAACTGAAATAGTTCTTCCTGCTCTCTTGTTTTTCGCATCCGCAGTTCGCGCACTTTTTGCGATTCGCGTTGTTCAGGCTGTCGCAGAAATCGCAGTACCAGTCGGCTTCCGAGCTCACCTTGCTCTCATCCTGTACCTTGTTGGTAATCGAAATATCATCCGGAAGGTAGAAGGCGACATCCTCGCCCCTGGTCTTCCCGCAGTTCGGGCAATCCTGCTTGCCGCCCTTGATTCCTTTGGTCCGGCAGAAATTGCAATCCCAAAGCGCCTCTATCTTGTATTGAGCCATCGTTTACCTCCACGTTTGCACCGCTTTGTTGTAGTATTCTATCAGAACGGGGTTGGTCAAGCGGTTGATTTTTACATCGTTGTCGATTTCATCTTTCGCAAAGGCGAAGAGCCCCTGCGTGTTCTCCTGATTTAAGAAGCGAGTCTCAACCGGAATCCGGATGCGATCCGAAAAGTCCCCCTTCTTTGCCATGTTGAAGCCCCAATCTCCAAAGGAGGGAACTTCCAGGTGGTAGGCCTTGACCGGAAGGCCCACGCTCTCCATGGTCTTGTGGATGCACCAGAACGCCTTGGTCGCATAGAAGGGGCTGGTGGACTGGCTGACCAAAACCCCGCCCTCGTTCAATCTGGCCTTGCACATCTCGTAAAAGACGTTGGAGTAGAGCTTGTTCAGCGCCTCCGAATTGGGGTCCGGCAAATCCACGATAATCAGGTCGTATCGCTCCTTCGCTTCCTTTAAAAACTCAAAGGCGTCGGTGTTGATAATCTTGAGCTTCTCGCTCTGTAAGCTGTCCTTGTTAATCTTCCTGATGTGCTCGTTCTCCTTGCAGATCCTGACCAGCTCGGCATCCAGGTCCACCAGGTCGATCCGCTCGACCTCGTACTTCAGAAGCTCCCGGACCGCCAAGCCGTCTCCGCCTCCCAGAATCAGCACCCTCTTTTTGCTTTCGGCCTGGCTCATCGGAATATGAACCAGGGCCTCGTGGTAGCGGTATTCGTCCAGACTCGAAAACTGACAGTTTCCGTCAATAAAGAGCCGGGTGTCGTCCTTGTGTCTGGTCAGCACCACCTTCTGGTACAGGGTCTGCTCGTCCAGAATCACGTGGTCTCGGTAGAGCCCGTGCTCGACCGTTTGCGAAATGTTCTCCGAGAAGAAGATTCCCAGTATCATCACGATTCCAAGGGCGAGCGTCGCGCCCTTATAGCGCCTCGCCCCCTCGATTTCATCCGCATACTTCCATACTATTAAGGCCGCCGCGACGATGTTCAGCAGGCCGCAGAGGAAGGCGGTCGAGAAGTAGCCGAGCTTGGGAATCAGGAGGAGGGGGAAGGCGATCGCGCCGATCAATCCGCCGATGTAGTCAAAGCTGAAGATCGAGGAGAGGGTGAACTTCAGGTTTTTTTCGTTCTCCTCGATGATGCGGGTGAGCAGGGGAATCTCCGCGCCGGCCAGGCTGCCGATCAGCAGAATCTCAAAATACATCAGAATCTCGTAAGATTCCAGGTGCAGGTTGGCGAAGAAGAGGCTGATGGCGCTGCAGCCTCCGATTAAGCCGATGGCAAGCTCGATTTTAACCAGGCTGTTGAAGAGCTTTTTGTGAAAGTAGCGGGAGAGGTAGGAGCCGATGCCGAGCGCCGACATATAGAGCCCTATCGTCACGGAATACTGCAACATGCTGTTTCCCAAAAGGTAGGAGCTGACCGCGCTGATGATCAGCTCGTAGCACATCGAACAACCCGAAATCATCAGGGTCGTAAACATCAAAAGCCGGTATTTGCGGGACCTGTTTTCCTTCATGGTATTCGCTTCGTTTCTTCGTTTTTTCGCCTACTGAAGGACTCCCGAGATAATCAGGCCGATTCCGACGAAGACGCCGAAGAGCATGATGCCCATCGCCTCATTTTTATTTCTGAGTTCCTCGTTGAACTTGTACTTCACATTCGCCAAATCCAGCAGGTAGTAGGCGATTCCGAAGAACAGGATCCCGATGAACGAAAAGAATACGGTCTCCAGGATGCCGGTTTTCAGGCTGACCTTTTCGATTGCGACGGTAAAGGTGCTGACCGAGCTCTTGATGATCAGGCCCAGGCCGATGTAGATGCCGGCGACCAGCCAGCCCACAGCCTTGTTGTTCTCCTTGATTTCCTTTGGGAACTCAAGGGGGATAATCAGGTCAATCAAAAAGCTGCCAATCATCATCAAAGCGATTCCCACGCCCACATAAGCCAAAAGTTCCAAACTTGTTTTCAACATTGCTTCCATTGGTGTTCTCCTTTATTCTTCGTTCTAATTCCTATTTTCCGGCGCTGTGGCCACCGCCCATCGACTCCCTCTGCATGACGCTCGAGCGCCTCACATCGTTGGAATATACATCATAATAGCCGTTCCCCAGGTCCTTGACGATCGGCCCCTGGTGCATGTCGTAAGCGGACGGGACCCCGCTCCATCTGGCGGAGTCTCTAAAAAAGGCGGAGCTGTAGTAGTGGCTGCGATACCACGAGTTCAGCGCCATGGTCGCGGCGTAAGGGGCCACGTTCGACGAATAGTTGTACTTTCTGTCTGAAACCTGCACGTAGACCTTGGACGGGTCCGTCTCCGGATGGTAGAAGAGGCAGTATTCCTTGTCGGTCAGCACCGCCACACTGTCCTTGGTCTCCTTGTTTTCAGTCACGTATTCTATGTTCAGGTTCGCGTTTACAATCAGGTCCTTGACCAGAAAATCGATCTTCGGGTCGACCGCCGCCTGATTGGGGTCCACGCTTAGCTCGTTCCTGCTGCTCATTTGGCTTTCCAGGTTTTTCAACTCCTGCGCACTGACGCTGTTCGGATCGGCGACGGATTCATACACATAGGCCTTCTGCTTCTCGTTTCCGGTGATTGCGGTCACATATTGATAATTAGAGCTCGATTTGATGTAGTCGTAGGCCGGTGACTTGCTCGGGCCGAAGAACATGGTCTGGGCCGCGAGGATCAAAAATACGACCAGCACCATGACGGCGCATCCGGAGCATCCGCCTCCCTTTTGCTCGGGCTTGTTGAACGGGTAGACCTCGTTCTCGTCCAGGTAGAATCCTTCCGAAACCTCGGTTCCGTCCGGCCACACCTCCACGGACAGGATTTCTTCTTCGGTCTCATCCTCGTGCTCGATGAAGTCGGCCGTCTCATTCACATCGACATCGACATCCCCGACCGCATTGACGACCATCTGGGTTCCCTCGTCGACCTTCTTCCACTTTGCCGGAATCTGCCCGTTGTTCAGAACGGTCGGCCACGAGATCGAATATTCGCCGTTTTCGTTGTCCACCGACAGCCAGGTCTCCTCGTTCTTCGCGGACAGCATGCGGTATTCGGTCCAGGATTCGCCGTTTTGAAGGTTGCTGTATACGATGTAGCCGATGACGGTGTAGAGTTTGCCGTCGGCCATCAGTCTCTGTCCTACAGAAAACTTATTCATTCAGCGCTGATCCTCCTTTCTACTGTTTGACTCTTCGATTCGTTTGCATGAAAATACTCGCTCAGGGAGCGAGCGATTCGCTCTTCTTCGAGGGGGCTGCAGGAAAAGAGGTCCACCGCGCAGTAGCCGTGTTCCGGCCAGGTGTGGATGGAACAGTGCGAGGTCGAAATGATCGCAAAGTAGGTGATGCCGATCGGCTCAAAGAGGTGAAGCTGCTCCTCCACGATCTTCGCCCCGATGCTCTCGACGATTTCCTTTGCAATCTTCCGAATCGCCTCGGCGTCGTTGAGCACGCCCCGATCGCATCCGTACAAGTCCACCATGAGCTGTTTTGCCAAGTTTCCGCCTTCCAAATTCCCGCCTCCCGAATTGTCTTTCCGAACGAATTTTTATAAACTGTTTAAATTATATCCTATTTTAAAAAAAAAATTAAGCTCTGATTGCGATTTCCTAAAAAAACTCTGCAAAAAGAAGGCTCGGCCGGAGAAATCGTCCTTGCGCTTGCCTGAATCTCCAAAATGTTATATAATAACTTGATAAAGAGAAGTAATTTAGAGAGGAACGATTGATGGATAATATAAGAGTTAGATTTGCTCCAAGTCCTACCGGGTATTTGCACATTGGCGGATTGCGCACCGCGCTCTACGACTATTTGTTCGCCAAACAGAGAAACGGCTCCTACATTTTGAGGATCGAGGACACCGACAGAACCAGGCTCGTCGACGACGCGACCAAAAAGCTGGTCGAGGTTCTTGTCAGGCTCGGCATCAAGCACGACGAGGGCCCTCAGTTTGACGGAGAGGGCGTGCTGTACCAAGTGGGCGATTACGGTCCCTACATCCAATCAAAGAACGTCGAGGCCTATACCGAGGCGGCGCAAAAGTTGGTCGATTCGGGACACGCGTACCACTGCTTCTGTTCCAAGGAGCGCTTGGACAAGGTGAGGACCGCTCTGCAAGCGAGCGGAGAGACGCCGAGATATGACGGTTTTTGTAGGAACATCAGTAGGGAAGAGGCGGAAAAGAGAATCGAAAAAGGCGAGCCCTATGTCATCCGTTTGCGCTTGCCGGAGGATACCGATATTACCTTCAACGACGGGATTCGCGGCGAGGTGACCTTCAACACCCGGGACCTGGACGACCAGGTTCTGATCAAGCAGGACGGCTTCCCGACCTACCACCTGGCAGTTGTCGTGGATGACCACCATATGGAGGTTTCTCATGTAATCAGAGGCGAGGAGTGGGTTTCATCGACCCCTAAGCACATCGCGCTCTACGAGGCCTTCGGCTGGCAGAAGCCGGAGTACATCCACCTGCCGTTGATTTTAAACGAACAGAAGAGAAAGCTTTCCAAGAGGCACGACGACGTTTCGGTCGAAGGATTCTTGGAAGAGGGATATTTAGAGGAAGCCTTGATCAACTACGTCAGCATGTTGGGGTGGAGCCCGGGAGAAGAGGACGAGATCATGAGCATGGACGAGCTCCTGGAGCGCTTCGATTTCAGCAAACTCTCGCACTCGGGCGCGGTCTTCAGCATCGAAAAGATGAAGTGGGTCAACGCCCAGCACATCAGAAGGTTGGAAATCAACGATTTGACCAATCGGGCGATTCCGTACATGCTGAAGTCGGGGCTGATAAACGATGACGATGTGAAGAACAGGATCGCTTGGGTGAGGCGCATGGTGGCCTCGCTCGCGGACAGGGTCGAGACCCTGTCGGAGATTCCGATGAAGGCGAGCGTCTTCTTCGGCGAGGAGCTGGTCATTGAGAACGAAGAGGCGGCGGAAGTCTTGAAAGAAGCCGATGCCCTTGCGGTGATTGAGGCTCTGATTTCCGAGGTGCGGGCGCTCGACGAAATCGACCCGGAAAAACCAAAGGCCGTCTTAAAGTCGGTGCAGAACGCGACCGGTTTTAAAGGAAAGACCTTGTTTATGACCGCCAGGGTCGCCTTGTCGGGGCAGACCCACGGGGTGGACCTGGGAGATCTGATCGCCATCCTCGGTAAGGAGCTTGCGCTCAAGAGGCTGGAACAGGCGGCGGAGCTTGCAAAAAAAGGAGAATCACTATGAAACTGTACAATTCTTTGAGCAGGAAAGTGGAAGACTTTGAGCCCTATGAAGCGGGCAAGGTAAAGATGTATACCTGCGGGCCGACCGTTTACAACTACGCTCACATCGGAAACCTGCGCACCTACATTCATGAGGACGTCTTGGAAAAGAGCCTGGAACTTTTGGGCTACGAGGTCACAAGGACCATGAACATCACGGATGTGGGGCACTTGGAATCGGATGCCGACAGCGGCGAAGACAAGATGCTGAAGGGCGCCAAGCGCGAGAAGAAGACAGTTTGGGAAATCGCCGAAATGTATACCGACGCGTTTTTTGCCGACTGCGCGAAGCTGAACATCAGAAGGCCTGCGACCGTCAGGAAGGCGACCGACCTGATCAAAGAATACATCGATTTTATCCAAGTGTTGGAGCAGAAGGGCTTCACCTACTTTGCCGGCGGAAACGTCTATTTTGACATCACCAAGGTGGAGGACTACACCAAGCTCTCAAAGGTCGATTTGTCGGAACTCCAGGTTGCGAGACGGGACGATGTGGAAGAGGACGCGAACAAGAAAAATCCGCACGACTTTGTGTTGTGGTTTACCAAATCCAAGTTTGACAATCAGGAGATGAAGTGGGATTCCCCTTGGGGCATCGGCTATCCGGGCTGGCACATCGAGTGCTCGGTCATCGCCCTGGATACCTTGGGCGAAGAGCTCGACATTCACTGCGGCGGGGTCGACCACATTGCGGTTCACCACACCAACGAGATTGCGCAGACCGAGAGCTACACCGGAAAAGACTGGTGTAAGTACTGGTGGCACGGCGAGTTTTTGGTCGTCAAAGAGGGCAAGATGTCCAAGTCGAAGGGCGAGTTTCTGACCGTGGATGTGTTGATCAAGAACGGCTACGACCCGCTCGCGTATCGATACTATGTGCTCGGCTCGCACTACAGAAAGCAGCTCGAGTTTACCTTTGAAAACCTGGATTCGGCGCAGACCGCCTACAAAAAGCTCAGAAAGCAGAGCTTTGAACTCTGCCAAGGAGCCGCTGAGTCCTGCGTGAGCGGAGAGAATACCGCTCCATACAGAGAAAAGTTTGACGCCTTTTTGGCGGATGATTTGAATACGGCAAACGCGCTGACCGTCCTCTACGAGGTGCTGAAATCCGACTTGTCGAAAGATGAAAAGGCCGCTTTAATCAGGTACATGGATCAAATCTTTGCCCTCGATCTCGACAAAGAATTGAAATCGGAAGGAATCGACGAGGAATTGGAGCAATATGTGAACCGCAAGATTCAGGAGAGGGCCGAGGCAAAGAGCGCGAAGGACTGGGCCTTGGCGGATGCAATCCGAGACGAACTCAAGGAGAAGGGCATCCGGCTTCTGGATACCAAAGACGGCGTGAAGTGGGAAAAACTCTAGACTTATGGCGAAGGAATTGTTGTTAAAAGAATTTGAAGACGGAATATCGGATACCATTTACAAATATGGAGCGGTTCAGCTGGCCTTTATAGGGGATGCGGTGTTTGATCTCTACATCAGGACCAAGTTATTGGAGGACAACCTGTCCTTGAACCCGAACAAGTTGCATCGGGAGAACAGCTCCATCGTCAGCGCCAATTTTCAATCCAAGGTCATCGCACTGCTCAAAGACAGTTTGAGTGAAAGCGAACTTGCGGTTTTTAAATGGGCGAGAAATGCGAACGGAAAGTCGGCTCCTAAAAGCACCACGGCGTCCAATTACAGGAACGCAACCGGGTTTGAAGCGCTTATAGGGGCTCTTTTCTTGCAAGAGAAAACGGAGCGGTTGGAGGAAATCATCGGATTTGCCTACCGTCTGAAATTGAGGGAGATTCATGAGAAAGATAGTGAAAAAGAATAGACGAAGAACCGAAGAAACGGGCGCGGCTCGCGGCTTCGGGAAGGAAAAGAGAGAGGCGGCGGGCGCCGGCAAGAGGCCTGAGCGCGGCGGCTTTTCACGCGCGAAGCGGGAGCGGGACGAGTTCGAGCCCAAGAGGCGATCTGAGGGCTTCCGCGGGGAGTTTCGCCGGGAAGAGGCCCCGCAGGAGGACTACATCTTCGGGATCAACCCGGTAAAGGAGGCGCTCCGCGGAGAGCGGGCCATCAACTCGATCCTGATTGCGAGCGGCGGACACAACAAGCAGATTCACGAGATCATCGAGCTTGCCAAGGAGAGAAGGGTTCCGGTGAAGGAGGTTCCTTCGAGCAAGCTGAACGCAGTTTCCGAGAACCGCTCGCACCAGAACGTGATAGCCTACGTTTCACCGGTTGAGTACTACAGTCTGGAAAAGGCGCTGATGGACAACAAGCACTCGGATTTCATCGTCGCCCTGGACGGGGTGACCGATGTCCACAACCTGGGGGCAATCATGCGAACCGTCGAGGCGAGCGGCTTCAAGTATGTGATGATTCCCGAGAGAAGGAGCGCTCAGCTCAATTCCACGGTTGCGAAGACTTCGGCGGGGGCGATCGAGTTCGTCAGAACCATTCGGGTTTCCTCGCTCGGCAACGCGATTCGGGAACTCAAGGAGAAGGGCTATTGGGTCGTCGGCGCGGATGTGAGCGGAAAGACCGACTTCAGCAAGGTCGATTACAGCGGAAAAATCCTCTTAATCATCGGGGCGGAAGACAAGGGAATCAGTCCGAACATTTTGAAACAGTGCGATTACAATGTGAAGATTCCGATGCACGGGAGAATCAACTCTCTGAACGCCTCGGTCAGCGCATCGATCTTGATTTACGAGGCGCTCAAGCATCGTTCCAAGTAGGGGTGAAGGGAAGACTATGAACAAGCTTCAGGAATTAAAACGCTTTCTTTTTGTCAACATCGGCCTGGTCATCATGACCATGGGGCTGATCTTCTTTTTGGCGCCCTCAAAGCTGGCGGTCGGCGGGGTGACCGGGCTCGCGATGGTCATCCAATCCTATTTTCCGCAGGCCAACCTCGGTATTTTGGTGCTGATTTTTAACGTCATCTTAATTGTCATCTCCTTCTTTTTGATCGGAGCGCAGTTTGGGGGGTACACGATCTATTGCTCGATTGCGCTCTCCTTCATGATCAGCTTTATGGAGAAGTACTTTGAAGTGGGCGTCCTCTTCCCGGACGATCTGATGATTACCTTGGTCATGGGAATCCTGGTCTCCGGGGTCGGGATGGCGATCGTGTTTTACCAGAACGCCTCGACCGGCGGCACCGACATCATCGCCAAGATCATCAACAAGTACTTTCACATCGACATCGGCAAGTCGCTCTTTTTGGCCGATGCCCTGATCACCTTGGCGGCCGGCATCGCCTTTTCTCCGAGGATCGGCATGTACGCCTTTTTGGGCATCCTGCTGAACAGCATCGTGATCGACAAGATCATCGCCGGCTTTGACATCAAGTCGCAGTCACTGATTATTTCGGACCGACACGAGGAGATTCGGGACTACATCATCAAGGATTTGGAGCGGGGTGCGACCTATGTCAAGGTCATCGGCTCGTACTCGGGTGAGGACAAGATGATGATCAATGTGGTGCTGAGCAGGCGCGAATACATCAAGCTCAGACGCTTTGTCAGAAAGGTCGATCCCAGAGCCTTCATCACCATGCACTACACGCATGAGGTGCTGGGTGAGGGCTTTGATTTGGAAGTCATAGATTAGTTGAGGAAGAAAACTTGCAAGAACGTGTAAAGGATTTGCTCAATACCCTGCTTCAGGCGATTGAGTGCGAAAGAGAAGAAGAGCGCGAGAGGCACATCAGTGAAATCAAGAGCCTCAGCCCGCAGATGCGCGAGCAGAAGGGCAGGGCGCTGATCAACTTAAAAAAGAGAAAACCCGAGTTGACCCTGATCGGGGACTACATCTACGCCTTCCAAAAGCGGGATAACGCGGAGCTTCCGGATACGGACATGGGCGTGGGAGACCAGGTCGTGATCAGCCAGTACGACCCGTTGGATTCTAGCAATCCCACCGGGATCGTCTACGAGGTCGGAAAAAACTACATCAAGGTTCAGACCTCAAGGCTGTTGAAGGGCGTCAACCGCCCCTACCGGCTGGACCTCTTTGTGAACGATCTGACCTACCAGCGCATGGAGCAGGCACTATCAACGGCCAAGTCGCCGGCGAACAACTTTATCCAGGAGATTTTGGCCGGAAACTATGCGGCGAGCACCAAACCCTATGAAAACGGCCCGCTTCCAAACGATTTGAACGAGAGGCAGATGGAGGCGCTCCAGTATTCACTCTCCTGCAACGGCTTTTACAGCGTGCAGGGACCGCCCGGCACCGGAAAGACCTATATGGCGGCGCGGATTGCCAAGGTCTTGGTGAACAGCGGCAAAAAGGTTCTAATCTGCGCGGACTCCAACTCGGCGGTCGACAACTTTTTGAAAAAGTGCATCGAGGTCGGTTTGGATCCGGTCAGAATCGGCCATCCGATTCGGGTCAACCAAGACCTGAAGCCTTACAGTCTGGATTACAGGGTGCTTCGGCACGCCCTCTTCGAGACCGTCTTTGCGTGCGAAAGAGAAATTGAAAAGACCAAGGAGCGACTGAAGGAACTGGACAAGCCTGCGCAAAAGAACCTCAGAGGGCTCTCTTACCAAGAGGTCAAGACCCTGCTCGAAAAAAATCAGAGCGCGCGCGGCATCTCCAAGCGAAGCCTGCGCGAGATGAGGCCCTACATCAAGACCGCTCTCAAGATTGAGGCCCTGTATGAGAAAATCAAGGAGCTCAAGCAGGAGATGAGCATGGAGATTGTGGAGAAGGCGAGGGTCATCGCATCGACCAATTCGACCGCGGCGAGCGAGGTGCTCGAGACGGTGCGCTTTGACTTTGTCATCGTTGACGAGGCCTCCCAATGCTCGATTCCTTCGGCGCTGATTCCCATCTTAAAGGGGGACAGGTTCATCCTGACCGGGGACCACTTTCAGCTCCCGCCGGTCGTGATCAGCAGGGAGGCGGTCGAGAAGGGGCTCGACGAGTCCCTGATGGACTACCTCGCGAAGAAGTATCCGTACCAAATCTGCATGCTCGAGGAGCAGTACCGCATGAACAAGGATATTTCCAAGCTCGTCAGCGACCTGTTCTACTCTTCCAAGCTGCTGGCGGACCATACGGTCAGAGACCGCTACCTCAGGCTTGCGAAGAACGAGACCCTGCCGCCCTATGTCAACGCGAAAGCCTTGGAATTTCTGCATGTGGAGGGGAAGGACCGAATCAAACTCGATACCAAGTCCTTCTATAATACAGAAGAAGCGGATTTTGCAGTAACGCTCGCCTCTTCCTACATTCGGGCCGGAATCCGCCCCGCGGAAATCGCCATCATCACTCCGTACCGGGCCCAGGTGGAGCAGATCAGAAGGCTGGTCACAAAGGAGGAGCATTTGGCCCTCTTTGAGGGCATCGAAGTCGACACGGTCGATGCCTTTCAGGGAAGGGAAAAAGATTTGGTAATCAT
Source organism: Bacillota bacterium (assembly GCA_030529225.1). GTDB lineage: Bacteria > Bacillota > Clostridia > Peptostreptococcales > Acidaminobacteraceae > JAUMXH01. Next base: position 29,768 of record JAUMXH010000004.1, on the reverse strand, counting down.
CTCGTCGGTCCGTGCCAACGAGGAAAACAGTATGGGATTTTTAAGCGATAAGAGGCGTCTGAACGTATCAATAAGTAGAGCCAAGAAAAAAATGATTTTACTTGGCTCCGAATCCTTATTAAAGACCAACGCGCTCTACCGCTCGGTCATAGATAAGATAAAATAGTTCGATTACAAGGCTGCGGCACGACTCTGTTTAGGGGCGTCTGCAGTCTTTTCTTTTTCTTGGGTCTTTCCCGCCCACTCATCCAAGCCCTTCATGACCAAATCGTGGGTCTTTGAAGTGATGTCGGGCATCTTGTCAAAGTAAGACGATGCGGCTTTAAAGCCCTTTTCAATCGCGTTTTTCAAAACTTCATACTTCTTGGTATCGCCGCCTGAAATCTTCTTCGCAAAGTCTACAATCCTGCCCGCAGTCTGTTCGGCCGACCAGTAGCTGTTCGGATCGTTCAAATCTTCGCCAATGTGGGCATCCTTTGAAACCCCGTCCTTGGAAGCTTGGAATCCGTCAGACCCGTTGAGTTCGGCGACGCTTTTCGGGAGCCTTTTAAAGAAGTCAAGCTCCTTCGGGACGCCGCCCGCCTCCTTGCTCTGCCTTGCAATCATCTGCTTGATGGTCTCGATCATATTCGCGTACTGTCTCTCCGACTCGGCCTTCATCTGTTCGATGCTCTCGGCATCCAGGCGCTTTCCGTGCTTGTCATAAGTTGAAATCCCTTCAAACGGTTTCGACCTGTCGTAAACGACGCTCTCGCCGCTTTCCGCGCTCTGTTTTACAGCGCCCTCGGCCGCCTTCTTTCCGCCCGCCTCATCGGTCTTCAGCTTTTCCGCTGACGGTTTGCCGACGCCGGTCGAAGCGCCTTGGTACTTGTCCAATCCATTCACCTTATTCATCGTTCCCTCCATGAAAATCAGTTCAGCAATTCCATTGCTTTCTCTAAGGCTTTGTCTCGTTCAGGCTCTTCATACATGCCTTCGATGACTATATCGGGGTCGATTCCGGAAAAGTTTAACGGGAAATTTTGGTCGGCCGATAGGATGCCGTTGGTGAATTTTAGAACCCTTCCGCCGAATTCATAGACCCCTTGGCTCCGGTTCTTGCCGTAGGTCTTTTCGCCCACCAGGGTGGCGCCCGCGTGCTTTTTGAGGCAGGCAGCCAGGAGTTCCGCCGAGCTCGCGGTGTCCCTTGAAATTAGGACGATCGGTTTCACATCGGTGATTTGTTCCGTGCCTTCCCGTTTGATTTCATGCACCCCGCTCCTGTCGTTGTAGTAAGCGATTACCTCTTTGTCGCACATCATCGCGCAGACCTTGATCACCGAATCCTCCCATCCGCCAAGGTTGTGGCGGAGGTCGATGATGACTTTTTCAAATTGAAAGTCGCGCACCTTTTTGAGCTCGCTCTCCACGTAGAGGGGCATCTCCAACGAGCAGTTGTTGATCTTTATATAGTAGATGTCCTTGTTGATGGTTCTGACCGAGACCGCAGGCTCCTCATAGTCCACCGGTTTTAAGTCAAAGTGCAGGGTCTTCCTGCCTCTGCGGATGGAAAGCTTGTGGACGCCGTCACTCCCTACCATATCCATGGCGCCCTCGTATAGTTTTCGATTGGCGTGCACCTTGATGCCGTTGATCGAATCGATCAGATCGCCGGGCTTGATCCCGGCGCGGTAGGCGGCCGAGCCTTCCAGCACATTGGTGATCACATAGTTTCCTCCGGGGCTCTCCCCGATGACGCCGAGGTCAAAGCCGAAACCGCTGTACTTTCCTTCCAGGGATTCCAGGAAGGAGCTTTCGTAACGGTTCTCGATTGCGGCGTAGTCATCGCCCAGAGACATGATGATGCCTTCCAACACATATTCCTTTAAAATCTCGGGGTCCATTTCGTGAAGGCTGTGCTTGCGCACGAAGGAGAGGAGTTGTTCGAGCTCGTGACCTGACGCATAGTCGAGTTCCCTAAACTCTCCGCGCACGGTATCGATGTAGCGATCGACCTGCCAATCGGAGAGGGGACTTGCGGGAGATTGGACAAAAAGAAGTACTATTATAAGAAGCATTTGCATGGGCTTTCTTCCTTTCCAAAAAAATTTGTGAAAAATAAAAAAACATAGTGAAATCTGAAACGGTTTATGATAGAATCAGTATACCATAAAAAATAAAGCGGAACAATTTTTGCTCCGATGCATTTTTTTGGGTCGAGAAGCGTCTGAAAATCAACTGTTTCAGGGTTTTCTAAAAAAAATAAAAATTTATTTTTTATTTTTCTTGACAGGGCAGTATGATTATGGTAATATATTGCTTGTCGCAAAGATAACTTCCAGTAAGTTTTCTTGAAACAAATTCCAAGGTAGCTCAACGGTGGAGCACTCGGCTGTTAACCGATAGGCTGCGGGTTCGAATCCCGCCCTTGGAGCCAGTTTGCCGAGGTGGCGGAATTGGCAGACGCACAGGACTTAAAATCCTGCGGAGGTTAAACTCCATACCGGTTCGATTCCGGTTCTCGGCACCAACCATATCGCGGGGTGGAGCAGTTGGTAGCTCGTCGGGCTCATAACCCGAAGGCCGTAGGTTCGAATCCTTCCCCCGCAACCAATTTATTTTAGTATGGCCCCGTGGTCAAGCGGTCAAGACACCGCCCTTTCACGGCGGTAACCCGGGTTCGATTCCCGGCGGGGTCACCATAGTTGGTCCGGTAGTTCAGTTGGTTAGAACGCTAGCCTGTCACGCTAGAGGTCGAGGGTTCGAGTCCCTTCCGGATCGCCAATATTGATTGCCAGGCATTCAATATTTTTTACAAATAAGCCGGCGTAGCTCAATTGGCAGAGCAACTGACTTGTAATCAGTAGGTTGCGGGTTCAAGTCCCATCGCCGGCTCCATTTTTAAGGTGGAGTTCCCGAGTGGCCAAAGGGGACGGACTGTAAATCCGTTAGCAGTGCTTTCGCTGGTTCGAATCCAGCCTCCACCACCAAAATTGTGGCGGTGTAGCTCAGCTGGCTAGAGCGTCCGGTTCATACCCGGGAGGTCGGTGGTTCGATCCCACTCGCCGCTACCATTTTTTAGCTTATACTATCTTGAGTTTAGACATATTGGGGATTGGCCAAGTGGTTAAGGCAACGGACTTTGACTCCGTCATCACAGGTTCGAGTCCTGTATCCCCAGCCAATATTTATGGAGAGGTACCGAAGCGGTCATAACGGGGCGGTCTTGAAAACCGTTAGAGTGCAAGCTCACGTGGGTTCGAATCCCACCCTCTCCGCCAATTTTTTGGAGAAGTACTCAAGTGGTGAAGAGGCTCCCCTGCTAAGGGAGTAGGTCTCGAAAGGGGCGCGTGGGTTCAAATCCCACCTTCTCCGCCATTTATTATACACAGGGGTGTAGCTCAGTTGGTAGAGCAGCGGTCTCCAAAACCGCGTGCCGAGGGTTCGAGTCCTTTCACCCCTGCCATTTGAGATTGCCGCAGGCGCACTATTGGGGCCATTAGCTCAGTTGGTCAGAGCGTCCGGCTCATAACCGGCAGGTCCGGGGTTCAAGTCCCTGATGGCCCACCATTCCTAATATGCCCAAATAGCTCAGTCGGTAGAGCAGAGGACTGAAAATCCTCGTGTCGGTGGTTCGATTCCGCCTTTGGGCACCAACTGTTGATTTTTCAACGTTTTTGAGCAAAATTGCCAGTGATTGGCAATTTTTTTTTGCGTTTTTTTCTTCTTTGGAAAGCCGTGGATTCGAGAACGCTTCAGCGTCGAGCTTACGGTCTACGTGAAAAGAGCGGTAAGAGTCGAGTCGGATAGAAATCCGGATAGCTTGTCTGGAAAAAATAAAGAATCAAGCTTTGCATAATAAGAGGATGTGTGATATAGTAATTACACAACGAGGTAGAGATTTTAGTGCTCCTACGCGCCTACATGGCATAAGAGATGATGGGACAGGCACACCATCCGTTGTGACAAAGCACTCCAAGTACGGGGTGCTTTTTTAGTACAAGAAAGGGAGTGATTTCGCCTCCCGGCGGATTTGTCCACCTTGTGGAAGAGACGAAGGCGTTCTCTTTATTTAACAACATGATATGCTTTTTGGAGCAAAAAAAAGCAAGAACATTAGAATTCGCTGACAAGGTTCCAATCGTGGGCTTTTTTAAGAAATGCGTCAGGCCTCCAGAATTTTCATAATATCTGATAACTTACTGACTTTATAGTCTGCAATGTGCTCCTCCGCTTCGCCTTTTCTGTCAAACAGACAGGTCTTGATGCCGAACGCCTTTCCGCCGGCAATGTCCGACGCTTCGGAGTCACCGATCATCAGTACCCTCTCTTTGTCAAAGGGGCCCAGCAAGCCTTCCAGGTAGGTGAAGATCCTGACGTCGGGCTTGTTGAAACCCGCATCGTCCGATACGACAATGGCATCAAAATAGGCTTGCAATCCGTTGCACTCAATCTTGGAATCCTGCACCTTTTTTACCCCGTTGGTGAGGATGGCGAGTTTGTAATCCTTCTTTAGGGTTTCCAAGAGCTCCCTCGCCCCCTCGATCGGACGGGTGAACTTGCTGAGAGAATTCAAATAGACCTCATTCACCTCGCTCGGCGAGAGCTCCGCAATCCCGAGTTTCTCAAAGAAGCGTTCGAAGCGTAGGACTACGCAGTCCTCCTTGCTCAGACGCCCGAGCTCCATATCCTTCCAGCAGACTTGGTTGATTCGTTTGTACTCGGCAAAGTCCTCCGGGGAGATCGGGATGCCGAACAAGTTCATCGTATAGGGCAGGGCCTTCTCCTCCGAGTAGCTGAAGTCCAGCAGGGTATCGTCCAGGTCAAAGATTAACAGGTCAAATGATTTCATGGTGGCTCCTCTTTTTCTCGTTTCGTCTCGTCGCTCGCCGCTTGGAAGCTGTGTTCCTCCTTGCATCATAGACGATTGGAGTGGGGATGTCAAACCGTTTTTCCGCTCGCCTCTTGTAATGAATTTATCATTTGATTTATTGGGTGCTTGGTGTTAAGATAGAACTACCTAGCTAAAGGAGGTTTACTATGAAAAAAATGATTAAGGTATTATTGGCGTTATTGGGAGTGGGAGCATTGGTATTCGGAATCTTCGAGCTTCTGAACGGCTGTTCTTACGACTGTTGCTGTTTTGACGATTTTGATGATGACGAAGACTGCTGCTGCAAAGAAGAGGAGCACGATTCTTGCTGCGTGAAGTAAGCTTGAGACAAGTCAATCATTGGAATCGAAGCATACTTTTAAGGTTGATGTTGCCATGAGCTTTCGTGGCAATTTTCAACTTTTTGATTGGCAAAAAAAGCATTGAAGACGAGGTGATTTTCTGCTATAATTGGTCTTGATTTGGGGGCGGAATTCCCCATTCGTTTTTTGGGAGAAAAACCCCATATGATAGTGTGATTTCATAGGCTCATGTCTCGAGTCCTGTGCAATGGATCTTTATGAATCCGCCAGGTCTTGACAGAAGCAACGGTAGTTAAAGTAATTCATGTGCCATAGGTTAACTTGGACATGGGCCTATGAAATGATATTATTGTGTGGGGCTGAATTTTATTCAAAATTTTTCTGGAGGTTTTTTTGGAACACATCGCTCTCTATCGGAAGTATAGGCCAAAGGTGTTTGAGGACGTGCTTGCTCAAGGGCATGTCACGAGCACCCTGATCAATCAAATTCATGCGAATCGGATTTCTCACGCCTACCTGTTTAACGGGCCTAGAGGAACCGGAAAAACCACCTGTGCCAAGATTTTGTCGAGAGTCGTAAACTGCTTGAACCCGCAGGGGCACAACCCTTGCAACGAGTGTGAACACTGCAAGCAGATTTTGCAAGACTCTTTTTTGGATGTCATCGAGATGGACGCCGCATCCCACAACGGGGTCGACGACATCAGGGAGCTGGTGGACGGGGTGAGATACCCGCCGAGCACCGGCCGGAAGAAGGTCATCATCATAGACGAGGCGCACATGATCACCAAGGGGGCCTTCAATGCCCTTTTAAAGACCATCGAAGAACCGCCTTCCTACATGATTTTTATTTTTGCCACGACCGAGCCGAACAAGATTCCGCAGACCATTATCAGCAGGTGTCAGCGCTTTGATTTTAAACGCATCGACGGCGAGGAGATGACGAACTACCTGAAGCAAATTTCCGAAAAAGAGGGGATTTTGATTGAGGATGCCGCCCTCGCAAAGATTGCGAAGCAGGCGGACGGGGCGATGCGGGATGCGCTCGGGATTCTGGAAAAGGCTGCGAGTGCGGAGTGCCCGAAGATCGGCGAGGCGGAGCTGGACGAGATCCTCGGCACGAGCTTTGAGGACGCGGAAACTCTAATTGAGGCCCTGCTTCAGGCGGATATCCGCAAGGTGCTGGAACTGTCCACCAAGATGTACTTGGAGGGCAAGGACCTGAACCTGGTCAGAGAGGAGCTGATCGAGCTGATTCGGAAGTCCCTCTTGTATGCGGCCGGACTTCCTGCGAACGTCTCGGGGCTCAAGCACAGAGAAGAACGGTTTTTACAGAGGATAGAGGCGAAGGGCAAGCAGGCCTTTTTCCTGTTCGCCCTCTCGCAGTTTATCGAGTCTTCTAAAAATAAATCATTTGCCAACCTCAGGGCGGAATTTGAATACGCCCTGGCGGCAATTTGCTCGAAGCCGGACCTCAAGAAGAAGGGCGCGCTGGAGAGCAAAGTGATCGAGCTCGAGGAGAGGATTAAAGTCCTCGAGGAGGGTGCGAGGCCGGCTGCGGCCGGCTGCGCGCAAGGCGCGCCGCACCGCGAAGCGCAGGCAGGCCGAAGCGATGCCTATTTTGAGGCGATGTTTGACTCCCTGGACGATGATTTTTTTGACGGCTACGAAGACGCTTCGGCATCGGGTGCAGTGCGAAAGACCCCTGCAGCGAGCGGGCGGGAGAGGCTTTCTCCGGCTCCGGGCGCACCCGTGAGAAAGCCGGCCGGCGAAGGCGGAGCGGCAGCGCTGAGGGCGAACCCGGACTCGGGAACGGAGCGGGCGCTTCGGGATTCGGTTGCGGGGCATGCTGCAGCGGAAGAAGCGAGCGCGGAACGCGCTCGGCAGGATTTGAGCGAAGAGCGCGTTCGTGAGCCCGAGGCGGTGCGAGCGCCGAAGGCGCCCCCCAAAGCGGAAAGCAAGGACTCGTTCAAAATAGCCGGACACCGGTGGGACGAGGTGTTGGCGGCGGTCAAACAAAAGAACCCTTACGCCTACACGGTGATTTGCAAGCTGAACCCGATCAGCTTCGATGGCAGCTTGTTTCGGGCGGGATTTCCGAGTAACTTGAAAGCGCTCGCGATGGGCTTCGAATCGAGGGGGCTCAGCGACATCCTCAAAGACAGTGTGAGGGAACTTTGCGGAGTAGAAATCACAATTTCGATCATTTAACACGGGATCGATTGTGTGAAATGGAGAGGAGTAACGATGTCTAAGAAATTTAAGGGCGGAATGCCGAGAGGAGCTGCCGGAATGGGTGGCATGCAGAATATTATGCGCCAGGCACAGAAGATGCAGGCGGAGATGGAGCGTAAACAGGCCGAGCTGAAGGAGAAGGTCTACGAAGTCCAATCGGGCGGCGGAGCCGTGAAGCTCAAAATGAACGGAGACAGAGAGATTCTCGAGTTGATTTTGTCGGAAGACGTGGTCGACAGAGACGATATCGAGATGTTGCAGGATTTGATCATCATCGCCTTCAAAGAGGCGAACGCCCAAGTGGATAAGGATGCCGAGGACGCAATGGGTGCGATGACCGGCGGACTCAGCATACCGGGATTGTTTTAATGATAGAAAAAATAGCGCCCCTGGCCAAGCTGGTCGATGAGTTTTCCAGACTCCCGGGAATCGGGAAAAAGACCGCGACCAAGCTCGCGTTCTGGACCATAGAGCGCAAGGAGAGCGATGTGATTCGCTTTGCGAGGGCCATGGTCGAGGCAAAACAGAAAATCGGCTTTTGCAGGGACTGCGGGCATTTTACCGAATCCGAGCTCTGCAACATTTGTTCGGATTCAAAGCGTGACCGCCGCCTTCTGATGGTGGTGGAGGAAGCCAGAGACATCTTTGTAATCGAAAAAACCAACGAGTACCGGGGCCTGTACCATGTGCTGCACGGGGCGATTTCCCCTCTGGAAGGGGTCAGCCCTGACGATTTGAACATCGCGAGCATGTTGCCCAGGTTGAAGGACGTGGACGAGGTCATCCTGTCCACCAACACGACGATAGAGGGCGAGGCGACTGCGATGTATATCTCCAAGATACTCGGCCACTTGGATGTAAAAGTCACGCGAATCGCCAAGGGATTGCCGATCGGAGGCGACATCGAATACGCCGACGAAATCACCCTGGCGAAGGCTTTGGAAGGAAGAAGAGAGCTTTAACAAATAGGATTGATACAATGGGATAGAAAGGAGCATTCCATGCAAGTAACATTTACACCCAATTTTGAATCACAATCCGTCGATGCAAAAGTGATCATTTTGTATAAGGATTATGATGAAACGTTGATACCGGAGGAACTGAAGGCGGAGCTGGAGGTTTTGAAAGAGAGAGAGACCTTTGATTTAGAGAAGTTCGGATTCAAGAAGTTCTATGCAAGTTCTTCCGTCATCTACCTCTGCTCTCTCGGAAAGGATATGGAAGAGGCGGAGCTGGACGACCTCAGATTCCTGGCGTACAAGGTCTTCACCGACATTCGAAACGAGAGATTTGCGAGCGTCGCGATCAGAATGCAAAAGGGAAGTCTGACCAAGCCGCACTCTTACTTCATCTTGGCCGAGCGCGCATCTATGGTGCAGTACAAATTTGATAAGTTCAAGTCGGGAAGAAAGGACAACCGCTTCGAGACCTTATACATCGTGGACCAGGACGCCAACATGGGCTTGGAAGAAGCGGTAAAAGAGGCCTTGCTGCTCGCGGAAGCACAAAAGACCGCAAGAGCCTTGGTAGATGAGCCGGCAAACAAGCTTCGCCCGTCGGACTTGGCGAAAAAGGCCGTTGAACAGGGCGCAAAATCGGGATTCGACGTCGAAGTCTTCGAACGAGAAGAAATCGAAAAATTCGGCATGGAAGCGTACCTTTCCGTTGCGAGAGGCTCTGTGAACCCGCCAAAGCTCATCGTCATGCGTTACCGTGGCGCGAAAAAGGGCGACACTACCTACGGTCTGGTCGGAAAGGGACTCTGCTTTGACTCGGGCGGATACTCGCTCAAACCTTCTACGAGCATGGACACCATGAAGCTCGACATGGGCGGCGCCGCTACCGTGATCGGTGCGATGCAGGCGATTGCGGAGGCAAAACTTCCCGTTAATGTGGTTGCGGTTGTCGCGTCTTGCGAAAACTTAATCGGACCGGAAGCCTACTTCCCGGGAGACATCATCGGCAGCATGGCCGGCAAGACCATCTTTGTAAAAAATACAGATGCTGAGGGCAGACTCACTTTGATTGATGCCATCACATATATCATCAGAAAAGAAAATGTAGACACCGTATTTGACTTTGCGACACTGACCGGTGCTGCGATGGCTGCCTTCGGATACGCTTGTGCACCGACTCTCACAAACGACGAGGACATCTACGCCGAGTTTAAGCAGGCTGCGGAAATCGCCGGCGAAAAGATTTGGAGAATGCCGATCTTCCCTGAGTACAAGGAATTGATCAAGAACGATGAGGCGGACCTGACCAACTCTGCAGGAAATCCGGGCATGATCACAGCGGGAATGTTCGTCGGAGAGTTCGTGGAAGACAAGCCGTGGATTCACGTGGACATCGCACCTACTGCTTACGTTGACAAGCAATCGGGCTTCTATGACAAAGGCGCGACAGGCTTTGGCGTAAAAACGGTATACGAGTTTATGAAGACACAAAAGTAGCAGTTGTGACGGAATTTTAAGAGGAAAAGGAAAGAGGTATTGTTGTGAAAAAGCTTTTGACACTGGTTTTGGTACTGGGAATTGCGTTCGGTGCTTCCTTCTCCGTCCACGCGGACGAGTTTGCCGCTTGGGCTAAGGACTTGCCGGACAACCACTGGGCAAAGTGGGACATTAAATTTTTTAAAGGGGTAGGTTACCTCGACGGCGTATTGCTCAGAGACGATGAGCCAACCATCGACCCTGAAAAGCCTATCACCAGAGCGGAATTCGTTTCTTTGATCAACCTGATTGTCAGCAATAACTTTTTGAACGAAAAGGAAAAGGCGGACTTTGAAGACTTTGATCAGAACGACATTCTGGACAGCTTCTCGGATGTAGACAGCAGTCACTGGGCGAAGAAACACATTTCATGGGCGGTTGAAAACGGGACCATCGGCGGATACCTAAACGGAAAGGGGGCCGACAAGCAGGGCAGAGCGATTCTGTCTCCCGATGCGAACATCACCCGACAGGAGGCGATGACCATCATGTCTAAGGTCATCATGCAGAAGAAGGCTTGGTCAAGGGCTGACGAGAATGCAAAGGCGAAGATCAAAGAGGGAAGACATGCCGATTTGATCGATTCCAAGGCGAGAGGAAACCTCGCGTTCAACGATACCGACAAGATTGCCAAGTGGGCGCTTCCGTTTGTGGAAGATTGCTTTGCGAAGGGCATCGTGAAAGGAAACGAGGCGAACAACATCGAACCTACCAAGAACATCACCAGGGCGGAGGCGCTCAAGATGCTCAAGAACGTGACTGAAAAAGAAGGTTACAAAGTAGGAAAATAGACAGTTTCACAGGATAATAGAAGGGGCTTTGAGTTACGACTCGGAGCCCCTTTTGTAGTTTGCGGCCACGTTTAAGAGGGTAGCGCGCGTATTCTTTTCCGGCTCCCGAATACAGATCCGGAGCAGGTGATCGAGGAGCTCTCCCAGGAGGGGATGCTCCTCTTTTCTTAGATGTAAGTGGTGAATTAAGTCGTTTCCGTTCACAGCCAGCTCCTTTTTAGAGAAGAGGAGGGGCTTTTGTTTGAGTTCCGCGACCATGTCTCGGAGCGTTATTAAATAGGCGAGGGTAGACTCCGCGTTCGGCGCTGCATCCGCACCCTCCTTGGTAGCCGTATCTCCGTATACCATCGCGTCGGCCTCCAAAAGACAAAGCAAGTCCTCCGCCCGCTCGGGGCCAAGCTCAGCCATCCACTCCCTGAGCTCCGGCTCGCTGAGCTTGGGCCTCCGGAAGCGATGCTCGCCGAGCAGCCCCCTGACAGCTTCCGCCTGCTTCTTGGAAAACTTGAGCCTGCGCATCGCCTCCTCCGCCTCCTGAACGGAGAACTCGAACATCAGCGCCGCGTACAGTATCTCCGTTCGCCCCTCGCTTAGTATCTCCGTTCGCCCCTCGCTTAGCAGCTCGACTCGCCTTACGGCTCGCTCGTAGCGGGCTTCGTCCGCCCACGGGGCCAAAATTTCCCGGTGCAGCCCCGCTTCCTTCAGAAGCATCAAGGCGTAGCCTCGGTGCTCGGACTGCAAAATTCGGTCGAGCTCCGCCTTGATTCGTTCGGCACTCAGCCCGCCCAGCCCCGGGGAGGCCTGTATGGCCCCCAGGGTCTCCGCCTCAATCTGAAAGCCCAACATGCCGGCGAATCGGACGGCCCTGAGCTTGCGCAGGGCGTCCTCCCGAAAGCGCTCCTTGGGATCCCCGATCGCCCGAATCAGACCGCGCTTTAAGTCTTCCACTCCGCCAAAAAAGTCGTAGATCTTGCCGTCCCCGTCCATCGCGAGGGCGTTGATCGTGAAGTCCCTGCGCGCGGCATCTTCGCGGAAGCTCGCGCCGTAGCTGACGATCGCGGACCTGGAGTTCGGAAGATAGTCCAGGTCCCTTCGAAAGCTCGTGTGCTCAAAGAGCATCCCGTCCATCACGATGCTGACCGTGCCGTATGCATAGCCGGTCTTCAGGACCCGATCAAAGAGGGTGATGACTTGGTCGGGGCTCGCGGAGCTGCAGATATCAATATCCTGCTCCCGATTTTGCCCCAAACAAAAATCAGGTTTCGAGCCGCTGAGCAAGAAACCTCTGACATATCCGCCCACAATGTAGGCCTCGTACCCCGCTTTTTGAAGGGTACTTAAAATCTGTTTTGCTTGGCGAAGCAATCAGTCTTCCTTTACGCTCACGTTGATCACAAACCTGTGCTCGCCCGCCTCCAACGGGATGCTGATGGTGACCATATTGGTCGCCGTGACCTCGATGTTGGATCCGGTGAGCAGGGTCGGCGGCGTGATATCAATTTGAACGCCCTGGTTAAAGAGGAGGGTCGCGACGTTGCCCATGATCATGTTTCCGAGCTCGCAAAGGGCGCTCTTGGCCATGTCCGAAAGCTCGTCCAAAGGCATGCCCATCATCATGCTCGATGCGACAAATTTAGCGGTTTCCCTTCCCGCCGAGAAGATGACTCTTCCTTTCAAATCCCCGACGATACCCAAGCTGACCAGGACATCCTCCGACAAAAAAGGTTCTTTTCTGAGGGTCGCCGTTCCCATTTTGAACGGTACTTGCGTCATCTGCTCCAAAATGCTGCCGGCAGTTTCTATAAAGGGATTGATGTGTTCCTGTTTCATAATGCTTATTTTCCTTCCTCGCTCAATGCTTCAATCAGTTTCGCCAAGTCTTTGGCGTGTTTTTCTATTTCTTCGCGGTTCTCGCCCTCCACCATAACCCTGAGCATCGGTTCGGTGCCCGAGGCGCGGAGAAGCACCCGTCCTTTCCGGTGGAGCTTCTCTTCCACATCGAGGACCGCCGCGCGAACCTCTTCCAGCTCCTCAATTCCGTACTTTATGGTGTTCGGTACCTTCACGTTGAGCAGAACCTGCGGCAAAGACTGCATTCCGTTGGTGATGTCCGAGGCCTTGCCGCGCCCGTTCTTCAAGACGCCGAGCAGGTTCAGGCAGGTTGCCAAACCGTCTCCGGTGGTGTTCAAATCCTTGATGATGATGTGGCCCGATTGCTCTCCGCCGAGGCTGTAGTCGTGGTGCAGCATACTCTCCAGCACATACCTGTCGCCGACCTTGGTTCTCACCAGGTCAATCTCCTCGTTTCTGAGGGCGATTTCGAGACCCATATTGCTCATAACCGTCACCGCGACCGTGTTGTTCTTCAAGAGTTCTTTTCTCTTCAAATCCTTCGCGATGGCCAGGATGATCCTGTCTCCGTCGATCAAATCCCCGTTCTCATCGACCGCCAGAATTCTGTCCGCATCCCCGTCGAAGGCGATGCCGATGTGGGCCTGCTTCTCCTTGGTCAAATCCTGCAGCCTGCCGAGGTGGGTCGAGCCGCAATCTTTGTTGATGTTCAGGCCGTCCGGCGCATCCCCGATCACAAAGAGTTCCGCGCCCAGGCTTCTCAAAATTTCGGGGGCAATCTTGTAGTTGGAACCGTTTGCGCAGTCCAGGGCAATCTTCATTCCTTGCAAATCAAAGTCCGCGTGTTTGAGCAGAATGTCCTGATACTTTCTGTGCGCCTCCGGCTCGTAGCGCAGGCTTCCCACGTTCAGGCTCGAGAGCTGGAGCTTGCTCCTGTCGTCCTCCTTGATCAGCGCCTCAATCTTGGCTTCAATTTCGTCGCTGAGTTTTAGGCCCTTCTTGTTGAAGAGCTTGATGCCGTTGAATTCCGCAGGGTTGTGGCTGGCTGAAATCATGATGCCCAGTTCCGCCTCATACTCCCGAATCAGGTGGGGGATGGCGGGGGTCGGAACCACGCCGAGCAACACCACGTCCAGTCCTACCGAAAGGAGGCCCGCACAGAGGGCGCTTTCAATCATGTCGCAAGATTTTCGGGTGTCCTTCCCGATTACGACGGTTCGTTTTTTCTGATCTTCCGCCAGCACGTAGGCGCTGTATAAACCGGTCAAATAGGCTATCTGAGAACTGAGTTCGACGTTTGCTTCTCCGCGAATCCCGTCCGTTCCAAAGAGTTTTTTCAAAAAAATGGCCTCCTAAAATGCGTTATTCTATGTGTTTTCACACGGTTCGTATTCGTTTGATTGGTATCTTCGATCCTTTTCCAAGCTTTCGGGCCTTTGCGCACGAGGCTCGGACTTAAATTATACCATAATTTCGTCAAGATTAGAACGAATTTAACGCGATTGTGCCCGAAAAGACTTTTTTATATTCTCCCTCTTCGGTGAGAATCTTCAGTTCACCCTTCTCGGTTAGCTCCAGCGCCGTTGCTTTTACCTCGCTCTGCCCGTTTTTCCATAGGATCGGCTTGCCGTATAAATAAGAATAATTGTTTAAGTATCCATAGTCGAAGTCCTTCTCCCGCAGGGTCTCGTCCAGGGCGCGAATAATCCTTAAAAAGAGCTCATTCAGTTCCGGGGTGAAGCCGTAGACCGATCGGATCGAACCGGCGTCCTTCAAGTCTTCCGAATCAAAGTGCTCCGAGGCAAAGTTCAGGCCGATTCCGACGACCTGCCTGTCCAAACGCTCTTCGCGGTAGATATTTTCGACCAGGATGCCGGCGATTTTTTTCTCCCCCGCGTAGATATCGTTGGGCCATTTGATGCTGAGATTGTTCGCCCTGAGAATCTCCTCGTAGCTCAGAAGGGCGCTGTGCAGGGCCTTCGCGCAGACCAGGCTGCTGTAGTCGGAAAGCGAGAAGTCCCTGCTGCTGATGACAAAGGAAAAAGTGAGGCAAGAACCGTATTCGGAAATCCAGGACTTGTTCTGTCTGCCCCGTCCCTTGCTCTGCCGATTCACGACGATGATCGCCGTTCGGAAGTTTTGGTTTCTTTCTATGACGTTTTTGGCAAAGTCGTTGCTGGATTCCGCATCCTCCAGCAGGATGGCCTCGTCAAAAAAATCGCTGATTTCTATGGCTTCTCTCAAGGTTTCGAAGCCCAAGTACTCTTCTCTCATCGTTTCCTCCTCACTCCTTTTCGGGGCTCTGCCCGCTCCCTAAGGAAAATCGGAAGAACGGGTCGTTTTCTGCAGTCCGAAGTCCGCAGCTTGTGTACTTTTTTTACCCGTTTCTATTGATTTTAAAAAATAACTGTATATACTATAAATTGTGAAACTGAATTTGCAAAGAATCCGCCGTTGCGGCGTACTCATAATAGAAGAAATAAAGGAGAAAAACATGGCGAAAAAACCGGAAGAGATGCTTGTAGAGGATGGAAAAAAGAAGGCGCTGGACGATGTGCTGGAAAAGATAGAGAGACAGTTCGGAAAAGGTTCGATTATGAAACTCGGCGACGAGGGCGCTCACATGAATGTGGAGTGTATTTCGACCGGCTGTCTGGCCGCCGACGTCGCGATCGGTGCGGGCGGTATCCCGCGGGGAAGGATTACCGAGATTTTCGGGCCGGAGTCTTCAGGTAAGACGACCGTGACCCTCCACGTGATTGCGGAGGCGCAAAAAGCGGGCGGAACCGCGGCCTTCATCGATGCCGAGCACGCCCTGGATCCCGTCTACGCCAAGAAGATCGGCGTGAATATCGACGAGCTCATCGTTTCTCAGCCGGACACCGGCGAGCAGGCGCTGGACATCTGTGATGCCCTGGTCAGAAGCGGCGCGATTGACGTAATCGTCATCGACTCGGTTGCGGCCCTGGTGCCGAAGGCCGAGATCACCGGCGACATGGGAGAGAGCCACATGGGTCTGCAGGCCCGTCTGATGTCGCAGGCGCTCAGAAAGATTGCCGGTATCGTCAACAAATCCAAGACCGCGGTGGTCTTCATCAACCAGCTCAGGATGAAGATCGGTGTGGTGTACGGGAATCCCGAGACCACGACAGGCGGAAACGCGCTGAAGTTCTATGCGTCGCTGAGGCTCGATATCAGAAAGGGCGAGGCGATCAAGAACGGAGAGGAGATCATCGGAAACCGCACCAGGATGAAGGTCGTGAAAAACAAGATCGCGCCTCCGTTCAAGACCTGCGAGTTCGATATCATGTACGGCGAGGGGATTTCAAAGCTCGGCAGCATCCTGGATGTGGCGGGAGATTTGGGCGTAATCAAGCGTTCGGGCGCGTGGTACAGCTACGAGGAGACCAAGCTCGGCCAGGGAAGGGAAAAGGCCAAGGAATACCTACAGGAGAATCCGGAGCTGCTTCAGGAAATCCAAGACAAGGTGTACGAACAACTGAAGTCCGAGTAATCGGACGGACGGCATAGAAAACGCGGCTCTCTCGGGCCGCGTATTGGTTTAAAAGAATTTCAGGACACCGCTGGTCAGCAGGAAGACGATGGTCCCGCTGATACATACGCCGATGATGTTGGCGGCAATCGAGGACTTGGCCGGCATGCCCAGCACATGCGAGGCCACCACGCCGGTGTAGACCCCGGTCGTCGGAAGCGGGATGCCTACCAGGAGGACGAGGCCAAGAAACCGGTATTTTTCATAGGACTTGATCTTGGACTCCGCCCTTCTCTCGTAGGCGTGAACCAGGTCCTTGATCGGCTCAAAGCCCTTTAAAAAGGTGAAGACCGGCCTCAACACAAAGTAGAGAATCGGCACGATGAGGGCGTTTCCCAGGACTGCGATCAGCGTCGCCTCCAGGGGATGGATTCCCTGGCTGACGCCGTAGGGAATCGCGCCTCTGAGTTCCGAAATCGGAGCGACCGACAACACTAAAACCATGATTATGTCTTTCATATCCACCTCAAAGATGTCAGTTCAAATCGCTTGGATGCTATTCATACGAGATACTGAGACGGTTCTTGACCTCCGGAGTGCCGGAGATCGAGACGTTGTACTCAATATAGATTTCACCCGATCTTTCCCTCAGGTCAATCTCGACCTTGTCGGTTAAGACTTCCACTCTGAAATCACCGTACGGCGTGGAATAGATGGAGGTCTGACGGTACTTCTTTTTGAAGAGCATTTCGGTCTGAAACTCGCCGAAGCGGTTCATCTTTACGCTCCCGTCTTCCTTTATTTTCAGAATGACCCGGTTGTTTGCGATTCCGCTGAGTTCGGACTCGTCATAGGCCAGGTAGGTGGCCCCTCTTTTGCGGTACAGGACGCCCTCCGAAAAGAGGTCGATGACTTCGGGCTCCGCGTCCTTCATAAGCTGCACGGTCTTCACCTTGAGCATGATCTCCCGCATCGTTTCCTCTTTGTCTTTTTCCGGCGTTTCGTTGTGATTATTTTCTTTTGGATTCATAGCTATACCTCAAGGTTTCCGCCTACTTGTCCGCCAGCTCGATCAACTGCGTGATCAGCTCCTTGTACGAGAGCCCGATCTTTTCCGCCAAACTCGGGTACATGCTGAACTTGGTGAATCCCGGCATGGTGTTGATCTCCGAGAGGTAGATTTGCCCGTCGTCCCTGTCCTTCAGGTAGTCGATGCGGCTGAGCCCTCTGATGCGGAAGAGTTTCGCGGCTCGGATGCTCTCTTCCCGAATGTAGTTTGATTCTTCCTCGCTCAAGTTCGCCGGAATCTCGATCTTGCTCAGGCAATCCTCTGAATATTTTGCTTCATAATCATAGAATTCGTGAGAGGGCTTGATTTCCCCGACCGGAGTGGCTTGGAACTCGTTTACGCCGAAGACCCCGCACTCATACTCGGCCGCGTTGATTGCCTTCTCGACGACCGCGACGCTGTCATATTCCAAAGCGTGCGCAATCGCCCGCTTCAAGTCTTCCCTTCCGGCAGCCTTGCTGATGCCGACGCTCGAACCCATGTTTGCGGGCTTCACGAAGAGTTGCTCGCCGAGCGTTTCCACCAAGGTGTCCATGATGCCGTCCGCATCTTTTTGGAACTCGTGCGCGAGAACTACCTGAAAAGGTGTGATGCGAAACCCGTTGTCCTGCAGGATGTACTTGTTGTAAGCCTTGTCCATGCAGATCGCCGAGCTGATGTGGTTGCAGCCCACGTAAGGCAGCTTGATAAAGTCAAAGAAGCCCTGGATTTTTCCGTCCTCGCCGAAGGGGCCGTGCAGGGCGGGAAAGGCCACGTCGGTCTTGCTCAGCAAATACTCGGTGAATGCGCCGAGCGTGAGGGGCTCTGCGCTCGCAAATCCCTTGTTCTCGAAGTCCAGAAAGGCGTCTTCGGAAAATAAAAATGTCTCGCCGTCCTTGTCGATTCCGAACAGCTCGACATCGTAGTTTTCCCGATCTATGTTCTGATATATCGCTTGGGCGGAGAGCACGGAAATATCGTGTTCCGCGGATTTTCCGCCAAACAATAATGCGACACTTTTTTTCATCGTTTCCTCCTCTATATATAGGTAAGTACCGTTATCATAGTACAAAATATGGCCGTAGTAAATAGTTTTGATTCTTTTTTAAGGAATCGTAAGAAAGCCGCCGCCAAGGGGCAAAGAAGGATTCTCGAAATTCCTCGCCGCGTGCTTGACTTTAAGCCCTTTTTTTGGTAAAATTCACTAAATTTAATAGTGAGTATATGGGGGGTGGCTATGCAAGATAAAATTTATTACGAAGGATATACCTACGATGACGTCTTATTGGTTCCGCAAAAATCCGATGTTTTGCCGCATGAGGTGAACCTCACGACAAAGCTCACCAGGACGATTACGCTGAACATGCCGCTGATCAGCGCGGGCATGGACACGGTTACGGAGTCGAAGATGGCAATCGCGATAGCGAGAGAGGGCGGAATCGGAATCATTCATAAGAATATGCCGATTGAACAACAGGCATTGGAAGTGGACAGGGTTAAGAGATGCGAGCATGGTATCATAGTTGACCCGTTTTCTTTAGGGCCGGAACACCTGGTATCGGATGCCTTGGAACTGATGGCGAGGTACCGCATTTCGGGCGTGCCGATTACGGATCCTGACGGAACCCTGCGGGGCATCATCACCAACCGGGATATTCGTTTTGAATCGGATAAAGACCAAAAAATCAAGCACGTGATGACTGCCGAGAACCTGGTCACTGCAAGCCCCGGCATCTCGATGAGCGAGGCGGAAAATATTCTGAGAAGGCACAAGATTGAAAAATTGTTGCTGGTCGACGACGAGTATAAGCTGAAGGGGCTCATCACCATCAAGGATATTAAGAAAATCATTTTGTACCCACACCGCGCGACAGACGATAAGAAGAGACTGCTCTGCGGAGCTGCAGTCGGCGTCTCTGCCGATATGATGGAACGAACCGCCGCCCTCGTCAAGGTCGGGGTCGATGTCATCGTTTTGGATTCTGCCCACGGTCACTCACAAAACATCATGGATGCGGTCAGGAAGATTAAGAAGGAATTTCCGGAACTTCAGCTGATCGCGGGAAACGTCGCGACCGCACAAGCAACGGAAGATTTGATTCAGGCGGGGGCCGATGCGGTCAAGGTCGGAATCGGACCGGGATCGATCTGCACCACCAGGGTCGTAGCCGGAATCGGGATGCCGCAGCTCAGCGCGGTGTATGAATGTGCAAAGGTCGGAGAAAAATACGGCGTTCCTGTGATTGCGGACGGCGGCATCAAGTTTTCCGGAGACCTTCCTAAGGCGATTGCGGCCGGCGCGCACACCATCATGATCGGCTCGCTCTTTGCGGGAACCGAGGAGAGCCCGGGCGAGTTGGTCCTCTACAAGGGCCGAAGCTTCAAGACCTATCGCGGCATGGGATCGGAAGGTGCGATGGCTGCCGGTTCAAAGGACAGGTACTTCCAGAACGACACCAAGAAGTTCGTGCCGGAGGGCGTGGAGGGCAGGGTACCTTACAGGGGAACCATCGCCGAAAACGTCTACCAGCTGGTTGGCGGCTTGCGAGCGGGCATGGGCTATTGCGGAACCGCGACCATAGAGGAGCTCCGAAAGAACGGCAAGTTTGTCAAGATTACCGGGGCGGGTCTGATCGAGTCGCATCCGCACGACATCAGCATCGTCAAAGAATCACCGAACTACAGCATCATGCAGTAGTCTTCCCATAAAAACAAAAGGAAAAGGCACTCCGGGTGTCCTCAGTCCTCCACTCCGGTGGGGTCTGAGGATTCGCTCAGGTGCCTTTTTTGCTTGCTTTTCTTTTTGTTTCGTTCTTTCTTCCGTCAAATCTTCCATCAAAGTGGAACGCTCAGATAGTGCTTGAATCGAGCTTGAAGCGCCTTATCTGTGCTGCCCCATCTGTTTTACAATCTCCTTGGTGATTTTCATGCACAGGCTGCTGCTCTCCTTAAAGGTGTTCATATACTCGGCGGCCTCGCCCTCCAAACTGTCTGAAATCGTCTTGATCATCAGGTAAGGCACATTCGCCCTGTTTGCGATCAGCGCGATGCCGGCACCCTCCATGTCGCAGATGTCGGCTCCAAAGCGCTCTCCCAGCTCCCTCTTTTTGTCCGGATTTCCAATAAATTTGTCGCCCGATGCCAGCGTCAGTAGCGGCAGCTCCGGATTGACCCTGCGCGCCAGCTCGATCAGCTTCTTGCTATTGGGAATGTAAATGCTGTCATACTCCAAGTGTCTGCCGACCTCCACCTTGTCGATCTCCGAGATGTCGTAGTCGTAGTGCACGACTTGATCCACTATGCAGGTGTGCAGGGTCTTGATGTCGTCCTTCAGCGCGCCGACCACCCCGTAGTTGATGATCACATCGACCATGAACTCGTTGATCAGGAGCATGGTTGCAGCCGCCGCAAAGGTTTGCCCCGCCTCCGAGTGCACCGCGACAAGTTCCAAGTCGCCCTCTTTCACCTTGTAGATATCGAAGTTATACATCGACTCCTTGGTATAAGTTCCGCTATATTCATTGATAAATGCCTTGATTTCCACGGCAATCAAAAGTCCTATTCTCATCGTCTTCCTCCGCTTTTTCATTTTTTCTATCAAAAGCCACAATCTTACAAACAAATCAAGCATAATAAAAAGCTCGAAAATGTGAAGATCTGTGACGGGCATATTATATCTCATTCGCACGATTTTTTCAAATGACAGGAGCTTATCCCGATCTTGCATAAATAAAAGGAATTTACTTTTTTTCACCTTTCTGGAGTGAGGCAATGAAAAAAGAAAGGGAATCCTCCACTAAAAAGAATTGAAAAAAAGCCAAGGGAGGCTGTGTGGAAACTATGAAAAAAATATAATATTTTGCGAAACGTCACCCTGATGATTCATCTTATAGAAAAGGCTTCCTTATGCCTTGAATTGTCAACAAGAGAAAATCGGTTCTAAAAAATGAATGTTTATTAAATAAAATCGATTTTTATTTTGTTTTGACAATGGATATAAAAGCATATATAATTACTTTTGATTAGACAAGAGATTGGCTGCTCGTCGGATAGAGATATTTTCTTATAAATAAGGAGGAAAAATGTTCAAAAACAAATTGTTGCGAACGGCACTTGCACTTTTGATTGCATTCAGCATGACGGTGCCGAGCTTTGTATTACATGCGGAAGCGGGCGATTCGGTCTCGCTGGCATCGGAAGAAAAAGACAAAGCGATTGTCTTGAAAGAGGGGATCAGGATGACAGGAACAGAGATAGTCTTTCTTTTTCTGGGATCGATAGCAGAAGCGAAAAAGGTAAACGAAGTAAAGATTGATGGAACCGACGTAGATTCGGTTGATAGTTTTGACGAACTGAAAAAAGGGGACAAAACAAAATGGTATCTTACCAACAAGCCGGAAGCCAAACCGGAACACAAGAGAGCGATTATCATCCATCCTTTGAAGAAAGGAAACAGCGTCGAGCTGATTACCGAAGACGGAGTGCTCAGCTTCACAATTGAAGAGTTTGACAGAACAGACAGAGTCCATTTCGGCTCAGTGAAGTTTACACCGAAAGAAAGTGAGGTTCCAAGCCTACCGGATCCGCCACAGCCACAACCTGAGCCGCAACCTCCACAGCCACCACAACCTGAGCCACAGCCGCAACCGAAGGAGTTGGTGATCAAGTTGAGTGAAAATCAGGAGATGTTCAATCCGGACTTTATCATATTGGCAACGGACGAAAAAGGGGAAGCTCTTGACTTAACGGGAAAAATCAAAGAGCTTAAAGTAAATGAAAGCATCTATACATTAGGTACGAGCAAGCATGTCGCCTTTACACCTGCTAATGACTATTTTATTGAGAAGAATAAAATTTATATTGAGAGGTTGGAGGAAGGCGCAAACGTAACTTTGGTGGACAAGAACGAGAAGGCTCACAAGTACAAGTATTCGAGAGCCGGCAAGAGTTTTACGGAACTTGTCGAACCGCCCGTGCCTCCACAGCCGCAGCCGCAACCTGAGCCACAGCCGGAACCGGAGCATTCGAGAATTTACCTCAATCCGCATTTAGCTTCCAATGCGTTTGATTACTTCTATTTGGAAGCAAAAGAAATCAAGGGAGGTAAATTAGTTCCTCTTAAATTGTCAGGAAAGATTAAAAAATTGATGATTGGGAAACAGGAGTACACTCTCGGAACTCATAAAAACGTTTTTTGGAATCCGGAGAAGGACTATTATGTTGAGCAAGACAAACTTTATATCGATCCGCTAAAGGATAAAGATGTTTTAACTTTGGTCGATTCCAAGAACAAAACACACTATTATCAGTATAATAGAGCAAATAACACCTTGGATTATTCTGAGACTGAGCTCGTGAATCACTTCAAAATTCGCCTGAAAGGAAGTTTTGAGGCGGCTATGCTGAATCAGAAAGGCTACGATGCCATTTCAGGAGCGACAACAGGCGGGTCTGTAAACAACCAAAACAGCGATGTCCTCGTTCAGTATACAGAGAAAGAAAATCCGGCGGAAGAAGACTGGATTAACTTGAGCAAAGACAACGAGAATCCGAATCTGAACAATATAAAAATCGTTATAGAGGACGAAAAAGGAATGCCTGTTGACTGCGGGATGAAGGGGATGTTCAGCAACATTGATTCCAAATTGACTCTCAGCGGAACACCGAATAAGGTCGGTAAATTTAAGATTCAATTTGTTTTGAATCGAGATGGGGAAAAAATAGAATCGAACAAATTGCCATTCCATGTCTACGGATTGGATGAAACCTTGAGTGACCACTACAAAATGGAAAATGCAAAACCGTTTCCACATGGCGGAAAGTATTACTGGGATATGAAACCTTGGTATATCACAAAATTTGGCGGAGAAAATGAAACGGTAACGGCGCCGAAGGAAATCAAGGCAATCTTCGGTTCTAAGGTCAGCGGAACCTACGGAGTTCTGGGTTACCCGATAAAAGAGGGTCAAAATCCGACTCAAACCCTAATCGTGGGAGATGAAACGGATTTAACCCTAGTCAACATGAAACTTTTGAGCAGTGTTCAAATCATTGTGAAAAAGGGTGGAAAGCTGAATTTAATGGATTCTTCCCTTCATGGAGTAATCGAAGTGGAGGACGGCGGAACGCTTCAAGTCAATTATGATTCACACAAAAATATATTTACTAAAGGATCGTCAATCAATGGGCAAATCGAACTCAAGGAAGGGGCGATTCTAAAAGATTCCCTCATTTACTCAAATACGAATTATTTGCCGAACGGAAACGGTTCTGACGGGGTAGAACCTGCAAGGCACAATGTAAACCCTGTGATCCTGGTGACAGGAGATGCGAGAATCGAAGGCAAGGTTTTTGTAAGGGGAGATGAAGCGCCGACAGGAACAGATCCTGAAACCGGAGAGATTTACACCGGACAGCCTGCCATCGTATTGGACGCCAATGTCAAGTTGCATGTGCCGAAAGGTTCTA
Organism: Bacillota bacterium; assembly: GCA_030529225.1. Taxonomy (GTDB): domain Bacteria; phylum Bacillota; class Clostridia; order Peptostreptococcales; family Acidaminobacteraceae; genus JAUMXH01. The sequence goes on along the minus strand of JAUMXH010000004.1, from coordinate 6,218 downwards.
TTTTGGGTGCGTACGGCGGAGGCTGGACGCACTTGACAAGCCATGGTGGCGCAGCTCTTATTTTAGAAGAAGGTTCTGCTGTTGAGGGAGAAGGATCTTTGATTGCCATGCCGGGTGCTTCGACTACGGGAGAGGGTTCGTTTGCCGTAGAAGGCGAGGGAACTCTTGCAGTGAAGCAGCTCTATATCCACGGCGGAAATACCTTGGGAACCATTGGTGGAAAACCGTTGGCTGAAACCGTTAAGGTGGACAAGAGCGTTGCTCCGATCGGGAAATTGTTTGACGGAAAGTCAAAGACGGAAATGACATCGAATATGGAGTATGATGATCCTTATTTCTGGTATAGTACGGTAGATGCGCCTAAATATGAGTTTTTGAAGAGCGAAACGAATCCTATTTTTGAGGAAGAGCCGGCTTCGCAAGTGCCTGTTGAGTTTTCAATTACGGTACAAACAGATCATAACGGTACGGCGAGTGCCGACAAAGCTTCTGCAGTAGAAGGAACTGAAATCACGCTGAACGCGAAGCCGAATGAGGGATATCGGTTTAAGACTTGGGAAGTCGTATCGCCAAAAGGTCTACTCATTACAGAAGGCAAGTTCAAAATGCCGGGTGAGAATGTGATTGTGAAGGCGATTTTTGAAAAGGAAGTGGCGGCACCAAATCCGGAGAATCCCGGCAAACCGAACCCGCAAAATCCACAAGAACCAAAGCCGGAGAATCCGCAGCACCCTAGTCAACCGGATTCCGCTGATACAGGAAACACCGGCGGAAGTTCAGGCGGCGACTCAGGCGGTACTTCATCAAGTGGAGGATCATCGTCAGGCGGCGTAGCTTCTACCAAGCCGGCAAAAGACGACAAAACTGCAAAAAAGGGATTGGAAACCATTCAAGATGGAAAAACTCCACTCGGAGATATCGAAGGAGAATCTGCATTTGAGAGTCTGACACAAGAAGAGAAAGAAGCGATTAGAGAAATGATGAAGGGAAGCGATGAGGACAAAGCTCTCATCAAAGACTACTTGACAAGAAAAATCAGCGGGTCTTCCTTTGTCGCAAAAATATCTGAGGACTCACTGACAAGATATGGAGAGCATTTGGCAAAAATCTTCAAAGATGTTTCTGCAAGCGATTGGTATGCGAAAGAACTCAGCGCTCTCTATATGACACAATTCATCAAAGGATACGAAGACGGTACTTTCAGACCGAACAACTTGATTACCGGAAAAGAATTCGTCACAATCTTGGTTAGAGCGGGAGAATGGGAAATTAAGGTTGTTGAAGGGGACTGGTCGGCTCCGTATATTCAAGCGGCTAGAGACAAGGGGCTTCTTGAAAATATCGAGATAGACCTTTCAAAAGCCTTGACGAGAGAAGAGATTGCGGCTCTTTCTTACAACTTCATTCGGGTTCAGACCGGCGAAAGTTTGGAAGCGAAGCAAGAAATGAATTTTGTCGACAAAGATAAGATTGACGCTTCTACTGCTAAGCAAATTGCCGTGTTGGTAGATAAGGGTATCTTGAAAGGGTATCCTGACGGCAGCTTCGGACCAGAAAAGAATGTGAAGAGAAGCGAAATCGTTTCTGTTGTATACAGACTGCTACGCACAAAGTAAGCAGGTGACAAGAAAATGATGAAAAGCTCCTGTATCAGACCTTACCGTCTTATACGGGAAACATAATGGAAAATCCTCCTGGAATTTTGTATCTGTACTGATCCCAAAAGTTAGATCAAAAAACTGACGAATAAAGGTCGGTACAAACAAAGGAATGCGGGAGGATTTTTTTTGTTCGGTTTTTTCAAAATAGAATAAAAGTATTGGAATCGAAAGCGTAAAATAGTATGATAAAGATGGGCTTACAATGATAGATTCTGAAACATGTCGCTATATTTTGTAGGCGCTGATATGTTTTGAGAAAAGGGGGCAACATGGGTTTGAATCAAGCTGATTTCGATCGTTTTATAGATTGTGACGAGGCGACTTACCTTGCCTTTTCCGAGATGGAAGACGAGGCGAGGGCGGATGTGCTTCACTATTTACTGGACCAAGAGGAGTATGGCGCGGTGACCGATTTGGTGGAAACCCTGGGGAAGAAGGTGAGTGATGTGTTGCTGGGATTGTCGGCGGTCGCTCACAACAACCTGGAACACTACGATTCGGCGATTGAGGCGCTCGAGCGGATTGCGGAGGACGCGCGCGACGCGAAGTGGTACTACCGCCTTGGCTATGCGTGTACGTTTCTCAGCATCGAAGGGACTGAAGAGAAAATGAGGCGGAGAAATCGGCAGCGGGCCCTGGACTCCTTTGAGCGGGCGATCGAACTTTCCGAGGATTCGGAAGTGAAGGAATGGTGCGCGGAGCTCGCTTGGGACTACCTCCGTTCTTCGGGCGCGTTCACCGAGGAGCATCCTTTGCTGATGGCGAGCGTCGAGGAATATGCCGAGAACGACACCCCGCAAAAGTTCCGGGGCAAGGAGGTGTACCGCAAGATCGATGTGGAAGAGGTCAAGGCAATCGAAGATATCTGGGACATCAACGACCCGATGTATTGGACCATCGACATCTACGGAAGCTACGAGAACTACCTGGAGACCGCGAAACCGTTCAGCTTGGAGCAGAGGTATCTGTACGCGACGATGTGGTACTTTATGGAAGTGAACAACGGCGGACATCATCAGTTTTTCTTCAACTCGACCGGCATTGTCTGGAAGGATGCGCTCGATGGCTTGCGCCTCTTCGGGGCTCACGATGTGGCGGATAATTTTCAGCGGGTGATCGATTACATGGGCGGGCCGATTTCATTTGATCGCGCCGAGCGGATAGACCTCTTGAATCGATTGGAAGAGAAGGAAGGATTTTTCGACTTTCTGGATGAAGCGGATGATGTGGTCTTTGACTACGGTGGAACTCACATGGAGGACTATGCGAGGAGTCATCCGGAAAAGTTCGTGTTTGAGGGCACCTATATTGACAGGATGTAATCGGGCAGGCGTGCCAAAAATCTTGAAAAAAGTAAGATTTTATCGTAAACTCTTAGCTATAAAGAATGCCGTTTGCGAGTTGACATAGAAAGGTGAAGCGATGAAGACAAAGGAAATGATATTGGTGATCGACTTTGGCGGTCAGTACAACCAGACAATCGCACGAAGAGTCAGAGAGCTCAACGTGTACGCCGAAGTGAAGCCCTATAAAATTACAGCGGCCGAGGTGAAGGCGATGGCGCCGAGCGGGATTATCTTTACCGGCGGGCCGAACAGCGTGTACGGGGAATCGGCGCTCAAGTTCGATGAAGGGATTTTTGAGTTGGGCATTCCGATTTTGGGAATCTGCTACGGGGCCCAGTTGATGGCGCACGCTTTGGGCGGCAAGGTCGAGACCGCTCCTACGAGCGAGTACGGCAGGACTGAAATGCAGATCGTGCAGGCTGCGGAGCTCTTGGCGGGAGTTCCTCAAAAGTCGATCGTGTGGATGAGCCATACCGACTACATCAAGGAGGTGCCGGCAGGCTTTAGCGTGACCGCAAAGACCGGCGATTGCCCGGTGGCCGCGATGGAGGATGCTGCAAAAAAACTGTACGCGATTCAGGCGCACCCCGAAGTGATGCACACCGAGTACGGAAGAGAGATTCTCAAGTCCTTTGTTCGCGACATCTGCGGAACCGAGGGCGCTTGGAAGATGGGCAAATTTGCGGAAGAGGAAGTCGAGCGGATCAAAGAGAAAGTCGGAGACGGCAAGGTCCTCCTCGCTCTGTCGGGCGGTGTGGACTCGTCGGTGGTTGCGGCGATTCTCAGCAAGGCCGTCGGAAAGCAGCTCACCTGCGTCTTCGTCGACCATGGCCTGCTCAGAAAGAACGAGGCCGAAGAAGTCGCGGAAGTATTCGGCGAAGCGGGCAAGTTCGATTTGAACTTCATCAAAGTCGATGCGAGGCAGCGATTCTACCAAAAACTCAGCGGCGTGACCGACCCTGAGACCAAGCGGAAAATCATCGGGGAGGAGTTCATCCGCGTGTTTGAAGAGGAAGCCAAGAAGATCGGCGCGGTCGATTTCCTGGCGCAGGGCACCATCTATCCGGACATCGTGGAATCGGGAAGCGGGGATTCTGCAGTCATCAAGTCGCACCACAACGTGGGCGGACTTCCGGACTTCGTGGATTTTAAGGAGATTATCGAGCCGCTCAGAATGTTGTTCAAAGATGAAGTGAGAAAGGTCGGCTTGGAGCTCGGCTTGCCGGATGAGCTCGTGTTCAGACAGCCGTTCCCGGGACCGGGCCTCGCGATTCGAATCATCGGCGAAGTGACCGAAGAAAAAGTCAAGCTCGTCCAAGAGGCGGACTATATCTACCGGGAAGAACTCAAACTGGCAGGACTCACCGATGAGCTGGGGCAGTACTTTGCAGCACTCACCAACATGCGCTCCGTCGGCGTGATGGGCGACTTTAGAACCTATGATTATGCAGTGGCACTCCGCGCCGTGAAGACCTCGGACTTCATGACCGCCGAGTCCGCCAAACTTCCGTGGGAAGTTCTGGACAAAGTCACCGCGCGCATCATCAACGAAGTCAAAGGCGTAAACCGCGTCCTCTTCGACATGACCAGCAAACCGCCCGGAACGATAGAATTTGAGTAACGGTAACAAATATGCTTCTGCTATAGAGCTGTTGAAAATACAGCGTTTCGGCGTTTTACAGGAACGAAAAACTCATGCGTGAAGCTATTTTGATACTAAAAGTAAGAAAAATTAGGTCTGAAAGGGAGTTGTTGAATTTAGGTGAATTCTTTAAAGCCTTCCATCATTTTGGTGGGAGGCTTTTGTATATACTCTGTTAATTATTCGGCTCTTGTGGTTGAAATATTTTGTTCAAAATATTTCTTATTTTTTTGTTAAAAAATAGGACACAAAAAATTAATATAGCTACTAGAATTCTATCAAAACCCCTATATAGATACTTTATAATTTGTGGATAAGAATTAAGTTCTGCATGATGAATTGCTGAATAAATATACAAACTATAATATCCATTTTCTGTAAATCTCATGATAAGATACATCAGTGCAATTATAATATAAATTAGTATTTTTTGAGCGATAAATTTACCTTTTAGTTCATCTTCTGTTAACCCACCTTTTATATTTTGTTTCCACATAAATTCATTTCCTATTTCTTTTTTCTCTAAGAATGAAATAAGTCTTGTTCTATCATCTATTGATACAATTGTGTTTAATACTATAGATAATATTGCAATTAGGGAGAGTTCTTGAGAATTAAACCACCCTAATAAGATTATTATTGAAACTACTATTATTGATTTTGAATATGTAGTTTTCATCAATTTTTTAATGGTAATATGAAAGCAGTATGTAACTAGAAACAGCATAATTGTGATAGATACCCAATCAATCATAGTTGGACAAAAATTAAAGCTAATGTAATAAGCAATCATATATACATTTGTACAGATTGCTAATGTGCTAAGTAAATCAAGAATGATTTCCGTCTCTGATATTGTTTTATTATTCGAATCTTTAGATAGCTTGTGTTTTAATAGTTTTGGAACAAATGTAGTTATTATAGGTATCAAGAATGTAATTGCTATCCGTATCCAATAATTGCTAATGCATTTTAAGTCTATAAAGTTGACGATGTATAAATACCAAACGATGCTGAATATACTTCCAATGACATAACATATATTTATGAATATTATTTTGCGATTCATGGGTACTCCTAAAAATTATTTTGCAAATTCTTTTAATTCACCTAGCATCTTTATTAACTTTGTTTTGAATACGCACGTTTTTAGTGCCTATTTTATTTCCGGTGGAACTTTGACTGACATAGAGTTATGAAAGCGTTTGAGATTACTTTCTTCAAAAGGAACATAATCTTTTTTCAGACTGTCAGGATAGTTAGCCTTCCAATCTTCCAATGCTTCTTTTGTGATTTCGTTATTCTCGTATTTTTCCTTCATTTTTTGCCATTGTTCCAGCATACCTCTAATTCTCAGAATAGCTTCACTACCAAAATAGATACCTGTGGTAGTATATTCAGGATCTTCGTCACTTACAATAACAGGTCTTATATTGACTTCAATGCTGTCATCCAGCTTAAACAAAAATCTCATCAAATCGTGTTCCGTGTAGGGATAATCCGGTTCTTTTAAGTACTCTTTATTTACATGGAGTGCAGTAGATATATTTTCTAAAACATCCTCTTTGG
>JAUMXH010000017.1 GCA_030529225.1 Bacillota bacterium | reverse complement strand
GGAAAGAAGTCAGAGATTCAACAAATGAAAAAATCTATTCAAGACAACTTCTGGATGAGTATAGATACAAAATAGAGGAGTATCAAAAATAAACAACTCCTGATTTGTCTGGCTAATTCAGTAAATTATATAGCAAAAGCACATGACTTTAAGAACTAAAAATCTTTCCGTTATGTACTTTTTCTGTGCCTATTTTATTTCCGGTGAAACTTTGACTGATATACCGTTATTAAAGCGTTTGAGGTTACGTTCTTCAAAAGGAACATAATCTTTTTTTATTCTTGCATCTTGTGATATAATAGATTCAGTTTATGATGGAAATAGTTTGAGCTGAAGCAGGCAGAATGCTACTTATAAGATCCACTCAACGGGAGGCTCGATGGATAGGAAATGAAAGAAATTTGATGCCATTGGATGAGTCAAACCTCACCAATCTGATCTATGCCATTCGCGGGAAACAGGTGATGATAGATAGGGACTTGGCTTATTTTTATAATGTTGAAACTAAAGTGTTGAATCAAGCAATAAAATAGAAGAGGAACTCATTTCAAAGAAAGAAATTGAAACTTCTTTCGGTAAATCTTTATCTTGGCAATATTTGAGTTATGTTAGGAAGAATACAATACATTGGGATATACCAACAAATATTCTTTTTGCGGATAACGACAGTATGACATCAGTAGAGACTATGACAAATTTTGCGAATAAAATAAATGCAAATCTAACAACAATGAGAGATCGGGAGCATTGGTTTCATACAGATGAGCAAATGCCTTTTTTAGACAACTGGTTTAAAGAGAATGTTTAATCTTTGTTTGTAATGCAAAGTAAATTGGGCGTTTGAGATCGGGGAAGAATGATTTTGTATCATGTGACGGGTAATGAAGTGGAGCGATTCTAATAACGTGAACAGTTGAGTAAAAGAAATGTGATTATCATAAAAATAACTATCTACTTAGGAGGGAGAAACGTATGGAACTGAAAAGAAAAGTGATTAGAAATGGTCTGCTGAGAGGTGGAATCATATTGATTATTATGGGTATAGGCACATACTTTACTTATAAAAGCGGAGATTTTAAGCAATTTCGGATGATGGCTGCAATTACGATTATCTCGACATCGGTATCCGCGTTTTCAACACTATATGACTATGATGTTTGGAGCGTTAAGAAAAAAATCATTCTTCATACTATAGCTATGCTCTGCACCGTTTATCCGGCTTTACTATACAGCGGATGGTTTGATACAAGTAAGATTTCAGGTTACTTTATTGCATTAGCTTCTTTTGCAGGTGTTGGAATTGCACTTGCTTCTATCGGGTATTTGGTGAGTAAATATATACTGAAAAATGTTCCGAAAGAAAAATGATTTTGTAAGAGATATAGAAAAGAGTATAAATCCATTGATTCAATAAAGGGAATTGACCTCGGAATGGTGGATAAAATTAAAAGTTGTGGGTGAGATATGCGTGAACTTTTAAATGATCTTTTTTACGAACTGATAGCTGGCTATGAAAATTGTATTATCGACTATTGGCAGAACGGGAAAGTGCAAAGAAGCCACAGAGAGGATGGAAGGATTCTGTATGGCAGAAAAGTGTTCACAAGCGAGAAAGAGTTAATCCGGCAAATGGCAAAACATGAAAAAAGGTAAACAGCACTGCCAAAACTATGCTTCAGTTTAAAAGTCCGAACCGGGTTGTATCAGAATACTTCTCTAAAGTGTAACATATGTCTTGACAACTAAGTCGGTCGGAGTTTGCCAAGATATACTGAGCCTTGACAATCATGATGTTTTGGATACCGATACGTAAATCATACTAAAAACGCCTTATCAGGTTGATTAGACAAATCATTTTTGTGAGCATGATTGTAGTCAGTTTCCGACTCTAAAAAAAGAAAATGTAAGGAAAGCGTTTGAAGATTTTGATTGGAACAATTCTTGATTTGAGAAGTTTGTGAGACACTTAGAGTGTGCGGGGAATAGCTTGTGGAAAGACTTAAAAAGGAAGCTTTTTTGAACTTGAGCGAGGACGAAAAAAGAAGCCTACTATCGGGTTGGAACGAAAGTTATGAGGCCGAAGCGGTCATAGAGTATCTTACTTATGTTGGGGTTCACAATCTGGATGTTCATTTTTTGGGAGAGTTGGCGAGGGCCTATAACAATGATTCCGAGGAAGAAAGGGCAATGGAAATCTTGGATTCGGTTTCAGAAAGCCAAAGAGATGCCCAATGGTATTATCGCTATGCTTACTCTTATCTGTATCGGAATTTTCCCATGGATGAACAGGACAAATCGAATGCTCTTTTTCTACTAGAAAAAGCTGTGAAGCTTTCAAAAGATGACAAGATGAAAGATCGGAGTGTGGAACTGGTGAATTTCTGTGAGCTCGGCTCCGTTTTGGAAATCGAGAAAGAGAGGCTCCCTTTGCTACATGAGCATTGGATTTATGTTCGTTCCATTCGTCGCAGGAATTAAAAGAGCGAAAAAAAGCTCAGAGGGAGGACATTTTGAGTAGTATGAAATTACAGGTGGTGGAATCTTATTCCTTTCCGGAGATGAAACTATCAGAATTATCTTATAAGTTTAGCCCAGTCGGAGGGAAGCAGCATATGGCTCGCGGGGAAGAGGAGATCGTTTTATGGTCCTATCACAACGAGCTGGGCTCAGCAGGGCTGTTTTGGGTCAAGTCAGGAGAAAGCAGGTTTATCAGGATTCCTGAGGAGAGAAAGGACCCGACCCGTGTGCCGGTCTTGCTGTCATCCGCCGGAGCTGTCCTGATTATCAGCGAAGTTTCGCAAAAAATCTGGAAGATGAGCTCCTTTGATGCAGAACTTGAAGAAATGCGAGTCGAGAACTGGCATCAAAAGGGTACCGACCATTCCTTTGCAGCTCATATTATGACGACGGATGAAAAGGGAACGTTTCCAGTCATTTTGTCAGCGGGGTCTCAAATGAATGCGGGGGATTGTTTTACGCTTTTATTCATCGATTGGAATCAGAATGTGGCGCGTTGGTCTGATGAGTGTTCTTATCTATATGAAAAAGAGACCACAAGGGAAAAGCATCTGCAAGTCCTCGCTGAGCGCGAATCATTCGATGCTTATACAAATCCTCAAATCGGTTCGATTATGTACAAGGATGGAAGCATTTTTGCATTTACGGAAGGTGATGTCATCAATCCTCATAGGCTCGGCTCAAGCAATTATTTTTGGTACCTCGAGCTAACGGAGCAGGGAATCTACCGGAAGAAGATTTGGGGAGAAGAGCATTTAAAAGCTCGAAAGGGTAAGCATGGTTTGAGGGGCAAATTCTCAGCACAAAAGGACTTTTTAATCCTATCGCCGATTTTTGACAAAGAAGAATGGAAGGGGAAACAAAAAGTTTTGAGCTTGGAAAATCTTAATTTGCTGGATTTGCAGCTCCCGCGTGGCTTCACCAAATACAGACTCCTGGATATCTGGAATGACCACGCCTTTCTTACAAATGACGAGACAGACTTGGCGGTATGCACATTCAAACTAGTGTAATTCCATCAGACAAAGCATGTGAGCATCCGATCCAAAAGGAAACAAGCTGGAGGAGAAAAGCGAGGTAGGAATCCGCCTCCGATCTTACGAGCAAGAATCAGGAAGTTTCCCAAACCTATACTTTTGCATAGCGTAATGATTTCGAAATTATGCTACATTGTAGGCACAAAGGAGTCCCGATTGTGTTCGCAGGAAACTCGGGGAGGCGCTCCCGCAAGCGTTTTCATCGGGCGGAAGGTGAAGCGGATTCCGTTTTGTGTAAAGGAGGAAGGATGAACATGAAAAAGAATACCTTGTCAATCATGCTGGCGTTCGCGTTGGTGGTCCTTTTGGCAGCTTGTGGAGGCGGCAAGGCCTCGGATGACAAGGCAGCGGACAAAGGCGAAGAAAAAGATGCCGGAACGGTCACTGTCGGCGAAGAGTTCACGCTCGGAGAAGGACAGTACACCGCCCTCGTCGAGGACATCAGCGTTGTGTCGGATATTGAAGGCAAGGACGCAATCAATGTGAAGTACCATGTCACCAACGGGTCCAAAGAAGACAAAATGCTCCTCGATATGATTGTGATAAGGGCGACCCAGGACGGAAAGGACCTTTTGCCGACCGTCCTGCACCCTGACAATGAGGATCCGAATAAGACGAGCGAAGCATTTCAGGCAATCCCGCCCGGAGAGAATTCAGGCTTGGATGAGTTGACTTTCCTGTTGAGCTCGGACAGCGATGTGGTCTTCATCATTACCAGCATTGAGGATGCATTTAAGGGAATCCAGTTCACCATCACGGTTCCGGTACCCAAAGGCTAAACCCTGAGGGAAGCAAACTTACAAAAGAAGAAGACAAAAAGGCTCTATCATCGGTCGGTGATAGAGTTTTTTTTGCGCCGGGGGAGCCGGGGAACTTTTAAAATAGGGGCCGCCCCTAAAATCCGGGGATGATGAATTTTTTCTCCGCGATGTCGATGATCAGCTTCAGCTTGTTGTCGTATCCCGTCTTAGACAGCAGGTTGTTGATGTGAAAATGCACGGTCACCTTCGCGATGTTCAGATGCTCCGCGATTTCCTGCGGAGAATAGCCGTTCACAAGCTCCCTGAGCACGTCCAGTTCCCGATTCGTAAATTCGGTGCTCTTGGCAAAGCCGATTTCGAGCTCCGGCGTGTTTTTCGGGTAAATCTTTTCCCCCTCCAGCGTGCGTTCCACAATCTCCAAAAACTCGGAGAGCCCGCTGTCCTTGTACCAAAAACTCTCGCACCCGTAGGATCTCGCCTTATCGATGAAGCTGTGCTCGGGCATGGAGGTCGCAATCAAGATCTTGAGCTCGGGGTACTGTTCCTTGATTCTTTTTGCGTATTCAAGCCCGTTTTCCCGCTCGGCGGTGTAGACGTCCATAATGATCAAATCAATCTTCCCGCTCTTGCAATACATCTCAGCAAACGACGCATTTTCAATCGATGCGACGAGGGTATACAAACCTGTCTGTAGGAGGGCCTCTTTGAGTGCCTCCCGGATGATGACCTGGTCTTCAACAATCAGAATGTTCGCTTTTTTTCGGTTGGGCTTTTGTGGCATAAAAATGACTGTTCTCCTTTTTCATCCAAGTCGGACGGGCGTTTTTCCAAGCGTTAGAATCGCTGAAACGCAGGCTTTTTGCCGATTTCATCCGAGTATCCATGTACCGATTTATCATAGCATGATTGGAAATGAAGTGCAACGGGAGAATTTGGCGATGCTGTCGCAAAATCCGCACTTGTATTCATCCCGCCCCTTGCTATATGATAAGGGTACGGAAGGGTAGGGACTGTCGCTTGCCGAAACTCGTGTCCGGGGTTCGGGACGGCTTGCCGTTCCGCCACGTTTGCGGATATTTGACATCGATTTGAGGACGAAGTATGAATCAACTGCTGAATCGGAAGAAGCGAAGGTACGGATTCATAGCGATACTGATACTTGTGATGGGACTCTTTCGAGGCATGGAGAAGCCGAACGGCTACCTCTTTGACCTCGAGTTCATCTTGAATTTTGTCTTGAACACGGCCCTCCTTCTCACTTGGCTGATGGCAATCTACATCCGGATCATCCACAAAAAAATCAGGCGCTACCTCCTGTCCATCGGCATGCTGATGTTTTTTTGGTTGCTGGTCAGAACCGTAAAGTACCGCGTGTTCTCGGTCTTCCCGAACATGAATTTCCTCTGGTACCTCTTCTACATCCCTATCGTTCTGATTCCCCTCTTGAGCTATTACACCGCGCGAACCGTGGGACAGAAAGAAGACTGTGAGCTTCCAATCGGAGATAAGCTCTTTCTCGTCCCCGCAGGGCTGACTATCCTCGGTGTATTGAGCAACGATTGGCACAGGATGGCCTTCGTCTTTGAGGGCGGCACCTATGTGGGGATGAGCTACGGATACGGGCCGTTTTACTATCTTTCGTATATGTTTTCCTTCTTCTTCGCGATCGCCTCGATTTGGATTATGTATCAAAAATCGAGACGGAAGGAGAGCAAGGACAAGATTTACCTGCCCTTTATCATTGTGATCGCCTTTCTTTTTTACAGCGCCTTTTATAATTTGAACCAGAACCACAAGGCTTTGCAATTCCTTGACATCACGATTGCCTACTGCATCACGACCATCGCCTTTTGGGAGAGCTGCATTCAAATCGGCCTGATTCCTTCCAATTCCAACTACAACGAGTTCTTCAAGAGCGCGACCTTTCACACCGCCATCCTGGACGTCGGCGGGAAGCTCCAATACTCCGGAGGAGAGGCCAGGACGCTCGATTCGCAAGGTTTTGAGATGCTAAGGCGAGACGGCATACTCGCGCCCGATCCCGGAAGCAGGATCTACATCAGCGAAATCACCGGCGGTTATGTGCTTTGGGAGGAGAGGCTGGATTCCCTCCTCAATCTGATTGATCAGCTCGAGAGCGTGAACGGGAAGATCGAAAGTGAGATCCTCCTGCTGCAAAATCAAATGAACATTGATGAGAAACGGATCAAGCTCAAAGAAAAGACCAGGCTGTACGAGCTCATAAAGAAGAACACGCACGGGCAAATGCACAAGATTCGGCGGAATTTGGCAGAGATTGCAGAGTGCGGGAACGATGTAATAAAGTGGTGGGAAATCAACATTTGCGCGACCTACATCAAGCGCTACAGCAACCTGGTCTTCATCTGTGAGGACAGCGAGCACATCTCCCTGCAGGACTTGGAGCTCGCAATCAGAGAGAGTTTACAAAATCTAAAAAAGATGGGGATTCATCAGGGATTCACGATGCATGGCGCCGGAGAACTCGAGCAGGGGCAGGCCTTTCAGCTGTATCGAAGCATCCAGTCCGTCATAGAGGCATCCTTTCAGCAGCTGAGCGAGATATACATTGTGCTGCGAACGTCGGAGGACTATGTGAACCTGTCCATGCTCCTGAGCGGGAAGGGTTTAAGCAAGGCTTGGAACGAGGAGGAGATGCGGGCGCTACACGCGGATCCTTCGATGCTGTATAACCGCTACGAGGAAGACGGCGACTCGATGCAGGTCAGTGTGCGAGTGTATAAGGGGTAAACGATGCGCTTTTTGGATTTGAGCATAGCGGGGCAGGTGCTGGCGGCGATTTTTTATATTTTGGCGATAGTCCTGGAGATTGCTTGCAGCATCATCGGTGTATTGAGCGGTAGGGCCAAGCGCGCGCTTCCGGTATTTCTGTGCCTGCTGATCATCTCATGCATGCAATTTTTTATGATGATAGAGCGCTTTTATGAGATCGAATGGAAGGTGCCGGTGACGAATTTTACCCGAAAGAGTGCCGAGCAGCCCCTTGCAGTCACCCTGCTCTTTTTGGCCGTTGCCCTGGCGCTGAGCACGGGTTTCATCGCGCGGCAGTACCGCAAATACAAGCGGGAGATCAGCTTCAATTCCATCAAAGAGGCCTTCGATACCCTGCCCAAGGCGATCAGCATCTTCAACCAAAAACGGATCCCGGTGCTGGTCAACAAGCGGATGTATGATTTGATCTATCTTGTAAGCGGCAAGGACTTTCAAGGCTTGGATGATATCGCGGACCTCCTGCGCGCGGAGGGGGCGGGGAGCGATTTGAGGGAACCCGGAAAGGCTGAGGGGACAGGCGGAGGCAGGGCCCAAGCCCAAGAAAAGGACGCGATACAAGAACGGGACACTATCCTGGAGGCGCCGGATGGAAGCGTTTGGCAGTTCAAGGAAAAAACCTTCCCGTTTGATGGCGAACTTTACCTGGAAATCAGCGCGAGCGAGATCACGCGAATCTACCGCCTGTCCGAACAATTACAGGAAAAGAACCGAGAGCTGCGCGAGCAGAAGGAAAGGCAGGAGCGCCTGCTCAGGGATATGATTCGCTCCAAGAAGGAGGAAGAAGTTCTGAATTTGAAGATTGAGACGCACTCCAAGTTCGGCAAGGCAATCCTCGCGACCCAGCTCTTCCTGGCGAGCGAAAGGGAAGAATCTCCCATGCAAATCTGGCAGGAGGTGCTGCAAAACAGGGTGGGGGCGGATGAAGCGCGGACGCATGCGGGCGCCTCTTCGCTCAAGCAGCTGGTCGATGCTTCGAGCGTGTTCGGTTGTCGCATCCTCCTGGACGGAGAGCTCCCCAAAGACGAGGGCATCAGCTACCTGATTGTGACAGCGATGCGCGAGGCGATCACCAACGCCGTCAGGCACGCCAAGGCCGATGAAGTGAAGATTCGCATTCGCAGCACGGAATCCGGGACGCGGGTTGACATCGAGGACAACTCCAAGATCAAGGTCGGCAGCATCAAAGAGACCGGCGGGCTCGCGGACCTTCGCAAACAGATCGAAAAGAGCGGCGGAAGCCTGCAAATCAACTGTCACAACTCCGTGAAACTCAGCATTGTCCTGCCACCGAGGGCGGCCTGAAGCTTGGCGCAGGACCGTCCCTTTTGAACCTATACTTTTGGATAGCGAACTTTTTAAAAAAGTGTGATAAATTGGAAAGAGGAGCCCGCAGATGCTTGCGGCGCTTCGTTCCGAGTATGCTTAGGAGGTTGCATCTATGAAAAAGAAGATTGGTATGGTTCTGAGCCTTTGTCTTGTGATTTGCACCGCGTCCCTTTTCGCGGAGCCGATTCCCGATGCCGGGGATAATCAAACAAAGGCGGGACAGATTTTACAGGAATTCAATATTATTAAAGGAACCGAGAAGGGTCTGGAGGAGAAAAACCCTTTGAATCGGGAGCAGTCAATCGTCATCCTGATTCGCATGTTGGGGCTCGAGAAAGAAGCGCTTCTGTTTCCGGCCTACGGTCAATTTGTGGACATTCCCAAAACCCATTGGGCGGCAAGCTATGTTGACTTTGCGTATCAACGGGGGCTCACCAACGGAATCGGAGAGGGGCGATTCGGCGCCGGTCAAGCGGTCAACAGGAAGGTGATGGCGACCTATATGCTGAGGGCGCTCGGCCACAGTGCGGACTGGGCCAAGGAAGACATCATGGAGAAGGCGAGAATCCTTGCGATTACAACGGATGCGGGAATCGGAAGCGAGCCGATTACCAGGGGGCAGGCCTTTATCTACATGGCGAACACCCTGATGCAGCCCAAACAGGGCGGTGTCGGCAGCATCCTGGCGAGCGACGCGTTTGCGCGCTTCCAAGACAGGGTATCCCAAACGGTGTTTCAGGGAGGCGCAAAGAAACCGCTGCCAAAGGCCTTCACCGCAGTAAAATTGCCGCCTTCGTTAAAACCGATCGGGGCGAAGACTTTTTTATATGATGAGCTCGAGCTGCAGTTCAACAGCTTGGTCGGGATGCCCGGCAAAGACAACTTTGCATTCACGGTTGAGGGCAGGAGGATTGAGGATGCGCACTACAATCTCTCTCCGGGCGGAAACACCATCCGTTTCAAGTTTTCGAATCAGAACCTGCACGGAAAGACCATTGTCTGCAAAATCAGAGATTTGAAAGCTTCTGACGGCAGGTCCGCAATCGCTGATGCGACCGTCACCGCCGAGTTCAAGGACTTTACGCCGATCCAATTTGTACAGGCCGAGGTCATCGACCAAAAGAGTTTCCGGGGTATTCTGAGCGTGAACGTGATGCCTCCGGACGGCCACATGAAGGGAACCGAAGGGCACGAGGTCTACAGTGACGGAAAGCGCATGGTGGAAAATGTAGACTACAGACTGGGCTGGGGCGGCAAGGAGTTTAAGGTCGTCTTTTCGAGGCCGGAGGTCTACCCGAAGGAATCGGCAAGTTTAAAGATTTGGGGCTATATGACCGCGCCTTACCACAAGTTTATGGATCAGGCCGATCAGATTGAGCTCGATTTCAGCGTGCAGGAGAAGAAGGAGATTCCTCTTGCGGAGGTGAAGGATCCTGCCCCTGCCGAAATCGTCGTTGAGCAGCCGAAGATCGATGTCATGGAGATTTGGAAGGATGTGCCGGTCGTTGAGGAAGCCAAGGACGAAGATCGCTCTGCAACCAAGCCTGCCGAAGCTTCTAAGAACTACGGCGAGGTCAAGGAGAGCGATTCCATGAAGGCAAATCCAATCGTGATTATCGATCAACACTATACCGAATATAAAATTTTGCTGTACACCGACGGCAAGGTGGGTGCCGTGGAAGGGCTGAAACTTGTGGATTCCAATCAAAACGAGATCAAAGTGAAATACCGTGCCTTCGAGAACAGCTACAACGGGAGAACCCTTTACGGTTTTGAAGTGATTCCGGAGGATTCCGGCGAGAAAAGAGACTTCGGGGGTTCGGAAATTTTTGTTGAGAAACTGTACGAAGCCGGGAATCAGGTCTACACCGGACCGTTCTCGATTCGCATCCATCAGATCATCAACTAGGAGTCTAAGAGATAAGAGGTATTTTTATGAAAAAATCGAATATTTATGGAGCGCTTTTCTTGGCTTTGCTTCTTCTCTTGAGCGCCTGCACCGGAGGGGGCGGCAAGGTGGAGGATGCGGGAGAGCAAAAGAAGGAGGCTTCCGCCGAAGACAGGAAGGAAGGCGCGGGGGACGCAAAAGATGCGAAGAATCCGGAAACGCCCGAGGTGCGCAAGCCTGTGGTTCTGGAATATCGAAGCGAGTACAAGGAAATGGTCAGAAAGTACAGGCCGCAGTACGACGCGACGCTCAAGGCATACTACAGTCTGATTTTGAATTCGAGCCAAGCGGACGCTGTGAGCGACGATATGATAGCGGTGCATCATGTTTTGAGCGGCGATGATTCCGACCTTTGGAAGGTCGGCTACAACGTGATTGATCTGAGTGGAGACGGGATTCCCGAGCTCATCATCGGGGCAATCGAAGAAGGGAGACTCGCGCCGACTTACGGCAGCGCGATCTATGCCTTGTATACACTAAAAGACGGCAAGGTCGAGTATCTTGGCGGGGGATTGGACAGGGATAGGATCTTCTATATTGGGGATTCCAAGTTTTACCACGAGCGCCTGGGCCATCCGACAGATGAGGTGGCGGGGACCTATGTTTTGAACGTGGACGGAAGCAAGTTTACGACCCTGGACTACTACTTTTCAGCTCCGAAAAAGGACAATCCCGCAGAGTTTACCTACTACTACAACAAGGACGGAGAGCCGGATCCTGCAAAATCGGAAGAAGTGGTGAGCGAGGAGCGCAACTTTGAGCGCTTCCTCAACGAGAACAACGAGAACATCAAGAGTATCCTGCTCCTGCCTATGGGCAACTACCGCCACGATTCGTTCGAGGACCTCAATTTTATTCAGGTTGCTGCTGACTTCTCTACGGAGGAAGAGCTCGCGTATGTCTTCGACTACGATTCCTACAACGCTCAGGACGAGGAGGCGATCAGAGTCACCTTTACGAGCAACGAAGCGGCAAAGGACTTCAAGCTCCTCAGCATGACGTTTCATGGCATCGATGAGAACGGAGAAGGGATTTTTTCGGCGGAAGAGGTCTATGCGATGGACGTCTTGGACCCCAATCGCCCCTTCATTGCAGGCCTGCAGCTGCTTGGGAGCATCCCGAACAACGGCTTTTCGTACACTGATGAAAACGGCATAACCAGAACCTTTCTTCTGTATGAGAGCGGAAAAGACGGGAGCCTCTTGACGGATGAAATCAGCGTGGGAAAAGGCTAGGGGCCCGCTTGCCGATCCTAAAAAAGCGTTTCAGAGCCTTCCGCCTCTATGACGGAGGGCTTTTTTGTACGCCCGCGTTGTGAGGCTGTTTGTGCCGCTCTTTTGGGGCTTTTTCGGTACTCTAAAATTGCAGTTTTGACTTGCAAAGAATCAAAATTTTGATTAGAATGGGTAGGGAAGCGGGAGATTGTAAGGCAATCACGCGATTGGGAAAGATGGGACGAGAGAATGGGTACATTGATAAAAAAGCAGATTCAATCGAAGCACGGAAAGACCGTTTACCGGACGAACGCGAGGCCGAATCGGCCCTGTTTGGTCATGCTGCACGGGCTCACCGCTGATCACAGGCTCTTTGAGAAGCAGGTGGCGGCCTTTGAGCAGGACTTCAAGCTGATTGTGTGGGACTGTCCATGCCACGGGGAATCGAGGCCATACGCGAGATTCAAGTACGACTATGCGGTCCGGGAATTGGCAAAGATCCTGGCGGACGAGGGCGTGGAAAAGGCGGTCTTTATCGGCCAATCCCTGGGTGGAATCATCGCGCAGAGGTACATCGAAAAGCATCAGAAGCAGGCCCTCGGCTTTATCTCGATCGACAGCGTGCCCTGTGGTGACTATTATACCAAGATGGATATGCTTTGGCTGGGGCAGTTGCGGTGGATGAACCACCTCTTCCCGGACAGCATGCTTCGAAATTCGATTGCAAAGGTCTGCGGGGTGACAAAGTATACGCAGAACAGCATGAAGCAAATGCTCGCGTCCTACAACAAGAACGAGCTTTGCAACCTGATTTGGGTCGGCGAAGCGGCTTTCGTGCAGGACAACCATGAGATTAAGCTGCACTGTCCGGTCGCGCTCCTGGTCGGCGAGTACGACAAAGTCGGCAAGGTCAAAGAATACAACATGGCCTGGCACGAGAGAAGCGGGTATCCGCTGCACATCATCAGGCACGCGGCGCACAATTCCAACCAGGACAACCCCCGCGAGGTGAACGCCCTGATCAGGAAGTATGTCGGGCAGTGGGTGTAGTCGGGACAGGATTTTGAGAACTTTCGCTTTGAAAGATGACGGAAAGGTAAAAAATGGCTAATTATGTATATCACAAAGTAATCTGTTCAAAAGAGACCCTGGAACAGTATTTTATAGATGAGGACCCGTCGGGAGAAAGCGTTGTTTTAGAGCAACCCTACCTTTCCTTTCATAAACTCTTTGGCGTGAAGGGATTTGGTGAATATGAGGAAAAAGTCGCTTGTACGAGGATAGACTATGCTTTCGGTTTTGGCTACTATGAACGGGAAGATGGGCTATATGAGATGAAATTCAGGAGCAGATGGTTTTATCCGATCAAGGCAATTATGAAAGCGCTTGAACTGTCCCATGACCTCGTCTGGTACGCGGTCGAAGAAAATCATATTTATATTTCAAAATTTTACTGGGACGGTGGCGTAAAAGAAGATGTCCTCTACATAGAGTATGAATATGACTCTTGGTCTGGGGAAAATCCGGATTTTTTTGAAGGTCTCGAAGATTGGGATGGTGATGTTTGGTATTTTCTTCCAACTGTTAAGCAGGAATGGAAGCATTGGGAAAGTACAAACGGATTTCAAAGATATTTTGGTGATCAAGCAGTGCCTGATCCATTTCCATTCGAAAGATGACGGATTCGTGACGTCGATGGAATTTTCCGTGCTCGATCCCGACGGCTATTACTTTAGAATCTCTGATTGATTGCCCTTATGAAAGGAGGCAAAGCTTGCTGGTACACCCCATTGAACCAACTTATGATAAAGATTCCGAAATCTTGATTTTAGGCTCTTTTCCTTCGGTGCAATCCAGGGAAGTCGGCTTCTATTACGGGCATCCGAAGAATCGTTTCTGGAAGGTGCTCGCAGAGGTCTTTGAAGAAAACTACCCGGAAACGAGGGAGGACAAAAGAGCTTTTTTGATTCGAAATAAAATTGCCGTTTGGGATGTCATCGCGAGCTGCGAAATCAAAGGCTCTGCGGACTCGACGATTGAAAACGTGGTAGTCAACGATCTGGATCCCATCTTCACAGTCTCGAACATTCAGCGCGTTTATGTGAATGGCAGAAAGGCGCATGGTTTGTATCAAAAACACTTGGAAGAAAAGACCGGACGAAAGGCGCTTTACTTGCCATCCACGAGTCCCGCCAACGCAGCGTGGGGAATGGACAGATTGGTCGAGGCTTGGAGGGTGATCAGGGGATAAAGTAAGCTTTAAGATGAATCTAAATCTGAGCAAAAGGAATAATTGGGGGGCAAAATGGAACAGGGAAATAAGTTAGGTAAGAGTAGTGAACACAAGTTGGAAAACAAAACTAGTTGGATAAATCAGGGCAAGATATCGTTAATAGTTGCGGTTCAGACTATAGTTCTAACATTTTTAGGCGTCTTGAGCGAAATAGGGAAATATGTTGCTTCATTAGCTACTGAAGATTTTTATGGTATTCCGAGATTTTATTTTTACGATAACCCGCTAGCTTCTTTTGGCGCAAAAATTATATTCATTTTAATTCTTATAGTAGCATTATTTTATCCTTATTTGATGAAAAAAATCATGAAAGAATATAAATTATATAAACATGAATCTTTGATATACGCACAGATATCTGTTTTGCCAGTATTGTTTTTGTATTTGGTAACTTTAGATTTAATTCATTCAATCTTTTCATTTAATTTAGGCGCGATTGTTTTTTGGGTTGAAATTGGAATTGGGTTCGCATTATTTATTTTGGCTATTATAGCCATTCATTCCAAATATAAGGAATTTTTTGTTCAAAAATCCGATGTTCCTGAGGAGGAAAATAAACTCAAAAAAACGGATGGTTCTCAGAACATAGAACAAGTACTGGAAACTGAAAATAAGATAAAAGGAAAAAATTCGGAAGAGGATCCTGAAAGCAAGGAGAAAGGCAGAAACAAAAGGTCACACCTTTTATATGCCATAGTAATAGTTATTGTTTATTTACTGATCCTTTTTTATGTTGTTTTTGGATTTATTTCATCACTATCAAGTTTTAAGAAAAATTACGAAATCATACAGGACAGTAATCCCGAATACAATGTTATCGTTGGGTATCATAATGACTCCGCTATTGTGATGAAGGGAGAAATAAAGAAAAATGAGGATAAATTAATTATAACCAAAGGTTCTTATAAACTAGAAAAAATAGATAATAGAATTATTGAATATCATAAATTTAAAAAGGTTGAGTGAGAACTTGATTCAGGGGGCGCAGATAAAAAAATTGACCTTCCCCCATCCCCGCCCTTATGCTATCCTATAAGCACGACAAAATTTAAGAAAAAGGAAAACTTAAAATGATTATACTCATCCTGCTTGCAAACATCATTGCAATCATCGTGTTGACAATTAAATACATTAGGCTGAACGCCAAGCTGCTCAGTAGGGAGGAGTTTCAGGAGGAGGCCGTAAAGCGGGCCAAGGAGCTGGAATACCTGGACCCCGTGATCAGTTGCGACGCTTGCGGGACCAAGTTCGACACCGCAAAGTACAAGTACTGTCCGTCGTGTGGAAGCGGCTTTTCTCTTGACGAGGAGTGGCTTTCAAGGCACGACCCGGACTTGGACTGGGCCGCAGAAAATGCCGACGACTATGCCGAGGCCAAGATAGACAGTGCGATTGCGCACACGGCAAAGATTGCAAAGACGCTCAAAATCACTATCATCGCCTTGGTCGCGTCTTCCATTCTGCTGATTGCGATTGCCTCAATCGGACATTGGATTTCGAACCGGCCCGAGTACTTGGAAAACGAAGTCGCGAACCCTCGCGAACACGACGCGTACAAAAAGCAGGACTATACGGTGACGGGAGGCGGGATCCTGGTCGACAAGGACGGCTTCCGGGCCGCGATTACCGGCTTTTATGTAGAGGACGACAGGTACCCGAAGGACATTTTGGGCGAGGAATACCTTCCGGTGAAGGTCGAGTTTAAGATCGAAAACCACAGCGGCAGGGATCAGCGTCTCCGCTTCTCTTTTAAAGGGCTGAACGGCATTGCCAAGGACGGCGGTTTCAACTTTTTTTACGGCTTGATCAAGGACGGAGCTACGCTCACGGTTTACGATGAAATTTGGCAGGTGCGTGGCGGGCAGATCAAGGAGATGGTGATCGGAGACATCAAGGTGAGCTCCTACGAGGATGGCGCCGTGTTCTCAGAGCGCGAGGGCAACCTGAAGATGACAACGAACGCGAGCTACGAGTATCCCGCCCTCAAGATTTCAGGGGCGCCGAACTTTGAAAACGAGAGCATCGCGGTTTACTACCTTCCTTACGACCCGACCAAGGAGGACAAGGCCCTGCTCGTGGTCAATAAAACGGACTTTGATTTTATCATCATGAAAAACAGGGAGAAGACCGGCGATGCCGAAAAGGACGGCAGGATCTACAAATCGGCGCTGCCCGCTCGTCACACCTTTATGTTAACGCATTCGCTGACCTACGATTTTGGAGAGGCGGGCGCGGAGCAGGGTGAGCGCAAAGCGTCGTTATCCTTAACTTGTCCGAGCGACCCGTCCAAGGATTTTTCGACACCTTACTTTTCGATCGAGCAGTAAGCTGCAAATCAACGGGCTCCCGGCTATGCTATCATAAAAAGGGCAGCTCGGAGAAATGTTCCGGCGTCGATTTCAAGTACACAGATTTCTGAAGCCGTACAAACAGGCAAGGAGGAAGGATATGCACAAAATTCGCTATGAATCGGATTTATACACCATGGTGTTTTTCTTTATCGGAATCGCATTTCTGGTGTTTTCTTTCTTAACCGGAGAAGGGCTCGTGAAGCCTACCTCGCATTCGATGATTCAAGACCCAAAGCAAATCCAAAATACCTTTTTATTGGTTTCGGCAGTCTCGTTCTTTACATGTGCCGTTTGTAAGTTTTTGACCCTGCGAGGGCTGCAGAGAGAGAAGCGCCTGATGGAAGAGGGGGTCAGTCTTCTTGCAAATGTGGAAGAAGTGAGGGAACTGCGGGGAATCCGGCTGAAAGGTCGAAAACCGTATGTGATTCTATACAATTTCAACCTGGAGGGGTTCGAATACAGGGGGAAGAGTCGCCTGTTTTGGGAAAGGCCGGAGCTTCGGGAAGGGAGCCGAATCCAAGTTTTAGCGGATGAAAGAGGACGCTCCGTTGTCGTGTAGTAAACCGGAGGATGCAAATGGAAAAATGGATTTTGGGATACTTTGGAGTCATGTCGATTGTGACCTTTTTCTTTTACGGCTTTGATAAGTTCGCGGCGCTGAGAGGGAATAGACGGATTCCAAACGCGACCTTGCTGGGGCTTTCCTTCTTGGGAGGATCACCGGGTGCCCTGCTCGGAATCTATCTGTTCCGGCATAAAACCAAAAAGAAGTACTACACTTGGACTGTGCCGCTGATGCTGATCCTGCACCTTGTCATCCTCTACTCTTTGATGAAGCGGGCCGGCGGTTTGTAGGGATGCGCGTTCCTTCCGGTTTCGACAATCCAAAATGCTAAAAAACCTTGCGAGGGGGGAGTCATGGCAAAACCGTTTGATAACTATCTTGCAAAGCGCCTTGTAGAGGAGTATAAGAAGCGATTTCAGGCTTTGGACCTTGCGCGCTCAAAACTCCCAAAGTATATCGAGCAAATACAAAAGGCCTCAGAGGCACTTGCAGAAAAAGAAGCTCTGAGAATCCTGCAGGACATACCGGTCGAGGAAATCAACCGCGAAAAGCGCGGGTTTCGCGTTAAGCTGCTCAAAGAAAGCGGGTATCGCACGGTAGCAGACTTAGCGAAGGCTTCCAAATACGCTCTTGCTTCGGTTCACGGCATCAGTCCGGAATCTGCGGGCGCAATCAAACAGGAGGTGAATGAACTCACAAGCAAGGCTGCCCGAACTGTGAAGCTCAGACTCAATACCGATGAAAAAACGAAGGAATCTTCACAGCTGGTTCACGCGATTTCTCTATATAAACGGACGAAGGAGCTTGCAGATGCCGGTTCCGAACTGTTGGAGTCCAATCGGCAGGAAATAGAGTATGCCACCCGGGATTTATCTGCGGGCTTGGGGTTTATCAAATGGCTCTTCAGATCTAAAGAAAAGAAACAGCGCACGATTGATGCCTACGAGTATTTGCAGGGCCTCAAGGAAAGCGCCTTCCTCAAGGAAGCGGACGCAAAGCTTGCTTCCTTAAAAAAGGTGGAGTATCAGACAAGTTCCGATTCGTGGAAGGATTTTACTGAACACGCCCCTCGCTTTTTTACGATTTTGGAAGGACTCCGTCCCGGCGCTCTCGGGGCACAGGATGCTCTGTACGGCTTGCCGGAAGCTCTTGCGAGCGAGGTCCGGGAGGAGGCGTTTTATCCGAACGGCCTGCTCTGTGAGCTCCGTCGCTATCAGGAATGGGGCGTGCGGTATATTCTGCGTCAGGGAAGGGTCCTGCTCGGTGACGAGATGGGGCTCGGGAAAACGATTCAGGCGATTGCGGTCATGGTTTCGCTCAGAAACACCGGTTCTACCCATTTTTTGGTGGTCTGCCCGGCGAGCGTGATTACAAATTGGTGCCGTGAACTAGGCAAGATGAGCACGCTTTCGGTCATCAAAGTGCACGGCGAGGGAAGGGAACTCGCCCTGGAGTCTTGGCGCAAAGACGGGGGCGTCGCGGTGACAACTTACGAGACGACCCATCATGTTGCTCTACCGGAGCAATGGAAGATTGACCTTATGGTCGTGGATGAAGCGCATTATGTGAAGAATCCGGAGGCGCGGAGGTCGATGCAGGTAAAGGCGCTCAGCGAGCGCTCCGAGCGTCTGCTCTTTATGACCGGAACGGCCCTGGAAAACAGGGTCGAGGAGATGGTTTCCCTGATTAAAATGCTGCAACCTGAAGTCGCTGAGCAAGTGCGAGGCCTCGAATCCCTTTCTTCTGCACCGCAGTTTAGAGAACTCATCGCCCCCGTCTACTACCGAAGGAGGAGGGAGGATGTCCTGACCGAGCTTCCGGAGCTGATTGAAAGCAAGGAATGGTGTAATATGAGCAAGGGCGAGGAAGAGGCCTACGAGATGGCGGTGCTGTCGAGCAATTTTACGCAGGCGAGGCGCGTCTCCTGGAATGTGAGGGAGCTGAGGGATTCTTCCAAGGCGAAAAGGTTACTCGAACTCGTGGAGGAAGCGGAGTCGGAGGGAAGGAAGGTCATCGTGTTTTCCTTCTTCCTGGATACGATTGCCGCGGTCAGGGAACTTCTCAGGGAGCGCTGCGTGGACGCCATAAACGGCTCCGTGAGCCCGCAGAGAAGGCAGGAGATTATCGACGAGTTCGACAAGGCGCCGGCGGGGAGCGTTCTTCCGGCTCAAATTCAGTCGGGAGGCACCGGTTTAAACATCCAATCGGCGAGCGTGGTTATCTTGTGCGAACCTCAGTTTAAACCGTCCACCGAGAACCAAGCCATTTCGAGGGCCTACCGAATGGGGCAGACGCGGAATGTCCTCGTTTACAGGCTTCTTTGTGAGGACACGGTCGATGAGAAGATTCTCGCTCTTTTGGATGCGAAGCAGGAACTCTTCGATGCCTTCGCGGATGAGTCGGTGGCCGGGGCGGAGAGCCTCGCCCTGGATGAGAAGGCCTTCGGAAACATCATAGAGGAGGAAATTCGCAGAATCCGGGCCAAGCGATCCGTTGTGTCTAATGAGATAGGAGGCTAATCCTATGAAACTGATGTATTTTTTTGATAAAACAGTAAAACCCCACCTGATGAAGGGGACAAAATCTTGCAATCCGGCGGAGACCGGCGTGTTGGAAGGCGGCATCCGTTGTATTCGCCAGCACGATGTCAACCTCTGGTTCTACAGTAAGGGGGAAACGACCATCGCCTTCGATGCCGGCCACCTGAATTTTCCGGGCCAGGACGAAGAGTTTCGCAAAATCGGTCTGCACCCAAGCAAGATTCAACACCTCTTTATCACGCACTCGGATGTCGATCACTGCGGCGGGATCGATGTCTGCGGCAAGAACATCTTTCCTGGCGCCAAGGTATACCTGGGAGCCGAGGAGGAAGCCTATTTGAATCGCACGATTTACCGATTCAAGAGGCTCGGGGTGCCGATTAAAAACTGCGTGACCCTACACAAGGGCTACCGAAAGCTGCATGATCAGGAGATTGTCAGGGTGGGGGAGATCAGCGTGCAGGCTTTTCACATACCGGGCCATACGGTCGGGCACCTGTGTTATATCGTGGATGACAAGGTTTTGATCAGCGGAGATTGTCTGGCGATCAACGACGAGGGCGGTTACAGTTTCTTTGACTTCTTCACCCAGTACCCGGAATGGAACAAGCGTTCCCTCGCGAGGCTAAAAAAGATTGTGCAAAAGAGCGGCGTGCAATATGTCTGCACCGGTCACAGCGGCTTCCATACAGATATCGAGAAGGTCTTTCGTCATATCGACAAGTCGGCAAGTTTTAGTAGGAAAGAACCTTTTGATAAACATGCGCCGTGGGATATCAGAAAGTAGTGAATAAACTTCACAATATTCATAGGTGGAGGAAGGCGCAAAGAGAAGGAGGGCAAGTCGTTTGCCCTCCGTTTTGTTTGTCAATCTTGTGTTTCCGGTTCCATTCGTAAGATCGCTACCGTAATCGCTTCGATAGAACAATCGAAACCGCTTTCAGCTCCTATAATGTGTTTAAGGTAGGCTTATCAAACAAGGCCTGTTCCAAGCGCTCCAAGTTCAGCGCCCCGTATATTTTGCGCTCGCCGTCCACGATCAGGGTAGGGACGCTTCGCACATCGTATCGCTCCGCGAGGGCAAAGTCTTCCAGCACCTTTTCCTCACAAGCGTCTGACAGGTAGGCCTCCTTCCAGGCGTCCGGATCGATGCCCGCCTCTTTCATCGCCTCTTCCAACACGGCGTCCTCTTCAATATTTCGGTTCTGCACGTACAGTTTGTTCTGAATGGCATCAAAGGCATCCCAGTATTCCTCTTCTCCACCAACCATGCCGGCAGCCTTTGCGGCAAGCAGGGGCTTTCTTGAGATCGGGAAGAGGAACTCGGTTTTTAGCATGCCGTCCGTGTTGAAGCGGCCGAGCTCATCGTATTGGTTGGCTTTTTCCCAGTGGGGCACGATCTTTGCAGTCGCTCCCTCCCGCGAGCCGAACATATTCACCATGTCATCCGGCTCCCAGGCAAGGGCGAAGGAGCGGTGCACGATTTCTATATCCGGGTACTTCTCCGCGAGCTTGCGCATATTGTGTGACATCGGAAAGCAAAAGCTGCAAATCGTGTCGTGAAAAAATTCTATCTTCATAGTCTCATCCTCATTTCTTGGTTTGCCCGTCTGCGCGGGCTCACAAAACTCCAAATAGTTCAAGTTCGTCAACCTATATATACCCGCTTACAGGGATTCTTGCAGCGCTCGGCTTCGCTCCTGAAAAAGATTTTTTAGAAGGGACGATTTTGCTTGTAAAGCCTTCAAACACTTTAAAACTATTTTTATGGAATGTCGATAAATTATGATATAATTGGAAGAATAGCAAGCTGTTTCGGAAGCGCTTAGGCAACGGGGAGATGAAACGATGGCGATTAGGGCGAAGGAGGCCTTTCTTTCATGAAAAAAATTATAGTAATTGTTGTTATTATTTTGCTTGTGGTATTCGGGCCGTCGCTTCTCAGCGGGCGGAAAGAAAACCCTATACCCAAGCCGGAAATCACTGCCGACCAAATTTCCAACAGGATTTTGATGGTCAAGAAACTGGTTACGACGGAGTATCACTACACCAATATGGGAGCGATGGAAAATTATAACGAGGTCTTCGGTGTGAAGGTTCCGCTCACTACCAAATCGTTTATCGTTTCCTACGATGGAACCATCTACTTGGGGATCGATTTGGAAAAGGCGACCGTTGAGATCAAAGACAAAGAAATTTTAATTGGACTTCCCGAGGTTCAGATTCTATCGCATGAGATTAAAGAGGATAGCGTGACGATCTTTGATGAAGAAACTTCGTATTTTAACCCAATCGAGATTTCCGATTATACCAATTTTTCCAAGGAGCAAAAGGGAGTGATGGAAGAGAAGGTCATGCAATCGGATATCATCGAGACCACAAAGAAGAATACGAGAGATGCCATCCAAGGATTTCTCTTGTCCAGTCCGGACGTCGAAAAAGAGTATAAAATCAAGTTTGTCAATGCAAAAAAGTCTAAGTAAATCAGTCCTTGATATTTAAAAAATGAGTAGAAAAACAGAGGAGATGGGGAAGAACCCCCATCTTTTTTTATGGGGACGGGCAAACTTTTTGAAGAAGGAAACAGGTTCCGCTTGACAAATGACACAGTGTCACTCAAGGAGGGAGGAGCGAAGACATGCCCAAAGAGACGTTTTTTAACCTGGATGAGGGGAAGAAGGAAGCGATTATTAAAGTCCTGATCGACGAGTTTACGAGCAAGCCGTTTAAAGACGTGACCGTAAAGGGAATCGTAGACAGGCTGCAAATTGCAAGAGGCAGTTTTTATCAGTATTTTGAGGACCTGGAGGACAGCTACTTCTTCATCCTCGATCGCGAAACCCACGACGTGCACCTCCTCTTTATGAAACTCTTCGCCGAACATTCGGGAGACATTCTGCGTTCCCTGGAAGAATTCGGCACGCAGGTCTCGGAGATGATCTTTGATGAAAGGAAGTACCCGATTTACAGGAATCGCTACCTCTCTTGGAACGAAGATCTGGATCGAAACTGGAACAAGTGCCACCGCGACCGCTACGGCATTTTCCACAAGGAAAACAGCGAGCTCGGCATCGACGGCGAACTGGTTTATTTTATCAGGGCCGTGCTGCACAGCCTGATTGAACGAAATTTTAGACTCGGGTGGACCAAGGAGGTCTTTCTCGAAACATACAAGACCCATCTGAACTGGATGAAGGAAGGAGTGATACAATGAAATTGTTTGAAAGTTTATTTGATCTTTCTTATTTGGTGCTCGTGATTGCCCTGGGAATCCGGCTTTTGCTCGAGGCAAAGAAAGAAGCTAAACTCTTTGGCGTGATGGCGGTACTCCTGGGCTTGGGAGACGCCTTTCACCTGATTCCGAGGGTGCTTTCCCACCTCAGCCCGGGCGGCTTTGAGGCGCACGCGGCGGCCCTCTCTTGGGGAAAATTCGTCACCGGCATCACGATGACGATCTTCTACGTGCTCTACTACCATTTTTACAAGGTGCAGAGCGGAGATTCCGACAAGAAGAAGGCCCTCGCGGTGTACGGGCTCGCCCTCGCAAGAATCGTCCTCATCTTGCTCCCGCGGAACGGGTGGGGGCAGATGCCTGAAAATTATGCCTTCGGCATCTACAGAAATATCCCGTTTGCAATCCTCGGAGCCCTGCTGATTGTTTGGTCTTATCGCGCGCGCAAAAAGCCCGGCCTGAAGCATATGGACTTGCTGATCTTTTTGAGCTTTCTGTTTTATCTTCCGGTGGTCCTCTTCAGCGACAGCTACCCTGTGATAGGGGCGCTGATGATGCCGAAGACCGTCGCGTACTTTTTGATTGTCACCCTCGGATTCCGCTTCTTCACCGGCCCGTTTGCGGCAAAGAACGTTTTGGCATCTTCATTCGCCTTTTTGATCATGGGGCTTTTGGGCGGCGTATTTTACCGGGAATTCACCAAATTCTATGCGTATGAGGCGCCCGGCCACTTGGGAAAGCTGCACGCGCACAGCCTGGTGCTCGGCTTTGTCGGCCTCCTGGTCCTCTACTTGTTGTTAAGAAGCTACGCGCCGAACCTGTTGCAAGGCTTCCGAAGACCCCTCCGCATCTATACCGCGGGCCTGACCCTGACCCTGGTGAGCATGCTTTTGATCGGCATCAACGAAGTCGTATCGACGGGGCAAAGTCTTGTCAAACAGGCGGCCTTGGACGGCATTTCCGGCCTCGGCCACATAACGCTGAGCGTGGGCTTGGTTTGGACCCTGCTTAAATTCTACCGATTGGAGGCCAAGGCGCAGGCCGATACGCGTTCGTAGCTTACTCGTGCGCCACGCCCATCTCGCCCAGAATCTTGTAGATTTCCTCTCTGCTGAGGTAGTCGAGCTCAATGTAGTTGGCGTCAAAAAAGCTGTATTTCTCTTTGGGTACGTGCTCCATAAACTGACGGTAATCCACCACAGCAATCGACTTGACTTCGACCCCGTCTTCTTGAAAGATGCCCACAATGTTGAGTTTCCAGGTTTTGACCTCTTTCGGATCGATGGCGCCCAAGTGCTCGAACTCGACAAAGGGCTTGTACGGAAGCACGATGTCGCTCTCCTCCATCAGGGTGTAGGCGCCGAACATCGTTCCGTCCGGCTCCCGGTAGAAGGTCTGCTTGGCCGGATAGATGCCCGAATATTGGATGTCCAGGACAAAGTCGGTGAAGGCCTTCACCGGGTCCTTGGCGCGGAGCAGCTTCTCTTGGATATCCCGATTGATGGCGACCGGCCTAAAGAGTCCGAAAATAGTGATGATGTCAATTTCCTTCGCCTCGTCTTTCTGCCCCTCGGCGTCGATGGGCGCAAAGAGGTGCTTGATGCCGAAGAGGATGTCGTTTCGGTAGTCGATCGTGTCCACTTCGCTCGGTTTCAGCACATCGCCGTACTCGGTCGTCACCGATTCTCCGAGCGTTTTGGCCAGGGCTTTGGTGAAGGCAAAGGCGTGCTTCCAGTCGGATTCCCCGCTCGGGGTGAAGACTCTGATCCTGTAGTAGCGCTTGCCGTCATCGAGTGTTTCGAGCCCCAATTCAAAGCCTCTTGCGCTCTCCTCGTCGATGCCGAGCAGGAGGGTGATGCCTTCCTTCATCCTCGTGTCCAAAAACTCCTGCCATTTAAGTTGCGGATCCTCTTTACTCGCGCCGAACTCACTCAGATTCGGCACCAGGCTCAAGACTTCCCGGATGCTTAGGGTCTTGTCAAAGAATAATTTCTTCTTGTGTTTTACATAAAATGAAAAGCTCATGATTCCTCCTTGTTCTCTTTCCTGTTTGTCGGAAGCGCCTCGGCGCTTTTTCTCGTTTTACCGGCAAAAAAATCCTAGACGACTAAATGCCCCCTTCGCTCCGCGATGGCGATTTCCGCCTGCATTCCTGAGGAGAAGACCAAAAAGTCGCTCTCCACGCCGTCGCTGAAAATCACGCCGTTTTCAGGCATCTGCGAAGTCAGCAGCAGGGGTTTGTCCTCCCGGATTTCCCCAAACACGCAGCCCGCTTGCGAGTGCTTGCTCGGGAAGGGCTCTCTGACTGAGAAAATCAAGGCCCTGCTGTCCCAAGTCAGGTTCGGCATCAGAAATCCGTTTTGCTCGAGTACCGACGCCGAATGGGCTTCCACCTGCGAGCTGATGCCGATGGCCCCGCAGAGGATGCTCTTTAGCCAACCCGAGCTCCCGAGTCCGGTGGATACGATGATGCCGCTCGAAGATTGCCTCTCCGCCCTCTCTCCGAATTGGAGCTTGTACCTTGCCGAGCTGTGGGTCTTCGGCCCGATAAAGAGGTCGTTCACCGCGTACAGGACCTGCCCGTCCTGCAGTGAAGCCTTGGCCATCGTGACCTCTTTGACCCGCCTCTTTCCCTTGATCGTCTCGGGGACGATTTTTTTCAAGTCCTTCGCCTCAAACGGAAGGAGGACGCCGTCCCAAAAGCTTTTGTCGGGATTGACCGCGATGATGCTCTGCCGATTCAGATACTTCATCGTGTTTGCGACCAGCCCGTCCTGCCCGACGACGACCACAATGTCCTCCTCACCGAAGATGAAGTTGGGGAGGTAACTGCGATCCAGCCTTTGAATTTTGCCGAGCTTCTCGAGCGCCTGCATGACCTCTTCCAAGGCTTGGTAATAGGTTCGGTGCTGCCTCTCGTACAAATCGAAGTCCTCGCCCAGGTGGGTAATGTAAAAGCGGGCCTGGTCCTTTGTGTTATATTTTTTTATGAGCTCCTCGAGCTGGGTTTCGCGCGTGATGACCACAAAATTCGTAGTTCCGTTCACCTTGGTACATCCTTTCCGGGCGCAGCCGAGAGCCGTTCTTTTAGGCTCCCGTGCCCGCCGCTTTTTTCTTCTCCGCGTCTTCGCCTCTCTACTTCATCAGTTCAGAGAGCAAGTCCGGAGATACGTTCAGCTGACCGATTGATCCGGCCTTCTTCGCAAGTTCCTGGAAGGCGATCGCGATGAGCCTGTTGGAATCCATCCCCACACTTGCAAGGGCCTGCAGGGTCTCCTGATTGGTGTTTTCGAGCGCCTTCATCGCCGCGGAAAGCTCGTACGCCTTGGCATCGGCCTGTATCCGGATTTGCTCGGCCGAGAGCGTCATCAGTTCCTTTTTCTTCTCCTCGATTTGGATGTCGGCAAGGACCTGCTCCTCCCTGAGCAGGTTTTCCTGCTTCATCAAGCCCTGCTTTGCCTTCAACTTGCGCTCCTCGATTTCCCGCTTCTTTTCCTCGATGGCAATCTGCGTATTGTACTCGTTCTCCTGGACGATCCGCTCCTGCTCAATCGACGAGTTCCTTCTCACATAGATCGCGTCGTCCGCGTCTTTCAGGATTTGCTCTCTGGTCTGTGCTTCGAGGGCCTTTGCGGTCTCGGCGTTCGGCTTGATGGCCAGGATGGAAAGGTTCATGATGCCCAGCCCCATCTCACGGAGTTCCTCGCTCGCCTGCAAGTCGTTCAGGATTTCCTCCTTGATTTCTTCCCGTATGCGCATCACTTGCTTCAAATTGCGCTTGCTCATCGTCTTGTTGGCCGATACGATCACGGCGCTGATGATTTTCTTGGAAATTTTTTCTTCCGGGCTCTCAAAGTAGCCCTTTCCCCGGTTTCTTAAAGTGAAGTTCACGCTCGAAGCCGTCTTTAGCGGCTCCTCTATCTTGTAAGAAACGTTTCCCTGAACGGTCACCATCTGAAAGTCGAGGGTGCTCTCTTCAAACATAAAGGGTTCGTCGACCAGGGCGGTCGGAATCTTCGCGATGCTTTCTTTGGGAGAGTAGTACCAAAAACTGAGGCCCTTCCCCTGTTTTTTAATCATTCCGTTTCTGTATAAAATCACATAGTCGTTTGGTTCAAATTTCATAAACTTCAGTCCGAACATCGTGTTCTCCTTTCTCTCCTATTCGGTAAAGCGGGTGTTGAATCGGTACAGTCTGGACGGCCTGTGACCGCTGTCCTTCTTGTAATCGTCGGTCTCGATGACCATCGGTGCAATCTTTCTTCTAAAGTTCGCCTTGAGGAGCTCCCGCCCGAGGATACGCTCGTAGACCTGCTGAAGCTGGGTCAGGGTGAAGCGCTCCGGCATCAGGGAGAAGGCGAGGGGGCTGTACTCAATTTTTTCCCGAAGCCTTCGAAGTGCGTAGGCGATAATCTTTGCGTGGTCAAAGGCCAGGCTCTCATTCTCGAGAATCTCACAGACCTGCTCGATGACGCCGTTCTGCAGGGTCCTGTTCCATTTGATTTGTACGGTGAAGCTTTCCTTCTCCGACTCCAAGCGGATCTCCTCGATGCGGGTCAGGCGGTAGCCTTTTTCGGACTCCTCCCACTCCTCGCGCAAGGTCTTCATATTGAGTGCAAACCATTCGTAGTTCTTATTGCGGCTCTGTTCCTTGAGGTTGGCCTCGCGCAGCAGGGTCAGGTAGGAGATGCTGAAAATTCTGTGTCTCGGGTCTCTGTCCACCGCGCCCCAGGTGTAGAGTTGTTCCAAGTAGGCCTTGCTGAGGTCGGTCTTGCTTTTCAATACCCTCTGTGCCGCCTCTTCCATGTCCTCGTCGATTCCGATAAAGCCGCCGGGCAGTGCCCACCTGTCTTTAAACGGAAAGTCCGTGCGCTTCATCAGCAGAACTTCGAGCTTTTTCTCCGCGTTCTTGCGGTAGTTTTCCGCCTCGTCATCCCTGACCGTGAAGGCGACCACATCCACGCTGACCGAAGGTCTCTCAAACTCATCTGCCCGGTAGGCCTCCAAAAATGCCTGCTCCGCCGTTTGCTTTGTGTCTTCCTTCAAGCTGTCCTCCCTTCCCAAGTCCTGTCACTCTGCTTGTGTAAAAATCTGTGTATCTTCGTCTCTTTCTACATAGTATCAAAATAATAATATCTATTTGTTATTATTATATAGATAATAAGTGTTCCTGTCAAGTTTTATTTCAAAAATATTTGGCATTTTATTTCTTTTTTGAATTGCGCCGGGCTCGCCGGAAAGAAGTCGGGCAGCTGCGTCCCGCTATTGTTCCCCATTTTTGGTAAGGCCTTTTTCTCCAATCGGATTTCTTTTGTTCAGCGCATCGTTCTGCTATAATAGAAGAAGCTTTGGATACGATAGGGGGATGAGGATGATAGAACGCAGAGACTATGACGATCGCTATGCCGAGGAAATTCTGACCTGGTGCAAGGATGAGCTGACTTTTTATAAGTGGACGGCGGGAACGCTTGGAAACTATCCTTTGAGTAAGGAGAACTTCAGCAAGGTGAGGGAACTCTTCCCGAGTCTAATCTTTGACGATTCCGAGCCGGTGGGCTTTTTTACGCTCAGGCAGATTGACCTCGAAAAGGGGGAGATGCGAATCGGATATATCCTGATTGACCCTGAAAAGAGGGGAAGAGGCTATGGAAAGGCGCTTCTCAGAGAGGGCTTGCGTTACGCCAAAGAGGTCTTCGGTGCAAAAAAACTGAGCTTAGGTGTCTTTGACAACAACGATAACGCCCGGGCCTGCTATCAGGCGGTCGGATTCCGAGATGTCCCTCAGGATGCGGGAGAGCGCTGTCAGATACTGGGGGAAGAGTGGATCTATCGAAAAATGGAGATTGACTTGGAGAAGGAGTTTTAGCTAAGGGGATTGGACGGATTGCGAAAGCCGGAGACGGCAAAAAAGCGAAAATGGGAACGATTGGAAAGAGAAGAGGGAAGTGTTATGCAGGAAATCAAGTGCCCGAATTGTGCGCAGGTGTTTCAGGTCGATGAGAGCGGCTACACGCAGATTCTGAAACAGGTGCGCGACAAGGAGTTTGAAAAGGAGTTGGACCGCTTAAAGAAGGACTTTGAGCAGAAGAAGGACAGCGATTTGACCATCGCGAAGATGGAGCAGGAGAAGCAACACGGCGAGACCCTCGCGCAGATGAACGAGAAACTTGGCGAAAGAGAAAGAGAGATTGAGGTTCTAAAATCCCTGCTCGCCGGAACTGAGACGGAGCGCAAGCTCGCGGTGAGCGAGGCGGTACAGTCAAAGGAAAAGGAAGTGGCGGGGCTCCTCATGGAGATGAGCGAACTGAAAGCGCAGCTGAGCACCAAGGACACCGAGCTTCAACTAAAGGAAAAGAACCTGAAGGAGCAGTACGAGGTTCGGCTCAAACTCAAGGACGAGCAGATTGAGCAGTACAAGGATTTCAAGGCGCGCCAGTCCACCAAGATGATTGGGGAGAGCTTGGAACAACATTGTTCGGTTCAGTTCAACTCGATTCGTGCGAGCGCCTTTCCGAGCGCCTACTTTGAGAAGGACAACGACGCCAAGGGGGGAAGCAAGGGCGACTTTATTTTTCGCGAGTCCGACGAGGACGGAACCGAGTTCATCTCGATTATGTTTGAGATGAAGAACGAGATGGACACCACCCGAACCAAGCACAAGAACGAGGATTTCTTTGAAAAGCTTGACAAGGACAGGAGGGAGAAGAACTGTGAGTATGCGGTGCTGGTTTCGATGCTCGAAATTGACAACGAACTTTACAACAACGGCATTGTCGATGTCTCGTACAAGTATCCGAAAATGTATGTGGTTCGTCCGCAGTTTTTCATTCCGATTATCAGCCTGCTTCGCAATGCAGCTTTGAACTCGCTCAAGTATCAGAGGGAGCTTCAAATTGTCAAAAATCAGCAGCTCGATATCATCAACTTTGAAGAGAATCTGGATGACTTCAAGAAAGGATTTGCCCGCAACTACGAGCTCGCTTCGAGGAAGTTCGAGGATGCGATCAAGGACATCGACAAGGCGATCGCTTCGTTACAGAAGATGAAGGAGAATCTGCTCTCCTCGGACAGAAACCTCAGACTCGCCAACGACAAGGCAAGCGAGCTCAGCATCAAAAAGCTGACCAAAAACGCACCCTCGGTCAGGGAGATGTTCGAGAATAAGGAAGAGTGAGCGCGTAAGAGCGAGACTTCTTGCAAGGGGAGGACAATATGCCGTTTGAAATCGTGCGAAACGACATCACCGAGATGCAGGTCGATGCGATTGTGAATACGACGAGCGTCGAGCCGGGAATCGGCTCGGGCGTGGATGCGCAGGTTCACAGGAAGGCGGGTCCCAAGTTGTTGGAGGCCCGAAAAAAGGCGGGTCGGATGAAGCCGGGGCAGGCCTTTCTGACGCCGGGCTTTGGGCTTGAGGCAAAGCACGTCATCCACGTGCTCGCTCCGACCTGGACGGGGGAGGGGGCGGCGAGGAGGAGCTCCTTGCCGCTTCGTACAGAAATACCCTGGAACTGGCGGAAAAAAGCGGCTGCGAGTCGGTGGCCTTTCCGCTTCTTTCGGCGGGAAACCGCGGATTTCCGGAGAGCATCGCCCTGCAGATTGCGATTCGTGAATTCAGCACTTTTTTGATGGACAGCGACCTGCACATTTATCTGGCGGTCTTTAACAGGCAGGCCTTCCGGCTTTCCGAAAAACTCTTTCACTCGGTTTCGGCCTACATTGATGAAACCTTTGTGGATGAGGTGATGGCGGAGGAGTACGGCACCCCATACAGGGGAGCGTCGCCCGAGTCGGAACTCGGTGGCAAAGAAGTCACAGACGAAACCCTCAAATCCGTCCGTTTTGTATCTCTACAAAGAGAAGAGGCGCTCCTGTACCAAGAAGTTGCGAGCCTGGAATCTGTAGATGAGGAGCCCGCAAGTTCTACGTCGGCAGACAGCCTGGAGTCGATCCTCCAAAGCCTGGACGCCGGCTTTTCCGAAACCCTGCTCCGCCTAATCGATCGCACCGGCAAGAAGGACTCGGAGATTTACAAAAAGGCGAACGTGGACAGAAAACTCTTTTCCAAAATCCGCAACAATCTGCATTACAAGCCTTCCAAGAGCACGGCCCTCGCCTTCGCAATCGCACTGGAACTGAACCTTGAAGAGACCGAGGACTTCATTGCGCGCGCCGGCTACGCCCTCTCTCACAGCAGTAAGTTCGATATCATCATCGAGTATTTTATCCTGCAGGGCAATTACAATATCTTTGAAATCAACGAGGTGCTCTTCGCCTTCGACCAGCCTTTGATCGGCGCGTAAAATGTCGCCTCTCAAGCGACCCCTTCCTTCTTTTTTTCCGCTATACTTCACTTACAACAGCAAGAGCGAAAGAAAAAAGGAGGAAGATCAAATGACGGAATTGGTATTTATTTTGGATCGAAGCGGGTCTATGGACGGCTTGCAGAAGGACAGCATCGGCGGATTCAACTCGATGATTGAAAAGCAAAAGAAGGAAGCGGGGAAGGCGCTGGTCTCAACGGTGCTCTTCAACGATAAAACGGCGGTGATTCACGACAGGATTCCCCTTCACAGGGTTGAAAAAATGACCGAGAAAGACTATTGGGTGGGCGGTTGCACGGCGCTGCTGGATGCGGTGGGAGGAGCGATTCACCACATCGGGATGATTCACAAGTACGCGCGCAAAAAGGACGTTCCCAAAAAGACCTTGTTTGTCATCATCACCGACGGGATGGAAAATGCGAGCGCAAGATACAGCTACGACAGGGTCAGCAAGATGATTGCCCATCAGAAGGAAAGGTACGGGTGGGAGTTTTTGTTCCTCGGCGCGAACATCGACGCTGCGGCAGAGGCGAAGCGATTCGGAATCGACGCGTCAAGAGCGGTAAATTTTCACTGTGACGAGGAAGGTTTGCAGCTCAACTACGAAGTGGTGGGCGAGGCGATTCTGCAGGTGAGGCAGGACAAGGAGCTCAAGGCGGCTTGGAAGGAGCGCATCGACAAGGATTATAAAAAACGGGGAAGAAGGCCTGCCAAAGAGAGAAGATAGGAGGCTGCGCAAATCTCATATTTAAAAATAGCGAAAACTGTGATAAAATCTTTTTTTGGAAAGGGCCGTCCTTGTGAAACGAGCGGGAAAAACTGCAAGAAAAAGGGCGGCTGACGGAAAAACAAAACAGGGACATTCGTACTACTTGTTAAATGGGGGATTGCGATTTTTATGAAGAAGGCTTTATTGATTATCAACCCGAGCTCGGGGGGAGAGAAAGCGAAACAGTATGAGGAGAAGGCGAAGGCGAAACTCGAGGAATTCTTTGAGGAAGTGGAGGTCAAGTACACCGAAGGAGCCGGAGACGCCACCAAATTTGCCAAGGAGGCCTGCGCGGAGGGCGTGCACAGCGTCTTTGCGATGGGTGGTGACGGGACGGTAAGCGAGACGATCAGCGGGCTTGCGGAGCAGGAAAACCGCGCGCGCTTCGGTTTCTTCCCGCTCGGAACGGTCAACGACCTGGCGAGGGCCCTCGGCATGTCCCTCAACCCGGACAAGGCAATAGAGAACCTGGACTTTGAGAGACGCAGAACCATAGACATCGGCAAGATCAACGATAAATATTTTATGAATGTCATTGCAATCGGCGTGATTCCGGAAGCGATCAACGACGTGGATTCCAAAGAAAAGACCCAGTGGGGGGCGCTCGCATACTTTGCATCGGCATTCAAAAAAATCATAAAAATGCAGTATTATAAGTTTTTGCTCGAGATCGACGGCCAGCGCGAGGAAATTGAGAGCAGCACCATTATAATCGGATTGACCAACTCCATCGGCGGCTTCGAGAAAATCCTTCCGGGCGCGGCGGTGGACGACGGGTCCCTCCACATCATCTATCTGAAAGACTCGAGGATGTTGGACTCGATTAAGGCGGTGCCGACCCTCCTGACCGGGGTCGAGGAATCGACAAAGAACCTGGGCTACAGACCGTTTAAGGAAGGAAGGGTCACCCTCCTGGATTCTGAGGAACACCTCAGCATCAATGTGGACGGAGACAAGGGTGACGAGCTGCCGATCACGGTCAGCGTCCTGCCTTCCCACATCGAGGTCTATTGCGGGAATTTGGATGAATAGAGGAACAGAGAATGTCGGAAAAAAACAGTATCAAAATCGGATTTGAAAAACAAATTTGGGACGCGGCCTGTGTTCTTTGGGGGCACATTCCCGCCGCAGAATATCGAAAAGTCATTGTGGGGCTCATATTTCTTCGCTACATCTCGAGTGCGTTTGAAAGGCGCTATCAAGAGCTTGTGGAAGAGGGAGACGGCTTTGAAGATGACAGAGATGCGTATGCAGAGGTAAATGTCTTTTATGTTCCGGAAGATGCGCGATGGAACAAGATTGCATCGGCAGCGCACAGCCCTGAAATCGGAACCGTTATTGATGATGCTATGAGGGCGATAGAAAGAGAAAACACGACGCTGAAGAATGTGTTGCCGAAAAACTATGCAAGCCCTGATTTGGATAAACGAGTTTTAGGTGAGGTGGTTGATCTTTTTACGAACGAAGTGAAGATGGACGGCACCGAAGAAAGTAAAGATTTATTGGGCAGGACTTACGAATACTGTATTGCGCAGTTTGCGGCCTATGAGGGAACAAAGGGTGGCGAATTTTACACTCCCTCGAGCATCGTTAAGACGATTGTTGAAATTTTAAAGCCGTTTGATAATTGCCGTGTCTACGACCCATGTATGGGCTCAGGGGGAATGTTTGTTCAAAGTGTAAAATTTATTCAAGCGCACACAGGAAAACGGGGAAACATTTCTGTCTACGGTCAGGAATCAAACGCAGACACTTGGAAAATGGCTAAAATGAACATGGCGATACGCGGAATTGATGCAAATTTCGGGTCGTATCACGCGGACACATTTTTTAATGATCTGCATAAAACTTTGAAGGCGGACTTTATTATGGCGAATCCGCCTTTTAATCTATCTAACTGGGGTGCGACCAAATTAAAAGACGATGTGCGTTGGAAATACGGGATTCCTCCTGCGAACAATGCAAACTATGCTTGGATTCAACACATGATTCACCATTTGTCACCGAATGGGAAAATTGGCTTGGTTCTCGCGAATGGAGCACTTTCGTCTCAAACTTCCGGAGAAGGAGAAATCAGAAAAAAGATAATCGAAGATGATTTAATCGAGGGCATTGTTGCCTTACCTACTCAGTTGTTCTACAGTGTGACCATCCCCGTTACATTGTGGTTCATAACCAAAAACAAAAAACAAAAAGGAAAAACCCTGTTTATTGATGCGCGTAAACTGGGCTACATGGTGGATCGAAAGCACAGGGATTTTAAAGAGGGTTTGCAGGAAGACGGAAGTCTTGGAGATATTGATTTATTAGCAAAAACATTTGAAGATTTCCAAAATGGAGAATTAGAAGAGAAAAAGGGATTTTCTGCCATTGCTACCATAGAAGATATAGCGAAGCAAGACTATATCTTAACTCCCGGTCGATATGTAGGAATTGAGGAACAGGAAGATGACGGAGAACCTTTCGATGATAAAATGAAGCGCCTGACCTCAGAACTTAAAGATTTATTTGCCAAATCGCAAGAACTCGAGGAAGAAATACGCAAAAAACTGGGGGCGATAGGGTATGAAGTGTAATTGGTGTATAAAAAAACTATCCGAAATTGCTCATATCAATCCTAAAGAAAATATCGGTAAAGGTATCACGGCCAAAAAAATACCAATGGATAAATTGCAACCGTTTTGTAGGGATATTCCGGAATTCATTTTGGAAGAGTATAAAGGCGGAGCCAAATTTAGAAATGATGACACGATAATGGCAAGAATAACGCCTTGTTTGGAGAATGGGAAAATTTCAAAGGTTTCTGTTTTGGATGATGATGAAGTTGGTTTTGGCTCAACTGAATACATTGTTTTTCGCGCTATTGAAGGTGTTAGCGATGCTAATTATTTGTATTATTTGATTTGCAGCCCATTTGTTCGTAATCCGGCAATTAAATCTATGGTAGGATCATCGGGTCGCCAAAGAGTACAAACCGATGTGCTTGCTGATTTGGATATAGGGTTGCCTCATATCGAAGAGCAAAGGAAAATTGGAAATATATTAAGGGCTCTTGATGACAAAATAGCGTTGAACAATGCGATAAACAATAATTTAGCGGCTTAAAGGTCAATATCAGTTGCATCAAGCTCGCC
>JAUMXH010000034.1 GCA_030529225.1 Bacillota bacterium | reverse complement strand
TCGCTTGATAAATTGCAATATAAATTGCGCGCTCAGGGGGCGCTATGTCATCCTTTTTTTGTAGCGTCCGTCGCCGGCATCC
Source organism: Bacillota bacterium (assembly GCA_030529225.1). Taxonomy (GTDB): domain Bacteria; phylum Bacillota; class Clostridia; order Peptostreptococcales; family Acidaminobacteraceae; genus JAUMXH01. The sequence goes on along the minus strand of JAUMXH010000034.1, from coordinate 5,044 downwards.
GTCCGCGTCCGCCCGGCATCCCCTGTGCCCTAGAGCTCGTTGAACGAGACCAGCTCCTCAAACGGCTTTCTCGTTCTCTTGATGCCTTCCTCGTCCGCGTACCCGAGCGGGGTCACCGCGACGATTGTGTACTCTTCCGGAATCTCCAAAATCTCTTTGAGCTTCGGCGCGTCCACGTTTCCGAGCCAGCAGGTCGCGAGACCCAGCTCGGTCGCCTGCAGCATCATAAAGCTCAGCGCGATGCTGGTGTCGATGATGCCGGCCTCCAGACCGATCGGCATCATGCGCTCACTCTTAGACAACATGACGATGCTGACCGGCGCCTGGCCGATCATGTTTTGCCCTCCGCAGGCCTTTCTCATCTTTTTGTTCCGTTCGGCATCGGTGATGACCAGGAACTTATACATCTGCATATTCTTGGCGGACGGAGAGAGTACTCCGGCCTCCAAGACCTTTCTCAAATCGGCTTCGCTGACCGCGTCAGCCTTGTATTTTCGTATGCTCTTTCTCGCTTGGATCGCATCAAAAACAGTCATCGTACACTCCTATCAAGCCCTCTTTCCCTTCAGCCTTGGCGGCCTTGTAGAGCGGGCTGTCTTCTTTAAAATAAATCCTCTTTGCCTTCTCTCCGGTCAATTTGATCCTATCCCGGAGCTCGTCCAGCTTCTTCTGCATGGCCTCAAGGTCCTCTTTATCCACATTGTAGTAGAGGAAGAGGTACTCAAAGCTTTTAATCGTGTTGGCAATTTGCTGGCTCATGTCGATAAATCGCTTCATATTTTTGCTTTTGGAAGCGTTTCTAAACTGCTCCACATCGAAGAGAATCAGGTCCACAACCATGCCTTCCAGGTCGAATTCCCTGACCGGAAGGGGGTAGGGTGAGATCCTCTCGAGGAAGAATTTTCCGTCTTTGTTGATGTTGTAGACGTAGGACAGTTTGACCCCGTCCACCATAAATTTCACGTAACAGGTTTTGCTTTCTATGATTTTTACAATTCCACCCTCCTGCTCGAGCTTCATCGTGTTCACGGAGAGTTCAGCGTCTAACAGTCTTCTCATTTTATGCTCCTAATCCGATACTCTGATTACAGATATCTCACATACAGGTAAATGCTTGAAATAACGATGGATACCAACATGACCGGCATACCGACCTTCATAAACTGCTTAAAGCTCAACTTGTAGGAGTACTTGTCGAGCAGGCCGGCCGCAACCACGTTGGCAGAGGCGCCGATGATGGTGCCGTTTCCGCCGAGGCAGGCACCCAGGGCGAGGGCCCACCAGAGGGGCGTCGTATCCAGGCCGCTGATTTCTCCCATGTCTTTGATGATCGGAATCATGCTCGCGACAAAGGGGATGTTGTCCAAAAAGGCCGAGGCGATCGCCGAACCCCACAGGACGAACATGACCGTCATCTCCAGGTTTCCGCCGGTCAGGTTGATGGTCGAACGTGCCAAAAATTCAATGACACCTACTTTTTCAAGGGCGCCGACCAAAACAAAGAGGGCGATGAAAAAGAAGATGGTGGGCCATTCGATTTCGGCCATGATTTCCTCCGGGTCCAGCTTGCTGATCAAGAGGAGCAGGCTGGCGCCGAACATCGCAACCGTTGAAGACTCATAGCCGAGCGACTGGTGGGTCAAAAAGCCCGTAATCGTGATGATGAGGACGATCACCGATTTGATTAAGAGCGACTTGTCCTTAATCAGCAGGCTTTCGTCCATCTTCATGATGGCATTTCTCGATTCTTCACTGCTGCTCAGTTTCTTTTTATATGCAATTTTGAGTACAAAAAGGTTTGCGATGACCACAAGGATGACGACCGGCATCATGTTGATTAAAAAATCGTTGAATCCGAAGCCCGAGGCGCTTCCAATCAAAATGTTCGGAGGGTCCCCGATCAGAGTCGAAGAGCCGCCGATGTTCGACAAGAGCACTTCGGACATAATGAAGGGAATCGGGTTGAGATCCAGGTTCTTCGCCAAAACTATGGTGACCGGCGCGACGAGCAGGATGGTCGTCACGTTGTCCAGAATGGCCGAGGAAATCGCTGTCAGAATCGAAAGCAGGACCAGGATGGCCCACGGATTTCCCTTGACCAGTTTTGCGGCGTAGATTGCCACATACTCAAACACGCCCGTTTTTTTCAAAATGTTGACGATGACCATCATTCCGATCAGCAGGGCGACCGTATTGAAATCGATGCTGCCCAGCGCAAAGCTGTTATCTTCCACAAAAAAGACTAGGGTCAGGATGGCGCCGAACATGGCGACAGTTGTCCTGTTGAATTTTTCTGTCAGGATGAAAAAATAGGTGGTGACAAACAGAAAGACCGCTAAAATCAAATGATAATTCATACACGTCTCCATAAAAAATTCCTGTTAACGCAGATATCTTACACCTAAAGAATCCAAAAAGTCAACAAAATGCTTTCCGCTTTTGAGTTTCTTTTTCCTTCCCTTCATCGGGATTTTACAGAGCGGGAGGAAGAGGAAATACAACTACACGATATCGGCCGATTCGGAACACAGTTTAAGGTTTTTGTAATATTTCTATAATATTTCAGAGGCCGAGGAATTGATTCATAAGCATTGAAATTTCAAGCTAATCTGAAATACCTAGGCAAAAATCCGGCAATGCGCGAAAAATAGGTCTTTTTTTTTGGTTTTGTTTCCATTAAACTATATTTGCACGGGTGTATACTATACCGGAGCGAATATGAAAAAAAATGTAAAAAAATCGGCAAACCTAGTGAAAGCTAGGGACGCAAAGCTACGATTCTAAGCCTGGATGTCTTATAAGTATGAACCTCCGGCAGGGTTCGCACAATTATCTGTTACACATATGGTATGAAAGTCGGGTTGCAAATCATTTTAGGTGAGGGCGGCTTTTTTATTTGTTAGGAGGTAAATATGAGACAAAAATTTAGAAAAAGCTTATCCTTCTTATTGAGTTTGGTTTTGTTGTTCACTGTAATGCCGACCGCCTACGCGGATCTTTCCGAGCTGGGCGCGAAGTCATTCAGGTTCGAATTGCTGGACGAAGATGAGGATGATGTATGGGGCGGCACGTCTGCCGAAGAGGAAGAGGTTGAGAAGTCCGAACTCGAAGAACTCGGGTCAGACTTAGACAGCACGCCTGCAGACGATAACGGCTCGATTGACGAAGAGGCGCAAAAAGGGCTTTCCGCCGGAGGTTTGGAAAATCCGGAAGCGATTACTCCGATTTTGAGATCTTACAACCCGTTCCGAAAGGGCGGCCCGGGAACAAAGGGTGGCGGCTCTTCCAACAAGCCGGGCGAGTTTTCTCTTGACAAGACAGCTACTCCATCCGGAGAAGAAGGTGTTTGGGATATGGAACTTACCATTACCGCCAAAGACCTTGCAAAGAGCACCGATGTCGTCTTGGTTGTCGACCGTTCTTCTTCTATGAATGAGGATTTCGAAACCGGCGGCGTGACTTCCGACCCTAGTAGGAGAAAACTTCACAAGGCGAAGGAAGCGGCAAAGAGCTTTGTAGAGAATCTAATTCAAGTTTCCGATCAAGGAAGTCTAAGAATCGCGCTTGTCTCTTATTCCGACAATGCGAGAATCAACCAAACATTGACCAATAATAAAGAATCTCTGATTCGATCTATCGATTCCCTTTCGGCGCGCGGGGCGACTCATACCCAAGCCGGAATTAAGTGGGCGAGAGACCTTCTCAAGGGCAGCGTTGCGGAGAGACAAATCATCGTCCTCCTTTCAGACGGGGAGCCTACTTATGCTTACAACATACTTGAAAAATACTGGTATGATGAACCGAGCAAAGTAACGCCCGGCTTAAAGGTGAAGCGATATCCGGATAAAATCATGTCGCCGCTTACCACTGAAGCAAGCAAGATCTACTTCTTGAACGGCGAGAGCTTTGAGCTGACAGAGCATCCTTTTAAATATAGAGAGACCATCAAAACGGTTCAAGAACTATACATGGACTACGAAAACTCGACTCCGCACTTTGACACGGAGAAGAGAAAGTCTCCTAGGTTTGCGGACAACGCATTCTTCGCGTACGAGTCGGATGCCAAGAGAGATGATGTGGACATGATTAACGTCTACAACCAGACCATTTCAGAGGCGAACATTGCCATGAGAGAAGGTTACAAAATCTACACCGTAGGCCTCTCTTTGAGTGCGCAGGCGCAACAGCTGATGGACGAAGTCGGGATAGACGGTTCTTATTCCAGCACGCCGGAAGATTTGAAGAAAATCTACGAAAAAATTGCAAGTAGAATTTCGTTTGCGGCGACGGATGCGATTGTGACCGACCCGATTGGAGACAAGTTTGACTTGGTGGTTCCTCCGGGAATGAAGCCGGAAGAGACCATTAAGGTTTTTGATAGAAACGGGAATGAGCTCGCGGGAGCCGTGATTACCTGGGATGCGGCAAATAAGACGTTTACGGTGAAGCTCGGAACTGTTACCGAGGCGCTATCGCCAATCAAAATTCAATATAAAATCAGAATCAACCCGGACGACAACATCGCGTTGCCGGGAGTGGCGTATGACACCAACGGAAGAACCTATATCACTTACACGGATTCCAACGGCAATCCGAACCAAGTGAAGGACTTCCCGATTCCAAAGGTCGGAAAAGATGCCGCTTCCATCATTGTGTATGAACTTTTGGTAGATAAGGACGGCAACATTTTGAAGACTCAAGACGGGTTCTTCGGAGACAAAGCGATAGATAAGAACGATTTCCCGTTAAACAGATACTTGTTTGAACACAACGGAAAGACTTCTTTACCGCTTCACCGGGAAATCAGGGTGGATGCGAAGCCGAGTGTTGAAAAGGTGATCAACGGCGAGAAGAAGGTCTTCCAACTTGCGACAATCAAGGTGGCAAGAGGAACGCAAGCGAACAGCGAGGTCGACATCACCGTCTCTCCGTTTGTGAAGGAATTTGACCGGGCGGAAAGCGTTGAAATTTACTTTGCTTACCTGATGAACGAAAAAGTTGATCTGATTCTTCCTGACGCGAAGGATTTGACAAAGGTTTATGA
>JAUMXH010000016.1 GCA_030529225.1 Bacillota bacterium | reverse complement strand
GTCGGAATTTGTTCAAATATATAATTTTTATTGACATGCAAGTGAAAACATGGTAAATTGTTTCGGTAAACGAGTCATGTAGGGCCTATTTTTAATGTGCCTAGAAGACAAGAGGGAGGCATTAGGGATGCGAATAACCATCACAATGGCGTGCAACGAGTGCAAAAATCGTAACTACAGCACAGAGAAGAACAAGAAGAACACGCCGGATCGAATCGAATTAAGAAAATATTGCAAGTTCTGCAAGCAAGAGACAATGCACAAAGAAACCAAGTAGTGCATAGCGAAGAATAAGGAGTTAGCGATGAGCTCAACGAATAAGAACGAAGTGAAACAAAAGAAGACAGGTTCAGGCGGATTTCTAAAGAGCTTGAGGACTGAACTGAAAAAGGTTACATGGCCTACAAAAAAAGAACTCATCAATTACGAAGTTGTTGTAATTTCATTTTCAGTCCTTGCTGCATTGGCGATTTGGATTTTCGACATGTCTTTTTCTAAAATCATTGGACAACTGTTAATGATGTAGCGAACGTGTAAGAGGAGGTATGATATGCCGGAAGCGAAATGGTATATAGTACATACTTATCCGAGTCACGAAAATAAAGTCAAAGCGAGTATCGAGAAGATTGCTGCAAGTAGAAATATGCAGGACGTGATCTTGGAAGTAAGGGTTCCAACAGGACAAGTGGTGGAACAAAAAGACGGAAAGAAGAAAATAAAGGACGTGAATCTTTTTCCCAGTTACGCCATGGTCAAGATGGTGATGACAGACGAGTCATGGTACGTCGTGAGAAACACGAAGGGTGTGACCGGCTTTGTAGGTTCAGCATCGGAACCGGTTCCTTTGAGCGATACGGAAGTGTATTCAATGGGATTGGAAGTCAAAGCGTTCGAAACGGATATCGAAATTGGCGAGAATGTTCGCGTCATTTCCGGACCGTTTGATACATTTATTGGTGAAGTACTGGAAATAGACGAACACAACCAAACATTAAAAGTCAAAATCAATATGTTTGGCAGAGATACACCGGTTGAAATTGCCTATAACCAAGTTACCAAGTTGTAATCTTGTTTAGAAATAGAGGAGGTGAGAAAATGGCTAAAAAAGTGTCAGCGATAGTTAAAGTGCAATTACCTGCAGCGACAGCGTCTCCGGCTCCACCGGTTGGTACAGCGTTGGGTCCACATGGTGTTAACATCATGCAGTTTTGTAAAGAATTTAATGCAAAGACTGCGGATAAAGCAGGTTTGATTATACCTGTAGTTATCACTATCTACCAGGACAGATCGTTTTCATTTATTCTGAAAACTCCACCGGCTGCCGTATTGCTTAGAAAGACTGCCGGAATCGAGAAAGGTTCGGGAGCGCCTAACAAGAATAAGGTAGCGACTGTTACAAAAGCGCAGGTAAAAGAGATAGCTGAACTCAAAATGCAAGACCTGAATGCCGCAAGCATCGAAGCTGCGATGAGCATGGTAGAGGGAACTGCGAAGAGCATGGGTATCGTAGTACAAGGCTAGTCGCCAATCGAGCGTTAGCGTTTTGTGGGAGGTTTTGCCACCGATTACCACAAAGGAGGAAACATGGCTAAAATATCAAAAAAGAAGGCGGATAACCTGAAGTTAATCGACACTCAGAAGAAGTATGAAATGGAAGAGGCGATTAAACTTTTAAAACAGTTGAAGGCCGCTAAATTCGATGAAACTGTTGAAATGCACATCAAACTTGGGGTTGACGGCAGACACGCCGACCAGCAGGTTAGGGGTGCGATCGTACTTCCGAACGGAACCGGTAAATCAAAGAGGGTTCTCGCGATCGTAAAAGACGAGAACGTTGAAATTGCAAAACAAGCGGGTGCCGAGTTCGTAGGTGCGGAAGATATGTGCGATAAAATTGCCAACGAAAACTGGTTTGACTTTGATGTCATCATTACTACACCTGATATGATGGGCGTCGTTGGTAAGTTGGGTAAGGTTCTTGGACCTAAGGGACTTATGCCGAACCCGAAATCAGGAACCGTGTCAAAAGACGTGGCGCAAACCATTCAGGAAATCAAAGCCGGTAAGGTCGAGTACAGATTGGATAAAGCCAACATCGTGCACTGCCCGGTAGGCAAGATGTCTTTTGATGAGTCAAAGCTCGTAGAAAATGCGGAAGCTTTGATTGCGGCTTTGGTAAAGGCGAAGCCGGCAGCTGCGAAGGGAACTTACCTAAGAAGTGTTGCGATTTCAAGCACTATGGGTCCCGGAATCATCATTAACGCAGCAAAATACTAATTGAAGAAGCAAGCCGTTCAGCGCTTGCTGAAATAAAAATGTAAAGAACTCCAAAGACAGCAGGTGCAAGATAAATCCTGCCGAGGTGATACTATATACAATGCTCGTTTTGCGTTGATATAAAGCCTCTTGACCTTTGGGTAAGGGGGTTTTTTACTTTTGATAGGAGGTTAGAACGTATGTCAGCAAATTTTGAAGGAAAAAAAGTATTAGTAGCTGAAATACACGGAAAGCTTAAAGACGCAAAATCTCTTGTTCTGGTTGATTACATGGGAATCGATGTGGATGAAGTCACTCGTTTGAGAAAAGAGTGCCGTGAAGCCGGCGTGGATTACAAGGTTTACAAAAATAAACTTGTGAAGAGAGCGACTGAGGGAACTCAATTCGAAGAAATCAACAAAGACCTGATTGGTCCGAACGCGTTCGTATTCTCATACGACGATGCGACGGCGCCGGCTAGAGTGTTGAAGAAATTCGCGAAGGATTCTAAGACTTTGGAATTGAAGTCGGGAATCATTGAGGGAGTTTACTACGACGCACAAGGAATCGAGAAGATTGCTGATATTCCGTCAAGAGAAGTCTTGATTTCCAAGATTCTTGGAAGCATCAAGAGTCCACTTGTTAACTTGGCTTACTTGTTGAAAGCGATTGCGGACAAGAAGGCTGAGGGCGGAGACGTCGCTCCGGTAGCGGAGCAGGCGCAAGAAGCGGAACCTGTTGTAGAAGCTAGTGCTGTGGAAGAAGCACCGGTAGCCGAAGAAGCTCCGGTTGCGGAAGAAGCGGCAACAGAAGAGTAAGAAACTGTTGATTCGGACTGCATCGGCACACACGGTGCAGGAACCGATTAGTTTATGGAAATGATAGGGAGGTTTATCATGAACAAAGAGCAAATCATTGAAGCATTGGAGAATATGACCGTATTGGAATTGAACGAACTTTTGGAAGCTTGTGAAGAGAAGTTCGGCGTTTCAGCTGCTGCTCCTGTAGCGGTAGCAGGCGCTGTTGTTGCAGGTGGCGGAGACGCTGCTGCGGAAGAGAAGACTGAGTTCGACGTCGTTCTCGTGAACCCTGGTGCGAAGAAGCTTGAAGTAATCAAGGTGGTTAAGAACGTTACAGGACAAGGTCTAAAAGAAGCGAAAGCTATGGTTGACGGCGCTCCTAGCACACTAAAAGAGGGTGCATCTAAAGAGGAAGCGGAAGCAATGAAGGCTCAGCTTGAAGAAGCAGGCGCTGAAGTTGAATTGAAGTAGTTCCATTCATCGATTTGATAAGAAAACACCGCGAAGCCGTTCGTGGTGTTTTTTTATGCTCGGATTGCGATTTTCCGGCTAAAAAAAGTGGTAAAAAAGCTTCAATTTGTGTATAATAAGCCTATGTAGTGGATGAAGGGGGAGCTATGAGGGTCATTGCCGGAAGGGCGCGAGGAACAAAGCTGAAGAGTATTGACTTGCCTACGGCAAGACCCACCCTGGACCGAGTCAAGGAATCGATCTTCAGCAGCATACAATTTGACTTAAAAAATGCGCTTTGTTTGGATGCGTTTGCCTGCAGCGGAGCCTTGGGAATAGAGGCCTTGAGCAGGGGGGCAGCCAAGCTGGTCTCCTGTGAGTGGGATAAGCGTACCTTTCAAGTGCTGAAGGAGAACATGCAAAAGACAAGGATGTTGGAAGATGCCCTGCTTTATAATGGGGATGTCTTTGACTACCTGAGCCAATGTAAGTTGCAGTTTGACTTTGTCTTTGCCGACCCGCCCTACCACAAAGGCTTCATCCCCGAACTTTTTTCATCCCTGTTGGATCACGGTTGCTTGAAGCCCGGATCGGTTCTCGTTTGCGAACATGAAAAAGAACTTGATCTTTCGGGTTACCGCAGGGAGAGGGGAGACTTGATTTTAGAATGGTTCAAACAAAAGGATTTTTCCGATACGAGGGTCTCTTACTTTAGAGCCGGCCCTCTTTCATAGGAAGCCTTGCCGCTTCCGTGACGGAAGATAAGATAATGAGGAGTAGGAATGAGTATTGCGATCTATCCGGGCAGTTTTGACCCGCTGACGAAGGGCCACCTTGACATCATCACCAGGGCGGCCAGAATCTTTGAAGAATTGGTGGTTGTGGTTTCGGTGAACACGTCTAAAACGGCGATGTTCACGCAGGAGCAGCGGAAGCAAATGATAGAAGAGTCCGTCAAGCATCTGCCGAACGTCAAGGTCGACACGTTTTCGGGTCTCCTGGTGGACTATGTGAAGGAACGAAAGGGTGCCGTCATCGTCAAAGGGCTCAGGGCGCTCCTGGATTTTGAAGACGAGTTCAAAATGGCCTTGATCAATCGCCATTTGAACGAGGAGGCCGAGACTGTTTTTCTGACAACCAGCATGAACTATGCGCACATCAGCTCGTCCCTGGTCAAGGAAGTCTTTCACTTTGGGGGGGACATCAGCAGCATGGTTCCCGAGCCGATTTTAAAGTGGTGCACGGCAAAGGAGGAAAGGTAAGTGGATATTAAAGTAAACACGATTATAAATTCTCTGGAAGAGTTTATCGAAGCGAAAAGTAAGCTGCTTTTTTCCGGAAACATCCTAGTGAACAAAGAAGAACTCCTGGATTACATCAAGGATATTCGCACGGAGCTTCCTTCTTCGGTCACGCAGGCCTCGGCCATCTACCAGGATAGGGAAAAGATATTGACCGATGCGAGCGCCAGGGCCGACAACTCGATTGAGGAGGCCAAGATTAAGAGCAAGGAAATCGTCGATGAGGCCAGGGCGAAGGAGGCGAACCTTTTGGATACCCACGAGTTGGTCAAAAAGGCCCGCGTCCAGGCCAATGACATTGTGATTGCCGCGAAGGAAGAGGCTTCCAAGATTCTGGAGAAGGCAAGGATAGACAGCGAGAATATGAAGAACGAGACCTTCGACTTTGTGGAGGAGAAGATTGCCAAGCTGGAAAATTCCTTCTCGCACGCGAAGTACAATGCGGAATACCTGAAGGACGAGTTTTACAAGCACTCGGGATCTTTGTTCCACATTCTTTCGAGCAATATTGAAAAGGACCACGAAGACGTCTTGGCGAATAAGAAGGCCTTTCTGGAATTTCGGGATTCCTTAAAGGCGATTGCGCAGGACAACGAAGAAGGTCGCGAGGAAGAGTAGAGCATTGAACAAACATAACATGAACTATTACGGGATTATAGCGGAATATAATCCCTTTCATTTAGGTCACAAAGATCAAATCAGAATGGTAAAAGAAGAAATGGGTGCGGATTTGGTCGCGGTGGTCATGAGCGGCCACTTTTTGCAGCGCGGGATTCCGGCCATCGTCGACAAGTGGACGAGGGCGAGAATGGCGGTGGAAGGCGGCGCGGACCTGGTCATCGAACTTCCGGTGCGCTTTTCCCTCTCCAGCTCGGATGATTTTTCCGATGCGTCCCTGTTGCTCCTTTCCTCGCTCGGTGTGAATAAACTGTGCTTCGGTTCAGAGCCGGGCTTTTTATCGAATCTGAGTGAGTATGCCGCGCGCATCTGCGAGGATCCCGCTTACGATGCCCGCATGCGCGAATACCTGGACGAGGGGCACTCCTATGTCAAGGCGAACGAGCTCGCGCTCTCCTCGCTGACCGGGAATGCGGTAAAGCTCCCGCCGAACGCTTTGTTGGGACTTTCCTATTGTAAGTCCATCCGCAAGTATGGGCTCAACATAGAGGCGGTCCCGATTGAAAGGTGGGGAGCCGGCTATCACGAGCTCGACCTCCACGCCAAGCATCCTTCGGCCGAGGGCATCAGGACGTGTCTGGCGCAGCACATCATCGATTGGCCGGCGCTGAAGGAGGCCCTGCCCAAAACTTCTTATGAGCTTCTCTTTGCACAACATCGCTACCTGTATGAGCAAGATTTTTACAAGCAAATCGTGAGTTTCGTTTTCTCTTTGGGTAAAGATGGTATGAGAGAAATCAAAGGGGTCAAAGAGGGCTTGGAGAACAAAATCTTTGAAGCGGCACTCAATACGGTTCAGTTTGACGAGATGCTCGGGTGGATCAATTCCAGACGCTATACGAGCTCCTCAATCAGAAGAATCCTCTTCTCCTGCCTGTTGGGGATTGGAGAATTCGATTTGCGGGAGGCGCCGGAGCTGCGCTATCACAGAATTTTGGCCATGAGTAAGAGGGGACGCGCCTATCTCTCGGAGAAGAAGGGCGATGCTTCGTTTCAGCCGATCGTCAATTTTGCCAGGGATCGAAAGCGATTCCGCCTGCGGGAGGATGACTTTAAGTACGATGTCAGGGCGACCGCGATTTACGCGACGCAGTGCGAATCCATCCGGGCAAATTCCGATTACTTACTGAAGCCGTATCTCTCGGATTCCTGATTTCGTTTTAGGCATTTGCCGAGCTGTTAGTAAGGGGGCAAGATGAAAGTATTGGTAATCAATTGTGGAAGTTCCTCGTTGAAGTATCAGCTGATTGATACGGGAACGGAACAACTGTTGGCGAGCGGATTGGTCGAACGAATCGGGATCGAGGGTTCCCGACTCAAGCATAGCAAGGTAGGGGTGGAAGGCGAGTACCTCCTTGAGGCGGAAATGAAGGACCACAAGGCTTCGATTTCGTATGTGTTGGATGCGCTCCGAGACGAGCGCTACGGCGTCATCAGCGATTTGAGTGAACTCTTTGCGGTGGGGCACAGGGTCGTTCACGCCGGGGAAGTTTACTCGGAATCCGTCGTCATCGACGAGGAGGTTCTGGGTGCTTTGAAGGCCTGCATTCCGCTTGCGCCTCTACACAATCCGGCCAACATCATGGGCATAGAATCGATGCGGGAGCTCCTGCCGGAGATTCCGATGGTTGCGGTCTTTGATACGGCCTTTCATCACGGTATGCCGAAGGAAGAATACATCTACCCGCTGCCGTATGAGTATTATGAAAAGTACGGAATCAGGCGCTACGGTTTTCACGGGACCTCGCACCGCTATGTGACCGCCAAGCTCGCCGAGGAGTTGCAGCAGAACGCCGAGGACCTGCGCATCATCTCCTGCCACTTGGGCAACGGCTCTTCCGTTGCGGCAATTCAGAACGGTAAGTCGCTTGCAACCAGTATGGGATTTACCCCTTTGGAGGGCTTGGTCATGGGAACCCGTTGCGGAGACATCGACCCCGCCATCATCCCGTTTTTGATGGAAGCGGAGGGGCTCAGCGTCGAGGAAATCAACGCGGTGCTCAACAAGAAGTCGGGTGTATTCGGCGTATCGGGCGTCAGCTCGGACTTTAGAGACTTGGAGAAGGCCATGGACGAGGGTCACGAGAGGGCGGCTTTGGCGATTCGAATCTTCAACAATCGGGTGAAAAAGTATATCGGCGCCTACGCGGCCCTGATGGGCGGGCTGGACGTTTTGGTCTTCACCGCGGGGATCGGGGAGAACTCGGTCCGAAACAGGGAGGAAATTTGCAGAAACTTGGAGTTTTTAGGCATTGAATTTGATGCGGAAGCAAACCGGGTAAGAGGCGAGTTTAAGCTGATTTCAAAGGTCGCTTCCAAGGTCAAGGTCTTTGTGGTTCCGACCAACGAGGAGCTGATGATCGCCAGGGATACCATTCGTCTGCTTGACGCGTAAGCCGACAAAGGTGCGTCTGAAACCTCATAAAATGATAAAAAAAGAGCACAATTCCGAGCCTGACTCAAAACTCGAAATTATGCTCTTTTGTTTGTCTGTTTCAAAATGGGTTTGGGTCCCTATTCAGCCTGTACCTCCCCGATTACAATGCTGATGGTCTTCTCGTCGCTCGGGTACGGGTCGATCACGATTTCGGAGATGTCCAGGTACTTTTTTAAATCTCCGCCCGACTTCTCATCCGGCACCAAAATCAAACTTTTCAAGATGCGCTCCCTTTGGTCCAAACCCTTGTATTCGGCTTGGTATCCGTCCTCAAGGAGCTTGTCTTTCAGGTTTAAGGCCTTCTGTTCCTGCCCAAAGGTCGAAGTGTAGACCTCGATTCGGTACTCTTTGGAATTTTGGTCAAAGCCTTCGGCATCGTCCTTCACGGTCTTTCTGAAATAGTCGCGGATGTCCACGTCGGCTCTCGGCGAGAAGAAGTAAATCCCGTTGATATACTCATCGTAGCCGGGCAGGGTGTGGGCGTTCACGCGGTTGAAGTCGGCGTCCTTCGCGGTGTTCAAAATCCAGAGCGCATCCGCCAATGAAGCGTCGGTCGTCAGCATTTCAGAGAGCGGCGTGACGATCTTTTTGATCTTGGGAATGCTCTGTAAACTCAGAAGCTTCTTTGCATAAGCGGTCAGGAAGTACTGCTGCATCTGCATTCTGCCGAAGTCTCCATAGCCGGTTCCGTCGCTGTTCTGACGGAATCTAACGAGTTGCTCGGCCTTCTTTCCGTCGACCAGCTGCATGCCGGGCTCCAGATTGATGTAGAGGTCCTGGTACGGGTCGCTCCAGTACATGGCCTGCGGGATGTAAACCTCCACGCCGCCGACCGAGTCGACCGCCTCCCGGAAGGAACTCAGGTCCACCAGGACAAAGTGGTTGATCTTGACGCCGAGCATTTCTTCAACAACTTGGGTCACGTACGAAGCCGGGCTCTCCATCTCCGCAATCTTGCAGTACGAGAAAATCTCGGTAAACTTAATGAAGGGCGCGTAGTAGTTCAAGGTCTGCTGCGCCTGCAAGCTCAAGCTCACCCGGTAGTCTCTCGGGATCGAGAACAGGGATGTGGTCTTGGAATGGGGATCGTAGTGGACCAGCATGGTCACGTCCGAACGGTATCCGCCGTCATCGGTTCCCAAAATCAGGATGTTGATGGCCTCGTCCGACTTGCCGTAAATCGCGTCGAAGTCTTCCTCTTTTTGTTGATCGGTGATCTGATAATCCTGCTTGCTCCTCTCCTGGTACAGTCCCTGCTTGAATTTGTGATCCAGGTAGGCGTAACCCACACCGAGCACAATCAGCAAGGTGATCAAAAACACGAGGAGAAACTTTAGGAGTCCCCGCAGTTTGGATTTTTTCCTTTTGCCTGTTCTCTTCTCTCTCCGATCGTAATCGGGATAGTCATCCAGGCCGTAAAATTCTTTTTCCGCTTTTTTTCCCATAGGTTTTTAAACTCTCCAAAAGGTTGGTATCATAGTAATAAGTAACATCAGTCAGTCTACCATAAAAGGCGCGCAAATGCATTAGATTTCAGAAAAAAGTAACTAAATTTTAAATTCTCGTGTCGCTCGGGAACGGCTTGTAATTGCGTTGCAATGACAGTATACTACTTGTGTGGGGGTGATTCATTATGTATAAGATAGCGTTGGACGGTCCTCCGGGGACGGGGAAGAGCACCTTGGCAAAGAAGGTGGCGGAAAGGATGAAGATACGGTATTTGGATTCGGGGGCGATTTATCGAGCCTTTACTTTGTTTTGCCTGCTCAATGAGGTCGAGACGGAGGACGAGGAGAAGGTGCGGGAGGCGCTCGCGGACTTTGACTTCGCGCTGACCGAGAGCTCGGTGGAACTCAACGGGCTCGATTGTTCCGACGAGATTCGCAAGTCTTACGTGTCGAACAACGTCTGGAGAATCGCGGCAAATCGGGATGTCAGAGCCTTCATCATAAACTACTGCAGAAAGTTTGCCGAGGACAACTCGGTGATTATGGACGGCAGAGACATCGGAACCGAGGTGTTTCCGGAGACCCCGTACAAGTTCTATGTGGTCGCCAACCTGGATATCCGTACCCAACGGAGGCAGAAGGAACTGAAGGAAAAGGGCGAGCTCGTGGATTTTGAAGAGTTGAAGAAGATGATTACCGAGCGCGAGGAGAGCGAGAAGAACCGGCCGGTCTCTCCGCTCAGAAAACACGAGGACGCCATTGAAATCGATACGAGCGACAGAAGCGTCGAAGAGCTTGCGGATGACCTCATCGCGCAGGTGGAGCGCATAGAAAGAGACTTGGAACATGCAGATCATAGTTGCTAAACACGCGGGTTTTTGCTATGGGGTCAAGAGGGCTTATGATATGACCCTGGCCTTTAAAGAGGAGCATCCCGATCAGAAGGTCTATACGTACGGCGACCTGATTCACAACAATCAGGTGCTGGCCTCGCTCGAGGAGAAGGGGATTTACAACTCGGAGAAGGTCGGAGACTTGGATTCCAAGCTTTTGGTCATCAGAGCGCATGGGGTCGACCCTTCCATCGTTTCGGACGCCAGAGAAAAGGGCTTTGTGATTCGCGACGCGACCTGCCCCTATGTCAAAAAAATCCACGTGATTGCAAAGCGGGCCTACGACAGGGGCGATTTTGTAGTCATCATCGGAGATGCCAAGCACCCGGAGGTGATCGGCATCGTCGGAAATTGCAGGGACCGTTGCAAGGTTGTGGCGGATCTGAGCGAGGCGAGGGCCTTCCTCGACGAGTACCTCGGCGGGAAGAGGAGCGATTCGGTCAGCCTCGTCGCGCAGACGACCTTTAACGAGGAGAAGTACCATGAGATCATCCGGGAGTTCCGGGAGAACTTGCCGAACTTCACCGAACACAACACCATCTGCTCCTCGACCGAGGAGAGGCAGCGAGAGCTCCGAGAATTGGCTGGAATTTGCGACTTTATCATTGTTTTGGGCGGCAAACATTCCTCCAATACCAAAAAATTATACGAAATTTTAATCAGTTTGGAAAAAAAAGCAATTCATATTGAAAAAAAATCGGAAATAAGATTTGAATTATTAGAAAATTGTGATAAAATAGGTATTGTTGCCGGGGCATCTACACCTCAGGAAAGCATCGATGAGATTGTAGAATTTCTGGCAACCTATTGAGTGATCCCGCTTATGTTTTTTTATAAGAGGGGAAATAAATTTGAGGAGTAAGGGATGGAAAACAACGAGAACAAAACAATGCAAGAGATGCTCGACGCCTATGAAAGCGGTTTTAAAACACCTAGGCGTGGAGACGTGATTGAGGATGCAAAAGTATTTGCTGTATCGGATGATGCCGTATATGTGAATATCGGCTACAAGGTGGATGGCATACTGCCTAGAGAAGAAGTAAGTATCGAGGACGACGAAAAACTTACAGATAAGTTTGAAGAAGGCCAGACAATGGACGTTTACGTTCTGAAGACCGACAACGGTGACGGAAACGTGTTGCTTTCAGTGAAGAAGTTGGCTATGGATAAAGACTTTAAAGAGTTGGAGCCTGCGTTCGAGAACGAAACAATTGTACCGGTTACCATTAAGCAAGTCGTTAAGGGTGGCTTAATAGCGTATTACAAGAATGTTAGAGGTTTTATCCCGGCTTCTCATATATCTCTAAGATACGAAAATGATTTGAACAAGTACGTTGGACAAAAAGTAGATGCGAAGGTAATCGAGTACGATAAGCGCAAGAGACGTACCGTGTTCAGCAGAAAAGAAATCATCAAAGAGGAACTGAAGGAAAGAAAGAGCGATTTCTTCGACAACATCGAAGTGGGTCAGGTGATCGACGGTGTTGTTAAGAGAGTTGCGAACTTCGGTGCCTTTGTAGATATCGGCGGATTCGACGGTTTGGTTCACGTGACTGAAATCACGCACGGCAGAATCAAGCACCCGTCTGAAAAGGTGAAGGTAAACGACCAGGTGAAGGTCAAAGTCTTGAGCGTGGATCCGGAGAACGAAAAAGTGTCTCTCTCTATCAAGCAGACAGAGGAAGATCCATGGGCGGATGTAGAGCAGAAGTTCCTTCCGAATACCATCCACAGAGGAAAGGTTGTCAACACCACAGACTTCGGAGCCTTCATTGAGTTGGCTTCAGGCGTGGAAGGATTGGTTCACATTTCTCAAATCTCAAAACACAGGGTAAAAAATCCTGAGGACGTCCTAAAATCAGGCCAGTACTACGATTTTGAAATCCTTGAGATCGATGTGAAAGAACAAAAAATCAAGCTTTCTTGCAAGAACGTGGGCGAAGATTTGGCCGAAGACGAGCCGAACAGCGTGGACGATCTGATGAAAGAAGAAGCGGAAGCGGCGGTAGAGGAAACTGTGGAAGAAAACACAGAGGAGCCTACAGCATAAAATAAGTAGAAAGAAAATCTTTCTAAAATGTAAATTTTAACAGATGTATTGCCGATATAAAACACGGAACAGTGTGTCGCGCAATATATCTGTTATATTTTTATGCAGATTTTTAACGGGAGAAGGATAGTAGACTGATGCAAGGTTATGAAGAGTTTAAGAAAGATATTTACAATTTCACGGGATTGGATTTGTCTTTATATAAAGAAAAGCAGATGAGAAGACGCCTGGAATCCAGGATGACCAGGCTCGGAAAGAACTCGTATAAAGAGTTGTTTCAACTTTTGAAGACGGACAAGGCGGCCTTTGACGATTTTATGAATTACCTCACCATCAACGTGAGCGAGTTCTTCAGGAATCCGGAGCAGTGGGAAAAACTGGAAAAGAAGGTGTTGCCGAAGCTCATCAAGAAGTCGCCGAACTTGAAGGTCTGGAGTGCGGCCTGCTCAACCGGAGAGGAGCCGTATTCTTTGGTCATGCTTTTGACTCGATTTTTTCCGATCTCAAAGATTAAGATTCTTGCGGCGGATATCGACGACGAGGCGATCAAGAAGGCCAAGCTCGGCCTCTACCGCGAAAAATCTTTGGAGAACATTCCCAAGGACTTGAAAGAGAAGTACTTTGAAAAGGTAGGGATGAGCTACAAAATTTCTGATGAAATAAAATCTTGCGTAGAGTTTAAAAAAATGAATCTACTTTCCGATAAGTATCCCGTAGGGTTTGATTTAATCGTTTGCAGAAATGTAATGATTTATTTTACCGACGAAGCGAAGGACCTTATGTATCAGAAGTTTAACGATTCCTTGAAGGATGGCGGAGTCCTGTTTGTGGGCAGCACAGAGCAGATTATTTCGCCGGCGAGGTATCGTTTTTCCAGCGAGGAGACCTTCTTCTATACCAAGTATATGTAGAAGACTTTGGCAGGCGGAAGGCAATATACAAAAAGAGATTACAGTTACAGGTTTTGGAGGTTAAGATGGCTTTAAGCAAAAAAGTAGAACCTTATGTCGTAATGGACCTTGGTTCCCATTCGATTAAAATTCTGCTTGGGATTTACGACGGGCTCTCTATGAAAGTGAAGAAAGCCCTCAGAGTGGAGATACCGGACGGGGCGTATTACGACGGGAAAATCAACGACGCGGAAACGATGGCGGCTCTGGTTTCGGGTGCCCTGAAGAACAGTGGAATCAAAGAGAAAAGATGTATCGTGACCTTTAACAGTAAGGACGTGATACAGAAAGAACTGAGCCTTCCGGAACTGAGTTACGAAGATACCGTAGGCTTGATTCGCTATGAAATTTCGCAATATCTTCCAATCGATATCGACGAGTACGATATCGCCTACAAAAATATTTCGAAAAAGGCGGTCAGCGAAGCGCCGGCGGAGAGTGACGGAGAAGAGTCGTCGAAGGATGAGGACAGCGAGGATACCAACATCAACGTGATATCTTACATTGTCAAAAAGGAGCTGGTTGACGACTTGCACGCCTTTGTCCTGGCTTGCGGCCTGGAGCCGGTCTTCCTGGATTTCCACTCGAACTCGATTTCCAAATTTGTAAAACATGTCAACGATGCCTACGCTCGGAACGTCCTTGACTCGGGTAGAGAGAGCTCTACCATCGCCTTGATCGACCTGGGACACAAGAACATTTTGATCGACATCGTCGAGGACGACGCGATCGTCCTGAGCCGGATTGTGGACATCGGTTTTCTGGACCAGGACAAGTTGATCGCTCAGCGTTTCGGAATCGACATTAAGGAAGCGGAGCGACTCCGACACGAAAAATTCACCAATCGCATGGTCGACCTCTACTATATTTATGAAAAAGTCAAGAACGTCGTCTTCGACGGTCAGGAAGTGGACAAGGCGAAGCTCGGAATCGGCGAAGGCTATGCGACGCAGGAAGAAATCAGACTCTTCAGCTTTTTGGGCGAGAGCATGGTCATGTACGACGAGGCCGTCGCTGAAATTTCAAAGGTCTTGCAATATTATACCAATCGAAAAGTAAGCAACAAGATCGACAGGGTTTTGCTCTACGGGGCTGCGGTCTGCGACGGCAGCATGCTCGAATTCTTCGACATGATCCTGGATTTCAAGGTGGAACTGGTAGATTTCAATAAAATTGCAAACATCGATTTTGCCGGAAACGTCAGCGACAAAAGTGCGTATGTGAATGCGCTCGGAGCGTTGGTCAGGTATAGGGAGGGCTAATCATGTACGATATTAACTTATTTGAACGCTTTAAGCCAAAACCGAAAAAGACGAATTACTTCAGGCTCTTAGTGTTTTTCCTCTTGATTTCCTTTGTGGCCTTTGTGGTCTACTACGAGTTCAACTTCTACATCAAGAAGGGGGAGATCGAGTTGGAAATGGAGGAGTTGCAAAGCTATAACAACAGCCCTCAGACCATCAAAAAGCTCGGCGAAGTCAGGGAGAAGACGACTAAGTTGGACGAACTGCTCGGCATTTACGAGAAACTTTCTCTTGTGGATCAGTTTATGACCGTAAACAATGTGGTGCAGGCCGGCTTGTTGACTTCCATCTCTTCTTCGGTGCCGGAACATTGCTTCCTGACCACGGTAGTCATCGCATCCAGCAGCTTGACCCTGAGCGGGTACGCGGACGGATACGAGTCGGTTGCGGACTTCCAGCATAAACTCAGAAAGACCGGAAAACTTGCGATGATCTTCAACCCGTCAATTACGGAAGAAAATGCAAACTATTCTTTTAGTTTTGCTGCTCAAATTTGGAGGGGGTTAAGCGATGAAAGTAAGTAAAAGAGAAAAAATCATGCTCCTCGTTTTGGTATTGATTCTGGCCGGTGTCGCATATTATATGTTCTTTGTGAAAAAACACCGCGCCGAGATGGAAGAGTTGCAATCAAACCTGGAGCTGGAAAGAGAGCGTAAGTCTGTGATGCAAATGGTCTTGCTTCAATCCAAAAAACTCGATTTGGAGATCGAGGAGATGGAAAAGGAGATCAAGAACCTGAGCAAGGACAAGTACGCTTCCTTCGTGCAGGAGAACCAGACGGTTTTGGTTAGAAGGCTATCCCGCGATACCGGATTAAAAATCAAATCGATGACCTTTGAGGAGACTTCGATGACCATGGACGAAGTTTCTCCGGGATATACCCAGAAAAAACAGGAAGAAGCCGAGAAGGCCGCTGCAGAAGCCAATGCGGGTGTCAATGTGACGAGCAGCACCGACCCGGAGCCGGCAGGCGACGGGACGGATGCGGCGAGCCAAGAGCAGGCGCCGCCAACGGAGCCGGAGGACAGCGGCCCGCCTAAGGAAGTCGATTCCCTCTCAGTTGTGGTCGATTTTGACGGAACCTATGAGCAGGTCGATGCCTACCTGAAAAAAATTGCAGGCTACGAGAAAAAGATTGTGGTAAGCAATTTATCATTTAATTCACAAGTCGAAGGAAAGCAGGACGGAACCATGACCATTCGCTTCTTTGCGATTAGGGACTTGGAAGATATGATTAAGAAGACCGAAGAGAACTACTTTGCGGACAACTTTGTCAGGGTCGATCCGAAAACGGCCTATGTTCCATATCCCGGCTATGTCATCCTGAGCGAGGAAGGCAGCGAGGGCGGAAAGAGTCCGTTTGACGAAAGTTCGCCGAGTTCACCAAGCTCACCGTCAGGTCCGATCAGCTTCCCGTATCCGGATCCCGGAAAGACGACGGAGGGCGATACCAAGCGCGTGAGATTGGATTCCTTCGAGAAATTTGACGTCTTCTTTGTCGGGAACAACTCGGATGTCTACGGCGGCGTCAGACTTTCCTCGCTGGCCAACGACATGGCAAACTCGGTTCGCCTGAACTACGACTTCTTTAACCCTGCGGTGAAGAACAGGGCGAGCATGGTCTTTGACAAGAACAAGAAGATCATTTACGAAAACGTGAGCAGCGTGAACTTTGACCTCTACGCGAGCAAGAGCGTCGGGGAGAACAAGATAGGTATCACCGTGATGGACTCTTCGGGTAAGGAGACGGACTTCTATATCGATGGCTCATACAAGAAAGAAAAATGGCAGAAACTGTCAATCAACTTGAAGTCGGAGTTGAAATACCCTATCATGCTTAAGAGCGTGTTCGTCGAGGGCGACGGCATTTATCAGTCGGTGAAGGGTGACATTCACATCGACAATATGAGTTATACTACGGAGTGAGGAGCGATATGAAGACATATAAAAGATATCTGATTTTGGCATTGGTCATCGCCTTGTGCGTTGGCCTGATGCCCGGCGGGAACGCGGACTTTAGGGTCAGCGCCGATGACAGTTCCAAAAAGAAGAACGAAAGTGACGGCGGCAAGGACAACAAGCCGGAACTTTCCAAACCGGAAGAAGAAAAGAAAACCTACGCCGAGAAGCTCGGGGAAGAGTACGGAAAAATGTATGCGGTCAGAGACTTTGCCAGACGGTTGAAATCGAACCACAACAGGCACTTCAGCACCCGTGCGGAATTCGACAAGGTCTTTAATAGATCCGGAAACAGCGACAGCTTTTTCTACAACCTGTTCCGTAAATCGTTCAAAGAGGCTTACGATGTTGAATATATCAAGCTCGTCAACGAGACTTACCAGAACGGGGATTTGGATTGGTTCAAGATGTCCGAGTCGTACGGAAGGGTAGAGGGTCAAATGGCCGCCCTTCACGATTTTACAAAAGAAAAACCGAAGAACTGGAAGAAGGCCTACAATGAACTCGTTAAAGAGAATGCCGTGGCGGAACGCTTCCATCTGGACAGGGTGGACAAGCAGACCGCGAAGGATTTTGAAGACCAGTTCCGCGCCTACTTTGAAAACGAATACGAAAAATCTTACCTGGTTGCCATCAACAACGATGCCAAGGAGAACACCAACTATGAGTATGTGAACGCGGAAGCCAAGGTTCTTACGGTCAGCAAACCGTACTACAAGACCTTGAAGGCGACGGTTTCCGAACTCGGGCTTACCACACAGAAAGTGGACATGATTTTCCCTGCGGGAACGGTGTATGAAAATTCGCCGCTCGGTACGCCGATGGCCCTTCGATTCAACGATAGTAACGATAAATTCAAAAAACTTCCGGACGCCTTACTGCCGCAATCCGACATCTTTGAACTCGATTTGCAGCGCGGCATCAAAGAGGTGCAGTTCTATCAAAGCCCGCAACTCGTCTTCAACGGCTTTGCGAACCTTTCCGAAGCCAACTCGATCGGCGTGTACAAGTGGAAGGACGGCAGATGGAAGTACATTCCGACGTCGAGGGACGTGAAGGAGAAAAAGGTCATCGCGAATCTGGGAATCGGAAAGTACAGCCAAACCGAGTACGCCCTCTTCTATGACAAGGCGTACAAGATGCCGAACGACATCGCGCTCCACTGGGCCTTTGAGGCCTTGGATGTGGGCGTGAGAAGACAGCACGTGCCGTATCAGGTCAAACTCAGACCGAACGACATCATCACCAGGGCGGAACTTGCTGATATCCTATACCGAACGCTCTATTACAAAAACAAGTCGTCTTACGGGGTTGCGGCGCCGGGAGATGTGAAGTCGCAGTATCAGGACGCCGTCAAATACTGCTTGAGCATGGGCTATTTTACCAAGTTTCCGGACGGAAGCTTCAAGCCCGACCTGCCGGTCAGATACGACCACTTCGGCATTTTGATGAAGCGCATTTACGGTTCGTCTTACGATGCGAACGCGCTCTTTGGAGAAATGAGGCTGCTCGGACATGAGTCCAACTTCTTTAAGAAGCAGAACCCTTATTTGACCAGGGCGGAGGCCATCCAAATTCTTTACAGGTTGGCCGACTAGATTGACTATGAAACAAATTTTGACCGTACAAGCCACGCAGCTTACGCCGGGCTCTGCAGCTTTCATGCTCGCAGGCCTGGCACTGTCGCTCGGCTTCAGCATCATCGTGATTCGCTTTTTTTTGAGGAGGGATGCGGACTACGCGGGCGCGAAACCCTTTCCGCTCGACGCGCTGACCGTTTTCTCCCTGCTCTTTTACACCTGCGTGTATGGCTGGACGCACCTAAACTATGTTGTGAGCTTCAGTCAGTTTCTCCTGGTCTTCAGCTACCTGAGCATGCTCTTCATCACGGCCTATATAGACCTGAGAACAAAGGCGATTTACGATATCATCCTCCTGCTTTACACACCCGTTTTGCTCTTCTTTGTGTTTTTTGAGGATGCTTATACAATCCGGGATTCCCTCTTATCCATGTTGGTAGGGGGCGGATTCTACGCAATCATCTACCTGGCGGCAAGGATCATCTACAAGAGGGAGGCCTTCGGTCAGGGCGATATCTTTCTGATGGCGATCGCCGCCGTATTTATGAAACCGATGATGACCGTCATCGCCTGTTTTCTCTCGTTTTATATCGCGGCGCTCTTCCTGCTGATCTCTTATCCGTTCAGAAGGAAGATGGATTCCATGGCGGAGATTCCGTTCGGGCCCTATATCTGCCTCTCTTCATGGGTGTTCTTTCTTTATGGGGATCGGGTGATGGATTGGATCTACGGATTTTTGGGATAGTTTTGCAAGAATCCGCAGATACATATGGAAAATCATCCAATTTGTTGCTATAATTAGATGTTGCTAATCAAGAAAAATGCAAAGATGCAAAGTAAAGTATTGGGAGGAAATTTATGATTCAAGCGGGAGATTTTAGAAAAGGGATTACTTTTGAAATCAACGGAGAACCACATGTGGTCATCGACTTTCAGCACGTAAAGCCGGGCAAGGGTTCTGCCTTTGTAAGGACAAAGTATAAGAACATCATCAGCGGAGCAATCAGGGAAGAGGCCTTCAACCCGAGTGAAAAATTCAACAAGGCGAGGGTCGAAACCAAGGAAATGCAATACCTGTACTCTGACGGTGACCTCTACTACTTTATGGATAACGAAACTTTTGAACAAATTCCGTTAACTGCCGATATAGTAGAAAACGCCCTTTTATACATCAAAGAGAATGACAATGCACAGGTTAAGTTTTACAAGGGAACTTGTTTTAGTGTCGAAGCGCCGAACTTTGTGGAATTGAAAGTGACCAGCGCCGAGCCGGGAGTCAAGGGCGACACCGCTTCCAACGTGACCAAGAAGGCAGTGGTGGAGACCGGAGCCGAATTCAACGTTCCTTTGTTTGTCAATGAAGGTGACACAATAAAAATTGATACCCGAACAGGAGAATATCTATCTAGGGTATAAGGACATTTTTAGGAGATTGATATGGACAGAATTCCTTCTAAATTAGACTTTTTGAGAGGTTTATTGAAAGGCATGGAACTGAACGGTTCCAAAAAGAACGTAATTATTGAAGAAATTATTGAAATTCTGGAACTTTTGTATGAGGAAATCCACTTCTGCCGAGAGGACTGCGAGAGAGAAGAACTCGAAGTCGAGGAAGCGGCGGGAGAGGGCTTCCCACAAGCGGATGACTTCGAAGACAAGACCATGAAGAGAACAGACTTTAAATCGCCTGCCGGCATGGCCGATGTTTGGTTTGACGAGTCTCTCACCGTGGCGAAACGTCCGGAGAAACCTGCAGGTGCCGGGACTTCAGTGCCTGTCTATAACGCGAAAACCGTGATGGAAAAGATTTGCAAGCACTGCGGAACCTATATCAGGGCCGAGTTCAGCTTCGATGAATCGAAGAGGGTCAAGATTCAGTGCCCTAAGTGCAAGCACTTCATTTTGCCGGAGGACACCAGTCCGTATGAGTCTCTAAAAGAACACGCCTTCAACTGGGACGACCTGGAAGAGAGAAAAGAGAGCGGCTTTGTCTTCGACGATGAGGACGACTTTGATGAGATGGACGATGTCGCTTCGATCATTCAGGAGGCCCATTCTTTCAGCGTGGACGTTTCGGAGGTGGAACAGTTCCAATTCTCCGGCGCTGCGGAAGAGGACGGATTGAGTTTTGAAGAGTTGCACGGCATCAATGTGGAAACACCGTGCGAGGAGGACGAGGAACTCCCTCAGGAGGACTTGGAAGAAGCGCAGGAAACGGAAGCGTTCGCTGCGGATGAAGTCTTGGAACGGAAAGAAGAAGAGCCCGAGCTCCTTTGTGAGGTAGAAGAGGAAGAAGCCGTTTTGCAGGCCGAACAGGAAGCGGATACGGAAGCGGAAGCCGCCTTGGATCAGCTTGAGCAGGACGCGCGCGAGGATGCGGCCGCTTTCGCAGCGGAAGAGGCGAGAAGCAAGGATGCCCGCTCGGAGCAGGCTCCGGAATTCGGCGCACAGAGACCGTATTACGGGCCGCAAGGGCAAGCGCCGTACTATCCGAACGAGTACCCTCAGGGACCGGAATTCTACGCGGCGCAGAAAGCGGATCCGTACCGTGCCTATCCGAGACCGGAACAGGTATTTTATCCACCGTATCCTTATGTAGACCCGTATTCGTACTCGATGCAGAGAATGCCGGTCGGATACTACCCGCCGCAGGCTGCACCCTATCAAAACGACTTTGTCGCCTTTTCGCAGCATGGAATGAACCCGCAACAGGCGCCCTACCGGGCTCCCTTTCCGGGGAGCGAACAGCCCTATGCAGGCAAGTTCCAACAGGAGAGGCAGCCTCAAGTAAACCCGCACAGAGACGCGTACGAGCAGATGCAGGGCGGAGCGGAATCGAGATATGAAGACTTTGCCGCAAAAGAAGCGCTTTTTAACAGACCGTCTGAGAAAAAGTCGATGTATCGGGAGGAGCAAATCGCCGAATCCGAAGAGCCGGAGTCTGACCTGAGCTTGGATTACGAAACCGAATTTCAGAGCTTTCATGCCGAGGAAGACTATGCCGACATGCCGCTTGCGAACGAAGGTCTTTACGACTTCGGGACAGAAGTTGCCGAGCAGGCCGAACATGTAATCGGTACGGAAATTGAAGATTTCAAAATTTTTGAGAACAACTACAACGATCCAAGCGAGAGCGCGGGAGATAAGGCTTCGGTTGTGGAATTCAACAGGGGGGCCTTGGAAGAAGACCTGCACGAAGAGGCCGATGCCGAGATGGATGACGAGGAGTTTTTCAGAAGACAGTTTGAAAATGACGATCTCTTGGAAGAGGAAAGCGATTTTTACGAGCCTGAGCATCAGAGCGTGCCGGATTTAGAGAGCGACGAGGAACTCAACCAAGCCTATGAGATTTTGAAACCTGAACTCTCTCCGGTTGATGAAATGGATGTTTACCGTCAGGAGGAACATGCTTACACAGTCAATGAGGATGCCGACAGAATGGAAGACGGAATCCTCTTTGGAGAGTTTGAAATGGAAGCGACTCACTACGAAGAGGACGAGAACGAAGAGGACGCGGACTCTTATTATGACAAAGCGAGAGCGGATGAGGAGGAAGGCTACTTTCATCCTCACGCTGATGAATATGTAACGGAAGAAGAAGCGCCGGAGCAGGCTCCGCATCAAACGATCGATGCCGCATCGATTTTCAGCGGCTTTGAAACCGTCAGTGATTCGGAGATCAAAGAAGAGCTCGGCGTGCAAGAGGCTGCGGAGGAAGCGAGACCGGTGAGCCATGCCCAAGCGAATCCGACCTACAATCCGTTAGGAAAGTTCGAAGGAAACAAGATGGCGAACATCGGAGATGTGATCGACAGCATCACCGAGGCGTATCATCGCAAGAAGACGGGTGCATCAAACCCCGCTCCTCAGCGGGAGAGCGCTCCGATGGAACAGGTTTCGCAACGAGAAGTAGGAAGGCAAAAATCGATTCCGGCCGAGGCAAAGCAAGGCCACGACAAAAAATCAAAGAAGGAAAACGGAAAGATTTTTGGAAGAATGTTTAAAAAATCATAGAAACAATCGGAGGTTCGATATGTCAGATATGAAGAGAAATACGGAATTGAGTGGAGGAAGTGTTAGCATTTCTGACAATGTTCTAAGAACGATTGCCAACATTGCGACGGCAGAAATCTGCGGTGTGAGCGCCCTGAGCGGGAACTTGGTTGAGGGCGTTGCAACGATGTTCGGAATCAAGAATCATATGAAGGGGGTCAAGGTCGAGGAGAAGGGGGATGCGATTGAGCTGAACCTCAGCATCATCGTAAACTACGGGACCAACATCCCCGAGGTATGCAGGGCTGTCCAAGCCGCCGCGAAACAGGCGGTGGAGGACATGACCGGTTTGAGCGTTTGCGCCGTCAACATCGATGTAGTGGATATTATTATGAATATGGGAGAGAAATCTGAAAAGTAATAAGAACAGACGAGAAGAACGCATAAAGTTGATGTCTCTGATCTACGAGTTGGACATCAAGGAGAGCGAGAACCTGGCGAGCCTGGATATCGGAGATCTCTCCGAATATCAGCTCTTTGTTCTCGAGATCTACCTGGAACACAAGTCCTCGATCGACCAAAGGATCAAGGACTCCCTCAGGGGCTGGAACATGGAGTCCATCGCCAAGGTGGAGCTCGCAATCCTGCGCCTCTGCCTGGTCGAGGCCCTCTATGTGGAAGAGGTTCCTTACAAGGTGGCAATCAACGAGGCCATCGAGATTGCCAAACTTTATGCGGACGATAAAGCGCCGAAATTTATCAACGGCGTCATCCGAAAATGTGTGGACAGCTTGGATGTGTAGGCATCCGGCTTTTTGGTGTTTCTAAAAAAACGGAGGAGCTTTGCTAAACAGGACACAGACAGTCTCCGAGATTACGAGAAGCATATCGGATCTCCTGGACTTTGATTTGAGTTTTAAAAATTTGGCGATAGAAGGGCAGATTTCCAACCTGTCCAAGAGTTCCGCCGGCCATTGGTACTTCAACCTGATCGATGAGAGCGCCTTGATTAAGTGCGTGTTCTTTCGGGGCTCCGCCGCGAGGAACACGGTCGCCCTGCAGGAGGGAGCCTCCCTTGTAGTGTGCGGAAACTTGCAGGTTTACAAACTCGGGGGGTACTATCAAATCATCGTCACCAGGGTGATGGAGAGCAAGGAATCCTACATGCAGAAACTGTTCCTGGAACTCAAGAACAGGCTGGAGAAGAAGGGCTATTTTTCCCCGGAAAGGAAGCGCCCCCTTCCTCAGAGGATTCAAAAAATAGGACTCGTGACGTCCAAGACATCCGCGGCCATCAAGGATTTTCTGACCACCTTGACGGCTCGGAATCCCTTCATCGAAGTCTACCTTGTGGACGTCAGGGTGCAAGGAAAGACTGCGGCCGAGGAAATTTCCGAGGCCATTCGCTACTTGCAAAATTTTGAGGAGCTGGATCTGATCGTCGTCACCCGCGGGGGAGGAAGCAAGGACGAGCTCTTTGTCTTCCATGACGAGTCAATCTGCGAGGCCGCCTTCCACAGTAAAATACCGGTCCTATCGGCGGTCGGTCACGAAATCGACAAGTCTCTCCTGGACTTTACCGCGGACATTTACTGCATGACCCCTACGGCGGCAGCTCAGGCCGTTTCGGATTCTTTTTATCTCAGTGTCAATGCCCTGCCGTTTAAGATGAAGGCCCTTCAAAGTGCGGTGAAAAATCGTTTTACCCATGAAAAGATGCGCTTGGACGGCGCTCTGTCCCGGGTGGAAAGCACCCTGATCGGACAGCTCAAACAAGGGAAACTTCAGCTTTCTCAGTACGACAGATACCTGAGCGAAGGCGTGGAGAAGAGGGTGCATCAGGAGCGATCGAAGCTCGAGACCCTCTTAAAACTGTTGGAGTCCTACAATGTGAAGAACGTGCTCTCCAGAGGCTTTGCGATTCTGATGAAGGACGATGCGGCGGTCGTTTCCGCGGAGCAGGTCGCGCCTGCGGACACCCTGCGGGTCGAGATGGAGGATTTTGTGCTCACGGTAAAAGTATTGGATGTACTACGAAAAGAGGAATGAGATGGAAGCAAACGTACAGGAACAAGCATCCGCATCTGAGCTCGAACGCTACGAATCTCTGATGCAACAACTCGACCAATCCTTAAAGACGGTCGAGGATAAGAACAGCAATCTGGCAGATGTGATTCGGGCCTACGAGGAGGGCATTGCCGCGCACAAGCAGTGCGTCGAAATCCTGAATCGCATGGAGCAAAAGGTCATTGAAATCGGCAAGAGTAAATCAATTTGAGGCGGTGCGTGATGGAATTTAAAGAGCAAATACGGGAACTGGCTGAGGACTTTGACTCGGTCTTAAAGTCCTACTATGAGGAGTTTTCCGCTGAAATCCACGAGGAGAATGCGAGGTTCAAAGAGGCGATCGGCTATGTCCTGCTCGGTGAAGGCAAGCGCCTGCGCCCTATTTTGTTGCTCAAAACCTATGAGATTTTCGGCGGCAAGGACCGTGACCTGGCGGAGGCCTTCGCGGTCGCCTTGGAGTGCATCCACAACTATTCTTTGGTGCATGACGATTTGCCGTGCATGGACGACGACGATTACAGGCGCGGCAGACTCACCTGTCACAAGGTCTACGGGGAGGATATCGCCCTCTTGGTCGGGGATGCCCTGCTGAACATGGCCTATGAGATGATGTTGCAGGCGAGCCTGCATTCTTCGGAATCCAATGCCCTGACCGCGATGCGGGAAATTGCCTTCAATGCAGGCGCCAACGGGATGATCGGGGGCCAGGTCATGGAGATCTTTACCAATGCCTTGGGTGCCGAATCGATCGATGTAGATACCTCTCTCAAGGTGAAGATGTTAAAAACCTCTTGTTTGTTCAGCTCGTCCATCGTCGCGGGGGCGATACTCGCCGGCCTCGACTACGACCGGGTCAGTTCCCTGGAGGAGTATGCGAATCTGTTGGGCCTCGCCTTCCAGCTCAAGGACGATATCATGGACAAGGAGTATTTTGTGAGCAAGGACGCCGACTTGAAGGGCTTGGATCAGGAAGAGTTGACGCTCAGGGTCGCCCAATCCTTCGCAAATTCGGCAAAAGAAAAACTGCAAAGCCTGGACTTAAAGACGAACTTTTACAACGAGCTTGCAGATTATATGGTGAGCAGAAACAAATAGGCGAAATTCTTATTCGATGTGGAGGCCGCAAACATCCATGACGGCTTTGACCCTGGCAAAGACCTCCCGGACATTCATATACATGGTGTGGGATTTGGAATCGCATTCCATTGCCTCGTAGCCGTAGACCTCTTTTTGGTCCAGCATATTGGCTAAATAAAGCGCCCGTTCGAGGTGCTTTTTTTGTGTCACGACAATCAGGCTCTCGTCCTGATACCGATCAAAGTTTCGGATACTGTAATAGGTATTTGTTCCCGCTTTATCCTCTATCAGATCTTCTTCCGGAACTCCTTTTTCGAGCAGGTAGTTCTTCATCACCGAAACCTCATCGTAATAGTCCCCGTCCTTGTGGCCGGAGAGGATGATCTTTGCTCCCTTGTTCCTTTGATAGAGTTCCAGTCCGGCATCCAGCCGATTCTGCAGCATCGGGGTGGGCCTGTTTTCAAGCACCCCGCAACCGAGGACCATAATGTAGTCCGACTCCGGCACCTGAATCGAGTCCGAGTAGATCTGCGCCTTGGTCGAAAAGTGGACGTAGACCTGCAGACCGAGCAAGCCGGCGAGGGCCAGAATGAATAGAGAAAGCGTAAGTTTGAATACCTTTTTTATGATCATGCCTATAACATCTCCTCAATGCTGATATTGTAATTTTTGGAAAGGTCAATGTATTCCTTGTCCTCGTTGATGACCAGAGGTCTGGAAATCACGTTCTTGTTTATCATCACAATCTTCGCCCTCTGCCCGTTGGTCAGCCTCAGATAGGTTCCGACAAAGTAGTTTGAGAGGTTCTTAATGAAGGTCGACACGATGAAGTAATCCAGGTGGTTTGTGGACATATCAAAGAGCATCTCGTAGACCTTAAAGGGGCAGATCGACTTCTTGTACGAGCGAACCGAGGTCAGGGAGTCGTACACGTCGGCAACCGACACAATCTTGGAGTAGAGGTGAATCTGCTCCCGCTTCAGCCGGTTGGGATAACCGCTCCCGTCTATCTTCTCATGATGCTGGTAGACCGCCAGCTTGACCGCCTCGGGAATGTCCGGAATGTCCTTGATCAGGTCGTAGCCGTCTTGCGGATGGTTCTGGATAATAAGGAACTCCTCATTCGTCAACCTGCCAGGCTTGTTGATGATCTCCGGGGGGGTCTTTGACTTTCCGATATCGTGCAGAACGCCGGCGACCGCAAGTTCCTTCATCTTGTCTTCCTCAAAGCCCATCCACTTTCCGATCATCGAAGAGAAGAGTCCCACGTTGATACAGTGCTTGTAGGTATACTCTCCGAGCTGCTCGTTCAAGGCAGTGAAGGTGGAGAGGATGTCGTGGTTCTGAAAGGTGTAGCTGAGCACCGGTTCCATCAGTTGGTTGATCTTTTTAATATCAACCTTCTTGCCTTCCTTCGACGAGGCGTAAATGTTTTTGAAACTGTCTACCGTGTCGTCGTAAATGAGTTTCAGTTTTTTGTTCTGTTCCTCGCGGAGGCGCAGATCTTCACGAAGCTCTTCCTCGAACTGTCTGTTCGCTTCGTTCGCGATTCCGTTGAGCGGGTCGTCACTTTTAATCGGTACGGACCTGATTCCCAAATTCTCCAACATGAAAATATTTCTCTTGGTCAATTTGGTTTCCTCGGATAAGATTACGATTCCGTTACTGTTGATGATATCTTCGGAAAGGACCATGCCCTCTTCCAAGTTCGCTAGCTCGATGAATTCCAAGTGATTCTCCTTTTACTTACTTGCTTTTCTTTTTAGAGATAAAGTTTCTCATTCTTCTATCTTGTGTATCGACATATTATACCACTAATTCATCCAAAAAATATAGCTTTTTTGACAGAAATGGGCATCTCGCCCTAAGAATCCCGTTCGCTTATTACCTGCGCCGCGATCCCCGGCCCAAAAAACGGAATCATGGAAAAATATACTTTTTTCTCTTGACATTTTTTGAAATATTGTGTACACTCATTAAGTGCAATAAACGAGATGACCCGTTAGCTCAGTCGGTAGAGCATCTGACTTTTAATCAGGGGGTCCCGCGTTCGAGTCGCGGACGGGTCACCAAATTTATGGCGGCATAGCCAAGTGGTAAGGCAGAGGTCTGCAAAACCTTTACCCCCGGTTCAAATCCGGGTGCCGCCTCCATTTTAAGACAGGGAATCGATGTAGGTCGATTTTTTTTTATGTTCCGAACTTTTTGTGTTATAATGTAGTTTAACGTACCGTTTTCGGTTGCATGAGAGAAGCTCCGCGGGGACTTATTCCGGCGGCAAGCCGCCACTCTCAAAGGGGAAGAATGGGTAAAAGATGCGAGACTTGGAAAGAAAAATATCCTATCAATTCAAATCGGACAGTATGATTGACAGGGCTTTTACACACAGCTCCTACATCAACGAGTCCGAGAATAAGAGCGAAAAGAGTTACGAGCGCCTGGAGTTCCTGGGCGATGCCGTCCTCCAGCTGGCGGTCAGTGAGCTGTTGTATCAGCAGTTTCCCCGGCTTCAGGAGGGTGTGCTGAGCAAGATGCGCTCCAAGATTGTCTGTGAGGACAGCCTGTACGAAGTGGCGCAAAAGCTGGACTTGGGACGCTATATCAAGTTTTCAAAGGGTGAGGAAAAGAGCGGGGGCAGGAACAGGAAGTCCATCCTGGCCGACGTTGTAGAGAGCATGATTGCGGTCGTCTATCTGGAGGGGTCCTTTGAACAGGCCAAGGCCTTGATAGAGCGCCTTCTCGGGGAGACCGTCAGGGCCGTCGCCGAGGTCGACAGCGTCGATGACTACAAGTCGCTGCTCCAGATCTGGGCCCAGGCGAACAAGAGGGATCTTCCCACCTACAAGGTCATCGAATCGAGCGGTCCGGAGCACAACAAGGTCTTTAAGAGCGCCGTTCTGATCGGCGGAAAAGAGATTGCATTTGGAGTCGGCAAGAGCAAGCGCGCCTCGGAAAAAGAAGCCGCCAAACTTGCCTATTTTATCTTGAACAAGGGAACGAGTCGCTAGGCGGCACAGGATTGGGAGTGCCGTTCATCATTCTGAGGGTAGATGTTTGTTAAAAAAGATTGAGTTAAAAGGGTTTAAAAGTTTTGCAGACAAGACGGTCATCGACTTCGATCGCGGCATTTCCTGCGTCGTCGGGCCGAACGGAAGCGGGAAGAGCAACATTACGGACGCGTTCCGCTGGGTCCTGGGCGAGCAGAGTTACAAGTCGCTTCGAGGCAAGCAGATGACCGACGTCATTTTTAACGGGACGGTCAGCCGGGATGCCCTGGGTTACGCCGAAGTCGTCGTGGTCCTCGACAATTCGGAGAAGATCGTCGATTTGCCCTACGAAGAAGTCAGCATTTTAAGGCGGCTCTATCGCTCGGGGGAGAGTCAGTACTCAATCAACGGCACGAGCTGCCGTCTCAAAGACATCAAGGAGCTCTTCCTCGATACCGGGGTCGGCGTCGAGGGTTACTCGATCATCGGTCAGGGCAGGATAGACAAACTTTTGTCTTCGGGTAAGGAGGACAGGAGGGCAATCTTTGAAGAGGCGAGCGGAATTGCCAAGTACAAGAACAGGAAGGAAGAGGCCGCAAGAAAGCTCGAGCGAACCCATTCCCACCTGGAGCGGATTCAGGACCTCACCTCCGAGCTGGAGCTGAGGGTCGGCCCGCTGAAGGAACAGAGCGAGAAGGCGACCGAGTATTTGCAAGTCAAGCAGGAGCTGAAGAGCGTCGAAATCAGCGTCATCCTTCAGGAGATAGACAGGATCAGAGAGGACCTCTCAAGCTATGAGAGAGACCTGGCGCGCCTGGAAGGGGAGAGCGAAACGACGACACAAAGCCTCCTTCACTCCAAAGAGGGGCTCGGAACGCTCAGGACGGAGATGGACGAGAGGAAGCTGCAAAAGCAGAGCCTCGCCGAGAAAAAGATAGACCTGGAGAAGGATCTGATTCAGCTGGAGGGACGCTTCAAGCTGCTGGAGGAGCGGAGCGAACAGTCTTCGCTTCGCCGCGCGGAACTGGATCGGAAACTGGAATCCATCCGGCTCTTCCTGAGCGAGGCCGAAGGAGAGAAGGGAAGTCTGGAGGAGGCCGTGGGGGCATCTTCCTCTGCTTACGAAGAAAAGAAGCGGGAGATTGAGCGGATCAAGGAGGACTTTGATCGGAACAACCGGGAATTGAACGATCGAACCGCAAAGCTCGCCTTGATTAAGGCGGAGCGAAGGGACTTTTTTGATCAGCTCGGCAAGCTCGAGATAGAGAGGGCCGAACTCAGAATCCTGAGCGAACAGGCGGAGAAAAAGGTTACGGAGCTGGAGCTCCGGATTCGGCAGGGGCAGGAGCATCGGCAGGGCGCCCTCTTGGAACTCGAGGGCATCCAAAAGGAAATCAACGCCTTTGAGCGGGAAGAGAGGGACTTGCGGGAGCGGAAAAGCGACTTGGAGTCGCAGATTTCCGAAGCGAGAATCGAGATCGATAAGCTTGAAAATGAGACCTATCGTCTTCAAACCGAGAAAAATGAGGCGATTTCCAACAAGGAAATCCTGGAAAAGCGGATAGAAAACCACGAAGGCATGACCGATGCCGCAAGAGCGGTTCTGCAGGAGGCGAAGCGGGATTCCTCGGTCTACGGAACGGTCGCCTCTCTCATCAGCATCGACAAGGAGTACGAGCTCGCCCTGGAGCAAATTTTGGGGGCCAGGGCCGAGAACATCGTCACCGCGGATTTTGATTCGGCCAAAAAGTATATTGAATTTCTGAAGAGGGAGCAGTTGGGGCGCCAGAGCTTCTTGCCCCTGGACGGGATCAGGGCCAACGAAATCCTGGACTTGGATGATTTTGAGGGCCTCTGCGGGCACGCGATGGACTTCATCGACTGTGACGAGGCGGTGGAGCCTGCAATCCGTTACCTTCTTTACAATGTCAGCTTTGTCGAGGATTTGGATGCTGCCAAGAGGGCCATCGTCGACGCTCCGAGCGGCTACAAGCTGGTCACCTTGCAGGGCGAGGTCGTCAACGTGGGGGGAACGGTCTCGGGCGGATCGCATAAAAAGAGGCGCCCTACGCTGTTCTCGGACAAGAGGAGGCTGAAGGAGCTCGAAGCGCAAATCGAGGCAAAAACGGAGGCCCTTGCGGAACGGAGTCGGAGGCGGGAAGCCCGGATTCAGGACGTGCAGGCTCTTTTGGATCGCCTGGGCGCCCTGCAGGGAGAGCTCGATGTTCTCAAAGAAAAGAAGATGTCGGCCACGGCCCTCCTGGATGCCGAGCGCAGGAGCTTGAGCGGGGGCGTGGAGGCGCAAAAGTCGCAGGAAGAGGAGCGGGATGCCGAACGAGAGCGGCAGCTTTCGCTCGAAGAGCGCCTGCGGGAAAACAGAGAGAGCGAACTTGCCCTACGGGACAAGAACGAGAGACAATCCGTCGACACCGACAGCCTGAAGGAGGAAATCGACCAGCTCCGCAAAAAGAACCTTGCCCTTCAGGATCAGATCAATGCGAAGAGCATAGAGGGCAACAAGTTGGACTTTGAACGCAAGAATGCCGAGTTGCAGCGGGATACCTTTTTGCAAAAGCTCCAAAGTGCGGAACGGGAAGCCAACGAGTGCGGCATCGAGCGGGATTTGGTGCTAAAGCAAATCAAAGACCGGGAAGAAGAGCGGGAAAGCTTGCAGGAGAGCATCCGAAAAAACAGTGAGGAGAGGGTGCAGGTTTCCAAGGACCTGCATCAGGTAGAAATCGAGCTCACAAAATTGAACGAGAAGAACGGAGCGGAATACGCACGCTTTAAAGAGCTGGAGAAGGCGCTGAATGAATTGAAGGACAGCATGTACGGAATTCGGATTCAGAGCGGCAAGTTGGAGACCAGGTTGGAAAATCAGGAGAATGCCCTTTGGGAAAGCTACCGGTTATCCTATGCGGGCGCCTTGGAGTTCAAGACGGAGATCTCTTACAGCAGCGCCAAGACCCTGCTTCATTCGTACAAAAAAAAGTTGGAGGAGATCGGCGATGTGAACCTGCTCGCGATTGAGGAGTACAGGGAGGTTTCCGACCGTTATGCGTTCATGAGCTCTCAGAAGAACGACTTGCAGGAGAGTTTGGAAAAGCTGCAAGCCATCATCAAGGATATGGACGAGAAGATGCGCGTGAGCTTCCGGGAGAGCCTGGACGACATCAACGAAAAGTTTAAGACGACCTTTCGGGACCTCTTCCGCGGCGGGATTGCGACCATAGAGCTGGAGGAGGGCGAAGACGTCCTGGACGCGGAAATCATCATCAATGCCCAGCCGCCGGGAAAGAAACTCCAGACCTTGGAACTTCTGAGCGGCGGAGAGAAGGCACTGACCGCGATCGCGATTCTCTTTGCCATTTTAAAGACCAAGCCGGCGCCCTTCTGCATCCTGGATGAGATCGAGGCGGCCCTGGACGACAGAAACATCGCGCTCTTTTCCAATTTTTTGAGCGGCTACAAGAGAGACTCCCAATTCATCATCATCAGCCACAGGAAGGGGACGATTAAGATAGCGGATTCCCTCTACGGGGTGACGATGAAGGAAAAGGGGATCAGTGAGATACTTTCGTTAAAGTTGACGGACGGAACATACGAGGAAGCTTAGGAGGCAATTATGTTCGGATGGTTTAAAAGAAAAAAGAAGAATGAAGAAGTAGAAGAGCAGATCTTGGAGCAGGAAGCCGAATCCGCCGAGCAGGAAGCGGAGGATGGCGAGGTGGACGTAGCCGAAGCGAGCGAAGCCGAAGCGGATGCAGCCGAAGCGCCTTTTGAGGACGCGGAAGAATCGGGTGCTTCGGAGGCGCCTGCCGAAGGGCCTGCCCTCGCGGGCGAGGAGCAGGAAGCGCCTTGCCAAGCGTCGGAGGCTCCTTTGGACGAGAGCGTCGAAGAGGTACAGGTGTTTGAACAGGGCGAGAGCGGGGAAGCTGCAGCGCTTCCTGCGCTTGCTCTGCAGGCCGAGTCGGAGGATTCGGATGAGCCGGAAGAAGCTGCTGAACCGGAGGAGGAGCCGAAAGACTCGGAGCAGTATGTAGCGCCGGAGGAGCCTGCTGAGCAAGCGCAGGCCCTTGCGCCCGAGGAGAAGAAAATGGGGGCCTTCCGCTCCTTGTTTTCCGGTTTGAACAAGACCCGGAAAAAAATCGGCGATCAGCTCGACAACCTTTTGAATAATTACCGTGAAATCGACGAGGACCTCTATGAAGAGATTGAGGACATCCTGGTCACGGCGGACATCGGCATGCAGTGCACGATGGAACTGATAGACCGGCTCAGAGACGAGCTCGCGAAGCGAAAAATCAAGGACGCTTCCTTGGTCAAGGGCGTCTTGAAGGACGTCATGGCCGACTATTTGCGGGCCGAGGCGAACTTTGAGATCGCGCCGTCGAGCCCGACCGTCATCCTGGTAATCGGGGTCAACGGGGCCGGCAAAACGACCAGTATCGGGAAGATTTCGCACCGCTTTAAACAGGAGGGCAAGAAGGTCGTTTTGGCTGCGGCGGACACCTTCAGGGCCGCCGCGATCGACCAGCTCAGAGTTTGGGCGGAGCGCGCGGACGTCGGCTTTGTCGCCCACAGCGAGGGCTCGGACCCGTCGGCGGTCATCTTCGACGGCATCAAGTCCGCCCAGGCGAAGAAGGCCGACGTGTTGATCTGCGACACCGCGGGAAGACTGCACAACAAGGTCAACCTGATGAATGAATTGAACAAGATGTTCCGCATCATAGAGCGGGAATATCCGGAGGCACATAAGGAAGTTCTCCTGGTCTTGGATGCGACGACCGGACAAAACGCGGTCAACCAGGCCAAGGAGTTCCTACAGAGCGCGGGGATCACGGGCTTGGTTTTGACCAAACTGGACGGAACCGCCAAGGGCGGCTTCGTGTTCGCGATTAAGAGCGAGCTCGGAATCCCGGTCAAATTGGTCGGTGTGGGCGAAAAGATTGAGGACTTACAGACCTTTGACCCCGATGCCTACGCGAGCGCGATTCTAAACATCTAAGTAGGACGGCATGTAGCCGGACAGAGAGATCACAAATAACAATCAGACAAAAAAAGAATAGGTTCCGAATGACTCGGAACCTATTCCTTTTTACAGAAGAACTTGTCTTAGATTTGCTTTGTTTTTTTCAGAATCGGCTTCAACATGCTGTAGAGGATGGGAACCGTCACCATGGTCAGGATGGCCGAGCCGAAGGTTCCGGTAATCTCGCCGAGGGCGAAGAGGAAGGCGGGAAACAGAGACAATCCCTGTACCAGCATCCCTTTCATAAAGGTGTACTTCAGCAAGTTCAGGATGATCTTTGTGATGGCCGCGGCGATCGAAATGAGGATGATGTTCTGCAACTTATCGTTCCTCTTCAAAAGCTTTTCGTAAAGGCCGTAGACCACGAGGCAGACGATGACCGATTCCAGCACGGTAATCCAAGCGACCGAAAGCCAGCCGTGGGTCGCGTCGAACAGAAAGAGTCCGATGCTCGCCGCCATCGCCCCTTTTTTGGATCCGAAGATCAGGGCGCCGATCAGTACCATGGCGTTCCCGAAGTGTACCATCTGAGGCCCTATGGGAACCCGCAAAAACGGAATGGCGATGGTAATAAAAATAATTGCCGCAAAGACCGCCACCTGAACCATGTCCAGGATGGTAAAGCCCTTTCTTTTTATCGTTTGATTTGTCTGCATAACTTGCTCCTTACCTTTCTATTCAAGTCTTTCTTTCTCATTCTTCTTCACGCTCCAATGCGCGAATCCCCTCTATGAAATCCTTTAAAAACGGTTCATACAGGACGCCGTAGCGAAGATCCCGCCCCGCCTCCAAGGTGTAACGCAAACAGCTGTCCAGCCAGGCGACCGCGAATTCGAGCGATCGTTTTAAGTCTATCCCCTTTACGGCGCAAGCGGAGAGAATGGAGGTGAAGAGGTCTCCGGTGCCGTAAAATTTATGAGGCAATTCCGGGGTGAACACATAGTCCGTGCAACCCGCTTCCGGGTCGTAAAACGCCGTCCCCAGCTCGTTCGGACGCATTGCAATCCCGGTGATGATGATCCTTTTGGAACCGAAGTCCGGGAGTTTCCCGACTATGCGGTCAATCTCCGCCTCGCTGTAGCGGGCATCGCTTCTGAGTTCCGTCCCGGTCAGGATGCAGGCCTCGCTGATGTTGGGAATCAGGTAGTCCGCCGATTGACAGAGCACCTTCATCTTTTCGGCATAAGCTTGGTCAAAACCGCTGTAAAACGAACCGTTGTCGGCCATGATCGGATCGACAATCAAAAGGGTCCCCGTCTGCTTTGCCTCCTCTGAGAAGGCCAGGAGGATGTCGATTTGCTCCTGTGATTTCAGGTATCCTGTGACAATGGCGTCGTATCGGAGCGGCAAGCCTCTCCACTGCTTTAAAAATCCGAGCATTCCGCGGGTGTAATCGTCTATAAAAATATCCGGAAATCCACCGGTATGAGACGAGAGAATCACCGTCGGAAGGATGCCGGTTTCGATCTCGGCGCAGGCCATAATTGGAATCGCGTTGCTCAAGGCCACTTTGCCGATTCCCGCCAGGTCATTTGCCAAGAGAATGCGTTTCGAATCTCTCTTTTGATGCATGGGTCCCCCAATTCACGATAAGTACTTACAGGGGGTATTGTACTCTAAGCGACCTTGTAGTACAATGCTGTTCGGAGGCATCTGTACCGGTACAGATAGAATCTTTTGGAAGGGGAAAGGGATGAAGAAGTATGAGACGCTCGTCAATGAGATTTCCGAGGCGATGAGGAGGGGGGAGCTGAAGCAGGGCGATAAGATAGCCTCGGTCAGAGACCTGTCCGCGCGGTACGCCTGCAGCAAGGGCACGGTTTTGCGCGCCTTGGAGCAGTTGGTGAAGGAGCAGCTCCTCTACGCGGTTCCGAAGAGCGGCCACTACGTTTTGAGCGACATCTCCAAGCAAGGGGAGGAGACCGACTTTAAGAACTCCCTGCCCGACCTGGCGCAGTTCCCCTTCGGCGACTTCAGCACCTGCCTGAATCAGGTCCTGCACAGCCGTGATAAATACCTCTTCGACAACAAGCCGGATGAGAGGGGCTTGAGCGATCTGCTTCACTCTTTTTATCAAACGCTGCCCTCTTACAGCGTCTACACCAAAAAGGAGCAGGTCTTTGTGACCTCCGGAGCCCAGCAGGCCCTCTACATACTGAGCACCATGGACTTTCACAACGAGCGCAGGGTCATATTGTTGGAGCAGCCGGGCTATGACAGGATGAACAAGATGGTCAAAGAGCTCGGAATTCCGTATGAGACCGTCGAGCGAAGCCCGGGGGAACCGGACTGGAAGAGGCTGGAAGAGCTCTTTGCGAAGGGGAACATTAAGTTCTTTTACACGGTCTCTCTGATGCACTATCCGCTGGGTTCGAGTTACCGGGAAGAAGAGAAAATGAGGCTGGTGGACTTGGCGAGCAAGTACGGCGTTTACATCGTGGAAGATGATTATATGGCGGATTTTGAGACCGGTGCCTCGTTGCCCCTGCACTATTACGATGTCTCCGATCGCGTGATCTATCTCAAGTCCTTCTCATCGATTGTCTTTCCCTCTTTGAGGATCGCCCTGGTCGTGATGCCGAAGGCCTTGACCGAGGAATTTCTGAAACATAAGGGTCTGATGGATTACGATACCAACTACCTGATTCAGAAGGCGTTTTCCCTGTATATTGACAACGGCATGTTCCGCAAGCACAGGGACCGACTGGTGTCCATTCACGCCGAAAAAAATGCCGCCCTGCGTCACGTCCTACAAACCCATCAGTTGGATGATGCGATTGTATACGATACCAAGGCGGTATTCAGAATCAAGGAAATCGCAAAGGTCGCTCGCCTGAAAAAGGCCATAGCGAATCGTTACAAAGTCGATTTCCTGGAGGATTGCTACATTGGGAACTGTCCTTACGAATACTTGAAAATAGATGTTAGAAATTTGAGTTTAAGTGAAATGAATCAAAAACTTTCTGAACTTTTAAAGATACTGTCGCGTTATATTAGATAAGATGAAAAAGTTGAAAGGAAAGAAGTTTATTCATTCTTTGTTTGAATTTCCGGCATCAATTCTTTTTCTATTGTAGTCAGCATTGCTTCGAGTGACTTCAGTTCTTCTTCCGGGAAATACTCGTTGATCTTCTGAATCAAGGTCGAAACATACAGGTTTCTCTTGGTACGATAAGAACCGAGCTTTTCCGTAGTGTAAAGCCTCACTCTTCTCTTGTCGAACTCGTCACGCTTTTTAATCACGTACCCCTTTTTGATCAATTCATTGGCTTTGTAAGTTGTGTTCGGTTGAGAAATGCCCAAATAATTTGACAATTCCGTAATCGTCGGGTGATCCAATGAGTCGATGACTTCCAAGGTAAAGCGTTCGGTCAGAGTTAGGACATTTTCGCCATCCTCAAAACCGTTAAAAATATTCTTGTAGAAATTTAACTTAAATTTATTGTGTATATCTCTAATAACTTTTTCCAATCCCAAAACCTCTCTTCTTGTTGCTACGGCAATGCCAACGGCACTGCAATCAAAGATTTTATTATCTTGAATAATGATTCTAACATAATCATACACAAAAAAAAAGGCCTAAATTTAAAATTTAATTTAATAAATCTTAGTTGTCAAGACATATGTTACACTTGGAGAAGTATTCTGATACAACTTGAT
>JAUMXH010000003.1:66890-124904 GCA_030529225.1 Bacillota bacterium | reverse complement strand
AATTTATATTGCAATTTATCAAGCGAAAAGTTGACAAAGAACAATTTTTTTGCTAGACTTTATTAGTTGACGCACAGGTTAGGTTAGAAACACAATCTTTATTTGTGTACCTAAATTTGGCGAATGTATAGGAGGATACAAATATGTACGCAGTAATCGAAACCGGCGGAAAGCAGTACAAGGTTTCAGAAGGCGACAAGGTCTACATTGAAAAATTAAAGGCCGAAGTCGATGAGAACGTTACCTTTGACAAGGTATTGGTAGTAGCTAAAGATGGCAGTTTTAACGCGGGAAAACCCTATGTTGAGAGCGCTGAAGTAATTGGCAAGGTGGTAAAACACGGTAAGGCAAAGAAAGTTTTGAAAATGCTTTACAAGCCAAAAAAAGACCTTCATAAAAAGACAGGCCACAGACAGAATTATACCTTGGTAGAAATTACATCTATCAAAGCATAAGATGATCCAGCTGACAACGTATAAGAATAAGTTACATTACGTGGGATTTCAGATAGAAGGACACGCAAACTACTCGGAATACGGAACGGACATCGTGTGTGCAGCCGTTTCGATCCTCAGCCAGACCTGTGTAAACGCAATTCAGAAGATTCTGAAGGTGGAGTTCCGCCTAAAGGAAAATGCGGACAGGGGCTTGGTGGAATTGATGATAACAGACCGGGCTTGTGACAAGATGAACGAGGTTTCCCTCCTCATCGAGTCGATGGAGCTTGGCATCAGAGGCGTATCCGAACTCTATCCCAGCTATGTTAAAGTGAATTTGAAGGAGGTAGCATCATGAGATTTAATCTTCAGTTTTTCGCTTCTAAAAAGGGACTTGGCTCTTCTAAAAACGGTAGAGACAGTAATGCTAAAAGACTTGGGGTAAAAAAAGGTGACGGACAGTTTGTAAGAGGCGGAAGCATCTTGGTCAGACAGAGAGGAACCAAACTGCACCCGGGTAAAAACGTAGGGATCGGTTCTGACGATACTCTATACGCATTGATTGACGGCCAAGTTAAATTTGAGCGTAAAGACAAAAAGAGAAAGCAAGTAAGCGTATACTAATTGCAAGATTGCTTGAGATAAAAAAAGCTCTTAATCCGATGATTAAGAGCTTTTTTCTTATCTTTTTCCCATCTACTTTAAACTGTTCTGCGTCTTGCTCAGGACACCGGTCTTCT
Source organism: Bacillota bacterium (assembly GCA_030529225.1). GTDB lineage: Bacteria > Bacillota > Clostridia > Peptostreptococcales > Acidaminobacteraceae > JAUMXH01. Next base: position 123,727 of record JAUMXH010000003.1, on the reverse strand, counting down.
GCATCGATGCGAGCAGGAGGCCGGCTATAATCGAACCTGCCGCCGTGGAGATAAAGAAAGGCAATACATAGGCGTAGAATGCGACCTCACCCGCGCTCTTGCCCATAAACAGGATTGCAATCGGGTAGGCACAGAGGCCGCCCAGCACGGCCGTTCCGAATATTTCTCCAAGGAGCGCCAAACTCAATTTCTTTGACTTCTTGTAGAGCAAGGCGGCCAGCAGCGCCCCGAACATACTTCCCGGAAACGCCATCAGACTGCCCATCGCAAGCAAGTTTCTAATCAAACTCGCCATGAAGGCGGACAACAACCCGTACAAAGGCCCTACCAGTACGGCACACAGTACATTGACCATGTGTTGGACGGGCGCACACTTGCTCCCCAGCACAGGGAAGGAAAAGGTGCTGCCCACAATCGCCACCGCTGTGAGTAAGCTCGTTACCGCCAACTTTTTTGTTTTGTTCATAGATAGATCCTCCAATAAATATTACACTGCATTTGTCAATGTCGGTCGATACTTACCGGTATCCTCTCACGCCGGAACACAGCTTCCCATCGCTATTTTCTCGGACACAGGGCGCTCCCCCTCTATCCACAGTCCCCTACTCCGCTTTGTAAATCAAGCTCTCAGGGTCAATATCGTTCTTCAGGAATCCTACTTCCTTCATCCATTTGATGTTTTCTGCGTAAGCTTCCGGTTTTTGATCCAAGAACTTGGCTCCGTCCTTCTCCATTTTCTCGAGCAGGATGTCCAAGCTCTTTTCTTCCACTTCTCTATCGAGCGGGAAGTTTTCCGCGTTCTGGTACTTGAACAGGATGTCAAGAGAACCCGCTTTATCGTTCTTCATATCCTCAAAGCCCTTCGCGATTGCCCTCTTGAATCCGGCAACCATCTCCGGCTTCTTGCTCAAGGTGTCCTCGCTCGCGATGATGACCATCTCGTAAGGCTCAGGCACGCTGTACTTGTTCGGGCTGAAGTAGTCGATTTCCAAGCCCTGTTTTTGCATCAGGACGAGCTCGTGGTTCTCCAAACCGTCGATGGTCGCGTCCACCTGGTCGGTTGTCATCGCGCTCATCAACTCGAAGCCGACATCGACGAAGTCGATCTTGTTCGGATCCGCTCCGTCAGCCTTGACCGCTTCGATGACCATCTGTTTTGAAATGTCCATGCCCGCGTAGCCGACCTTCTTGCCTTCCAAGTCCTTAGGCGACTTGATGTTCTTGTCCTTGAGGGCCATGATGATGTTCACAGGCTCCTGCAACACCGCGCCGATCGATTTGACCGGAACGTTCTCGTCCGCTCTCGCCTTGATCAACTGTCTCATATAGAAGACGCCGAAGTCCGCATTTCCCGATGCCGGCATGCTGATTCCGTCCGTGGTTCCCGCAGGGAACAGGATTTCCAGCTCGATTCCCTCTTCCGCGAAGTATCCCTTATCGATCGCGTTGTAGAGGAAGCAGTGGATCGCGTTCGGATACCAGTCCAAAACGATGCTCACCTTTTCGAGCTCCTTCTCGGCTTCCTTCTCCTTGCCTTCTTCTCCGTCCTTCGCCTGCTCCTGCTGCGCGTCCTTCTTGTCCGCGCCCTCAGACGCCTTCTTCTCGCCGCAAGCGCTCAAGCCGAACACGAGGGCAAGGGCCATCACAGATAAAAGAAGCTTTGTCATTAGATTTTTTTTCATCGCTACTATCTCCTTTTTTCGAGTTTACACTCGCTCATCTCTCGTTACCTTACATTTCGGAACGCCAATTCCCGAGCGCTCTCTTTTCCAGCAGGCTGACCAATTTTACCAAGATGATGGCCACCACCGACAAGAGCACGATGGGCGCAAAGACGCCCGCCCCGTTGAGTTGGGTGAGCATCCTTCTGGAGAAGTACCCCAGACCCTGCTGCGCACCCAGCCACTCTCCGATTGCCGCTCCGATGATACTGATCGGAACCGACATCTTCAGCGCCGAAAAGAATGAGGGTAGGGCACTCATCAATTTCAGCTTGCGAAAGATGGTCGCTTCACTCGCCCCAAAAGATTTCATCAGTTCGATGTGTTCTCTTTTGGTATTTTTAAAGCCGTCATGCATCGATATCGTCATCGGGAAGAAGGTGATCAGCACCGTGACCACGACCTTCGATGAGATCCCGTAGCCGAACCACAGGATGAACAGTGGCGCCAACGCAGTAATCGGAATGGTCTGCGTGGTTACGACAATCGGGTAGATCGCATTTTCAGCCTTTTTGCTATAGTCCATTAAAATCGCCAGCACCAAGCCCAGCACCACGGAAATCAGGAGTCCCAGAACCGTGGTCAACATGGTGTAAGGCATATGATATAAAAACAAAGGTCCCCGCAACTCCCAGAGTTTTTGCATCACCTGAATCGGAGTCGGCAGGATGTAATTCGCGTTGATCACATAGGCCACGAGCTGCCAAATCAGCAAAAACAGGGCCAATATGCTCAAGGAATATTTTTTATTCGTCTTCATCGTGTCGCCCCCTCACTTCTTTCTCAGCCTGTGAATCAAATCCATCTTCAGCCTGATCAGAGCTTCCTCGTTCAGGATTTCCTGCGTGCGCGGGTATGGCATATCGAGCTTGATTTCATTGAGCTCCGTCACCGGCGAGTCCCCGAACACGAAGATCCTGCTCGACAACAAGAGCGCCTCGTCCACGCTGTGCGTGATGAAGAAGATGGTCCTGTTCAATCTCAGGTACTGGTTCAGAATCCACTCCTGAAAATCCAGTCTGGTGAAGTAGTCCAGCGCGCTGAAGGGCTCGTCCAAAAGCAGGATGTCCGCCCCGGTCAGCACGGTTCTGGCAAAGGCGATCCGCTGCCGCATGCCGCCCGAAAGCTCCGAGGGGTAAAGGTCCGCGGTGTGAATCAAGTCCATATCAAGCAAAATTTGCTGCACCTTTGAATCGATTTCACTCTTTTCCATCTTCTGCACCTCGAGCGGAAGGGCCAGGTTTTCTTTTATGCTGCGCCAGGGAAAGAGCATGTCCTTCTGCGGCATAAAGCCGATTTTTTTGCCGGAACTTCCCATTTCTATCCTGCCGGACTGCGGCTTCTCAAAGCCGAGGGCAAGGCGGAATATGGTACTCTTCCCGCAACCGGACTGCCCGATGAGCCCTACAAAGTCCCCTTCCTTGATCTCAAAACTGAGTTCCTTTAAGATGGGTTTTTCCGGCTCGTAGGCAAAGCTTACTCGGTCAAATCGCAACATATCAGTTCTCTAGCAGGAAGGCATCGGACTTGCCCACGGTGTAGGCCATATCCCAGAACTTCATCTCATACTCGGAACAGATGCGGAAGATCTCGCAGAGGTCAGCAAGTCGCTCTTCCGAAAGGTTCGCGCACTTTTGATCCACCAGCTCCATCAAACCCTCGTTCATGGTCTGATACTCCTCGCTGCTGTAGGCCTGCACCCACTCGCCGTAGAGGTTGCTCTCCGCCAAGTTCGGACATTCCTCGTTGACCAGTTTACCGATGAAGGCATAGGACCAGGAGCAGGATAAGACCGCGATATACGCGTTCAACACGTCTCCCTCATGCGCCTTGGCGATCATATAAGAGGTGTAGGCCAGGTTGGTCAGGGCGGATTCGGTCCGCGCCAGTTCCTCCTCGCTGATGCCGATGCGAGCCATGTACTTGGTGTGCACGTGGTCGGTTTCCCAGGTGATATTGGAAATCGCTTGGGTCAGAAAACTGAGGTCCTCCATCGTTCTCGACTTTGAGATTCCGATTGCAAAGACCTTGGCGTACTCCTGTAAATAGAAATAATCTTGTATCATGTAATATTTGAACGCTTGAACATCCAAGCTTCCGTCCTTCATCCCCTGAATGAATGGGTGTCTCAGATAGTTTTTCCAAAGCGCTTCATTCTCGGCAAAGAGCCTTTCCGTCAATTTCATTCCGCTCTCCTATCATGGTAAAAATCCCTCTGTGAGCACAACAAATCGGCGTTTTGAAACAAGAATAAAAATAAGAATCAATGATAGAATAAATAAAGATACTATTTTCCCTACGACAGCATTACCCGTATCAGGTTCTATGGGTCGAAACTCTTGCTTTCCTCTCAGCCAATTCATCAGCTCCCCTATGAGAAAGTATTATACACATGAAAAAAGCCTTTTGCAAGTGACAGTTTTTTATTTATTTTAGCCCCCGAATTTCGTGCTTTTTCCTGCCTTTACATCAAAAAATTTTATTGTATAAAGCGGGATAAAATGATACTATGAATACGAATTTGATACAATATTAAATGAGTAGAATTTTATGGATATTTGGAGGTAACAATGCACAAAAGGTTATTTATTCCGGGCCCGGTGGATGTGAGAGAAGATGTGCTCGCAAAGATGGCGACCCCTCAGATCGGACATAGAAGCAAGGAAGCGACCGCGCTTCAGGAGAGCATCAGCAAAAACTTGCAAAAACTGATGTTTACCGAAAACGACATCATCCTGAGCACCAGCTCGGGCAGCGGCATCATGGAGATGGCGATTCGATGCCTGACTACCAAGAGAGCCGCCGTATTCTCAGTCGGCGCCTTCGGAGACAGATGGTTCGACATGGCCGAAGCCAACGGCGTGCCTGCCGACAAGTTCAAGTCCGAGCCCGGCAAGGCGACCACTCCTGAAATGGTCGAAGAGGCTTTGGCAACAGGCAAGTACGACTTGGTGACCGTGACGCACAACGAAACTTCTGTGGGCATCATGAACCCGGTTGCGGAGATTGCAAAGGTGGTCGCGAAATACCCTGATGTCTTCTTCTGCGTGGACGCGGTCTCGTCTCTCGGCGGCGTGAAGATTCCTGCGGACGAGTGGGGCATCGACATGTTGATTACTTCAACCCAAAAGTGCCTGGGTCTTCCGGCGGGTCTCTCTGTGGCATCGGTCAGCGACAGGGCTTATGAGAGAGCAAAGACCGTGAAGAACAGGGGTCTGTATTTGGACTTGGTCAGCGTGGTGGAGAAGGCCAGAAAGAACTACCAGTATCCGTCAACCCCTGCCATCCCGCACATGTTCGCCCTTGACTACCAGCTCGACTACATCCTGAATGTGGAAGGAATGGAAAACCGCTTTGCAAGACACTTGGAGATGGCCAAGACGACCAGAGACTTTGCGAAGAAGTACTTTGCCCTCTACGCGGACGAAAACTACCTGTCTAACACGCTCACAACCATTAAAAATACAAGAGAGTACAGCGTGGCCGACCTGAACAAGGCGCTCGCGGAAAAAGGCTTTATGATTTCGAACGGCTACGGCGACTTGAAGGAGAAGACCTTCCGTATCGCCCACATGGCGGACACCAAGCCGGAAACCCTACAGGAGCTTTTGAGCACGATCGAAGCGATCTGGAACTTGAACTAAGGCGCAGCTTCGCCTCCCCTCGCCTCGGCCCCGCGCGTGAGGCAGGGACGGACGGGCGGCAACACACGGACATTTTTGTATTAGGAGGAGCGATGTTAAAGATATTAGCGAACGACGGCATGGACAAGGAAGCGGTAAAGACGCTCGAAGCGGCCGGCCATAGCGTAGACACGACTTTTTATGAGGGCGAGGAACTCGTAAAACGATTGAACGAGGTGGACGCGGTCATCATCCGCTCAAAGACCAAGATTCGTACCGATTTGATTGACAAGGTAAAGGGCGGCACTCTAAAACTGATCATCCGAGCCGGCGTCGGCATCGACAATATAGACCACGCATATGCCAAGGAGCAGGGCATAGAGGTCAGAAACACCCCGAATTCGAGCTCGGATTCCGTCGCGGAACTCAGCTTGGCGCACATGTTCACCCTCGCCAGACACCTGCACAAGGCCAATGTGACAATGAAGAACATGGAGTGGAACAAGAAGGACTACTCGGGCACCGAGATCAGCGGCAAGGTGCTGGGCTTGGTCGGCTTCGGCAGAATCGCCAAATCCCTTGCGAAAAAGGCGATGGCCCTGGGCATGACCGTCAACTACTGCAACCAAAGAAATCAGGATGTGAACGAGCCGGGATGCACCTTTATGAGCTTTGAGGAGATTTTGAAGAGCTCCGACTACGTTTCCCTTCACGTGCCGTTTGACAAGGAAAAGGGCGCCCTCTTCACAGACAGGGAATTTGAACTGATGAAGAACTCGGCCTACTTAATCAACTGCGCGAGAGGCGGGGTGGTAGATGAGGAAGCCCTGGTAAGAGCCCTGGATGCGGGTCAAATCGCGGGCGCGGCCCTGGATGTATTTAAAGACGAGCCGACCAAGAGCGAGGCGGTCTGCAAGCACGAAAAGATTTCTCTCAGCCCGCACATCGGCGCCTCGACCGACGAAGCACAGGAGCGCATCGGCACCGAGACCGTCGCAGTCATCAACGAATTTTTCAAGTAAGAGCCCGCTCTTACGCTTGTGTAACAAAGGAGAACACTATGGCAGTAGTAAGACCGTTTAAAGCACTCAGACCGAGGGAGGACCTGGTAGAAAAAGTTGCCTGCCTGCCCTACGATGTCATGAATCGCGAGGAAGCCAAGCAGATGGCGAGCGGCAACCCGCACTCGTTTTTGCACGTGGTGCGCTCGGAAATCGACCTGGAGGACAGCCTCGATGCCTACGATGAGAAGGTCTACCAAACCGCGAGAAAGAACCTGGACAAGTTTCAGGCCGACGGCGTGATCAAGCAGGACGAGAAGGCACAGTTCTACATTTACAGACAGCTGATGTTCGGCAGGGTGCAGACCGGAATCGTGGCGGTGACCTCGATCGATGACTATATGAACGATGTCATCAAGAAGCACGAGTTCACCAGACCGGTGAAGGAGCAGGACAGGATCAACAACTTTGACTATTGTGACGCGAACACCGCTCCAATCTTTTTGACCTACCGCAAGAATGACAAAATCAACCGCTTGGTGAACGAGTGGATCAAGTTTCACAAGCCGGTCTATAATTTTACCACCGAGGATGAGATCACCCACATTGTATGGGAGATTTCCTGCGACGAGGTCAACCGTCAGATTGAGGAAGAATTCGCGAAGATCGACTACCTCTACATCGCCGACGGCCACCACAGGTCGGCCTCTTCGGTCAAGGTCGGCTTGAAGCGCAGGGAGGAGCACAAGGACTACAGCGGAGAAGAGGAATTCAACTTCTTTATGTCGGTCATCTTCCCGGACGAGGACCTCTTTATCATGGACTACAACAGGGTCGTAAAGGACCTAAACGGCCACACAAAAGAAGCCTTCCTGACCCTTGTGGAAGAGCGCTTTCATGTAGAGAAACAGAGTGGAGACGAGCCGTTCAAGCCGTCACAGGCGAAGACCTTCGGCATGTACCTGGACAAGACTTGGTACAAGCTCAGCGCAAAGGACGGCATCTATGATGCCGAGGATCCGGTGGACAGGCTGGACGTATCGATTTTGCAAAAGAACCTGCTCGACAGGGTGCTCGGCATCCAAGACCCGAGAACCGACGAACGAATCGACTTCATCGGCGGAATCCGCGGGCTGAAGGAGCTCGAGGAGAAGGTGGACGGCGGATTTGCGGTCGCCTTCAGCATGTACCCGACCACGATGGATGACTTGCTCGCAATCGCGGACAGCGGAAACGTGATGCCGCCGAAGTCGACCTGGTTCGAGCCGAAGCTTCGCTCGGGCCTCTTCACCCACCTACTCAAGTAAGGGCCGGCAAGGGAAGTCATGTTCCTATAAAAAACAAAGTCCGCGTGCACAGCGCGGACTTTTTTAATAGTATTTTTTGTTGATATAGCTTTCGATGCCGGACGCGCGCACCCCCTCTTCCAGGAGCCTGCGCCTGCGCAAGAGGGATACGGTCTTGGGGTTTAAAGTATGAAAAATCAACTTTTCTCTGTTCTTTACCAGAATCTCGACCAAGTTGTTTCTGAGCTTGACAGAATCGGTCTTTACAAAGTAGGCCGAGAGCTCCTCGTCCGCAAAGAGGGGGAGCAGCTTGTATAAAATCTCCTCTTTGATCCTGTAATACTCATTGGAAATATAGGCCTTGCGGGCCCCGTCCTCCGCCTTACTCTTTCTCATATAGCTCTTGGCCATGGTATTGAAGTAAAAGTAGTAGAAGACGCCCTCTTCGACGCTCCGAATCAGGTCCGGTTCGCTATACAGGTTCCCCTCAAAGAGCGCAAAAGAGCGCTCTAAAAACGCGCTCTTGTCGAGCCCCCCCGACTCCAGGTCCAAAATCAGGGCGAGCCTTTTTTGTTCAAATGATTCGAAGTCAATCTTAGCCAATCCCGTTCCTCTTATCCGTCTCTAGTTTGTGTCAATTCGCTGCAGTTTGAAATCGACAAAGTCCGCCGAAATCATGTGATACATGACCCCGTCGATCAGGCCGCGCCTGATGCGATCAAAGTTGTCGTGGATGTGACCGAAGTAGACCAGGTCTATGCCCGCTTCCTCGATCACCCGATTCATCTCGGTCTTCCTGCTGTTCATATTGAAGGGAGGATAGTGCAGGATACAGATTTTTTTGGCTCCCTCCGGCGCGCTCGCAATCGAGTTTTTGAGCCGCTGCACCTCCCGATTGAAAATTCTGAGATCGTCGGAATCCGGCGCGTCGGCGTCCGAGTAGGCCCAGCCCCTGGTCCCCACATAGTAGACCCCCTCGATTTCAATCGAATTGTTGTATAGAAATTCAAAATACGGATAGCGCTTTCGCATCTTGCTCAGGCTCGCCCACCAGTAGTCGTGGTTGCCCTTCAGCAGAATCTTCCTGCCCGGGAGCTTGGCAATCCACTCCATGTCGGCATCCGCCTCGTCGAAGCGCATGCCCCATGAGGTATCGCCGGCCAGGATGACGCTGTCCTCCTCCCGCACCTTGGAAAGCCAGTCCTCTTTGATTTTTTCGGGGTGATTCCTCCAATGTTCCCCGAACACATGCATCGGTTTATCCACACTGAAAGACAGGTGCAAGTCACCTATGATATATACGGACAAAGTCTGTCTCCTTCTTACATAAATATAAAATCATCCTTGCTCGCCAGGTGGGCCCCGATGACCTCGTCACGGATGGTCCGCATCTCGCTGTCCAAGGCGTAGGCCGCGACCGCAGCCTTCCTGAGTCGCTCTCTCAAGTTCTCCGGCACGTTGTTTTCGTACTTGTAGTTGATCGAGTGTTCAATGGTCGCCCAAAAGTTCATCGCGAGGGTTCGGATCTGAATCTCCGCGAGCACATTCTTCGGCCCGAAAATGGTCTGGACCGTGTGCCGGACAATCACATGGTAGCTCTTGTAGCCGGACTTTTTGCCGTACTTGACGTAGTCCCTCTCGTAGGCGACCTTCAGGTCGATGTCCTCCCGACTTCGGATCAGCTCCACGACCTTGTAGATGTCGTCGGTAAACTGACACATGACCCTAACGCCGGCGATGTCGTCAATAAATTCCCCTGCGTATTCGAGAGGAATCCCTTTGTTGTTACATTTATCAATGATCGAAGAAACCTTCTTGACCCTGCCGGTCACAAACTCGATCGGAGAATACTCGCCGAGGTCATTGTACTCTTTGCGAATGGCCCTCAGCTTGACCTTCAGTTCCTCCACCGCCTTTGAGTAAGGAATCAGAAAGGCCTTCCAATCCATCAGGTCTTCTACTCTTCTATTGTTCAAAACAGTCTCCTTTAGCTGCGGGATGCGAGGCCTCGCTTCCGCTTATATGCTGAAAATTACCAGGCCGAGCAGGAAGAACAGCGAGAACAGCAACATGATCACAAAGAACATGTTGGCCGGTCTGCGATTGGTGTAATGCATCCTGTCAAAGATGAGGCCGAAACTCGAAGAAAGAAAGAGAAGGGTCGAAATAAAAATGTCGAGTTTCAAGAAGGACATATTCCAGTTCCGCTTCGGTCGGGTTCCGAAGAGGGGCGCCCACTCGGTATTCGGCATCGCCATCACCAGAACTACGATCATGGTCAGGGCGATCAGGATGTTAAAAAAGCTCAGATAGCGGATCTGCCTGTCCACCTTGTTGTTCAGGCTGTAGCGCTCCAGCAACTCTTCGTCCAGGAAGGAATTGAGCTCGTCCGCGTACATCGGCGAGGTGAGCTTGCGCTTTCTGATTTCTATAATCTGCAGGTTGTTGATCTGTTTTACCATATCGGCCTGCAACTTTTTATCCATATTGGTGAAGTAGAAGCGATTGACATAGCGATTGTACTCCATGTCCGCCAGTTCGGACGAAAGCACCTTCGCGCTCAGGACGATCGGAAAGTCCTCAAAGATGTTCATATAGACCAGGTATTCCTCGTCCTTGATCAGCTTCTTCGGAGAAATCGCCTGCATGCCGCCCGCGCTGATGTCCTGGGTCACCACCTCGATGGTGCTCTCGTTCTTGACGTTCTCAATCAGCAGGGTCCTGGAGATGTTCAGGCGGAAGAAGTCCCTCCGCTGCACTTTTTTCGGGGCGCTGATCGCCTGCAGCGTCAGCATGGGAACGTTCCCGACGATCTCGCGACCGACCACTAAGGCCCGGTAGGAATACACGTCGTACTTGTCCTGGTCCTGCTCCAATGCCGAAAAGGCGACGTCGAGGTACTGCCCTTCGCGCACCGCCAATACCTGCCCCTTGGATATCGGGGAATAGATCATCAAAACTTCCTTGTCTATCTGTTTCTCGACAACGGTCTTATATCTTTTCTCTTCTATCGTCAGTTCGATGGCATCGCCAACATTAAAATTTAGGTCCATGATTCCTTCTCCTCGCAGATTCTAGCGGACGATTTTATACAGGCCGAAGTCGACCTTCGTCACATCGGGAAGCTGAGATATCAATTCATCAACCTTCAAGTCGATGTCTTTCTCCTTAACGTCAAATCCTTTCTTTTTCAGATACTTCATAATGCTGATAATTCTGATCGGATATTTACAAGGATTTTTAAAATAGGGATGTTTTCGAATTGCGTTCAGCAGTTCTTCCTCCCCTGAAACGATACGACTACTCGGTTCCGTGTCCATTCCCTCTCCCTCTATCCGTAAATCTTCTTGGCCGCCTGCCAAACCTTGTCTAAATTGTAATACTCCCGCTTTTCTTCGTTAAACACGTGGATCATAAAGTCCATGTAATCGAGCACAATCCAGTCCGAACCCTGCAAACCTTCCTTGTGGTGGGCGTGTATGCCCTGTTCGGCGAAAAAGTCTTCGGCGTAGTCCGCCAGGGAAGCGGCATGCCTGCTGTTGGTTCCGCTACTGATCATAAAGTAATCGGAAATGCTGCTCAGGCCCTTGAGCTCCAAAATAACGGTATCGAGCGCCTTTCTGTCCTCGAGCATCTTTGCACATTCGATCAATTTATCCTTAAAATCCATCTGTTCCCCCTTCCAGTATCCTGTTATACATTTCAACAGACTTTGTGTATATTCTCTTGTTTTCACTCAACAAGTGTTTGAAGTTGTTCTTCAAATATTCAAAACAGGCTTCGTTCAGGTCCCTCCTGGCAATCTTTCTGAGCTTTTCGACCTCTTCGTAGTGCCGATTCGGTTCGATCGCGTCGGCGAGGTAGACAATCTTGTCGAGCCTGCTCATCTTCACATCTCCGAAGGTGTGCTTTGCAATCGCCGAAAGGATGCCCGCATCGTCCAGGCCGTAGTCCTTGGCAAGGATGTAAGCCGCAATCTCGCCGTGCGCCAGGTTGGCATCCCCGAGCAAAAACGCATCCTCCACCTGCATCTCGCGCAGGTAGGCCGCGGATTCCTCCTGTTTCAGGTACTTGGCAAAGTCGTGAAAGAGGCCTGCGATGTAGGCCCTGTCCGGATCCTCCCCGTGGAGTTCCGCCAGCTTTCTCGCGGTCTCCGCCACCGCATAAGAATGTTTGTATCGCTTCTCGGACAGATGTTCCTTCATGTCCTTCTGCGCCCGTTCCATATCAAAGTGATTGCGCATGGGTCCTCCCGTCTACAGAGCCGCAAACCGCTCCTCCCGGTACATTCCGTTCTCTTTGATGAAGTGCTCAATCTGAACGGGGAGCAGGTACTTGATGCTCTTATTTTGCTTTACATTTTCCCGAATCTTGGTCGAAGAGATGTTCACCAAATCAAACTCCCGGAGCATGATGTCCGCGCCCCTCTCCTCGGTCAGGTAGGCAAGTTTTTCGTTGATGTTTTCGCGCTCAAATCCCTCGCGCAGGGCGAGCAGAAAACGGATGTTCCGAAAGAGCCAGTCCACTTCCTTCCACTCCTCTATCGTAAAGAGGATGTCGGTGCCGATCAGAAAGAAGAACTCGTCCTCCCGAAAGCGTTTTTTCAACTCCCGGACCGTGTCGCAGGTGTAGGAATTTCCGTTTCGCCTGACCTCGATGTCCGAGATGGTGAAGTTCTCGTTGTCTGAAATCGCCATCTCCAGCATGCGGTAGCGGAGCTCCGACGGGCTGACCTCCTCGCTCTCCTTGTGGTAGGAGGTTCCGGTCGGAATGAAGATGATTTTGTCCAGTTCGAGCTCCTCGCGAAAGCGCTCCGCCAGAAGCAGGTGTCCGTAGTGTACCGGGTCGAAGGTTCCCCCGATGAGGCCGATCTTCAAAGCGCACCTCCACCGTTAGGGAAGCTGAATCGTCGGGTTTTCGGGGTTTTGCTTGTAGATGACAAGCTTCCTCCCGATCAACTGCACGAACTCGGACTTGCTTCTCTCGACAATCTTTTGGCTGGCGAGTTCCAAGTCGTCCGGGCAGGTCTCCAAAAAGCTGATTTTAATCAGCTCCCTCTTGTGGATGGTCTCCCTGACCTGGGTGATCAGCTCGGGGCTGACTCCCTCCTTGCCGACTTGAATCACCGGCTTGATGCCGTGCGCCAACTTCTTTAAATAGGATCTCTGTTTTCCCGTCATTCTTATCTCAACTTTCTCATTGTAGTATTTGCTTTTGCGGCTTCGCCCGAGCCGTCCGTCTAATCGTAGAATTCAAATTCGTGGTCAAAGATTCTGACCGTCTGTCCCTGGCGAATGCCCATCTCCTTGAGCCGATCAAAGATGCCCCGCCTCTTCAAGACGCGCTCAAAGTTACGCAGGCTGTCGTAGTCCTCGAAGTCGGTCGAGTACATCAATCTCTCGATTCCCTCGCCGCTAAGGACAAAGTCGTCTCCGTCCTGCTCGATTTCGATCAGATACGGGTTCACATCGTCTTCGTCGTCCTCGATCTCCACGATCTCAAAAAGCTCCTGTCTCGGAATCTCATCGAGCATGTGGGTCACATGCTTCATCGCCTCCGCCAGGCCGCTCTGCGTGACCGCAGATACCTCAAAGAGCGGGAGTCCCAGTTCCTCGATGAAGGTCTTAAACTCCTCCCGGATTTCCTCGTCCTGCACGATGTCGATCTTGTTGGCGATCACGACCATAGGTTTATTATAAACGTCTTCGTCGTATTCTTTCAACTCATTCATGATAATCTTGAAGTCCTCGACCGGGTGCCGCCCCTCCGAACCCGACACGTCGACCACGTGGATTAGGAGCCTGGTCCGCTCCACATGGCGCAAAAAGTCGTGCCCCAGGCCGACTCCGCTGCTCGCCCCCTCTATCAGGCCGGGAATATCGGCCATCACAAAGGACTTGCCCTTGATGACCTCGACCAGGCCGAGGTTCGGCTTTAAGGTGGTGAAGTGGTAATTGGCTATCTTCGGCTTGGCCTTACTCATAGACGAAAGTATGGTCGACTTTCCGACGTTCGGGAAGCCCAAAAGGCCGACGTCCGCGATGGACTTCAGCTCCAGAATCAGATCCCTCTCCCTGCCTTTAAAGCCGGCTTGGGCAAAGGTCGGCGCCCGTCTGATCGAAGATTTGTACTCGGTGTTTCCCTTTCCGCCCTTTCCGCCCTTGGCGGCGACGAATCCGGCATCCTCGCTCGAAAGGTCCGCAATCACGTTCCCGTTTGCAGCATCGATGATGACGGTCCCCATCGGAACGCGTATGATGCAATCTTCGCCGTCTTTTCCGCTCGACTTTCTCGCCGAGCCGTCACCGCCGTTTTCGGCCTTAAAGACCTTGGTGTAATTGAAGTCCATCAGGGTTCTTAAACCGGTGTCCACGACAAAGATGACGTCACCGCCCCTTCCGCCGTTTCCGCCGTCCGGCCCGCCCGCAGGCACATATTTTTCCCTGCGGAACGAGACGACGCCGTTGCCCCCGTTACCGGACTTCACTTTGATTTCCGCTCTATCTACAAACATTGAATTTCTCCATTATTCCTTCATTCTATTGATTCGATACCCTATTTCACGATATCTTTAACAACGGAAGCGACGAGGCCGGAGATGTTCGAAACGAATTTGTAATGATGCAACTCGAACTCGTGTTCCTTGATGGTCGAAAAGAGGATGATTTTTCCGTACTTCACGCCCTTGAACTGGAGACTGGAAAGGATGTAGTTGTTCCAATTCGCAATTTTGATTCCTTCACTGTCGTAAAAATCTTCCTTCCAGTCGGTATAGAAGCCGTCCTCGTGACGGACCACGTCCGCCAACTTGTCCGAAGACAGGAGGGAACGATCTTCCAGGCCTTCCAGGTTGCTCCTGTTACTGAAGACTCTGCCGTCAGATAATACCACAGAAACCTCTTTGGCTTCAACTATATCGAGCACAATGGAAAGGATTTCTTTCAGGATGCGCTCGTTGGAGCTCTTTTGGACGATGCCGTTCATGATCTCGATGATCGCGTTCATCCTCCTGTGATCTTCAAACTGGCTGATGCCGAAGACACCGGCGAGGGCGTCGTTCCGCATGGTGTGCTTGGCCATCGACGAATCGTAGACGCTGACCATGTTTCTGCCGTTGTTCTTCGAGTAGTAGAGGGCGCGGTCCGCGTTTTCTATCAGCTGGTCCAGGTTCCTGCCATGTTCCGGGAAGGAAGCCGCACCGATACTGATGGTGACCGGCCTGTCGTCCCCGAGCAGCTTCGCCTTGTCAACCGCCACACGAATCTTGTCGGCAACCTCCTTGACCACGCCCTTGGAAAGTCCGTTCAAAATCACGATGAACTCCTCTCCGCCGTAACGCCCGACGATGTCGCTCTCCCTGACATTTTGCTGCAGGATGCCCGCGAGGCCTCGAAGCACCTCGTCGCCCCTGGTGTGACCGTACCTGTCGTTGACGTCTTTAAAATGGTCGATGTCAATCATCAGCACCGAAAACTGCAGGTTGGTATCGAAGGATTTTTCGATGGTCTTCTCGACCGCCTCCTGCACATAGGCCCTCAGATGGGTCTGGGTCAGGTTGTCCAGGCTCACCTTCTTATTGATCACATACTCGTTTGCGACCAGGGCAATCAGCGGTTCGTAGGCGATGATCTTTTTATATAGGGTCTGCGTGATGTTGTGGATGACCTTTTTGGACTCCAAATACACGTAGCCCATCAGTTCGCGGTACTTGCCCTCATCGTAGCTCCTTCGGTTATACAGATTGGTCTTTTCTTTTAAATATACCGGGAAGAACATGCGCGTGCTGTCGGAACCCGAATACAGGCTGAGGGTGAGCTCCCAGGTCTTGTTCTCCAAATAGAAGTCCCGCTTCTCGTCCTTCGAGTAAATGTAATCCAGCACGCCCGGGTCGTAGTTGTAGTCGGTCGAGAGCACATCCAGGATTTCCCCGGCCGGCCCGGTCACGATAAAACACCCGTACTCGGCCATCGAGTACTCGGTCAGGAACTTGATCAGCTTCTCGAGGTTGAGCCTGCTGTCCTCGTCCATGTCCGAAATGTACTTCTGCCAGTTGTCGATGTAAAACAAAAACTTATTCTCATAGACCCGCTTGTGGTACTTCTTGTACTCCTTGTCGCTGATGATTTTGGCAATCAGCCGTTTCATCAGCTTCTCCTGCCTGCTGTTGGTCTCCAGGTCGATGTCGCGCACCATGTTTTCGACCTCAACGTGGATCCCGTAGAGTTTTCCGGCGAGGCGCTGTATCCTCTCGCAAATCTTAATCAGACTCGTGTCGATCTGCATCCTATCGTCCCGGTAACTGATCGGAACGCTGTGCATGCGATCCAGGAAGAGGCCCCTCGACTCGATGTAGTTGGCGAGGGCATCCACATACTTGCCCTTCTCAAACTGAATGTCCGCCAGGATGCACAGGATCTTCCATGCGTAGGTGAACTGCTTGTAGTTGATTTGACCGATGTAAGAGAAGAGCTTCTCCTCGTCGTGGTTCATCAAATCGTGACAGAACTCGAAGCGGTAGACTAGGCTGACATCGGGATCGGGCGTCTCGTACATCAGCGACTTCTCGTAGGCGAAGGTGAAGATGTCGTAGCGCTCGTTCAGGTAGGCGTCGAGGGCGAGATCCAAGAGGTAGTCGTTGATCAGGTGAATCTCTCTCCTGCCCTTGATTCGGAGCATGATCTCCTCGAGCTCGTCAAAGCGGAAGATTTCCTCGTAGAGGACGCTCTTAAAGTAGTTGATGTCGTTTCTCAAGAGTTTGACCTGCAGGATCTGAAGAGACTCCAAATACGGCAGCCCGCCTTCCTCTATTTTGCGGATCAGGTTTTCGGCATGCTTGTAGACCTTCAGCTCCAAAAACATCTTCGCCGAAATCAGCAGGTAGAGGTAGTAATAGTATCTCAAGTTGCTCGACTTTTGCTCCTCAAAGAGGTCCGCGTACTTGTCGTACTGCATTTTTGCGGTCGCGTAGTCCTCGAGCAGAAGGTTGACCTTGATCAGACTCAAGCTCGAAAGCATGATCGCATCCAGCTGGTTCGACAGAGAGGCCGATTTTTCGGCACGCTGGAAAAAGTCCTGCGCCTTGTCGTAGTCGTACTTAAAAATATACAGGTTCCCCATGTCGATCAGGAGTTTGGAATTCTGCCACAGGTGACCGACCTCGTCGGCAATCTCGTAGGCGCGCTGAAAGTAGCGCTCACTGCTCACATAGTCGTGGCCCTTGAAGGCGATCAGGCCGAGCAATTTGTTCGGGCGGATCAGCTCCTTCTTCTCAACCCTGTGTCGCTCCAGAATCTCCAGGCTGTTCTGCACATGGACGGTCGCTTCGTCGTACTCAAAGCGGTCGATGAAGTAGATCGCCTTTTCCAGGAGGACGTGCGCCAGGTAGTACTCGTTCGATATCAGTTTCAGGTAGGGAACCAGCTCGTCGCAGATACTCAGGAAGCGCTCCAAATCCCCGTCCTTGTAGGCGAGCTTCATCAGATAGTACTCGAAGCGGATGCGGATACTCTCGTTCGGGTAGTCCTCGAGCTCCTCCCGGATCTCCTCGACGATCTCCTTGGCCTCCGCGATACGGTTCTGGAAGATGAAGAGCTCGAGCACCTTCTGGTAAGTGGTCAACTTGATGTCCTGGTAGTCGAGTTCGTCGCTGACCTCGATCAGCTTAAAGTAGTAGTTTTCCGCATCTTTCAGCTTGCCGAGCCTGTGGTACACATCCGAGATGGATTCGATGATGCTCAGATACCCGCTCGACTCCTTGTTGTCGATGATGGAAAGGGCGTACTCGTAGTACTCGATCGCCTCTTTGAACAGGTATTTTTGAATCTTTTTCTCGGCCTTACTCTTGAGGGATTCGACCGCGAGCTCGCGCTGATTCGAGCGAATCAGGTGCAGAATGTACGAGTCGAACTCCGATTCATAGACATCAAAGTCCTTGTCTTCGTAATACGCGGCGATGTCCCGGTGAAGGGCCACCCGCTCGGCCGGGTCGATTTGGTTGTAGAAGAGGTTCGAGAGCCTGTAATCGACGATTTCGTAGTAGTTCCCCCAGTCCGATACGATCTTGTGCACGATGTCCGCGTTGATCAGCTCGTCGACCGCGTTCATAAAGCGCTTCCCACCGAGCGAAGAAAACTGCAGGGCAAAGAAGACGTCGATCTGCTGAGAGAAGACCGAGAGCTGTTTTAACACAAAGACGGCGTCTTCCGAGAGCTTCGAGACCGCTTCATAGAAGGCCTTCGGATTCACATCGTAAAGCTCCACGCCCTCGAGTTCTTCCTCTTTGAGGTCGAAGTCGGAATCCTGAATATTCCAGATGCGCTCCTCGCTCATGCGAATCCTTCCGATTTTATACATAAAGAGGATGATGTTCTCGATTTTGCGCGGGTTTCCGTGACAGATTCCGCTGATGCTCTTGGCGATCGCCTTGGCCTCATCCCCGATGTTAAAGAGCTTTTTGATGTAGTAAACGGTGTCGTGGTAGTTGAACGGTTTGAGCTCAATGCTGTTGTAGTTCGGGAGCTTATTCCACTCGCTCATCCCCGCCGGCATGTCGCGGGCGGAGAGCAGAAGATAAGGCAGGCGCTCGGAATCGGACTTAATCAGCGAAGACAGGATGTACAATTCGCCCTTGGTCAGCTTGTCCGCGTTGTCGATGATGATCATAAAGCGGTATTCCGAAGCCATCTTTTCGATGAAGGACAGGTAGCGCGAAACGATGCGGTTTCTCAGCTCGGTTTTCTCCAGGATGATGGACGGCTGCACGTTCCACTTTCTCTGGTATTCGGGAACCAGGTAGAGCAGGTCCTTCCCGTACTTTTCGAGGAGGCCCGAAGGGATCTCGAACTGCTCGAGAAGCTGAACCAGGAGCCTTTTAAAGTTCGGATACTCCCCGTTAAAGAGGTCGCTCGCTTCGATCATCAGCGGGTTGTAGCCCTTCAAGTTGGAGAAGTGCTTGATTTCGGAGAGGACCCTGCTCTTGCCCATGCCCCTTCTCGAGCGCACGAACATCACGTTTCGTGTCTCCTCGCCGGCAAAATACGCGCGAATCTGCTCCAGAATGATGTCCCGCTTCTCCTTGTGCACCACAAAGGAAGACGAGAAATCCAAGTATTCATAGTAGGTGCGGTCCACAAAGTCCATGCGAATCCCCAGGCAGTCCGAGGCGACCTTCCAGAACTCCAGAACCGTCTTCGGGCGCTTGCTCGGGTTGATGTGGATCGAGTTCGAAATCAACTGGGCCATCTGCTCCGGAATTTCCTGCATGCCCCTGTAATCGATGCTCTCCTTGTGGTAATCCTTTCCGGTCAAAAGGTAGTAGGTCATCATTCCCAGGCTGAACAGGTCGACCTGGGTGGTCAGCTGGTAGGTTTCAATCCCGGTCACATAAAAGATGGACTCCTTTTTGAGCGCACGATTCGTGTTGCGTTCGAGCGCCACAGAGGCCAGGTCGTCCAACTTGACCTGCAGACCCCGCTCCTTGTTTCGGTAGATGAAAACGTTGGAAAACGAAAGGTTTCCGTAGACGATTCCCTTAAAATGAAGGTAGGTCAAAGCGTAGAGCACCGATTCCAGCACAAAGTGCCTCTCCCGCTCGTTCAAGTCGGTGTAAGAAAGCAGAGAATCCGGATCCAAATACTCCTTGGTGTAAAAGTACTGCAAGTCGCTCTTCTTGTTCGACGACCTGTTCAAGACGTCAAAATTGTAGTTTGACAGGATGTTCTTGTGCTCCGCCCTGGTGTAGGTGAGAAAATTCTCAAAGAGCTCCGCGTTGTCTTTGACCGAAGCCCCCTTGTTGAAGAGCCTCAAAATTTTCTTCTGGTCTTCCCTCGTATCCGTGACCAGAAAATACCTGCTCTCGGAGTCCACTTCCAATTTCTTTTCGATCCTGTACCGATTGTTAATATAGTCCATTCTATCCCTCTGACCTGTTTTTCTCGTGCGTCGCTAGTTCTTATCGAAGCGTAAATTCGGAACCTGCTTCCGATCCTCCACAAAGGCTTCATCGAGCCGTTCCGCGATCTCCCTGATCTCGTCCTGGGCGTGCGCCTCTTTTCTCAGCGTGATAAAGTGAGACATCCCCGCAAAATCAGCAAAAAATTCCGTTTTTCTAAGGTTACAGTTGAGCACTACATAGGGAGCCAGGTGCTTCAAGCCCGCTTCCGTCAAGGCATCGTAAATTTCGCAGGACGACTCGTAGACGCCCGCGAGCTTCGACTTTAAGTGCGCCTGCATCTCGCAGTCTTCCTTCCTGAGTTCCGGCGGGCTGATGTACCCGAAGTCCACATTCGGCATATGCGGCCGGTAACTGAAGGCCCTGTGCCTTAAAAACTGGTGGTGACAAGCCTCGCTCATATCGACTTCCACCCATCTGCCGACGGTTCTGAAGACCGCCGGCAGCTCGTCGAAGCGATCCATCTTGGAAAGATCGCCGTAGCGATTCAACATCTCGATGTTTCCAATCAAAGTATCGTCCGTCAGGACGCGAACACCATCGTGCTCATACCTCTCTTTCGGAATATCGACATCCGCATAAAAACTGTTTATGTAGGACTCCAAATAAGGTGTTTTTTCAGTGTGCTTGACCATGCCGACCGAAACCTTTTCGGCCTCTTCCTTCATCATCAGGGCGGTCGAGTAGACTTCCTCATTGATTCCCTCGTAGGCCATCAGTTCCGAGAGGGCATCGCAGAAGGCTCTGAGGTTGGACTGCATGCCCATGTTCGCATGGGTCGAGAGGGGCAGGAAGTTCCTGGCGTTCTCAAAGGCCTTGATCGAAAGATCGCGCTCCGAAAGTTCCGGATACCTCGCGCGGAAGAGTTCCATGAAGTCCTCGCTGCTCTCTTGATAGACCGAAAAACAGAAGTCGCAGAATGAAATATACTTTTCTTTCAGATCAGGGTACGCATCCAGCTCCGCAGGAACGTGGTAGGACTTCGGCGGATTGTATCTGAGTGAATATTCGATGAAACTCATGAACTTGGACGGTTTCACGGTTTCCAAAATCTCGGTAAACCACCTGGACTTGTTCTCAAAACACATCTGCAGGGCGTCGAGTTCCTTGATGGAACTGTGTCCGTAGTTCACGCCCCACTTTTCCATAAAGCCGTTCGCGACGATATACGACTCTTTAAACAACTCGTAATTCGCCTCCTTGGGAAGCTTCACCATGTCCTCGCTGACCATCTTGATCAGATCCTCGCGAAATCCCTCTTTCTGCCGCGAAACCTTGCTCATCAACATGGCGCCCAAAATGCTGGGAACCAGCGGGATAAATACGTCCTTGTCTCTATTCGTCATCAAATGCTTGTACTCATTCATTGAAACGGCCTCCTCCAACTCACTTTTTCCGAACTTATAAGTTATCAGTATTTTACCACTTCTTGACCCATAAGTAAAAGAATATATGAATGATTCAAAAAGAAAACTCAGCACAGGGCTGAGTTTTCTACAATCACAATCTTATCCTAGCCTATTCGGCCCGTTTGAGAACGGTCTCGCTTAGATTTTTCCGACCAAGTCGAAAGAAGGTGTCATCGGCTCGTCGTCTTCTTCCCAACCCGCAGGACATACCTTGTCTCCGTGGATGTGAACGAACTGAAGCGCCTTGACTCTTCTCAACAAGTCCTTCGCATTTCTGCCGACGTTTCCTGAAGTGACCTCGTAAGAAACGATCTTGCCCTCAGGGTTTACCACATAGGTTCCTCTCTCGGCCAAGCCCAAAGAATCGATGTAAGCGTCAAAGTCCTTCGCCAAGTTACCGGTAGGGTCGCCGAGCATCGGGAACTGAAGCTTTCCGATGGTTTCAGAAGTGTCGTGCCAAGCCTTGTGCGTAAAGTGGGTGTCTGTCGATACGCTGTAGATTTCACAGCCGATCTTTTGGAACTCAGGGTAGTAGTTGCCAAGGTCCGCAAGCTCAGTCGGGCAAACGAAGGTAAAGTCCGCCGGATAGAAGAAGAACACCGACCAGTTTCCCTCCAATTGCTTGCTCGTAACCTGTTTAAACTCACCGTTATGATACGCTTCCGCAATAAATTCACTCACTTTTTTTCCAATCAATGACATAATTTTTCCCCTTTCTATAATACCAATTTCTAAAAATTGACAGTTGAGATTCACTTTAATTTTTATTTTCACTTATCAATTTGTTTCGATTTATCGTCCGCTTCTTTTCTACCCGTGGGAGTTAGGATTAAACAGGAAAAACAAATATGAAATTTTTGCTAAACATATTTTCAGATGCGTAAGCCTGTGATATATTGGGTAGAGTAAAGAAGATTTCAAATCTTTCGATATACAAACTGAAACACAGTCGGTCGAAAGAAACGCTTTGCTTGGGCTTCTATGAGTGGGTAAGAATGGATTTAAAGTCAAATAAGAGGAATTTTTATATTGTTGCGGGCATCAGCGCTCTAATCATGTATGTCTTGTTAAAGAAGGATTTCAGCGGGGTCGTTTCCGGCCTCAGGAGTGCGAACCTGTACTTTTTGGCACTTGCTACCGTCATGATGGCAATCTACATCCTGCTGGAGGCGGTTCCCTTTTACCTTATCTTTCGTTCCCGGGTGCAGAAGATCAGCTTTTCTCTGATTGCAAAGATTACCTTTGCCACCCAATTCTTCAACGCGATTACGCCGTTTTCGACCGGGGGACAACCCTTCCAAATCTACATTATTAACAAGAAAAACGGCATCAGCTACGGCAGAATTACCTCCATCTCCCTACAGAACTTCATCGTCTACCAAACAGCCTTGGTAATCCAGGGTTTTTTCGCCCTCTTCGCCCACTACGTCTGGGAGAGCTCCTTCATCAGCTTTGACCGCAAGACTTCGATTTTAATCATCCTGGGCCTCGGCATCAACTTTTTGATCATCGCAGGCCTGACCGTGATTGCAAATTCCAAGCGGCTCTCGCACTTTATCAGCATCACCCTGATCAACTTTTTGGCGAAGCTGCGCATCGTGAAGAACCCCGAGGGTGCGAGGGAGGCGACCAACAAGTTTTTATGCGACTTTCACAGGGACATCGAGGTCCTCTCCCAAGATAAAAAGCTCTTTTGTTTTACGGTCTTCATCAACCTGATCAAGCTGACCCTCTTCTACACCCTCGCCTACGTGCTGTGCATGGCGATCGGGATCCACGATGTCAGCCTGCTCTCGGTGATTATCGCCAGCTCCTTTACGATGTTGATCAGCTCGGTCTTCCCGGTTCCCGGGGCCAGCGGAGGTGCGGAACTCGGCTTTCTGATTTTCTTTGCACCGATCATTTCCGGAAGTTCGGCGACCATCATCATGTTGATGTGGCGCTTCTTCACCTACTATATGGGCCTAATCCTTGGCTTCCTGATCTTCCTCTTCGTGTTTCACGGAAAGGAGAGTCCGCAGGAGGCATAACGCACAAGGCCCCTTGTCGGCAAGTCCCTCTGAACGGAGGGGCTTTTTTATGCACTCGGATACAACGAATGAAACATTATATTTATTCACTCTCCGCATAAATAGTTTTCTCTATGATAAGCCATTATCAATCATTACAGAAATTTTATGAACAAACCGTAACAAATAATTTTTAATCTTGACAAATAAAAACACCTTGTATACCATATACAATTAAATCCGAGGCCCAAAATAGTAATTTATATCCAAAGGATTGCATACTTTTTAACAGACGCCGAACACGCCATACGCAAACAACGGATTGGGCTCTATTCGGGGCTCGGATGGAACGGGACGATAGTAGTATCTCAAAAAATCATGAAAAAGGAGGACGAGATGAAGAAGATTTTGACCCTGCTCTTGGCCGTCGCCCTGCTGTTCACCATCAGCGCTTGCGGCGGAAACAAACAGGAGGCGCAGGATGACAAGCAGAAGCAAGGGGAAGAAAACGCCGATGCTGCCGGCGGACAAAAAGTGTTAAGACTGATTTCGAACATCGACCTGAATACGATGGACGCGCAAATCACCACAGACGGATTCGCCTTTGAGGTCATCACCTCTTGCACCGACGGTCTGTACTTCATGAATGAAGAGGGCATTCCGGTACCGGCCTTGGCGGAGAAGACCGAGATTTCCGAGGACGGACTGACCTACACCTTCACCATTAGGGACGCGGTCTGGTCGAACGGGGACAAGGTCACAGCGAACGACTTTGAATACGGCTGGAAGCGACTTGCCAACCCTGAGACCAAGGCGGAGTACGGATACCTGCTCGATGTAGCCGGCGTGAAGAACGCGGCGGCAGTCGTTGCCGGAGAACTCCCTGTCGATGAGCTCGGAGTGAAGGCGATCGACGAGAAGACCCTGGTCGTGGAACTGGAGAAAAAAGTTCCGTTCTTCCTCTCTCTGACCTCTTTCACACCTCTCTTCCCGGCCAACGAGAAATTCGTGACCGAGAAGGGCGACGAGTACGGATTGAGTGCGGATGCGACGATTGCGAACGGACCGTTCAAGATGGTCGAGTGGAATCAGGGAACCAGCTGGAAGCTCGTCAAGAACGATACCTACTATGACAAAGAAAACGTCAAGCTCGACGGAATCGAATACAAGGTGATGTTGGATACCCAATCGGCCGTCCTCGAGTACGAGTCGGGCAACGCCGACTACGTGAAGTTGACCGGCGAACTCGTGGAATCGTACAAGGAGCACCCGGACTACAGCTCGCAGCTCGGGGAATACCTATGGTGGCTCAGCGTCAACATCAAAAAAGACAACTTGAGCAACGAAAACCTGATCCAAGCGTTAAAATACGCCTTTGACAGAAAGCAGATCGCGGAGAGCGTTCTGAAGGACGGGTCGATTCCGATTTACGGCTTCGTTCCGCTCAAACTTGCCGCGGATGAGAACGGAAAAGACTTCCGTGAGACCAACGGCGCGATCTTGTCGGACGACAAAGAAAAAGCAAAAGAATATTGGGAAAAAGCAAAGAAGGAAATGGGCAAAGACAGCGTGGAAATCGAGCTTCTATTTGAAGACTCGGAGCAGAGCAAGAACGTCGCCGAGTTTTTACAGGCAGACATCCAAAACACCTTGCCGGGCGTAATCATCAACCTGAAGTCACAGCCTAAGAAGACCAGACTCAAGCTCATGAGTTCTGCCGAGTACGAGATGGGTCTTACCCGATGGGGCCCTGACTACCAAGACCCGATGACATATTTGGAATTGTTCCGCGAGAACGGACAGACCAACTACGCACATTGGAAGAACGAGGAGTACGAGACCTTGATGGCGGAATGTTTGGCGGCAAACGACCCACCTGCAGTGAGATGGGAGAAGATGTTGAAGGCCGAGAAAATTCTGATGGCGTCGGCCGGCGGTCCGATTCCGGTTTACCAAGTGGGCGACGCGGCCCTCTGGAATCCTAAGGTCAAGGGCGTCATCCCGAGCTCTGTCGGAGTGAAATTCAAATTCAAGTTCGCTGAAATAGCGGATTAAAGCACACATTTAGACACTGTTCCGTTAAGCTCGCCCGTAAAGCGAGCTTAACGTTTACTAATGGGAGTGAAAAATGACTAGATATATCGTAAAGAGGCTCATCATCTCCGTATTCACGATCCTGACAATCCTGTTGGTCCTGTTCCTGATGCTGGAGTTGATGCCGGGCACGCCGTTTAACGACGAGAAGCTCACCCCCGAGCAAAAGGAAATCATCTATGAAAAATACGGCTTGGATAAGCCGGTCATGGTTCGGTTCGCCAACTACATCACCCTGATGTCGAAGGGCGACTTCGGCGTCTCCTACAACGTGATGAAGAATATGCCGATCGCCAAGATGCTCAAGCCCAGGATCGCCATCACCGTGCGCCTGGGGATACAGGCGGTCATTCTGGGAACCGTCATCGGCCTGTTTCTGGGCGTCCTCGCAGCCATCAAACACAACACCGTCTGGGACACCCTCACCAGCATCATCGCGGTCATCGGGGTCAGCGTTCCCTCCTATGTATTCGCCCTGATCCTGGCCTACCTGGTCGGCTTTAAATTACAGTGGCTTCCGATCAGTTTTGACACGGCCATGCAGTTTGAATCGACCATTCTGCCGACCATCGCCCTCTCCATGTTCACGATTGCGACGGTGTCCCGCTTTTTGAGGAGCGAGATGCTCGAGGTCCTCTCGAGCGAGTACATCCTCCTGGCGCGGGCAAAGGGCCTAAGAGAGCGCAAAATCATCAGCAGGCACTCGATGCGAAACGCCCTGATTCCGGTCATCACGGTGCTGGGGCCGCTGGTCGTCAGCTTAATGACCGGCTCTCTGGTCATCGAAAAAATCTTCGCGATTCCGGGCCTGGGCTCCCTCTTCGTGAAGGCCATCCAGGTCAACGACTACAACCTGGTCATCGCAATCGCGTTCATCTACAGCCTTTTGTTCATCTTCGTGATGCTGATCATCGACATCCTGTACGGCATCATCGACCCTAGAATCCGACTCGGGAAGGAGGCAAACTAATGGAGCAAAAATTTTTACAAGACGACTTTGCGTTCGCGGAGGCGGACCTGGATCGGATGAGCCTGGAGCTCGTGCCCGGAAACTCCTTTCTGAAGGACGTATTCCTGCGATTCAAAAAGAACAAGGGCGCGTTGATTGCGATGGTTCTTATCGTGATCATCATCCTCCTGGCCCTCTTCGGCCCCTACATCAACGAGGACAGGTACGACACCCTGGACATGGCGCGGGCCTCTATGCTGCCCAAGGTTCCGCTGATTGAAAAACTCGGAATCATGGACGGCAAAAAGGAGCTTCCGGCCGGCTTTGATGCAAACGGGAACAAAAAGTTCCGCACGGTCGATGTCTACGAACAGAAGAAGATAGACCGCTACTTCCTCTTCGGAACCGACGTCATGGGCAGGGATCTCTGGACCAGAACTTGGGTCGGAACCCGCGTTTCTCTGTACATGGCCTTTTTGGCGATGCTGATCGACATCATCATCGGCATGGCCTACGGACTGATTTCCGGCTACTTCGGCGGCAAGGTCGACCTGATCATGCAGCGGATTGTAGAGATTCTGAACGGCATCCCGAACCTGGTCATCGTCACCCTGCTGGTGCTGATTATGAAGCCCGGCATCCTGTCCATCACGATCGCCCTGGTAATCAAGGGCTGGATCGGCATGAGCCAGGTCGTGCGGGCACAGGTGCTCAAGCTCAAGGAACAGGAATTCATCCTGGCCTCAATCACCCTGGGCACGAGCAAAAAGAACGTCATTTTGAAGGAAATCCTGCCGAACATCTTCGGTCAGGTCATCATCATGTCGATGTTCTCGATTCCAAACGCGATCTTCACCGAGTCCTTCCTCGCCTTCATCGGCCTGGGACTCCAAGCGCCGATGGCCTCTCTGGGCGTCTTGATCAACGACGGCTTCAAGTCCTTTTTGGTACACCCTTACATGGTCACCATCCCGACGGTGGTGCTGGCCATCCTGATGCTGAGCTTCAACATCATGGCCGACGGACTCCGGGATGCCTTCGACCCTAAGATGAAGGAGGCGTAATATGGAGAGAAGAAAAGTACTTTCGATTCGGGATCTGAACATCTCGTTCCAAACCTCAAACGGCAGCATCAACGCGATTCGGGACCTGCGCTTCGACCTCTACGAGGGAGAGACGGTCGCGATCGTCGGCGAGTCCGGCTCCGGCAAGAGCGTGACGGTGAAGGCCATCATGGGAATCATGAGCTCGAACGGCAGGATCAACTCGGGCAGCATCACCTACCGACACTACGGGGAGCAGCCGGAGACCTATGAAATCGTGGGCATGAAGGATCGCGAGATCCGAAGCAGGATCAGCGGCAAGCGCATCGCAATGGTCTTTCAGGACCCGATGACCTCGCTGAACCCGACCATGAACATCGGACGGCAGATTATGGAAGGGATGATCACCCACTACGGGATGAGCAGAAAAGATGCGAGGAAGAAGGCCGAGCAGCTCCTGGAGCGGGTCGGCATCGACAAGCCTAAGGAGCGGATGAAGCAGTATCCGAACCAACTGTCCGGCGGGATGAGACAGCGCGTGGTGATTGCGATCGCCCTCTCCTGCGACCCGGACATCCTGATTTGCGACGAGCCGACCACGGCGCTCGACGTGACCGTGCAGGCCAAAATTCTGGAGCTGATCCGCAGCCTGCAAAAAGAGAAGAATATGTCGGTCATCTACATCACCCACGATTTGGGCGTGGTTGCGAAGGTCGCCGACTACGTGGCGGTCATGTACGCCGGAAAAATCATCGAAAAGGGAACGGTCAGCGATGTGTTTTACGACCCGAGACACCCCTACACCTGGGGTCTGCTCTCATCGATTCCGGACATTAAGAACCTGGACGAGAGGCTCTACACGATACCGGGCAACCCGATCAGACTGACCGAAGAGTTTCAGGGCGACGCCTTCCGACACAGGAACGAGTACGCGCTGAACATCGATTACAGGCTGCACCCCGAGATGTTCAAGGTCAGCGAGACCCACCAGGTCGCCTCTTGGCTCGCACACGAGTTGGCGCCCAAGGTGGAGATGCCGAAACAGCTCAGAGACAGGATCGATAAGATGAAAGCGGAGGCAAGGCAATGAGTGATGTACTGTTAAAAGTGGAAAATCTGAAACAACATTTTAAAGTGAATCGGCAGCTCACGGTCAAGGCGGTCGACGATGTGAGTTTTGAAATCAGGCGGGGCGAGACCTACGGGCTGGTCGGGGAATCCGGCTCCGGAAAATCCACGATCGGAAGGACCGTCATCCGCCTCTACCACCCGACGAGCGGGAAGATTTGCTTTGAGGACAAGGACATTTCCGGCCGCTTGAACGCTTCGGAGAACGCCTTTCTGAGGCAAAATATGCAGATGATCTTTCAGGACCCGATGGCCTCGCTGAACCCCAGAAAAAAGGTGCTGGACATCATCGCCGAGGGACTCGACAACTTCAACCCCAAGCTCGGCGCGAAGGAGCGGGAGAGACGGGTCGGGGAGATTTTGGAGCGCGTCGGCCTGAGCACCGCGCACGCGGACCGCTACCCCCACCAGTTTTCCGGCGGGCAGAGGCAGAGGATCGGCATCGCCAGAGCCTTGATTATGAACCCCTCGCTGATCATCGCGGACGAGGCCATCAGCGCGCTGGACGTCTCGATTCAGGCACAGATTGTCAACCTGATGAAGGACTTGCAGAAGGAGTCGGGCCTGACCTACCTCTTCATCGCCCACGACTTATCGATGGTCAAGTACATTTCAGACCGAATCGGGGTCTTACACCTTGGCAAGTTGGTCGAGACCGGTACCTCGCACGAGATCTTCGAGAACCCGGTTCACCCGTACACCAGGTCCCTGCTCTCGGCGATTCCGGAACCCAACCCGATCTTGGAAAAGACCAAGATTTC
The DNA here is from genome assembly GCA_030529225.1 of Bacillota bacterium. Taxonomy (GTDB): domain Bacteria; phylum Bacillota; class Clostridia; order Peptostreptococcales; family Acidaminobacteraceae; genus JAUMXH01. The sequence continues at coordinate 94,753 of JAUMXH010000003.1, read as the reverse complement.
CTTCCAGTACGACTACGCGACGAGCGGCATCAACTACAATGAAGGCAGCTACCACGCGCTCAGCGAGACGCACAAGGTCCTGGCGACGAATGCGGAGTTTGCAAGGTGGAAGGCCGGTTCCTCGCTCTAACGGGCGGAAGCTCCGAAGGTTGCTGACGATAAGAATCGGGATATCCCCTGCTCCCTTTGCAAGCGCGAAGGGACGGAGCGATATCCTTTTTCATTTCTTAGGTGGAAAAGCGGCCCCTTTTGTGTTACAATCGACTTGGGATTTTAGCTAAGAAACGCACCCTTTGCGGGGCGTGCTTTGACAGGAAAGGAGTTAGTATGGCTTGCACAACAATACTGGTTGGAAAAAATGCCAGTTACGACGGCTCTACGATGGTGGCCCGAAACGAGGACTCACCGGCGGGAGAGTTTACACCCAAAGAGTTTATCGTGGTGAAACCGGAAGATCACCCGATCAAATATAAATCGATCATCTCTAAGGTAGAGATTAGCCTGCCGGAGAATCCGATGCGTTACACGCTGATGCCGGACGCAAAAAGGGACAAGGGCATCTGGGGCGGATGCGGGGTCAATGAGAAGAACGTGTCGATGACCGCGACCGAGACCATCACCTCGAACGAGAGGGTACTCAGCGCAGACCCGCTGGTAGAGGGCGGCATCGGCGAAGAGGACATGGTCTCACTGGTTCTTCCGTACATGACAAGCGCGAGAGACGGCGCAAAGAGGCTCGGCAAATTGCTCGAGGAATACGGCACCTACGAGATGAACGGGATCGCCTTCCAGGACGAGGACGAGATTTGGTGGCTCGAAACCATAGGCGGTCACCACTGGATTGCAGCCCGCCTGCCGGACGATTGCTACGCGGTGATTCCGAACCAGCTCGGCATCGACTACTTTGATTTGGAGGATGCCCTCGGCGAGCAAAAGGAATTTATGTGCTCGAGCGATTTAAAGAGCTTTATTGACGACAACTTCTTGGATTTGTCGATCGACGAGGAATACCTGAACACCAGATACGCCTTCGGCAGCTACTCGGATTCGGACCACACCTACAACACGCCGCGCGCCTGGGTGCTCCAGCGATTCTTCAACCCGAACACCAACATCTGGGACGGGATCGACGCCGACTTCAGACCGGATTCGGACGACATCCCTTGGTGCAGGCTCCCTGAGAAAAAGATCACCGTGGAGGATGTGAAGAGAGCGCTATCGAACCACTTCCAGGGCACGCCGTACGACCCGTACGCGAAGCACGGAGACCTCTCTTACAAGGGCTCGTTCCGTCCGATCGGCGTGAACAGAACCAACTTCCTGGCGATGGTGCAGATCAGACCGTATGTGCCTGAGGCGATCAAGTGCGTGGAGTGGGTGGCCTTCGGATCGAACGTGTTCAACGCCTTCGTTCCGTTCTATGTGAATATAAATGACACGCCGGACTACATGAAGACCGGGGACAAGGTCAGCACCGACGAGTTCTACTGGACCAACCGCCTGATCGGCGCCCTTTCCAACGCAAGTTTTGCCGCCTGCGCGGGCTTCGTGGAGCGCTATCAGATGAAGTTGCAGTCGGAAGGACACGCGATCATCAAAAAGTACGACGCCAAGATCAAGGCGCAGAAGATGGCCTACGAGGCGGCTACTAAGGTCTGTGAAGAGGCGAACCGCGAAATTGCGGAGATTGCAAAAAAAGAGACGGATCAGCTCTTGGCGGATGTGCTCTACCAGGCGAGCTGCGAGATGAAGAACGGCTTTGCAAGGTCGGACGCGTAAGCGAAATCGCTTCGTCAAGCATAGAAATCAGACCGTTTAACGGCACAAAAAAAGTCAGTCACAAGACTGACTTTTTTCTTTCCTCATAACGTTCAGATCGGAAAAGAGCTAGTGGGTGACGTACTCGGCACCCCGCTCCTCCTTGACCTCGATCTTTTCGACCTCCAAGAAGAGCTCCAACCAACCGCCCTCGGTCTGCACGACCTTGGGCTTTCCGGTCACCCGTATCCAATCGTTCTCGTTCGGATACGCGCCGTCATAGACCAGGAAGAAGCCGCCCCAGCCGTCGTTTCCGCAGCAACCGGGCCCCTCCCGATACACGACCGGGCGCTCTTCCGTTCCGTCTATGTTCTGAAAGTGACTGAACATGCCCTCTATGATGATGGTCGCGTCCTTGTAGTCCTCAAAGTTGAAATAGATGTCGTTGATCTTCTGGATGAAGAGCTTTTCGTTGATCTCGACGATGTTTTCCTCCGCATCTTCTTCCTCTTTGCCCTTTGCGTCCGTTTCCTTCCTCTCGGGCTGATCTTTGGACTTCGACCCTTTCCCCGCCTTCTCTCCCGACTCGGCTTCCGATTTTTTTCCGGACTCGGCTTCCTTGGCCTTCTCTTGAAAGCCGGACTCACCGACCTGCTTGACCTTCGCTTCTCCTTCCCTCCCGCAGGCGCCGAGAGAAAGCGTCAGACAGAGCGCCAGCAAGATGCGGAGCAGTTTTCTTTTTTTATTCACGGTTTGCCGTCCTTCCCTTGACAAGAGCGATTCCGCTGTAAGTCGCAAAGACCGCCATATTGCAGACCACGACGCTCGCCCCGCCCGGAGTCGAGTACTCGTAGGAAAGATACATCCCCACCAGGAGGCAGACGACCGAGATGATCGCCGAACTGATTGCGACCGACTTGAACTTTTTATGCACCCGCATCGAGGTGAGCGCCGGGAAGATGATCAGGCTCGAAATGAGCAGAGCTCCCATCATGCGCATGCCCAGGACGATGATAAAAGCCGTGAGCATCGCGATAAAACTGCTGTAAAACTTGACCTTGGTTCCCGTGGCCTTCGCGAAGATTTCGTCGAAGGTGACCGCGAAGATGCGGTTGTAAAGGAATAGGAAAGAAACCAGGATAAAGATCGATAGCCCGATGCTCAGCCTCACATCGCTCTTGGTGAGCGAGAACAGGCTGCCGAACAGGTAGTTACATACGTCGGTGTTCATCCCGGTACTCAGCGAGACGATCATCACACCGATGGCCAGGGAACTCGTAGAGATCAGGGCGATCAGCGCATCCCCCTTGATTTTGCTGTTCTCGCTGACCCTGAGGAGCAGGAAGGCGGCCAACACGACGATCGGAATCGAAACCACGAAGGGCTGGGTATTGAGCGCGGTCGCGAGCGCCATCGAGCCGAAGCCCACATGAGAGAGGCCGTCGCCAATCATAGAATAGCGCTTCAGGACCAGGCTGACCCCGAGCACGGAGGCGCAGAGAGAGACCAGGACGCCGACGACCAGCGCCCGAACCACGATGGGTTCCGACAGCATTTCTTTGATGACCTCAATCATATTACGCCTCCAAAAACCGTTTGCCCACAGGGCTCTTCTTATAGTCTTCAAGTGAACCGAAGAAGGTCTCCTCCCCGTGAATGTGCAGGACCTTGTTCGCGTATTCGAGGGCACTCCTGATGTCGTGGGAGACCATGATGATGCTGATTCCCAGTTCTTCGTTCACTTGCTTGATGATTTGATACAGTTCCCTGGTGACCAGGGGGTCCAGGCCGGTGCAGGGCTCGTCCAGAAGGATGACCTTGCTCGTAGAGCAGAGCGCCCTGGCGAGAAGCACCCTTCTCTTTTGTCCTCCCGAGAGCTCGCTGTAGGCCGCATGCTCCAGGTGCAAAATGTTCAGCTTCCGCATATAACTCCGCGCGAGCTCCTTTTCCTTCTTGGAATAGAAGGGCCTGAAGCCGAGCTTGCTCAGACAACCCGACAGAACGATTTCAAAGACGCTCGCCGGGAAATCGTTCTGCTCCGGATTCTGTTGCGGCAGGTAGCCGATTTCGTTCGCCTTCAGGCCGGCGCCGGTGCGAATGCTCCCTGAAACGGGCTTCTTGAGTTTCAACAAGCCCTTGATCAGGGTGCTCTTTCCGGCCCCGTTCTCGCCCACGATGCAGAGGTAGTCGCCCTCCTCCAGGGTGAACGACAGGTTTTTAATCGCATAGGTCCCCCCGTAAGCGAGGGACACATTTTCACAGCTTAGTAAGCTCATCTGTTTCTCCGGTATGGGAACCTGCCCGCGGGCCTCTCTAGTTCAAGGCCTCGCCCAGGTTCTTCAAGTTCTTTCTCATAATTGACAGGTAGTCTTCTCCGCTCTCCGCCTCATCCTTGCTCAGGTTGTGGACGGAGTGAAGGACCAATTTTTTGGCGCCGGTGTCCTCGCTGATCGCATCGGCAATCTTTCCGTTCGACATCTCAATCGTGAAGACCACAGGCAGATTCTTCTCTTTTACCTGCTTCTCCAGGAAGACGATGGTCGAAGCGTCCGCCTCGGTCTCAGTCGAGCATCCGGTGAAGGCCGCGTAGTAATCGATCTGATACTCGGCCGCAAAGTAGCGGAACGGGAACCTGTCGCCAAAGAGGATGGTTCTGCGCTTCGCGTTGTTCACGAGGTCTCTGATTTCCTTGTCCAGGGTCTCCAGCTCCTTGGTGTATAGCTTCGCGTTCTCTTCGTAGTAGTCCTTGTTCGCGGCGTCTTTCTCAATCATTTTATCCTTGATTGCCGCCACGATTTTGATCGCGTTGATCGGGCTGGTCCAAACGTGCTCGTCGACATCGTGGTCATGCCTGTCATCGGCGAGTTCATGCCCGTGCTTCTCTTCCGCGTCGTGATCGTGTTTGTCGTCCGCATCGTGCGCGTGATCGTGGGCATCTTCGGCCTCATGCTCGTGCTTGTCATCGGCATCATGGGCATGTTTGTCGTCCGCGTCATGCGTATGATCGTGCTTGTCATCGGCGTCGTGATCGTGGTCGTGATGGTCCTCCATCCCTTCCACCACCTCTTCTTCGAGCAGAGGAACCATGTCCATCAGCTTCATCACCTCAGGTTTTTTGCCGTCCACAGCCTCCAAAATCTTGTCGGCCCAATACTCGTTGTGCGAACCCGTATAGATAAAGAGGTCCGCGTTCTTAATGGTTTCAATGTCCTTCGGGCTCGGTTGGTAAGAGTGGCTCTCCGCCCCCGGATTCAGGAGCATGACCACTTCCACCCTGTCTCCCCCGATCTTCTTTGCAAAGTCATACGGCGGGAAAATCGTGGTCACGACCTTCAACTTTTCGCCGCCCTCGGGCTGATTCGCAGCCTGCTTCGCCTCTTTATTTCCGCATCCCACCAAGAAACCGCCGACCAACAGGATGACGGCTAACAGTGACAGTAATTTTTTCATGATTATCTTCCTCCGACTCTTTCTTTTTGTTCTTCTCACTTTTGCGAGGCCTTTTTGCACTCGCTGCAGCATCCATAATACACGGTCTTGCGGGGATTTAAGGTAAAGGCATGCGCCTCGAACATGTGCTTGCCGATCTCGCCCAGGACCGCGCAGTCAAAGTGAATCAATTTTTCACATTCCTCACACTTTAAATGAAAGCAGAGCTCCTTGCACGGCGCGCCGGGGTTGATGTACTCAAAACAGGCCGAATTGGTGTTGTCCAATACGTACCTGTGCACCTTTCCCTCGGCCTCCAGCTTGGACAAATGCCGATAAATCGTGGTCAAGCCGATCGATATGTTTTCCTTCACAAAATACTCTTTTATGTCGGAAGCCTGGATGTGCTTTCCACTCATCGATTTCAGATAATTTAAAATCAATTCCCCTTGTTTGGTCTTATATGTTTTCATGGCACCCCCAAAATGCAAAGAACATGAATTTGGAAACTGTTTTCATATTATAACACTTCGATTTCGGAAAGACAAGGGAGGGAGAAAATTATGAAAGAATTGTTTTATTTGCCGTCCCAAACGGAGCGGGCCCCGGGGGAGCGAAAAATTTTTCTTTCTTTTTCTCTCAATTGATAGTATAATTGATAGTAAATAGATTTTATCCTGTTTAGATATTGAAAAACAGGGTATATTATGAAACAGTGGTAGCGTGAAATAATTGAGAATATAAAAATTCGGGGCGCAGGCAGGCGATCCCCGATCAGAAAGGACAAAGACTATGGATCAAAAATTGTACCAAAAATTGAATGAGCAAGTGACACATGAATTTTTCGCAGGTTACCTCTACCTGTCTATGGCGGCAAAGTTCGAAGAGAAATCTTTGACCGGCTTTGCGCACTGGATGAGAGAGCAGTTCAAAGAGGAGCAGGAACACGCGATGAAGATTTTCGACTTCATCAACTCAAGGGGTGAAAAGGTGGAACTCATGCCGATTCCAAAGCCGGAAGCCGAGTGGGAAGAGCCGATTGAAGCCTTCAAATTGGCCTACGAACACGAGAAAAAAGTGACCGGCCTGATCACCGAAATCATGGATACCGCGATCGAAGTGAAGGACTATCCGACCGTCGCCTTGATGAACTGGTTCGTACAGGAGCAGGTGGAAGAAGAAGAGAACGTAATCAAGATCATCGAGCAGCTCAACTATGCGCAGGACAACAAGTCGGTCATCCTGATGCTGGACAGACAGCTTGCCGACAGAGCGTAAGGCCACTCGCTGCGAAAACTATGGGAGATTAAAAAAGAGCTTAATGCTCTTTTTTTAATTCCTCCAAACAGGCAAAAAAGGCTGCCTCACTGTTTGCGTGGTTGATCCTGTCCTTGACCGAAGAGGCCCCGTATAGGCCCTTCAAATAGCGGTGCGCGTGTTTGCGCATCTCCATCAGCGCCACCTTTTCGGGCTTGTAATCCAGCATCCTCTTAAACTGTCTCTGAATCAGCGAGACGATCTCCGAAGGCGGCAGATTCTTTTCATAGGACCCCGTTTGCAAATAGTCGCTGATCTGCCGAAACAGGTACGGGTTTCCCAGCGCGCCCCTGCCCACCATAATCGCATCGCAGTTTGTTTCGGTGAGCACCCGCTTCACATCTTCCGGGCTGAAGATGTCGCCGTTCGCTATCACCGGAATCGAAACGGAAGCCTTAACCTTCGCGATTTCTTCCATCATCGCCACGCCGGAATAATACATATCCCGCGTCCTGCCGTGCACGGTCACAAAGCTCGCCCCGGCATCCTCCAGGACCTTGGCAAACTCGCAGGCGTTGATCCTGTCCCGGCTGATGCCCAACCGGATCTTGACGCTGAAGGGCTTCCTGCTGACCTTGACCGCGCTCCTGACGATTTCTCCGGCCAGGGCGGGATCTTGCATCAGGGCCGAACCCTCGTTGTTCTTAAAGATCTTTGGGACCGGACAGGCCATGTTAAAATCGATGAACTCGTAGGGCAAATCATTCACGATTTCTTCAATCACCCGGGCGATGGTGACAGGGTCGCTGCCGAAGAGCTGGATGCCCTGCGGATGCCCCACATCATGGTACTCGTAGAGGTTCTTGGTCCTCTCGTTGCGAAAATCCAGCGCCTTGCAGCTCACCATCTCGGTCACGCTGTAGAGCGCCCCGTACTCGGCGCAAATCTCACGGAAGGCGAGGTCGGTAAAGCCCGCCATCGGCGCCAGGAACGCACCTTTTTTAGCCGTCTCGCCAAAGAGTTTTTGCAAGTGTTCCCGCATCATTTTTTTGACCCCTTGATCTTACTCTCCTCTCCCCTCATCAGTCTGACGATGTTGGAGCGGTGTCTGACGATGACAAAGAGCACCAAAAAGACGATGATGCCGGTGATCTTGAGGTCCCGGTACAGGGCAAAGTAGACCATCGGCGTAAAGAAGGCGGTCAGGATGGAAGCCAGCGAAACGTAGGAGCTCAGAAGGAGGACCAGGGCAAAGATGATCAGCAGGATCAAACAGAATTTGGGATCAAAGAACAAAAAGAGACCCGCTGCGCTCGCGACTCCCTTTCCCCCCTTAAACTTTAAGAAAACGGAATGACAATGCCCGATCACCACCACGACGGCAAGGACCAGGGCAAGCTCGATCGGAAAATACATCTTTGCAAAATAGAGGCTGAACCCCGCCTTTCCGCTATCTAGCAGGAGGGCGAGCAGACCGCAGAGGGGCCCGCAGCTTCGGTACACATTGGTCGCCCCCACGTTCTTACTTCCGACGGTCCGGATGTCCACATTTTTAATCAACTTGGGAACGATGTACGAGAAGGGTAAACTTCCCGCAATATATGCCGCTATCAGCGCAAGAGTCAATTCCATACGATTTCCTACCTCATTTTTCGCCACTCGTCTAAAATCATCTGCCAATATGGTTCCGGAATTTTGCCCACCTTGCGTTTGATCAGGCTCGAAGGTTTTTCAATCGACTTTTTTTTGACCTCCTCGTCGAGGACGGCGCTCAGCCCCTTGTCCAGGTTCGCCTTGCTGTAGACGATCGCTCCCCCGAGTTTCGGGTCCAGATACATCGAACGCTGCTGTTCGGTAGACAAAATTTCGTTGAGCACGACCATCGCTCCGCTCTTGTTGTCGGCGTTGACCGGAATGACCGCCAGGTAGTCCGGACTCGTAACCGATACCGGAAGCGGCTGAAAGGACTTCGTGTAATCCGGGTACTCCAACTCCTTGAGTTTCTCTTCGGCGTGCACTGTATTCAATGATAGACTAATGTGGGTCTCCTCGTCAAGGAATAAGTCGTCCAGCTCGGCGCTATCCTTCGGCATCATAGAGCCGCCGGCATAGAGGTAGGGCTTGAGTTTTTTCAGATAGCGGAGGCCCGGAACGGCCAGTTTGGACACGTCCTGCCTCGATAAATCGGGCTCGGCGAACTCGGTCGCATCGGTGAAACTCAGGATGATTGCCTGCAAAAAGAGCTTGCCTTCCTCGGTCTCGGGATGCGGAATGACCAGGGCGCCCGGATTTTCCTCCGCGTACTCCAAAAGCTCGTCCAAGTCCTTGGGCGGCGCGAACATCAAATCGCTGTTGTAGAAGAAGTGGAGCTGCCTCTGATAAAAACAGAGGGCGTCGCTCCCGATTGCCTTCGAGCCGATGTAGCTGTTGGAATAATCCTTGTGCGCGATGTACTTTCTGTAGTTCGGAAGCTCGGTGACAAAGTTGGGATAGAGGACGCCCTTTTTACTGAGCGCCTCGTACTCGTCCGCCCGAATCAATAGGATGTCGTAGCGGCCCTCGGATGACTTGACTTGAAGCTCTTCCTCACTCGGAAGCACGCTCGCAAGCTTGCTCTTCTCCACCGTCAGCTTGATCTGCTTTCGGTTCATCAGCGCAGGCGAAACGGCATCCTTGAGCCAGGTCTCAAAGTCAAGGTCGGAATAGTAGACGAGGTTCACCTCGGATTGTTTGGAGCCCTTTTCAAATGCTTCCCACTTTTGGGCCTCCTTGTCCGGAGCCTCGATGCAGGAGGTCAGCGCCAGGGCGCAGACCAGCAATAAGGGCAGAATAGATCGAATTTTCAACAACGGTTTCCTCCCGGGTCTCTTAAATGTAGTTCTGCAGTCTGTCGTACTCCGATTTGACGAGGACGTCCTTGATCTTGACCGACGGGTTCTTCGCCATATCGATTTCGTAGGTGTGTGAGGAGTTGTTCACAATAGAGGTTTGAATGATTTTAAGAAGGGGCTTGTGTCTGGCGCAGCGCACGATTTTTGCGAGGTCCGAAGACTGGAGCTCCACAAACATCCCCACATCGTAGTAACCCAGGATTTTGACCGTCTTCTTCAGGAGGTCGGCATCAAAATGGGTGTTGACCTCGTCAAAGGCCTTGCTCATCGCCTTGTACGGGGAGAGGGCGCTCTTGTGGTGTCGATCGTTGCAGAGGGCATCGAAGTAGGAAGCCAGCCCCACGATTTTCGCAAAGATACTGATTTCGTCGTTCTTCAGGCCGTGCGGGTAGCCGGTCCCGTCATACTTCTCCCTCGCATGCAGGATGCAGTCCAGGGCGTTCTCGTCCATCTCCGGAAAATGCTTCATAAAGCGGTAGCCGTACTCGGGGTATTTTTTGACCTGCTCGAACTCGTCCGCGGTCAATTCGCCGGGCTTCAGCAAAAGCAAGGGGTCAATCTGCAATTTTCCGATGTCGGAAAAGAAGGCTCCCTTGCCCAGAGAGTACAAATCGTTGCTCTTAAAGCCCATCGAGATGCCGATCAGAATCGACAGGATGGTCGTGTTGATGCTGTGATTGTATAGGTAGTCATCGGAAGACTGCATGCGATTGATCTCGTAGACCAGACTGTCAAACGATAGGATTTTTTCTATGATTTGCTCGACGACCTGAAAGAGGATCGAGAAGTTGGATGCGGATTGCTCGGAAAAACTGTCGAGATTGCTTTTAATCTTTTTAAAGACCGCAGAACGAATCTGCTCGACCGGAATCTCCGAAAAGCCGGGAGCATCGCGCTCCTCCGTCCCGCTCGGCGCATCCGAAGCGGCAGCTTCCTCGCCGGCACTCGTTGCACTCGTTTGCGTTCGAGCCCCGGAAATGATGTAGACATACTTCAGGGCAACGAAAGCGGACAATTTCTTCAGGTGAAATTCATTCAATTTTGTATGTTTTGAAATCAGGATGTTCCCGTTGTTATCATAAATATCGACAGCGACTTCCATGCCTAATTTTAAATTTTCTTTATCGATTTTTATCATTTCCTGTCCTCATCCATTAGTACCAGGTTTATAGACCGTCAGCAATCTTCTCAATCTTTTTCAGTCTATGATTCATCCCCGACTTACCCAATGGCGGATCGAGCATCTTCCCCAGCTCTTCCAATCCCAAATCGGGGTTCTTTATTCTAATTTCTGCGGCTTCTCTCAACTTACTACTCAATTTATCCAAACCCATTTTACGTTCTATCAATTTGATTGCTTCCACTTGGCGGCCCGAAACGTCGGCGATTTTCACCATGTTTGCGGCGTCCCGATTGACCTGACGATTCACCCTGTTGCGAATCTCCTTTATAATTTTGGCGTCTTCAAACTTGAAGCGTTCCGAATCAGCTCCCATGGTACTTAATAAATCGGCAATTATGGCACTATCTTTAATGTAAACTACCCAAAAGGAGCTTCGGTTGAGATATTTCGCGCGAATGCCGAGCTCGCCGAGGAGCGATGCCAGGGCTTCCGCCTGGTGTTCGGCACGACAAAGAAACTCCACATGGTAGGACTTGCTCGGATCGGAAATGGAACCCGAGCCCAGGAAAAAACCTGCGATATAGTCTTTTTTTCGCTGCATTTTATGATTGATGAGTTCCGGTATCTCGAGCGAGATCTGCTCTCCGGAACAGGAGATCTTATGAAGGTTCAGGAAGCTTAGAGGCTCGCTAAAACGCAAGTAGTACCTGAGCCCTTTTTTTCCCTTGGAAGCCTTTTCCAGACTGCAGGTACCGGGATAGCCCCGCAGGTTTTCCGAATACACCTTGAGCAACTTGATCAAATTGGCATTTTCACTCGAAAAGGAGAGGAATCTTTCTCCGGCTGCGTCCGTTTTCAGCACACAGGCACTCTGGATGACGCCGCAGACGAGCCTCTCGATTCGCTTGGAATACCTGGAAATGTGCCTGATGACACCGTTCTTGATTTCCTTTGAATAACTCAACGCTATTCTCCATACTTGTTTTTATAAATCTGAATTGCTTTCTTTATGATTTTTCGCTCGTCTTCGTGCTTTGCAAAACCGACAGCTTCTTCGATCGGAACATAGGATGCCTCTACAAAGCCCTCTTCGAGCTGAGGATTTCGTTCCGGCGAGTTGGCGTGCATGATGAACCACCAAACTTTTTTATGGATGAATTCGTTATCGTTGCGAAAGTCGGTAAACTCGTACTCGATATAATCGATGTACTCCAAAATCGTGCCCACGACACCGCCCTCTTCGCGCACTTCGCGCAGGGCCGCCTCCATTTTGGTCTCCCCGAACTCCACATGTCCCTTGGGAAGCACCCAAAACCCGTTTTTCTTTTTTAAAAGCAGGATTGCATTTTTATAAAAAACTACGCCGCCGGCACTTTCGACTTTTTTCAATGATAAACTCCTATCTGACTTTTTATAAGTAAGTATAACCCAAAAAGCGGGAAAAAAAAAGAGCAAAAATAAAAGGACTATTTTTAAAAAAGATAGCCCCCCATAATGTTTATCATACAATTAAGATATCGTCAGACCCTGTTCTTATCGTTCAACCTTACCTGAACGAAGGCATCTGGCACAAACATCGATTCTCTTTGAAATGCCGTTTACGGTCGCTTTCACTCTTCTGATGTTTGGTTTCCAAGTTCTCTTAGTGTGGTTCAATGCGTGTGATACATTGTGCCCTGAGATCGTACCCTTGTTACATACGCAACATACTTTAGCCATGCCCTCACCTCCTTTTGTCTACTCAAAAATTACATACAAGCAATTCTACCAAATTATACCTTATTTTTCAAGAAATATTTTTGTATTTTTTTCTTCCCCGCTCCGGTAGCCTCGCTTACTTCTTGAACACGCGTTTTCCCGATAAAATCAAATCCACAAAAATCAGGAAGACACCGAGGACGATGAAGATGTCCGCGACGTTAAAAATCGCAAATTTTACGATTCTAAAATCGATGAAGTCGACCACGTAACCCAGGCGGAAGCGGTCGATCAGATTGCCGATTCCCCCGGCCAAAATCAAGGTGAGGGAGGCGACATAAAGGGTCAGTTTGGAAGATTCCCTGACCATCTGTACCAGGTGAAAGAAGATGGCCGCCAGGGCGATCGTCGTAATCACCATCACAAAGTACTTTCTGTCCTGAAAGATGCTGAAGGCCGCCCCGGTATTTTCCGCGTAGGTGAAGTGAAACACGTCCTGTATGATCGGATAGCTTCCGATCGGTTTCAGCTTGCTGAGCACCAGGATCTTGCTGAGCTGGTCCAAGGCCGCCAGGGCCAGTACCACGAGTGCGTAAATCATTCTGTCTCCTCTTTCCATTTCCCCGCGCCTATTGCAGCGGCGAGACCATGCGTCCCACCGCTTCCAGGAACTTGATCCAAATGGGGCGTTTTTGGTAAGTCTTTCGTTCCACCTTCGTCGAGTGACGGATGTCCTCATCGAAGGAATCCTGTATTTCTCTTGAAAGGCCTTCATCGTAGATAAAGGCGTTGATTTCAAAGTTGATCTTCAAGCTTCGAATATCAAAGTTGGCGGTGCCGATCGAAGAAAGGCTGCCGTCCACGACGATGCCCTTGGAGTGCATAAAGCCCTTCTCGTACTCATAGATGTTGACGCCCGCATCGAGCAGAGACCCGAAATTTGAGCGGGTCGACCAGTACACAAAGAAGTGATCGGCCATCTTCGGAACCACGATGTTGACTTCGATGCCCGAGAGCGCCGCAGTGTTCAGCGCCGACAAAATCGCTTCGTCCGGCACCAAATACGGGGTGGTGATCGTAATCGACTTCTTCGCCGAGCAAATCATCTGAAAGTAAGCCTGGCGGATGGACTGCCACCTGGTATCGGGTCCCGAAGACACAATCTGCATGGGTTGAAGGGATAGAGATTCCGCCCTCGCCCTGGGTTGGTTCAACTTGCTCCGGATGTACTCCTTGTCGCTGCGCGAAGAATTGGAGGTCGCGAAGAGCCAGTCCTGCACAAAACACCTCTGAATGGCGGAAACGGCGTCTCCCTCGATTCTTAAATGAGAATCCCTCCAAAAGTTGAAGTGCGAGTTCAAACTCCGATACTCGTCCCCGATGTTCATGCCGCCGATATAGGCGAGCTCGCCGTCTATGATGATGATTTTTCTGTGATTTCGGTAATTCAGGGATTCGGTCAGTCTGGGTAGGCGCAGGGGCAGAAAACTCTCCACATTCACACCCGCCGCCTTGAATTCGTCCAGGATCTCGTCATCCATATTGTAGGAACCCACATCGTCGTAAATCAGGTTGACCTCGATGCCCTCCCTCGCCCGCTCGCAGAGGCAATCGGTAAATTCCCGCCCGGTCGCGTCGTTCTTTATGATGTAATACTCGACATCGATGGATTTCTTGGCCTTCCTGATGTCCTCCATGACATCCCGAAACTGGTTTTCCCCGTCCAGGTAGAGCTTGGTGTTATTGTAAACCGAAAGGGTCGCGCCCGAACTGCTGTAAATCATCCTCGCGAGTTTCTCGTGTTCAAAATGCCGAGGCAGGACGAGCTCGTCCTTGATCCAGCCGACCTCCCGAAGCGCCTTTCGGATCTTCCTTCTCTTACCCATATTGATATTGAAGGAGCGGCCGAAAATCAGGTAGGCGACAAAGCCCCAGAACGGCGAGGCGAAGAACACCAGGATCCAGGCAATGGTCGAGGACGGATTGTCGTTATACAGGAAGATGGAGAGCCCGATCAGCCCAAGATAGGCGAAAAAAAGGACCTTTGCGGCAAAGGCAAAGTGCCCCAGAATGTAGGGAATCGGCTCCGTCTTCATCAATTTCTCATAGATCTCGAAGCCGGAAGACACGAGCACCATTAAACTCAAAAAAACGATGACTCTGACGAGTTGTTTGACCAGTCTTTTTTTCAAAACGATTCCTTTGCTACTTCGTGTAAGAAACTTTTACGTACTTTATTTTTCTGCCCTGCTCCAAGTACTTCTTTTCGTACTCGGTCATGATAACCTGCTCCTTTTCACCATGCAAGTCTCCGGAAAGCTCGAGCCTGTCAAACTTCGCCTCTTCAAACTCCTCCAAGCTGAACTCGAAGAGGGGGGTATCATCGGTCTTGAACTCGATGATGCCGCCGTCCTTCAAAATCTTTTTGTAGAGCTCCAAATAGTTGCGGTGCGTCAGCCTTCTCTTGGTGTGACGGGCCTTCGGCCACGGGTCTGAGAAGTTCAGATAGAGCTTGCCCGCGCGAATTTGATCAAAGACGGGCTCCAACTTTTCAATCCTGTGACGCAGGAAGCGGATGTTCTTCAGTTCCCTCCCCTCGGCATTTATGACCGCCTTCAAGAGGAGTTCTTCCTTGTACTCGATCGCCAGATAGGTCTTGTCGGGATGCTCGCTCGCGTGTTCTATCAGAAAACCCGAACAGCCGGACCCCAGTTCAATCTCCAGTTCCCTTCCTCGGGTAAAGTCCTGTATCTCCTTCAGAATTTCTTCGCAGGTCTCGCCTGCAATGATATAATCTTTGTACTCCAGGTATTTTTCCAAGGAACCCGGTTTTCGTCTTCTTCTCAATCCCTACTCCCGTTCGTCGTTGTGCAAGGCTTCCGCCGTGTATTTGTTGCCGGCATTCCAGAGCATGTACTCGTCGATGCCGTTGTCTTTTAACGCCTGTATCTGGGCCATGACCTCAGCCTTTCCGTACGGAATGTAGCCCGGAATCCACGGCGCCGTAAAATCCTGAATCCAAGGTCTGAGCTTGGCAGGAGTGTATAAGTTCTTGTTCCTGTCGATCGCGTCCTTCATCGCCCCGTCGATACACTCGTACGGGCGCGCATCCGGCACCGCAAGGCCGAAGTTGCCGGGACCGTAGTGCGACGGGTAAACCATCGGTGCCGAGTAGTCCACCACATTGCAGACCGACTCCCAATGCTGGCCGATGAACTGGTCGTTCAGTGCGGTCGCAACGTAGCCGAAGAAGTCCGCAGTCACATAGACCTCCTTCGCGGAAAGGCGCTTGTAAGCCTCTTCCAGGAAGCCGTGAATCGCGACGGTCTTGCTCTCGTTTTTATGGTTTTGGAAATCCAGATTTTCGTTGGTCGCGGCCGTCACGTCCGGGAATCTCACATAGTCGAACTGGATTTCATTGAATCCCAGCTCCGCCGCCTCTTCGGCAATCATGATGTTGTATTCCCAAAGGTCTCTGTCGTACGGGCTCGCCCACTTCAGCCCGTCTCCGCTCATGTAGACCTCCCTTGACGACTTGTAAACAATCGCCTTTTCAGGGTAGGCCTTCGCGTACTCCGGACTCTTGAAGGTCACAATTCTCGCAATCAGGTAGATGTTTTCATCTTTAAGCCTCTTGATGAAGGCTTCTATGTCTTTGATCGCCGCCGTTTCATTCATCTGAGGCATGTACTTTTCAGCGGCCTTGCTCGTGAAGAGCAGCCTTCCGTTGTCATCCTTGACGTCGATGACGAAGGTATTGATGTCGGTCGTTCTCGCGAGCTCAATCAAATAATCGAGGTTTCCCGCCCCGTTCATCGCCGAAGAGGCGGTCACGTAAACACCTCTGACCTTAATAGGCGGGTTGCTCGCATACTCCTTCTTCGGAAACGGCTCGTAAGATACGCCCTCTTCCGGATAGTAGATGAAGTCGAATCGGTCCTTGAAGACGTGACTCGACTTGACGTACTTATCCGTCTTTTCGCCATCCATGGAGATGACCCTGTAAACCATGTCATCTCCCTCGGAATTGGCGTCTTTTAAGTCTTTTCTATCGATTCCTTCGGGCAGATCCACGATGAGTTCGCTCTTGTAGATCGCGTCAACGGCCGTCTCCTCGTTCAGGCTTTCATCGGCGTAGAGCTTCGCCTTCTGCAAGGCATAAAAACTCGAGTCCCGATCTCCAAAGCCCCTCTTTTTTTGGTAGGCCTCCAACATCTCGAGCGCGGTTTCATGAACTTTGCTTCGCAACGCTTCGTAGTTTCGGCTGTAAACCGCCTGCAGCTCCGCCTTTGCATCCGCACCCTTTTCTGAAGCGTCACCACATGATGTTGTCACAAGAGCTAAGAACAAAAACAGAATGCCGAAAAGCAACTGTTTCCCGGTTTTTTTCATACAACTATCCACCCTTTAGTATCGGTCTTTGCTTGTTACACTCTCGGAACGTAAGTTCCCGCAACGATGTATTGATCCGGTGCGCCGAGTCTGTCGATGTTCTCATCGAGGACCCAAGTTCCGTGATAGCCTTCGCCGTCCATCGCTACGCCGAAGTAGAACATTGCGATACCCGCTTCCAAATACGCCGTGTGGCCCTTGATCTCTTCGCCGCCCTTGTCGATCAGCAAGACGACCTTGTCACCCGAGATGACAAACTTCCACGGCTGTCTGTTTAGGACAGACGGTGCGAGTCTCATATAGTAGAACGCCTGCATGAACGGAATGTCTTCGTTGTCGTCCATCAGGTTCGCCTTGTTGCCGAACTCGTTCACATAAACGAAGTCCGCTGCGCTGACCCTGTCACCGAGCTGTGACTTCTGCTCCTGCTCGACGCTCTGTCTCGCAGTCTGTTTGCTGGTGCCGAAGATAGACGCCAGGAACGACTCTTTTTTAGGGTATCCGACCGCAAGCACGCAGACAGGAAGGAATCCCTCTTGGATGCCGAGCTTTTCAGCCAATTTTTCTTCGTTTCCGTCGGTGCTCACCTGGCAAGAACCGATTTCGCGCTCGGCCATCAAAAGCACGAGCCACTCGCTGGCAAATCCTGCCGTCTTGATGTTATCAAGGCCATTCTTTGCAGTGAAAACCACATAGTGCGGAGCTTCGATCATCACTCCGTTGTAACCTATAAGGCCCTGCGCCTTTTGGATAAACTCGGCGCCGTCCTCGTAAAATTCGTAAGCGACGGATCCCGCTTCTCCCAAATTAGGCATCTCGTCCAAACTTTTCTTGATAAAAGCCTTGTCGGCAGCGCTGAACGCCTTGTTCGAAAACTCTCTGACAGACTTTCTTTTTTCAACAACTTTCCTCGCCATCATAATACTTACCTCCTCATAATCATTACTCATAATAACACAAAATTGCCGGGGTTGCCAAGCTATTTATCGCCTCTCCGTCAAGATTTTTCACCCCTACGGAAGGTCCTCATTCTGCATCGCATCGATGAAATATTTTTCTCCGTTATCACTTACAAACCTATAATAGACGAAGGGTTCCCCCGAGACCAGATTCTCCTCGCCCGCGTTCTTGATCAGCTCCTGGACCAGGTTCATTTCAACAATCCTGGTCTTCTCATCCTTCTCCTCGATCGAAGCGTAGAGGCGATAGAGGGCCAGCGAATACGGAATCAGCTTCTGCACCCGCGTCTTGTCCTCCGACAGGTTGAGCGCCTTTTGACTCAGGCTCAAAACCTTGTCCCCTTTCACCCTAACTATCATATACCCGTCCAGAATCCTAATATTGTTAAAACTTTGCTCAAAATAAAATTCGTAGCTCCCGTCGGTCAGCTTTTGGTGATTCGAGTATTTGAACTCCCCGTGCTCGATTCCGACCCCGGCAAAGCGCTCCGCCGTCTGCAGAGCCTCCTCGTAAGTGGATTCCGGAATCGCCTCGTTGCTGCCGTAGTAGAGGATGTCGAACGAAGAGTCCGCGTTGTACGAATAGAGGTACAAATCGTGCAGGTCCTCCTTGGACGAGCGCAGGCCGAGCTGCTCAAACTTCTTCTTCTCCTCGTCAAAGTCGAGCTTCCGGTCGGAAATCTTCAGGACGTGGAGCTCGTCTTTTTTCGGCACCTCTATGTTTTCCAGACTGACGCCCTGCCGCTCGAGTTTTTGGGTGATTTCCTCGAGCAGAACCTTCTCGGAAGCCTTGGAATCCCGCCTTCCCCGCTCGCTCTCAAAATAGACGAAGAGAAGGACCAGGTTGCAACCTAAGAGCAGGATGATCAGCGCCGTTTTAATTCTAGCCCAGTTCATCTTTCACCTCTTCCTTTGTGAACAGATCAATCATCATGCTTGAATTTCCAATCTTGATCAGGTAGCAGGGGCGGATTTCTCCGCGCTCCGCTTCATAGTAGCTGAGCTCGAACTCGTCGATCGCATTCAGGATGCGCCCGCTCCATTCCTTCTCGCTGAGTTCCTCCTCGCCCCGGCGGGCCTGCCTCTCCCCGTCCGAGGCAGCCTCCTTCCAATACATCTCTTTGAGGCCTTGGAAGTTCTCCTTCTTGGTGATCAGTTCGAGCACGCTGTTCTGAGAATAGGTGACGCCGTTTTCCGCGTCCTCTCTCTCCTTGACCAGGCTCGGCAGATAGCGTTTGTACTCGACGATCTCCCCGCCGTCCAAACGGACCGTAATCCCGTTTTGGCGGAAGCCGGAGCGGTAACGACCGACCTTGTCGTTCCTCGAAAATGTGAAGGTTCTCTCAAAATAGCCGTTCTTGTCGACCTCATTTACCTTGTCGAGCCTCAGATTTTCGGCCTCGCGGTCAAACTTTGTGTGGAAGCTCAGCGCGTTGGCGAAGTCCTCATGCAAGTCGGTCATCCGGCGGGCCTTGCTGTACTCGACGCGGTAGTCCAGGTAACCGTCCTTCGAAATCCTCAGGATGTCGTTTCCGTGCTCACTCAGGTAAATCCTGTCTCCCTCGGTGTTTTCGGCCTCCTTCACGAAGGGGGTCTTGGCCTCGAAGATCTTGTTGACCCAGGTCCCGTAGGTCCCCGACACCGAAAAATCGGCCTCCGGCTTCAGCTCGTAGAGCCCCGCGGGTTGGTAGCCCCGGTACGGGAAGAGCAGCTCCGTTTCGTGCTCCCTCTCCTCGTCCCCGCTCAGAATGTAGGAGGCCTGGCGGTACCTGGCGGAATTCGAGGAAAGGACCTCTTTGATCCTCTCCTTAATATTCTGCGCGGAGACCTTGTCTTCGGCACTCTCGCCCTCTTCGGCTTTGATTGCGAAGTAGTCCGAGCCGGTGTAGACGATGAGTTCCGGCGCGTCCTCTATCAGAAAGTAGACTTCTTTGATCGACGAAAAGGATTCCGTTTCGCCATGAAAGTTTCCGCTCTCAAAGAGGCGCAAAGGCAGTTTGGAATAGTAAGAAAAGACGAGGAGATGCAGGCTGTCGCCCTTGGACGGGATGCCCTCGATCTTTTCCGCCCGATAGGGGCGCGAAAGCCGGGCGAGCAGGTACTCGGTCAGGGTGTCGCAAAGTTTTTCGTCCAGCTCGTTGAACATATAATAGTTTTGATTGCCCCTGCTGTAGCGTATCTTGTAGGGTTGCAGGACCTCCGCTTTTTCAATCTGCGCGGCGCGCTCCTGCGGCAGGACGGGGTCTTTGTTGGTCCGGATGAAAAAAAGGTAGAAGTTCAAGCCCAGCGTTGCGAGCAGAAAGAAGATCAGAAAGGTCTTGATCAGTTCGATCGGTTTTGAATGGATTTGCAAATCAACCTCCTATGACTTACTTGTATTCCAAAGGTAGGGTGATCACAAAGCGAGAGCCCTCTCCCAGCTCGCTCTCGACCCGAATCTTCGCCTTGTGAAGGTCCAGAATCTGCTTGGCGATTGCGAGCCCCAGGCCGCTTCCTCCGGCCTTTCGCTGCCTCGACTTTTCCACCCTGTAAAAGCGGGTAAAGAGCTTGTCCAAGTCGTCCTTCGGAATCCCCATGCCGGTGTCCTCGACGACGATTTCCGCGCAATCCTCGACGATCGCGGTCTTTAGCGTGACCGTCGCCCCCTCCTCGCTGTACTTCAACGCGTTCGTGATCAGGTTCACGACGACCCGTTCTATTCCGTCGTAGTCATACTCGGCAAAGACTTCCTGCTCGGACGGCAGAAAGGCATAGTGCTTCTTCTCTTTTTTGAACTGCATATGAAAGCGGTTGAGGATGCCCTGTATCATCTTGTCCACGCTGTAGCGCTGAATCTGCAGGTTGGTCTTACCGGCATCCAGGGCCGAAAGCTGGAGCAGATCGTTCACCAGGGTGCTCATTCGGTCGGCCTCGCTGTTGATCACGTTCAAAAAGTACTTGCCGGTCTCGCGATCGATGTTGTCGAGCTCCAACATGGTCTCCGAATAGCTCTTGACGCTGGTGATTGGGGTCTTCAACTCGTGCGAGACATTGGCGATAAAATCCCGCCTCATGTTCTCAAGCTTCAACTCCTTGGTAATATCCTGGAACACCAGGATAAAGCCCTTTTTGCTACCGCGCTCATCGTAGAAGTTTTCACATCTCGCTTCAAAAATATTCTTTCCGGCCTCGACGTTCTCGGTCAGCTCCTCCGGGTCCTCGGTTGCAATCAAAGCCTCCAAAGACAGGTTCTCCGGGAAAAACTGCGAGAGTTCCCGATAGCTGTCGGTGTTGTAAACCGACATCGACTTGAGCATCTTCTTGGCGCTCGGATTGATGTGCAGGACGCGCCCGTCCTCATCCACCGCGATAATGCCGTCTATGATGTTGTTCAGGATGGCCTCCATCTTGTTCTTCTCCCGGTAGGTCTCGTCCAAACTGTGCGAGAGTTTGTCTGCCATGTGATTGAACATGCTGGAGAGTTTTCCGATCTCGTCATCCGATTGAATCGTAATCTTCTCATCGAAGTTTCCGACGGAAATCTCCGAGGCCATCTTGGTCAATTTGTTGATCGGTCTTGTGATACTGCCCGCGATGATGATGGCGAGCACCAAAGAAAAACTCAAAGAAATCGCCAGTGATTGGACGATGATTTTCATCGAGTTCGACGAAGACGCATCGAGGTCTTCGAGGTCATATTTGATGTAGAGAATTCCCAGATCCTGATTGTTTCTGGTGATCGGAAAGGCCTTGTCGAAGGTCCTGAATTCCTTGCCGTCGAGCTTGGCCGTGCAGATTTTGGACGCCCCGCCCTGCGATGAGAGGATGAGAAGTTCGGGATTGAGCGTCTCCTCGGCATCGTCCGAGAGATAGTTGGAACTGCTCGCAACGATCTTATTTTTTTTCACAACAAAAATTTGCTCCCGAAAACCCAGCTCGCTATACATTCCGACCGCCTTGGAAAATTCCTCGATGTCATCCTGCGCGCTCAGCTTTGGAAGCAACATTTCCGCCAACCTGTCGACCCCGGTCTCGACGACTTCAATGTCATATTGATAAAGGGACCTTGCAAACAAAGCCCCGAAAATAAGTGTCGTGACCAGAACGAGCACGATAAATATAGTGATGAATCTGAAACTTAAAGAACGCATAGACTCACGATTTTTTAAAGTAGTAACCCAGACCCCGCTTGGTGAGGATGTACCTCGCATTCGAAGGATCGTCCTCAATCTTTTCTCTCAGGCGTCTTACCGTCACATCCACTGTCCTGATGTCGCCGTAGTACTCGTAGCCCCAAACGTCTTTTAACAGTTCCTCCCTGCTGAAGATTTTATCCGGATTGGTCGCCATAAACTTGAGGAGCTCGAACTCCCGCAAGGTCAAATCGATGGTCTTGTCCTTCTTCTTCACATTGAACTTTTCGAGGTCGATCTCGATGTCCAAGAGCTTGATAAAGCTGGTGTTGGTCCCGCTTTCCGAGTCGATGTTGACCCGCCTGATATTGGCCTTCACACGGGCGATCAACTCCCTCATGCCGAAGGGCTTGGTGATGTAGTCGTCCGCGCCGAGCTCCAAGCCGAGCACCTTGTCGACTTCCTCCTCCTTGGCGGTCAGCATGATGATCGGAACATTGGACTTTTCCCTGACCTGCCTGCAAACCTGGAATCCGTCCAGGCTCGGCAGCATCACGTCCAGCAAAATCAGATCCAGTTCTTCGTCAAAGACTTTTTTCAGAGCGTCCTGCCCGTCGTAGGAGCAGATGATCTGAAAGCCTTCTTTTTCCAAGTTAAATTTTAAAATATCCGAGATAGGTTTTTCATCTTCTACAATCAATATTGTTTGCATCAAACCCCTCCTGTTTTTGTCTTAGTGAAAAATGTAGCTCGCAGGATTCACGTGGACTCCGTTCTTGATGACCTCGTAGTGTACATGAGGTCCGGTACTGTTTCCGGTAGATCCTACATTGGCGATGTGCTGGCCTTGGAAGACCCTGTCTCCCTCCGATACAAAGAGGGCACTGCAGTGTGCGTAGACGGTTTTAAAGTTTCCGCCGTGGTCGATTCTGACCACGTAGCCATACGGGCCGTCCCATCCTGCCGAAATGACAACGCCGCCATCCGATGCGAGTATCGGAGTTCCGACCGGGCAGGCCATGTCGAGCCCGCTGTGGAATCCGCCCCACCTGTATCCGAACGGAGAAGAGAGGATGTATCCCCTTGAGAGCGGAACGATGAAGGTTCCGGTTCCATGTCTGGGCGGAGCCTTCTTGGTTCCCACCACGAGCACCTGTCCGACAGGTTCCGAAACGACCTGCTCCGACAAGATCTCGCGGGTCACTTCGATTCCGTTTTCCCTGGTCACCTGCGCCACAACCTGCTTTTTCCCTTGTACACCGGCCACTTTTACCGTGCTCTCGCCCTCGTACATGTTCGGGTCCTGTTCTTCTGTTGTTTCAAACTCGATCAAATCGTTGTACTCGGCCTTTTCCTTGGTTACGACGGTAAGCATCGGCACCGGAACGCTGAGCTCCAGTTTTTGTCCGATTTGCAGGAGGTGCCCCTTGCCCACGATCTCCGGGTTGGCCGCCTCGAGTTCATCGATGGTCATGCCGTGCGATTCCGCAATCGTCTCCGGAATGTCTCCCGCAACGATGGTATATTGGTGCTTCTCCTTGGTTCCGGTCAAGATGTAATCTACCACATCCTCGATCACCGGCTCCTCGCTCAAACTCAAAAAGCTTCTCTTCGCCTTGTTGACCTTGAAGTCCTGTTTGTAAGATACTTCCAGCAGTTGAGCCGAAGCGTCGAGATTTCTGTTCACAATTTTATCCACGACCTGTCTGGGATCGTCCGGGTTATCAAAGGTCGCAATGACCTTGCCGTCGATCAACATCTCATAGACTTCTTTTTGTGAGTCGAATATTTGAACATTTTTGATATCGTCTTGAAGGTTTTTCATAGATAGCGCCATAGAAACTTCTACAGAGTCTCCGGGCTTCGGTTTGTCGAGCTCTCGTGCGCTCGATATAGGAGATACGGCCGGGTTGAGTGCCAACTTTCCGGTCGCGTTGGATTGTGTTTCTACTGAATTTCCGAATGAGCCGGACGCATCCGAAACCGATGAATCCGTAATCGAAGTGGTCGCCACGACCAAAGGATTTTTTTGTGCTACAAGAGCGCCGCCGAGCGACTCATTCTCCAAGAGCGCCGCGTCTTTTACCGCAGGCTCGTTTACATAGTCTATCATCGCGATACTTCCTATGATGAACATCATCAGAGAGAAAGATATCGCAAGCATCATCGTTTTATTGATTCCGATTTGTTGCATCTTTTCGGGTAGCCTGAGTGAGTCGAGCTTGCTTTTGAAGCTTCCGATTCTCAGTTTCTTCCCGAGTTCCATCCCCTTGAAGCTCCGTCTCAGTCGATTGCTCAAGGCCTCTTTTTTATCTCTCAGGGCGTCCCATTTGATCGCCCTCATTTTTTGCTTTACCGTATCTGCACTAAATAGTTTCAGAAATTCTTGATTGGTCCTGTTTTTCCGTTCCGTTATTTTATTTTCTCTTCTCTTCTGACTCCGGTTTGTTTTGTTTTTTGATACCATAACAACTCCTACTAACTTCTCTCACCTGTTTCGTACTTTAACTTTCTTATACCTTATATCTTCGACCTTTCTCAGTTAAGTTTTAACAATAAAATTTTTCAACACCAAATAAGATAACGAATTACATTATACAACAAAGCGCGACAAATTTCAAATTTCCGTCCTTTAGGCGCCTCACTTGCCGTATTTTACTTCTTCATGCAGCACTTCTTATACTTCTTCCCGCTCCCGCATGGGCAGGCGTCGTTTCGGCCGATTTCTTCCTCTTTGCGCACGGTTCCCGAAGCGGAATATTCTTTTTTAATACGCTTTCGCTCTTCCTCTGAAAAAATATCCTTCCATTCGTTCATCGAATAGAGCCAGTCCGCCTTCGCCTTGTGCATGTTGAACAAAAGTTTCTCATAGTCGATTACGATGTCAACCTGGCTGTCTTTTTCAAGCGGCTCGACCTCGAATTCCTCGGTCAAACTTTCCTTAATTCCGTCCAAAAAGCCTACCATTTCGTGAACGCTCGTGCTATAATGAGCTGCAAGCTCCTCAACGGTACCCTTTAAAGAAGTTTCTTTGTTCGCCAAAATTTGTTTATAAACTTGTTCTTCTTTATAGAAAAAATCGTTCCAAAATTTGTGATACGCTTGCGTATTCGTAGTGTCGGGAACCTGCGATTCCCATTCCTGTAATAAAGCCATGTTGTCCTCCTTCGTATATTGCAGGAAATATTATAGCATAATTACTAAAAAAAGTATATTAAATAAATTCTACATAATCGTTCGACACGAAACTTAGACCGAATTTCAGGAGGTATTCGAAAGATGGAAATGAAGGGAAAAGCATTGGTCGCACAGGGCGGAGGCCCGACTGCGGTCATCAATCAGTCATTTGTCGGAGTGGTTTTGGAAGCAAAAAAATATCCGCAAATTACAAAAATTTATGGGGCCCTGGGCGGCATCGAGGGCATCATCAACGAGGACTTTGTGGACCTGACCACCGAGACGGCGCACAACCTTGAAAGCGTTGCCGCTACGCCGTCATCGGGCTTGCTTTCGTGCCGGGTCAAGCCGGACAGAAACTACTGCCTCAGATGCTTTGAAGTCATGAAGGCGCACAATGTCAGGTACTTCTTTTACATCGGCGGAAACGACTCCTCGGACACCGTGAAGATCATCAACGAGCACGCGCACGATGCCGACTACGACTTGATTGCGATCCACATTCCTAAAACCATCGACAACGACCTGGTGCTCAACGACCACTGCCCGGGCTTCGGGTCCGCTGCGAGGTTCGTCGCCTCGGCCTTCATGGGTGCAAACCTGGACAACAGGGCCTTGAAGGGTGTTTACATCGGTGTGGTCATGGGAAGGCACGCGGGCTTTTTGACCGCCTCTTCCTGCCTGGCACAGGTCTTTCCGGACGACGGTCCGCACCTGATCTACCTTCCCGAAAGACACTTCGACAAGGACCGATTCCTGAACGATGTGCAGAAGGCCTATGATATGCACGGAAGGTGCATCGTCGCGGTTTCGGAGGGAATCGCCGACGCGGACGGGGTACCGATCGTCACCAAGTTCGTGGAGAACGTGGAGCGCGACATGCACGGCAACGTCCAGCTTTCGGGTACCGGCATCCTGGGCGATTTGCTCTCGAGCATGGTGAGGGATCAGCTTGATATCAAGCGGGTTCGCTCGGATACCTTCGGCTACCTGCAGAGAAGCTTCATGGGCTGCGTCTCGGACGTGGACCAGAGCGAGGCGAGAGAGGTGGGCGAGCGTGCCGTCCACTTTGCGATTGACGGGGTCAGAGACGGCTCGGTCTGCATCGAGAGGGTCGGAGACTACGCGGTGAACTACGTGCTCAGAGACCTCGAGGAAATCGCCGGAAAGACCAAGACCATGGCCGACGCCTTCATCAACGAGGCGGGCAACGGCGTGACCGGAGAATATTACAAGTATGTCAGACCGCTGATCGGTTCGGGATTCCAAATGCCGGCGAGAATCCGCGCGAACAAGGTCGAAAAAATCTGGCACACAAAAATCAAACCGAACCTGGATAAGGAATAACTAAGAAAATAAAGGAAGCTGCAGAAGGAGGAAGAGAACATGGCAATCGTACAATTCACAACCGCTCCGCTCGGAACAGGAAGCCCGAGCATCAGTCACTATGTCGCGGAATGTCACAAGATTGTGCAGAATCAGAACGAGGTAAAATATCAGCTGACCCCGATGAGCACGATTCTGGAGGGGGACTTGGACAAAATTTTGGAACTGATTCGCAAGGTTCACGAGTTGCCCTTTGACAAGGGTGCGCTCCGCGTCTCTACCAGCATCAAGATCGATGACAGAAGGGACAAAGAGGCGAGCATGGAGCAAAAGATGAACTCGGTGCAAAGCAAACTCTAAGCGTTTCGGCCCCCGTTACCGGGCAAGCGCCATTGGAAATAAACAAAAACTTCCGTCCTCTCAGAGGCGGAAGTTTTTTTATTGCATCCGTGCGCTTCTTCCCAACCGTGTGCTTCTTCACGAGCGCTTTGTTTCCGGCTCTTCCTCGCAAAGTCCTTTCTATAAGTTGGAGACCGCCCGGTGGGCGCTCGAAAAGGCAAATTGCAGGTTGTATCCCCCGCAGGCCCCCACAAGCTCGATCGCCTCGCCGACCACGATGATGTTCGGGTCGCTTTTCAGACACATGGTCCTGTTGTCGATGTCCGCGCACTTGATTCCGCCCTTGGATACGATCGCCTTCTCAAGCGGCAGCTTCGCCTCCACGTGCAGGACTCCGGCCTTCAGGCGCTCCAAGAGGGCGTTCAAATCCTCGCTCTTCAGCTCGGCCATCCCGGTTTCCGCCAAGGCGAGCTGCGACAAAACGAGCTTCACCAGGCTTTGCGGCAGCTCCGTGCAATCGAGCAACGCACTCTGCAGCTTCCGTTTGGGGTAGCTCGCCCCGTAAGTTTGAAGTGCCTCCTTCAGCTCCTCCTTGCCCCGCCCCGGCAAAAAGTCCGCCGTAAAGGCTTCTCCTTCCTGAATGTAGTTGGAGAGGTCCATCGCCACGGGGCCGCTGAGCATGCCGCCGGCAAACAACAGATCTCCGGCGAAGCGCTTTTTCCCGTACTTGAGCTCGGCCTTGATCGAAACCCCCTGCAGGCCGACAAACGAAGCTTCCTTTATAAAGAGGGAGGAAAGCGCAGGCTCAAAGGGGCTGATGGCAAAGCATTTTTTGAGCAATCTGCCGGTCGAACCGGTCTGCGGAAATGTGGCACCTCCGCAGGCAATGATCACTTTTTTACAGGTGTAGGCGGAAGCCGCGCTCTTTACCGTAACAAAACCTTCTTCGGAAACAAGTTCCAAGACTTCTTCCTCAACATGCAAGCGGTGTCCCCTCTTCTCAATTTGGGAGAGAAAGAAGGCGATTACATCCTTGGCGTCCTGACTCTTGGGAAAGAGCTTGCTGTTCTCCTCGATTAGAGGAAGTCCCCTGCTCTCAAAATATTCCTTGGTTTTCAGGTTGTTGAACGCGTGCAGGATCGGTCTGACAAAGGAAGGATTCGTGTAGGAGTCCACCAGTTTTTTGATCTCATCCGTGTTGGTCAGATTGCACCTTCCCCCGCCGGTGATGCCGAGTTTCAGCCCCGGTCGCTTGGAAGCCTCTATCCCCAAGACTTTGTGGCGCGAATCCAGATTCGCCGTCGCAAAGAGCCCGGCCGCCCCTAGCCCCACAACGATTACATCATACATAGCTTGCCTCCTCCCTTTTCGCTTCTTGTCGGTTTCTGAACTCAGTATAAAA
>JAUMXH010000003.1:7218-66861 GCA_030529225.1 Bacillota bacterium | reverse complement strand
TTTTTCATGTCGGCCCTTTTTTCAAGCAGGTTCTAGTTACACCCGCGCTCCCCCGAGCACTCGAAAGTGCTTAAAGTATAGCGCAGCACAAAAAAAGAGATGCCTGCGGAACTTGCGTTCCGCAAACATCCCTACCAAAGAGTGTAAATTGAAAGGAGTATATTTATTCTTTTTATCTTTATCCTTGCGTCTTAATCGCTTCGAGCGCGCTGAGTCTCGTCGCTCTAATCGCAGGGACAATTCCCGAAACCACACCGATCATCGTCGAGAAGATAATCGATGAAAGCGCCAGCCAGAAAGGAATGTAGGACAGGTCGGTATCCGCCATAAAACCTTCCGAAGTCGCCACCGCCGCGTTGATGAAGTGGGAGCCCAGGTAACTGAATCCCAAGCCGATCAAGCCGCCGATGAAACCGATCAGCGCCGCCTCGAGCAGGAAGAGCTTCAAAATATCCAGGACTTCCGCCCCGAGCACCTTCATGACACCGATCTCGCGCGTTCTCTCGTAGATGGCCATGACCATGGTGTTCGTGATGCCGATTGCAGCGACAAAGAGCGCAACCGCACCGATTCCACCGAGCACGTACTTCATAATGTCGGTCTGCTTTTTCATCTCTTCCAGAATCTCGACCTGGTTGGTCGCTTCAAAGCCCATCGCCTTCAGCTCGTCGGTGACCTTGACCACGTTGTCGGTCCCGTCCACCAGAACCTTGATCCCGTTGTAAAGGTCCTTCTTCTTGTCCTTTTTATAGACGTTGATGTTCCCGTAGCGCCTGATATCGTTCAGCACCATCGTTTTAAAGGTCTCGACGTCCATCAGAGCCCGGTAACCGTACTCCGAAGCATCTACCGTCTCACCGACCGACTCGTATCGGAGCGGGCTCTTCTTGGCCCCGTTCTTGCTCCACTCGCCGGAAAAATACATATTCAGGGTTTCGCCAAAGACCGGCACATCGGATTCTTTCCAATCCATTCCCCTGGAATTCGGATCGTAAAAGTCCCGTCTCATCTCCGGATAGGTAATCAGCGCCTTCTCGCCCGGCTTGGGAAGTTTTCCGCGACCGAGTTTAAATCCCATGTCCTTGAGTTTTTCCAGATCACAGGCCATCACTTGGAAACTCGCCTCCAGCTTGCCGGCCTTGGCCCCCATATTCCCAAAGTAGAAGGGAACGACCGACATCACGTGAGCCATTTGTTCGATTTCCTTAACCGATTCGTCGTTGAGTTTTTTCTTGCCGTCCTCTCTCTCTTTTTTCTCGGGTTGCGCCTCCGAGCCCTCCGTCTCTTCCCGATAAAACTTGAAGTACTCGGTGTGCTCGCCACGAATGTTGATTACCCGGATGTTACCGAAGGACTCGACCTGCTTTTGCACCGCCATTTCGGAGCCCAAGGCAATCGAGAGCATCAGCACCACCGACACGGAGCCGATGATGACCCCGAGTATGGTGAGCATGGTCCTTCCCTTCCTCCTCCAGAGGTTGAGAAGGCCCATTTTAATCAGATCACTTATCCTCATCGTCAGACTCCAATAGCATCTTCTCCAACTTTTTCTTCTTGCGTTTCTTGTTTACCACGACAAAGACGATGACAGCTACAATCACGACTGCCGCTATGATGATCATAGTGAGGAAGGACATGCCGGAATCCTCAATCGGATTGCCGTTTTCGTCGAGCTTGATCTCGCCGTCCTCTCCCATCATCATGTCGTCTCTCTTGCTCAAATCTTCTTCCATCACGCCTGATACAAAGATCGTAAATTCTTTCTCTTTTCTGTCTTTTACTCCGGTTTCATCCTCATATTCAAATATCAGCTTTCCTTTGAGATCGCCTTCCGCAGTCGGCGTGATCTTGGCTGAGAATGTATCACTTCTCGAAGTATCAAACTTACCTACAAAGTAGTTTCTGACATCGGTGTCAAAATCTCCCTCGAGTTTTACCAGCATATTGTATAAAGGAGCCTTACCCATGTTGTAAAATTCAACATCTATCGGAATCCCTTCGCCGACCATAGCACTCTCCTGAATTGACAATTCCGGAATCTCGAGTCTGATTTCCTGCGTTAGATTCAAGTTGATCGATTCTTCCGATACAAACGGATTTCCCTTTTCGTCATAAGACTTTCCGGACTCATCTTCATACTCGCCTTTAAAGTCAATCTTATACATCTTCGCAGCAGCATCCGGCTTTGAGGTCAACTTGATTTTTCTCTCGACAACTCCGCCCGGATGAATATAGTCGATAAAGAAAGAGTTTGCCGCATCGATTGGGATAAATACACCGTCCTGTGAATTGTGTGTAATCTTAATGTTTTTGATGCCGATCGACTGCGAGGTGTTTCTTACCATGACTGTCAAAATAAACTCTTTGCCCGCAACTACTTTTTCTCCGCTGATCGCGTAATCCGCAATGATGATTTTCGGCTTTTTCCCTGCCCCGGCGCCGTCCTTCTTATAAGAAGTGATGCCCGCGACCTGGATCTTGGTTCTGGAAGTATCTTCCGCAGCCGCCGATGCGCTCATCAATTTCGCCGTAATCGGGTTGTTTCCTTCGCTTTCCGCGTTGGCCGACACCACAGTGTAGTTAAAAGTCTTGGTTTCGCCCGCCTTCAACACGTCGATCAGGTTCAGGTAGTTGCTCATAAAGGTGATGTTCGCGGTTGAAGAAAGCTCCAATTTCAAGTTTTTCAAATCTTTCTCGCCCTTGTTCTTCAAGGTCAATGTGACCGTCGTCTTGCCGTCGCCCACCACGCTGTACTGGGCCTTTGAGAAGTTCATGTCCACATCGGCAAAGGCGCCCTGACCCGAGTTGGCACTGCACGGCACCAGGATTTTGTGGGTGCTCTCGTACTTGTTGTCAACCGCGTCATAGTAAGTGATGATCGCCGTAATCTCCTGGTCTTTATCTACATTCGGATTGGCCTGGAGCTCAAAGCCGAAGAGCTGACTCACATTTCCCTGTAGGGTCGAAAGCTTACGGAAGGCCGAGTCCTTGACCAGGAAGACCCCTTTCGGATCCAAGCCGTCAAGCTTGATTTCAATGTTCTTCGCATCCAAGGTACCGTTGTTCTTCAGGTTGATTCTCATTTTTGAAGGACCGTCCGATGAAATCCATCCGTTCTGGAACTCGGTTCCCGCGATTTCAACCACCGGCTTGACGTTCCCGTTCTGCACGTACATATAGACCGGAAACTCTTTTACGAATTGATTCTTGTAGGCGTTCTTATAGGTTATCTTGAGGGTCATGTTGTAGGTTCCCTCGGGCGTCGCCGACTTCATTTCAAACGGAAGGGAAAAGCTCTTCTCCTTGGTCGGAGCCAAGACCTTCTCTTCGGCTCTGAAATTCTTAGAGACAAAGAGTTTCTCATCCTTTTGGTTCACATTCAACTCGACCTTCATATCGTAAGCGGAGTCGGTGCTGATATTCTTCAAGGTGAAGGCAATTTTCTGCTCCTTCGAGACCAAAAAAGTACCCAGGTTCGAGCCGTGCTTCAGTTCCAACTTCGGTTCGTTCTTGGCGGTGTGTGACGGATCCTGCGGGAAGGACTCCTCTTCGTTGTGAAGCGCCGAAAATTTTCCCGCCCCGAGCCTTGCCGCATGCACGTTGTCAAAGAGCCCGAGCAACATGACAAAGGCAAAGAGCACGCTCGCGATACGCCTTGAAACATTCTTATTCTTCATTCTTATCCTCCATTTAATGAATCGATTCCTTCTACTTCTCCGGAGTCTGCACCGGTTTAGACTCCTCTCTCCTTAATTCTACCTGTTCTCCGGTCACAGGATCCTTCACCTCAACTTTTTTGATCAAGCCGTCGAAGAGATAAACCACCTTGTCCCCGAACTGCGCAAAATCCGGATCGTGCGTAACCATAATGATGGTCTGATGTTTTTTCTTAGCCATGTTGATCATGAGCTCAAGCACAGTTTTAGAGGTTTTAGAATCCAAGTTCCCGGTCGGCTCATCCGCAAAGATGATCTCAGGGGAGCCTGCAAAGGCCCTCGCTATGCCGACCCGCTGCTGCTGTCCGCCGGACATCTGCGTCGGTTTGTGGAAGAGGTGGGTTCCGAGCTCCACCGCCTTCAAGAGCATCGCCGCCTCCGCGTGTCTCTTGGCCGGCTTGACCTTCCTGAAAGTAAGAGGCATCGCAACATTCTCAACAGCCGTCAAGTTCGGCATCAGGTTGTAACTTTGAAAAATGAAGCCGACATGCTTCTTTCGGAAACGGGCGAGCTTTCCCTCCGAGTACTTGCTCACTTCCTGACCCAGGATGTGTATACTTCCCTTGGTAGGCTTTTCGAGTCCCGCCAGAACATTAAGAAACGTGGATTTTCCGGAGCCCGAGGTCCCCAGAATCACGACGAACTCGCCGCGTTTGATCTCCAGATTCACGCCGTTGAGCGCCTTGACCTTCTCCTTGCCTATGATGAAAAATTTATAAACATCCTTGACGCTGATGATGGTATCATCCTTATTTTTACCTTGCATGCTCCCTCCTATGTTCAAGTGCTTATAATGTGTATAGGATACACCCAAGCATAAAAAAAAACAATTAAAAAGCGCCTACAAAAATCTTACAAATTTCTTTCGGACGTTCCGGAATCAAGGGGACAGATAGACTCGATGCAAAGAACGCAGAAACCGGGGCTTGATTCCGATGCCGGGTTTCCTTTAGAATGAAGAGACTGAAACAAGAGGACTGAGGATAACAATTCCTTACCATTACGAGGTGAAACAATGAAAGTATTGATAGCATATTCATCGAAGACCGGGAACACGGAGTATTTTTGTAACGAGGTCTACAAGAACATCAAGGACGACTGCGAACAAATTGATATCGCAAAGCTCAAGGATGTTTCCGGCTACGAGGACTACGACATGGTCGTGGCGGGCTTCTGGGTGGATCGCACCACCGCAAATGCGGAAGCTATGAAATTTATCAAAAAAATTCACGGCAAAAAGGTCGCCCTGCTCGGCACCCTGGGGGCGAGTCCCGACAGTGAGCACGCGGCCAAGGTCAGAGAGAATGTGAAGGAGCTGGTGCACGAGTCAAACGAGTACCTTGGAGTCCGTCTGGCGAGGGGAAAGGTCGATGAGAAGATGATCAAGCGCATCAAATTGATTCCCTTTGTTCCAAAGAAAATCAAGGACCAAATGTACGAGACCAGTATTCACTCGAGGGAACCGAACGCTGAAGAGATCGCCGAGGCGACCGCCTTCATGAAGAGCATTTTGGCGTAGGCTCGCTCGAAGCTCCGCGGCGGCAAAGCCGGTATCGCGAGCAGCGGCGGCGCAAATCCGGGAATCCAATGTGCCGGGTAATCCTAGCGCCCGGGAATCCGGAAGCGAAGCTGCCGATTTCACAGAAAAAAACAAAGGTGTCCGCAGATTGCGCAGGCACCTTTTTTTGTTATTTATCCAACCCTTGACCGGGTAAATTATCCAAGCCTCAATCAGTCAAAGAGCAGCTTCATCAAATCCGAATAGGAAACCTGAAAGAGCTCTCCGTCACAGAGGGCCTTTGCGGGATCCGCGAGCGCGTCTGCCGAATAGGCCCTGCCCTCAAAGGCTTTGAGGCGCTCTTCCAAAAACGCTTCCTCGCTGAAAAAATCCCCTTCCATGCGAAGCGAGGCAATCAGCCCCTTCTTGACATCGATCAGGGCCTTGACAAAGCCCGCTTCAAAGAGCCCCTCCTTTTCAATCGTGTAGGCGGGTTCTTTCTGCACGATCCAATCCGGGTTATCGTACTTGAGGCGCTGAATCTCCGCAGCCCGTCGGAAGAGTTCCGGCTTCTCCGTCTCCAAGTGGAAGACCCGCTCTATCCTGTCGATCGCATCGATCGCAAACTCCACATATTGGCAGGCGAGCTCCAGGGCAAAACGCTCCTCGAATTCTTTTTGGAAGCGCTCCACCGTTCTCTGAAACGGGTCGACCGCAATCAGATTGACGACCCGCTGTCTGGTCGAGCTGATACCCTTGCTCTCCATCTTGAGTTTTTGCGGGGTCAACAGCTTGGCCATCGCCCCCAGGTCGGTGTTGTAGAGGACCGAACCGTGGTACAAAATCCGATCCTTGCTGATGTGCTGGGAGTTCCCGTTGAACTTGACCCCCTTGTGCAAAAGGTCGTTCCGCTCACTGATTTCACAGTCGATGCCCATCTTTAAAAAGACCTCGCGGCTCGGCTTCAGGAAGCGCTCAAAGTTGATTTCCTTCTGGTAGCTCCCGTTCGGAAGCGTCCTGGGCGCAATCAGGGAAAATTGAAAACACCCGTCATCGGTGTAGATGGTGCCCCCGCCGGTCGCCCGTCTGACCAAATCCACATCCCGCTCCTGCAGGGCCTTGAGGTTGACCTCGCGCAGAGCGTTTTGAAAGCGTCCGAGCATGATGGTGGGCTTGGTCCTCCATGTAAAAAGGACGATCTTGTCGGCAAAGCCTTCGTCCTCCAAAATCGCGTCCTCGATTGCGAACGCTTCCGCTCCCCTTTGAATCGGGAAATCAAATAAGACTATCTTGGTTTCGCTGTTCATCTCATCCCCTCACCGTTTTGGTATCAAGCGCTTCCCGACCCGCAGACTTTTGCTTCACCTTGGCCGCAAGGGTCTCTTCATAAAAGTCCGCCGCCATGTAGGAGCTCCTGACAAAGGGGCCCGAAGCCACGGATTGAAAGCCCTTTTCGAGGCCGATCAAGCGGTAGCGCTCAAAGACGTCGGGGTGTACGTACTCCACGACGGGCAGGTGTTTGAGCGAGGGTCTCAGGTACTGGCCGATCGTCAGGCAATCGCAGCCGACCGCCCTGAGGTCATCCATCAGCTGAAAGATCTCCTCCTCGGTCTCGCCGAGTCCGAGCATGAAGCCCGACTTGGTCACCATCCCGGGCGCCCTCAACTTGACCTGCTTGAGGAGCTCGAGCGAGCGCTCGTAAATCGCCTGGGGCCGGACGGTCGAATAGAGCCTCGGAACCGTTTCCACGTTGTGATTCAGAACCTCCGGACCCGCATCCAGAATAATTTGCAGGGCATCCCAATCCCCCTGCATATCGGGAATCAGAAGTTCCACCGCCGGTGCGGGATCGACGAGGGCGTTGACCTGCCTGACGACCTCGGCAAAGTGATGCGCTCCGCCGTCCGGAAGGTCGTCCCTGGTCACCGAAGTCACAACCAGGTGCTTCAAATTCAGTTCTTTGGCAGTTTCGGCAAGGTGTCTCGGCTCCTCGGGGTCGAGGGCGTCGGGCCTTCCGAACTGCACGTTACAAAAATTGCACTTTCTGGTGCAATAGGATCCCATGATCATAAAGGCCGCAGTCCCCTTGTGGAAACACTCCCGGGAGTTCGGACAGGCGGCCGCCTCGCAGACGGTTCTGACACTGAACTTCTTCAGGGAACCGCGGACCAGGTCCACACTGCCCTTCTCGGGAAGGGGTATTTTCAGCCACTCGGGCTTTTTCAACCTGCCGCTCGGATCGTCCACCATGCTCCCCATTCCGCAAGGGAGAACGGTCGCACCGGAATTTGCACCGGGTGCGGGCCTTTTTTTGCGAAGGCGCTCGTTGACATCCGCTATGCCGCCCGTTCTGACTACCGACTCGTAGGTGGGAATTTGATTCACTTGCACATTCATCTTTGACCTCATTTCAATTCGGAAAGAACCTGTGAGCGCGCACGCGAGGCGAAGCCCACAGACTAGCTATTGGTAGTTATTATTATTTAATAACATTTTATAACAAAAAGAAAATCTACAATTCTATTATACCCACTCCCCCCGTTTTATTCAGTCGGATTTTCCGCACCTTTTTAAAACGGATCCAACGAGGGTATAACTATTCTAAATGAAGGGTAATCCTCTCTTTCTTTTGCGCTGTTTGCATTTCCTTGAGAGGAGGGTTTGACCCCGAGAGAACGCAGGTCCGCTTCCTCACGGCGCGAGACAGGCAGTGATGAGAAAACAAGAAAGGGAAACTATGAAAAAATATGTATTGGTGATCAATCCCGGCTCCACCTCAACCAAGGTTGCCGTCTTTGAGGAAAAAAACAACTTGGTGCAAAAGAATATAGCCCACAACGAAGAGGACTTAAAGAAGTTCAAGACGATTCCGAGCCAGTTCGAGTACCGAAAGAACCTGATTTTGGAATGGCTCGATGACGAGGGCTACTGGCTCGATGACTTCATCGCGGTCGTCGGAAGGGGCGGCCTGATCAAGCCGATTCCGTCGGGCATCTACATCGTAACCGATGCGATGATTGAGGACCTGAAGGCCGGCGTCCAGGGCCAGCACGCTTCGAACCTGGGCGGCATCATCGCCAAGAGTATCGCGGACGAACACAATCTCCCGGCCTACATCGTGGACCCAGTGGCGGTTGACGAGTTTGAAGACATCGCAAGAATCTCCGGCATCAAGGAACTGCCGAGAAAATCCCTGCTTCACGCCCTCAATGTGAAGGCGACCGCATACCGCGTCGCAAAGGAAAAGGGCAAAGACCTGGAAGACTTGAAGATGGTCGTCGCACACCTGGGCGGCGGCATTTCCATCGTGCCTCTGAAGAACGGCAGGATGATCGACGCCAATAACGCCAATGAAATGGGACCGTTCTCTCCGGAGCGCGCCGGCAGCTTGCCGAGCAGCGCCCTCGCGAAGCTCTGCTTCTCGGGCAAGTACAAGAGCTTTGAGGAGTTCAAGCCGCTGATTCGGGGAAAGGGCGGACTCTCAAACTACTTAGGCACCAACGACCTGAGAGAGGCTGAAAAGATGATGAAGGACAACGACTACGCCGGGTTGATTGTCGATGCGATGGCCTACCAGATTGCGAAGGAAATCGGCGCGATGGCTACGGTCTTGGAAGGCGAAGTGGATTACATCGTGCTGACAGGCGGCATGGCCTACTCCGAGTACCTGACTGAGAAAATCTCAAAGAGCGTCAAGTTCATCGCCCCTGTCCTGATTGAAGCGGGCGAGGACGAGATGGAAGCGCTCAACGAGGGCGTCATCCGCATCCTGAACGGCGAAAAAGTAAAAATTTACGAGGAAGAGTTCTTTAAGACGCGCTAAGCGACGCGAAGAGCAAAACCCAAAAGAAAGGGATTCGGGCCCGAAGCGCCCCCTCAAGGGAGGGCACCCCGGCTCGGACGAGCGAGCTCCGAAGGCAAGATGCCTTGTTTTCGGAGCTTTTTGCCTGTTCGGCCGGAATTCTCGGCAAACTTATTGACTTGTACCGGCATTTGAGATACCATTCACTTGTACTCGAACGGTAAAGGGGTAAGCTATGTTAAAAAATAAGACTGTACTTTTGGGTGTGAGCGGCGGAATCGCGTGTTTTAAGGCGGTCGCCCTGGCATCCGCGCTGGTAAAACTGAACTGTGACGTCCAGGTGGTCATGACAAAGAACGCGTGTGAATTCGTCAGCCCTTTGAGCTTTGAAGCGATTACGAGCAACGACGTCTACATCGATACCTTCGAAAACAAGAGGGCAAGGGAAATCGACCACATTTCCCTCGCGGACAGGGCGGACTTGGTGGTCATCGCTCCGGCGACGGCAAACGTGATCGCCAAGCTGGCAAACGGCATCGCCGACGACATGCTCACCAGCACGGTCCTCGCCTGCGACTGCCCGAAGATGATATGCCCCGCGATGAATACCAGAATGTACGAAAACCCGGTCACGCAGGACAATCTAAAAAAACTCGAGCACTACGGCTGGGAGATCCTGGAGGCGGACAGCGGCGTTCTGGCCTGCGGAACCATCGGCAAGGGAAGACTCCCGGAATCCGAGTACATAAAGGAAAGAATCCTGCACAAGATCGGCATGGAAAAGATCTTTGAGGGCTTGAACATTTTGGTGACCGCCGGCGCAACCAAGGAGGCGATCGACCCGGTGCGCTTCATCACCAACCACTCGAGCGGCAAGATGGGCTACTCGATTGCCAAGATCGCCGCGGCGATGGGCGCGAACGTGACCCTGATTTCGGGAAATGCGACCGTGGACCCCCCTGCCTTCACAAACTTTATCAAGGTCAATTCGGCCGTGGACATGTTCGAAGAAGTCAAAAAATACAGTCCGAGCAGTCAGATTGTAATCATGTGCGCGGCGGTTGCGGACTATACGCCCAAGACCGTCAGCGAACATAAAATCAAGAAGGGCAAGACCGACGAGCTGGTGCTCGAGTTGAAGCGAAACCCCGACATCCTCAAATACTTGGGCGAACACCGGGAAGAAAATCAGTTTTTATGCGGCTTTGCGATGGAAACCCGGGACCTCATTGAGAATGCGGGCAAAAAACTCAGAGAAAAAAATGTGGACATGATTGTCGCCAACAGCCTGAAGGACGAGGGCGCGGGCTTTCAGACCGACACCAACCTGGTGACCATTTTAAGCAGGGACGAGCAGATCAAAGTGCCGCTCATGGACAAGAGCAAGGTGGCCGAGCGGATTCTAAAAACCATCAAAGAGCGCATGGAATTCGGGCAGGATTAAGTTTATTGCATTATTTTTATGAAATTGTTGACAAAATCGGGCGTATGAGTATAATAACCCTAACGGCTTCCTGTCGGGGCCGTACCTTGCGGACCATTTCATACAAAATAGAGGAAGATTGCTTTGATTCGAGAGAACAGGGACGGTAAACGGATGCACAT
This sequence comes from Bacillota bacterium, assembly GCA_030529225.1. Classification (GTDB taxonomy): domain Bacteria; phylum Bacillota; class Clostridia; order Peptostreptococcales; family Acidaminobacteraceae; genus JAUMXH01. The sequence continues at coordinate 56,240 of JAUMXH010000003.1, read as the reverse complement.
TGCTTTTATCGGAGCGGGCAAGGTATGTCACGCTCTTTCTTTTTATTTCGCGAAACGGCACAGCGTCAGCGGCATTTACTCGAGGAGCCCGGAGCGAGCAGCCTCTCTGTCAAAGAACTTACAGACAAAGGCCTACGCGTGCCCGGGAGAGGCAATCGCCGAAGCGGATCTGCTGTTCATCACCACGACCGACGGCGAGATTGAGGGCGTCGCAAAGGCGCTGGCGGAAGCGGCGGGAGAGCTCAGCGGAAAGGGCTTTGCCCACTGCTCGGGTTCCCTGTCATCAAGGATCCTCCACCCACTCCGGGATAAGGGTGCCGCGATATTCAGCCTGCACCCGGCCCAGTCCTTTTCGGACCCCGCAAAGGCCTTGGAACAGTTGCCGAAGACCTGCTTTACCGTCGAGGGCGGCGGAGATTGGCTCCCGCTCGTGAAGACGCTCTTCACAGGCTATGCGAACCCGATTGTCCGCATAGCGCCCGAGGACAAGATCCGATACCACGCCGCGATGGTCATGCTCTCCAACTACACGGTCACCCTGTACGGACTCTCGGAATCCCTGCTCAAAGACCTGGGGATGAGCAGGGAGGACGCCAAGCGAATCCTGCTCCCCCTCCTGGAATCGACGCTCAGCAACCTCGGACAAAAGGGCTTCGACGCGCTGACAGGGCCGATAGAGCGAGGAGACAAGGCGACCATAGAACAGCATTTGCAGGAACTCACCAAGAACCCGGAGCTCCTTACACTCTACCGACAGCTCGGAGCGGCGACCTTGACTCTTTTGGGAGAAGAGAAAGAAGCGGAACTCGACGTCTTCCGTTGATCGGAGCGAAGGCCCGGCGAGCTTCCCATTCAAGAAAGCAAGAAAGGAAGAAGGACTGTATGTTGAAGAAAGTGACAACCAGGACATTTCAAAAATATAAAGAAAGCGGAAAAAAAATCACGATGATTACCGCCTACGATTATTCTACCGCAAAGTTGGTGGACGAGGCCGGAATCGACTCGATCTTGGTCGGCGATTCCTTGGGTAACGTCGTTTTGGGATATGAGGACACCATCTATGTGACGATGGAAGATATGATTCACCACACGAGGGCAGTCGCGAGAGGGGCAAAGAGGGCTCTGATCATTGGCGATATGCCCTATCTTTCGTACCATACCGATGTCAACGAGGCGGTGAAAAACGCGGGCAGACTGATTCAGGAAGGTCACGCACAGGCGGTCAAGATCGAGGGCGGAAGCGAAGTCATTGATGTAGTGCGCGCACTGGTCAGAGCCAAGATTCCCGTGGTCGGCCACATCGGCTTGACGCCGCAATCGGTGAACCAGATGGGCGGATACCTGATTCAGGGAAAAAATGCCGAGGATGCAAAAAAACTGCTCGAAGATGCCAAATTGCTTGACGAAGCGGGTGTGTTCGCCATCGTCATCGAGTGCGTGCCGAAGGAGGTTTCTACCAAAATATCCGAGGCGGTCTCCTGCCCGACCATCGGGATCGGCGCCGGAAACGGAACGGACGGACAGGTTCTGGTTTCCAACGATATGTTCGGCACCTACTCCGACAAGAGCCCTTCTTTTGTCAAGGTATTCGGAAATGTCGGCGAGATCATAAAAGAAGCGACACAAAAATATATCGAGGAAGTCGAAAACACAAGCTTTCCGAGCGATGCCGAGAGTTTTCATCTGAAAGAGGACCAGATGGAAGAGTGGCAAAAAATGTATGGAGGAGACAAGTAAATGAAGCTTCTGCGCACAGTTGAGGAACTCAAACTCTTTGTAAGGGAGGCAAGGCAGGCCGGAAAGACCATCGGCATGGTGCCGACCATGGGCTACCTGCACGAGGGACACCAATCCTTAATGAAGCAGGCGAGAATAGAAAACGATGTGGTCATCGTGTCCGACTTTGTAAACCCGATCCAGTTCGGCCCGAACGAGGACTACGAGACCTACCCGAGAGACCTTGAGAGAGATATCGGAATGGCGGAGGCCCAAGGCGTGGATGCGGTATTTGCGCCAAGCGTGGAAGAGATGTACCCTACTCACTACGCGAGCTATGTGAGCGTAGAGGAGTTGACCGACAAGCTCTGCGGACTGCAGCGTCCGGGACACTTCCGCGGCGTCTGCACGGTCGTGATCAAGCTCTTCAACCTGAGCGATGCCGACAGGGCCTACTTTGGCAAAAAGGACATCCAACAGCTGATGATCATCCGCCGCATGGTGCAGGATTTGAACCTGAAGGTGGACATCATCGGGATGCCGATCATCCGCGAGGAGGACGGCCTGGCGAAGAGCTCGCGCAACAAGTACCTTTCGGAAAGCCAAAGAAGGGACGCTACGGTACTCCACCGTGCGCTGAAACATGCCGAAACAATGATAGAAGCCGGCGAAACGAGCGCCGAAACCCTGATAAAAGCGATGAGGGAACAGATTGTAAGCGTTCCTTGTGAAATCGATTATATCCAAATTGTAGACAGGGAATCCCTGAAGGATACCGACTCTGTCGAGAAGCCGTCAATCATCGCCCTTGCCGTAAAGTTCGGCACAACCAGGCTGATTGACAATATGACTGTGAGGTTTTAAAGAATGATATTGACGATGATGAAATCGAAGCTCCACCGAGCGATTGTGACCGAGGCCAATTTGAACTATGTGGGAAGCATCACCATAGACCGCGACCTGATGGATGCGGTGGGCCTGCTTCCGAATGAAAAGGTTCAGATTGTGAACAACAACAACGGGGCGCGTCTGGAGACTTATGTAATAGAGGGAGAACGAGGTTCGGGCGTGATCTGTCTGAACGGCGCCGCGGCACGATTGGTGCAAGTTGGAGATGTGGTCATCATCATCGCTTATGCGCAAATGGACGAAACAGAGGCAAGACATTTTGTACCGAAGGTAGCGGTACTGGATGAAAAAAACAGGATTTCACAAATGATTACGGAAGAGCACGGAAACAGCTAGCCTGCCCCGCTTTCCGGATACACGAATTTTAAAAAAATAGGTATTGACATCCCGGAACAAAGAGAGTATACTTGGAGTCAATACGGATAAAACTATTTTCGCAGGGAAGAGAAGAGTACATAGCAGGAGTAAATCACAGAGAGTTCGGGTAGGTGGAAGCCGGATATTGAAAACTGTTATGGAATATGGTCTTGGAGCGAAGTTCGCTGAACGCTTTTGCCTTAGGTGAGCTCGGGTACGCCCGTTACAGCGTTAGAGTATGATGGTACTCGATGAGGTCTGCCCAGTGATGTGCAGATGAAAAAAGGTGGTAACACGGGTTCAGCTCGTCCTTTGTCTTGAATAAGCAAAGTGACGGGCTTTTTTATTGATATTTCTTGATCAAAACAGGCTCGTCGGGAGGGTTCGCTCTTTGCAGAGCCTTTTTGGCAAAAAACGGGACGGCAGTGCGAGATACGATTCGGAAGATAAGATAAGGAGAACGCCAAGATACGCTATGATACGATTAGAGAACATACACAAGACTTTTTACCAGGACAAGAATGAGGTCAACGCCCTGAACGGGATCAGCCTTCATGTAAACAAGGGGGATATTTACGGGATTATCGGCCTGAGCGGGGCCGGCAAGTCGACCTTGGTCAGGTGCATCAACCTCCTCGAGAGGCCGAGCGCGGGAAGCGTGACGGTGGCCGGGCAGAACCTCCTGGAACTGAACAGCAAGCAGCTCAGACAGGCGAGAAAAAAAATCGGGATGATCTTTCAGGGATTCAACCTCTTAAAGTCCAAGACCATCTTTGAGAACGTCGCCTTCTCGCTCAAGATCGACAAGGTGGATAAGAGCGTAATCAAAGAAAGGGTGACGGAGCTCCTGAAGCTCGTAGAGCTCGAGGACAAGGCGAACGCCTACCCGGACGAGCTGAGCGGCGGACAAAAGCAGAGGGTCGGCATCGCAAGAGCGCTCGCAAACTCACCGGACATCCTGCTCTGTGACGAGGCGACCTCGGCGCTCGATCCCAAGACCACCCTACAGATTTTGGACCTCTTAAAGAGGATCAACCAAACGCTGAACATCACGATCGTGGTCATCACCCACGAGATGAATGTGATCAAGTCAATCTGCAACCGGGTCGCCATCCTCGAACATGGTCAAGCGATTAAAGAGGGCTCGGTGCTCGACATCTTCTCTTCCGATTCCAACGAGAAGATTGAGGGCTTCCTCGAAGAGTCGAGGGCAAGGGAGTTCGTGACCGACGAGAGGCTGATGAAGCTGATTTTTGTGGGCGACGCCTCGGAGCGGCCGATCTTATCGACCATCATCAGAACCCTGAATGTGGACTTCAACATCATCTACGGAAAGATTGAGCAGATTCAGGATTCCGACCTCGGCAGGCTGGTCGTGGGGGTCAGGTGCGATGACGAGACCTTTGATGAAATTTTAAAAATGTTCGGAGAAAACGGTGTAAAGGTGGAGGTAATCAATGAATAAGATACTGGAACTGGTAATGACGGCGACCGGAGAAACCCTGTATATGGTTTTGATCACCACCTTCTTTGCAGTCCTGCTCGGATTGCCGGTGGGCATCATCCTGGTCTGCACCGCAAAGGGCGGAATCTTTGAAAACACCAAGCTTTACTCGGTGATTTCCTACATCGTGAACATGATGCGTTCCATCCCGTTCATCATCCTGCTGATCTACCTGATCGGCTTTACCCGACTCTTGATCGGAACCGCAATCGGAACCAACGCGACCGTCATCCCGCTCATCATCGCTTCCATCCCGTTCTTTGCAAGGATCGCGGAGACCACCCTGCTGGAGGTGGACAAGGGCGTCATCGAGGCGGCTCAGGCGATGGGGGCGAGCAACTGGCAGATCATCGTCCATGTTTTGTTACCGGAGTCTCTTTCATCGATGGTACTGAACATCACCGTGACGATCATCAATATTATCGGCTACAGCGCAATGGCAGGAGTGATAGGAGGTGGAGGATTAGGAGATTTGGCGATCCGATACGGATATGTGAGGAACAGGCAGGACATCATGAACTACACGATCATATTGCTCATCCTATTGGTACAAATCATTCAAAGCTCAGGAAATTACATATCAAAGAGAGTGAAGTAGGAGTCAAACAAAAACAAATAAGGAGGAACCTAAAATGAAGAAACAGCTATTACTGATACCGGTATTGGTACTGACCTTGCTCTTCGGCCTGACGGCTTGCGGCGGAGACAAGGCGAAAGAAGAAACAAAGACGGACGAGAAGCAGACCGAACAGGGCAAGGAAGCGGAGAACAAAGAAGGCGAAAAGCAGGACGCAAAGGACGGCTTGGAGCCGATTAAAGTCGGCGCAACGCCCCTTCCCCACGCGGAAATTCTGGAGATTGTAAAGGATGACCTGGCCGCTAAGGGCTATGAATTGGAGATTGTAGAATTCACAGACTACGTGATGCCGAATATGGCCTTGGACGAGGGTTCGATCGATGCGAACTTCTTCCAACACGAGCCGTACATGGACACCTTTGCGAAGGACCACGACTTGAAGCTCGTGAACGCGGGCGGCGTGCACGTGGAGCCGATGGGCGTTTACTCTAACAAAATCAAGTCGATTGAAGAGTTGAAGGACGGCGACAAGGTTGCGATTCCGAACGACTCGACAAACGGCGGAAGAGCGCTGCTCCTTTTGGAAAAGCACGGTTTGATCAAGCTCAACGACGAGGCGGGCTTGGAAGCGACGGAAATCGACATCACTGAAAACAAGCTCAACCTGAAGTTTTCTGCAATCGATGCGGCGCAACTTCCAAGAACCTTGGATGATGTGACCATCTCTGTCATCAACTCAAACTATGCGCTCGAAGCGGGCTTCAACCCGGTCAAAGACAGCTTGGTGATGGAAGAGAAAGATTCTCCGTATGTGAACATCATCACGGTTTTGGAGAAAAACGCCGAGAGCGAGAAGACCAAGGCTCTTGTAGAGGTTTTGCAAACGGAAAAGGTTAAAAAATTCATCGAGGAAAAATACGAGGGTTCTATCGTACCGAGCTTCTAAGTGAGTCGGAAATCGACAAATATAGTGACAAATTAAAAAAATACCAAGCTTTACCGGCTTGGTATTTTTTTTTAGAACATTCTCAGCAAAAACATATAACAAAAGGTTCCGGCGACGATCAAGAGGTACATGTTCTTTCGCCACAGGTGAAGGCCGATGACGAGGGTGCTCGCAGCCAACTCCGGAATGCCGAACGGATACTTGATAAACTGCGTGTTCCTGAGGCAATAGATGACCGGCACCGTCATAATCGCCGGAAGAACCTTGATTCCGCAGCTCGTCCGGCTCAGGGAATGGGGACACCTCTACCGCGACTACACCAAGCACCCGAATCCTTGCAAGAGGGATGAGCCTTCGGAGCACGCGCTGAGCGACTCGCCCGATGAGATCAGGGAAGCCTTTGAGAAGCTGGAGCGGGAAGCGCGTTAAGGGCAAATAAAAAAGAGACGGGTTTCCCCGTCTCGAACCGTTTTCTTACTTGTTTTCCTCAATCAACTTCACGAAGTTGTTGATGTATCCCTGCAAGAACTCGATGGTCTTTTCGTTGTTGATCTTGTCGCTTCCCTCGTCAAAGTACTGAGGTGACTTCGCCAGGAATACTTCAGGCTGGCCCGGAAGCTTCATATCGAAGTAAGAAAGGGCAAGTCTCAAAGTCTTTTGTGCGCTGTATCCGCCGATGGTTCCGACAGAGTGGCTCACGATTGCGCCCGGCTTTCCTTTTAGTGCGACGTCATCGTTCGGCTTCGAGCAGATATCTACTGCGTTCTTCAAGCAGGCAGGAACAACTCTGTTGTTTTCAGGCGTTACGAACAAGACGCCGTCAGATGCCTTGATGGTCTCTCTGAACTCGGTATAGATTGCCGGTAGCGGCTTGTCGGTTTCAGAAGCGGTATCATAGTCGAAGTCATAAAGAGGAAGGTCTCTGATTTCCACGATTTTTACATCGTATCCTTCCGGAAACATCTCAATTAGGTTCTTTGCAATCTTTCTGGCAATCGATGCCTTTCTAAGGCTACCTACCAAAACACTTACTTTTTTGCTCATATTGTATTCCTTTCTTTTACGTTACACGGTAGTTTAAAAATCTTATCCATCGTACAGTTAGCTTATACCCATTTTTTATAAGTTAAACCCAATGCTGCCGCTTCCGTTTTTGCACAAGACATGGATCTTCGCGCCGTTGATCAGGGTCATCTTGGGCAGGGTGTGGCCCACATCCGCATCCAAGACGATGTCGAAGCCCGGCAGCGCCATTCGGTAGGCGTCCTTGTAGCTCATGTCCACAAAGCTGTCCGGAAACACGACCCGACCGAAGACGAAGCCCTTCGCGCAATCGAACCACGAAGCCGCCTTCATCTGGAGCAGGGTCAGATAGACCGCCTCGGCCTTCATCGCGAAGATATCGAAGTACCAGACGACGCCCTCGTCCCTGTAGCGCTCATTGAAGGCCTTCACATCCTCATACGGCGTGCCGATCAGATCCTTCAGGACATCCAGGCAGCCGCCCAGGCACCTTCCCCGCATGTCCACCTCTTTGCCGTAGCTGTCCCAAAAAACCTTGTCGGTCAGGTGGACGCCTTCCTTTAAGAATCCTTCGGTATTTTCAAAGAGTTCAAAGCTGTCCTGCCTGACAAGATCGCCCCTCAAAATGGACAGGTTGTCTTCCAGGTGCTTCAGTCCGGTGTAGTAGGAGCCGGCGTTCAGGCCGTAAAGGGTCGCGATGTCGAGCTTGGTCGTGATCATAAAGCAGATGCTCGTCGGGTCCGAGGCGCCCATGAACCACTTGGGATGCCGCTTGATGGCCTCAAGGTCGATGTGCGGGAGGGTTTCATAGAGAAAGTCTCCGCCGGCCGCGCACATAATCATCTTCACCTCGTCATCCAAATAGAGCTTTTTCAAGCCCTCCGCCCGCTCCTCGGCCGTCCCGCCCCTGAGCTCGTTCAAGCGGGTGTTCCCATCCTCCTTGATGCGGTATGACCGGCTCTTCAGAACGCGCAAGGACTCCTCGAAGGTCTCTAACTTATTGCCGACCCCCGAGCTCATCGCAACGACGCCTATTGTATCGTTTTCTTTTAAAAATGCAGGGTAAATCATAGTTCCTCCTCTGCTGCGCTCGCAGCGTCTCGCCTTTCTCTCATCCTCTTCCATAAAAATCAGAGCCCGGTCCGGGCGATGAAACAAAGCCTGTCACTATGCTTCAAACGCTCCGACAAAGTTCCTTACCTTAAAGCCGGATTACTTTTGCTTTTTAAGCTACTCGACAATCGCAATCCCGCGCTCACGCAAGTCCGCCAGATTCTTTTCATGATCCTCTTCGTTGACATAGCCCACCCCGGGCAGGTAGAGTTTCACATCGTGCCCCGCTTCTTTCAAACCAAGCAGGGTTTCTCTCACGCAGTACTCGCTCGCAAGTCCGGCGACATAGACTTCTCCCTCGGCGCTCTCCACCAAGGTTTTTCCGATCGCGTTTTCTCCCTTGCAACCGGAATATTCTTCCACATCGTCCCGCTTCCCCTTTTTATAGAGGTTTTTCTCTCCGGGCCGAGAGGCTTCGTTGGAAAGTTCATAAAATTTCTTGTAAATGGCCGCCCCTTCCGAGTCCTGCACGCAATGAATCGGCCAAATTCCGCCGTTTACTTGAAAGCTGTGATTGCTCGGTCTGTGCCAGTCGGCAGTGTATAAAACCTTAGAATCCGGGTTGTGTTCAATCCATTCCACAATCCGATCCATCGCCTCAAAGGCTCGCTGACAGGCCAAAGACCCGCTGATAAAGTCATTTTGCGCATCCACTACCACTAATGTTTTCATTCGATACTCCTTCTACCTTCCCTCACGCCGCTTTTTCTCCGCTTCAAATTGTCAGTAACTCCGCTACCGATTCTTTCCTTCTTCAATATAATTTTTAAGCTCTTCGACCAACTCATGTACCGTAGTCCCCGGATCGAAACCGGAAGGTTTACGATTCTTCTTTTCATAGTCCTTCATTCTTCTCTTTGCGTTTCGTATCGCTGTATTGACTCCATTATAAGCGTCAACTAATTCATAGATGTTTTCATAGTTTTTCCGATACTTTCCATCGCCCAATCCATATTCTTTAAAAATTTCATCTAACTTTTTTGTCCATTCATCCCTATGCAATGCGGAATCACTGTATCTAAAATGAAGATACAACCAATATTCAAAGGATTGATTACTCCAAGCGACCTTATACCCTTTCGCTTCCCCCATCTTTATGGCTTGGTCAAAATCATCAAAGTCGTCCTTATCAAATACCACCCATACATTTTGATAGATAATATTCGCTTTCTTGACGATTTGTTCTGTAATCTCAATCAACCTTTCTGTTGAACATCCTTCTCCTCGTATATCAATAAAATCTGAAATTTTACGCACTCCAATCTGTCCGCCATTTTTTCGTATAATTGCTTCTCGTAAACCTTCAAAATAGGATGGTTCGGTTTTCGTACCCTCCGTCACAATCAGGTAAGAATTTGCTTTAGGAGTTAAAAAACCGGCCTTACGCGCTTTCCTGGCTGCCCTTTTTTTCTTGAATAAATCATCGCTTCCCATCTACTTCTCCTCTTGCAACGAAAACTCTTTCAAGAATGGAATCCCTCCATATACGCCCGCCAAATAATCTTTTTCAAATGAGGCGTCCGATCTCACTTTAAAATCTGACATGGCATATAATTTAGAATGTCCAAATTCATCCTTTTGCACAAAACAAATCTGGTCTCTCCTAAAGAATTTTTTATCCATCAGAGTGGTATCGTGTGTTGTATAGATCAATTGTGCTTTTGAATCCGCTTCATAAAACAAATCAATAAAAAACTTCAGAACTAAGGGGTGGAGTTTTGTATTCAACTCATCTACGAAGATGATGGAGTTACTGAAAATCATCGCATTCGCATACATGAATAACATTATACTTTTGAGCGTGCCTTCTGATTCGGAGTATAAATTTAAAGGATAAAATTCCCCATCTTCTGACCTATGATAGGTTACGAACTTAATATCGTTCTCTTTCTCCCCTTTCAAATACTCTATATTTTCAATCCCCGAATCGATTGCATTCAAAAACTTCAACAACTTTGGTTTAGCAAAATCTATCACTTTTGGCAAGAAATTCTCAAGCGATTCGACATCTTCGCAAAAATCAGTTGGAAACAAAAGAATATTCATTATCTCGTCAAATACTATTCGAAAAATATCCGTTTCCAAGTTCAACTTGTTAAAAAAAGACAGGACCAAAGATTCCTCGGGAATTTGTTTTTTATACAAGTCACATTCCTTTTTGACTTTTGAGCCAAATTCTGCAAGTTCACGAGTTCGCTCCAAAATCTTACTTGTTCTCTTTGTCTGTAAATTTTTCCTGTATAGCCACTCTTCCACAATGTATTTTTCATTATATTCAAATCCATAAGTATACTCAAATTCGTCAAGAATTAACACAATTTCAAACTCCGAATTTTCCACACTATTATCTAAACTAAATGGATAATAATACTCTTTGATTGCATAATCTTCGTTCTTGTTAACATTGTTCATAGACTCGATAATGATACTTTGAAAATATTTCATTGCAAAAAATAAATTTGACTTCCCGCTCGCATTCGCCCCATAAATGGAGACCACTTTGAGCAAACTTTCTCCATTTTCCACAGAAATCAGATTATCCTGATGTTCTTTGTAAGAATTGACCGCCCTCATATCCAAAACAGCTTCATCCTTAAACGAAAGAACATTCCTTACTCTAAATTGTACCAACATAGTTCTTACCTCTCTTCCGTTTAATATACTACTTTTTCATCTTTCCGTCAATAATTTGTGATTTTTTCTCAAAAAACAAAAAGAAGCTTTCTATTTCTAAACCTGTCTTTATCTTTAGATAGTTTTCGGCTCTTCATTTTTTCGAATTACACCCTGATTCAAAGCCGCCTCCTTATGGACGTTTTCCCATCAGTTCGAGAGGCCCCCTTTCTCATTCTGCCAAATCGCCTTCCCTCTCTTGACTTTTTCTTCCGTTCATACTATAATTTGGTATACCAAATACCACGGTGATGCCGGTTTCATTTTTTTACTCGAAACTGAAAAATAATGCAATCGAATACAGATAAGGAGCTTGGATGATGTGTGATTTTTGCTTGAATACGGAAGAAACTTGTCTGATCAGAGACTGGTCAAAACTGCATGAAGCGTCTTCCAAAATTGACAAGGAACTCTATCAAAAATACGACGTAAAGCGAGGCCTGCGAAACGCGGACGGCCGAGGAGTCCTGGCGGGACTGACCAGGATCGGGGAAATCCAGTCTTACTACATTGATGAGGGCGAGCTGGTTCCGAAGGCGGGAAGGCTGATTTACCGGGGCATCGACATTGAGGACCTGACGCAGGGCTTCATCTCTGAAAACCGCTTCGGGTTTGAAGAGACGGCCTTCCTACTGAACTTTGGAAGGCTGCCCCTGCCTGAGGAACTGGAGAGCTTTCAGAAAATCCTGGGCAAGAAGAGAAAGCTCCCGGAGCATTTTGTGCGCGATACGATTATGAGGAACCCGAGCAAGAACATGCTGAACGTGCTGGCAAAATGCGTGCTCGCCCTCTACAGCTACGATGACAAGGCGGATGACACCTCGGTCGAGAACTTGATCAGACAGAGTATTGAACTGATCGCAAGGTTCCCGCTCCTGGCGGTCTACGGCTACAACGCCTACCGCCACTACCAGGGCGATGACTCCTTCATCATCCACAACCCGGATCCGGAGCTTTCGACTGCCGAGAACATTCTCAGAATGTTGCGTTTTGACACCAAGTATACGGATTCCGAGGCCAAACTTTTAGACTTGATTCTGGTGCTTCACGCGGAGCACGGCGGCGGTAACAACTCCTCTTTCACGACCCACGTCGTCTCTTCGAGCGGAACGGATACCTACTCGGTCATCGCGGCCGCCCTGGGATCTCTGAAAGGACCAAAACACGGGGGCGCCAATAAGAAAGTGACGGACATGTTCAAAGATATCCGGGAGCATGTGCGCGACACCAAGGATGAGGACGAGGTCAGACAGTACCTGAACAAGATTCTGAACAAGGAGGCCTACGACAGGAGCGGTCTGATTTACGGAATCGGACACGCGGTTTACACGGTATCCGACCCGAGGGCGGTTATCTTTAAAAAGCACGTGAAGAACCTGGCGATTGAAAAGGGATGCGAGGAGACCTTCGAGCTCTACGATATGATTGAGCGCATCGCGCCGGAGCTGATTTACGCGAAGAAGCACGCTGTCAGAAAGGTCAGCGCGAACGTGGATTATTATTCAGGATTCGCATACACCATGCTCGGCATCCCCGAAGAGCTCTTCACCCCGCTCTTTGCGGTGGCGAGAATCACCGGATGGTGCGCCCACCGGATGGAGGAGCTGACCAACAGCCCGAGAATCATACGTCCGGCCTACCGAAGCGTCGAGAGCAAGAAAACGTACGTGGCGCTACAAGACAGAAAGTAGACGGCACAGGTACGAAGTGCCGAAGAGCTTAGCGAAGCGAAGGCCGAATTACGACGAAGACTGCGAGAAGAGAGTTCCATACAAAACGGGACAGATTGGGAGATCAACATGAATTACAGGAATCAGATAGAGATAGGCGGAACGGTTTACGAATACTATGACATCACGAAGCGGGCGGACGCAAAAGCCCTGCGACGCTTGCCCTACACAATCAGGATACTGCTGGAGGGCGCGCTCCGAAAACTGGACCACTACAAGGTCAGCGAAGAGCACTTGGAGAGCCTCACGGATTGGCATCAGTACCAGGGCAAAGACAAGGGCAGGGAGATTCCCTTCATTCCTTCCCGCATCATCCTGCAGGACTTTACCGGGGTTCCGGCAATCGTGGACCTCGCGGCGATGCGGGATGAAACCAAGCGCGCCGGGAAAAACCCCGAGCTCATCAACCCGAATGTGAAGGTCGACTTGATCATCGATCACTCTCTGATGGTCGATGACTGCGCGAGCAAGGACGCCTTTATCAGCAACATCAACATGGAATTTAAGCGCAACAAAGAGCGCTACCGCTTTTTGAAATGGGCGATGAACTCCTTTGAGAACCTGACCGTACACCCGCCCGGAGAGGGCATCATCCACCAAATCAACCTCGAACAGCTCGCGAGCGTAGTCATGGAAACTCCGGACTGCGATACTTCCCTGCTCTACCCCGACACGCTGGTCGGAACCGACAGCCACAGCACGATGATCAACGGCCTCGGCATCCTGGGATTCGGCGTCGGCGGCATCGAGGCGGAGGCGGCCATGCTTGGCCAAGCGATTTACATTCCGCTTCCGGAAGTATTGGGTGTGAAACTCGTCGGCAGCCCGGCTCCCGGCATCACCTCGACCGACATCAGCCTCGCGATCACCAATATTCTCAGAGAGCGCAAGGTGGTCGGCAAGTTCGTCGAATACTTCGGCGAGGGCGCCTACCGCATGAGCCTGACCAACCGCGCGACCATCGCCAACATGGCGCCCGAATACGGGGCGACCATGGGCTACTTTGCGGTCGATGACGAATCTCTGCACTACTTGAGAAGTACCGGAAGAAGCGAGGAGCTGATTGCCAAAGTCGAGGCCTACTACAAGGCCAACCTGCTCTTCCGGGAAGAGGACACCCCCGTGCCGCAGTACTCGGACATCATAGAGATTGACCTCTCGACAATCCAACCGGCAATTGCGGGGCCGAAGAGACCGCAGGACCTCCTGTATCTGAATCAGGTGAAGGAGAATTTTTATCAGCAGTTCCCGGAGCTTCCCGCGATACCGCGAAAGGCGTGCGAAGAAAAGCAACTTACAGGCGAGGGTGTTCCGCTCAGTCACGGAGACATCGTGCTCGCCGCGATCACCAGCTGTACCAACACCTCCAACCCGCACGGCATGATGGGCGCGGGACTGCTCGCAAAAAAGGCGGTCGAGCTCGGTCTCATCGTGAATCCCAAGCTCAAGACCTCGATGACCCCGGGCTCGAAGGCGGTGACCGCCTACCTGAAAAATTCCGGCCTGCTTTCGTACTTGGAAGAGCTCGGCTTCTATATGTCGGGCTACGGTTGCGCGACCTGCATCGGAAACTCGGGGCCCCTTGTCGATGGCGTGAGCGAGGAGATTAAGCGAAACGACATCGTAGCGAGCGCGGTTCTGAGCGGAAACCGAAACTTTGAGGGCAGGATTCACGCAGATATCAAGGCGAACTATCTGGCTTCCCCGATGCTCGTGATTGCGTATGCGATCAAGGGGACCGTGCTCTGCGATATCCAATCGGAGCCGCTGGGAAGGGGCAAAAACGGTGTCGAGATCTACTTAAAAGACATCTTTCCGAGCGATGCGGAGATTGACGAGTACGTGAGAAACTTCGTGAAGAGCGAGCTGTTTTCAACAGGGGCGAAGAGCGAGCTCAAGGAATGGATGGAGATTCAGGCCGAGCAGAGCCCGACCTACGCGTGGAACGAGGATTCCACCTACATCAGAGAAGCCGAGTTCTTCATGGGCATCCACAGGGAAAAGGACGGCCCTGCCAAGCGGGAAGGCATAAGCGGGGCCAGGGTGCTGGCTTACCTGGGCGACTCGGTCACGACCGACCACATCTCTCCCGCCGGAAGCATCAAGGCAAGCAGCCCCGCAGGTCTCTACTTAAAGAGCAAGGGCGTGGGTGAAGCGGACTTTAACTCTTACGGTTCGAGGCGCGGAAACCATGAAATCATGATGCGCGGAACCTTTGCCAACACCAGAATCAAAAACAAACTGCTGGACGGCGTGGAGGGCGGTTTCAGCAAGGTGATTGGGGAAGAAGAAGTACAGAGCATCTTTGATGTTGCGATGGCCTACAAGGAGAAGCGGATTCCGGCCATCATCCTTGCCGGCAAGGAGTACGGAACCGGCAGCAGCAGGGACTGGGCGGCCAAAGGCCCCTTCCTGCAGGGCGTCAGAGCCGTGATTGCAGAAAGTTTTGAGCGCATCCACAGGAGCAACCTGATCGGCATGGGCATCCTGCCCCTCCGCTTTCAGGAGGGAGAGAGCGCGGAATCGCTCGGCTTAACAGGTTTGGAACGCTACGACTTTGCAGGCCTGGACGAGCTCGCGAGCGGCAAGACGATTCGCGTCAGCGCGACCGATGCGGACGGAAAGACCGTGCACTTTGAAGTCCGCTCCGGCCTCGAGAACAAGGTGGAGCTGGATTATTATGAAAACGGCGGAATTTTAAACAAGGTCCTACGAGACCTGATTAAGAACTAAAGACGGGAGGTCAATATGAAGGTCACATTGATACAGGGAGACGGCATCGGCCCGGAGATTACCGAGGCGGTAAAAAAGGTCATTGCGGCAGCGGGCGTGGACATAGAGTGGGAACTTGTAAACGCCGGCATCACCACCTTTGAGCAGACGGGAGAACTGATCCCGAGCGAGGTGTATGAGAGCATAGAGCGAACCCGCATTGTTCTGAAAGGCCCGATTAGCACCCCGATCGGCGAAGGCTTTCGCAGCATCAACGTCTCTTTGCGAAAGAAGTACGACCTCTTTGCCAACATCAGGCCGATTCACAAGATCGGTTCGGTTCCCTGCCTACACAAGGACATGGACCTCGTGCTCTTCCGCGAGAACACCGAGGGCCTCTACGCCGGAATCGAGGAAAGGGTTTCGGAGGATGAGAGACGCAGCATCAAGATCGTGACCCGAAGCAAGACCGAACGCATCATCCGCGCAGCCTTTGAATATGCGTTAAACCAAGGTAGAAAGAAGGTTTCCGTGGTCACCAAGGCCAACATCATGAAGGAGACCGACGGCCTCTTTCTCCAAATCGGCAGGGAGATTGCAAAGGAGTACCCGAGCATCGAGATGCAGGAGATCCTGGTCGACAACATGGCAATGCAGCTCGTGATGAATCCTGCGCAGTTCGATGTGATCGTGACCGGCAACCTCTACGGAGACATCCTGTCCGATTTGATGGCGGGACTGATTGGCGGCTTGGGCCTGGCGAGCTCAGCGAATATCGGAAAGGATATCGCGCTCTTTGAAGCGGTTCACGGCTCGGCGCCGGACATCGCGGGAAAGAACCTCGCAAACCCGACCGCCCTGCTCCTGGCCTCTTGCCTGATGCTGGACTACACGGGCAAGCGCGAAGCGGCGCAACGCATCAGAGCGGCCATCGACAAGGTGCTCAGCAAAGAGGAACACTTTACCGCCGATTTGGGCGGAAGTCTCGGAACCGAAGAGTTTACAGATGCGCTGATCAGGCAGCTGTAATCTTGAATATTTACTCAAATAGTGCTATGATTGTAGCAGCTTAGGCTGACAATATCGAGGAGAAAAAAGTGATTACAAAACCCGTATCATATAAAACAAAAGTATACGAACACTTAAAGGACGGCATCATTTCCGGAAGCTATTCGCCGGGAGAAACCCTGAATGAAAGAAAACTGGCCGAGGATTTGGGAATCAGCAGGACACCGATTCGCGATGCCCTGCACGAACTGAACTCCGAGGGCTGGGTCATCATGGAAGCCCACAAAAAAACCTATGTCAGGGAGTTTGAGATTTCCTTCATCGTCGACGCCCAGTTTGTCCGGCAGGCCCTCGAAGTTTTTGCAGTCGAGGACGCCCTGCACAACTTCACTGAGCGGAACCGCGAGAACCTGCTTCAGTATTATGAGAAGCAAAAAGAGATTCTGATGGACTACGATCCCAAGCTCTTTATGGAGTACGACCACTTGTTTCACGCGGAAATCTACAATGCCTCCAAGAACGAAATTCTCAAAAAGCAGCTCGGAAATTTAAACGACATCATCCGTTGCTACTGCTACAACATCCGGCTTTTGATGGCGCCGGAGCGCAGCAAGGAAACCGTCAGGGAGCACAAGGAGATTTTGGATGCAATCCTCGTGAACGATGTGGAGAGAGCCCAGCTCGCGATGAAAAAGCACCTGATCAACGCGGGAAAACAGGTTTTGGAGCGCTACCGGGCGACAAAGTCCGAGTGATCCCGATTCCGTCCGAGCGCGTTCTCAAGCGGGAAGGCAAACGTCAACAAGGAACAGGGGGTTCGCTCATGCCTAAGGGAGTGACAAAGCCCTCTGTTTTTATTCTTTCCAAAAAGAAGGGGCGGCTGAGCGCAAGTCTTTTTGGAAAGAATAAGAATTGGCTAAAAATGAAGAAAACCCGTCCGAGGATCCCATCCTCGATGCGACAGAACAGAAAAGGAGCAAAACATATGGGAAATGTATTGGAATGTCAAAACCTGAGTATAAAATACGGGTCCAAAGTCGCGGTTGATTCCTTCAACATTGCGCTGAAACCGGGTAAAATCGTGGGTCTCCTGGGCCCGAACGGATCCGGCAAGACCACCTTAATCAAAACGGCGATGGGACTGATCAAGCCGAGCGAGGGGGAAATCCTGATTGACGGGATGAAGCCTTGCCACCTGACCAAAGCCCTGATTTCCTACCTGCCGGACGAACTCTACTTTGATAAAAACCTCAAGGTATCGAACGCGATTTCCCTGTTCAAAGACTTCTACAGCGACTTTGACGAGGAGAAGGCGCTCCATATGATAGAGAGCCTGGATGTCAAAGAAAATAAAAAGCTCAAGCAACTCTCTAAGGGGATGCTGGAAAAAGTCCAGCTCAGCCTGGTCATGGCAAGAGACGCCAAGCTCTTCATCCTGGACGAGCCCCTCGGAGCGGTCGACCCGGCGGCGAGGCAGTTCATCCTGGACACCATACTCAGCAAGTACAGCAGAAACGCGACCCTTCTGATTTCTACCCACCTGATTCAGGATATCGAAGAAATCCTGGACGAGGCCATCTTTATCAAGAACGGGAAGCTCGTCCTGCATCAGGAAAAACAAGTCATCACAGAGCAGAGCGGCATGTCTCTCAACGACTACTTCAAGGAGGTATTCAAATGCTAATCAAACTGATTAAACACGACATCATCAGCCTGTTTAAACGAATCGGCCTCTCTTGGCTCATCTTCGGCACCATCATTCTAATTTCCATCCCGATTGGGAGAAGTATACAAGGGACTTACGAAACGCAAAAAATCGCCCTCGTCCTGATTGCTCCGTCGGTCGCCTGTTTTGGATTTTCGATCTCGGGACTGATTTCATCCTTCCCGTGGTTTTTGAGTAAGATGTTCAGCAACGAAGGCTACCTGACCCACACCTTGCCGGCGAGAACCGGTACCATCGTGCTCAGTAAAATTTTCGCGACCCTTCTACTGAGTTTTCTCGGTTTCGTGCTCGCGGTCCTTTCCTACTACCTCTTCTCGATGGCGGTCTTCGGGGGGTTGATGAGAAAAATTGCTCCGGATTTTCCGTTTGAGTTCTCCATCCTGGTCAACATCGTCAAAGAAATGTTCACAGGCTTGGGCATGAAGATTGCCCTATCACAGTTTTTGAACCTTTTGGCCTTCATCCTGACAGGGTACTTCTCGATATCCCTCGCGCAGTTTCTGCACAGTGGAAAAAGAGGATTGATGGCGACCGTCTACTTCATCCTCCTGTCCATCCTATTTTCGTTGCTCACAAATTATGCCATCCAACCGTTCCTGACCGGTACCTACAGTGGGGAAACGTTCTCGATGGCACAAGTGAACGCCCATCTGTCGCGTTCTTTTGTGATTTCCTATCTCACCAGCGGCATCAAAATCGTCGCGTTTTGGCTCGGAACGATGGGGATCTGTTCTAAGTACTTGAATTTGAAAGGCTAATCGGCGGGCGGCGAAAAAGTAAGAGAAAAGTAAGCTTTCTGTCCGCTTAATTGTAATAAAATCGGTTTAAACTGACGAGTAAGGAGCTTAGGATGCAAACAAATCATTCTATAAATATTCTTTTGGTAGACGATGATGGCGACATTAGGGGAGCCATCGCAAAGCTGTTGAGTTTGGAAGGATACCGGATCATCGAGGCATCGAACGGCCTGGAAGCGCTGGAGGCACTGAACTCGAATGAAATCCACCTCATCCTGCTCGACATCATGATGCCCAAGCTGGACGGCCTCTCTGCGCTGATGAAGATTCGGGAGAAAAACAATCTCCCGATCATCATGCTTTCGGCAAAGAGCGAGGACACCGACAAGGTGCTCGGCCTCTCGATGGGAGCCGACGACTACATCTCCAAACCGTACAGTCCCCAGGTCCTGATCGCCAGAGTCAAGTCACAACTCCGGCGCTACCTGGAACTCGGGGTCATGGAGAGCGCCAATCCCGAGGTGATTCGAAACGGCGCGCTGGCGCTGGATACCGGCACAAAGCAGCTCTTCATCAACGGAAACGATGCCAAACTCACCTCTACCGAATACAAGATCATGGAATTTTTAATGCAGAACCTGGGCATGGTCTTTTCGGCCGACAAAATCTACGAGAGCGTCTGGAAGGAGGACTCTTTTGGAGCCGAAAACACCGTTATGGTACACATTAGGAGGATTCGGGAAAAGATTGAAATCGACCCGAAAAATCCGGATTATTTGAAGGTGGTATGGGGAATTGGCTACAAGATTGAGAAATATACTTAGACATCCGGCATGTAAGGTCTTTCTTTACCTGTCCTTTGTCACGCTCATTTTCAGTTTCAGCAAGTATACAGTCAACAACATGCTTTCGAACAAGGACGGCAAGTACTTTAAAAACTTCACCTACGAGTCCTTTCTGATTGACGATTTCATGGAGAGTTCCTACGTCGACGCGATCGTCAGCATCGCTCTGGTGAACATCGAGCAGATGGCGGAGGAGTTTTCTCAGCCGGAATACAACGGCAAGTTCAAACACGATAAAATCAACTATATCCCCCGAAACTACGACTTTTTGGTGACCGGGCAGCTCTTTGCCTCGGACAAAAAGTTTTCTTATTATTTTGAGAGCACCGACGGCTACCGATTTGCCAGCGAGGACCTGAGGGGGCTGAGCAAGGACGAAATCAGGGACAAAATCTACGAGAACTCGCTCTACGCCTGGATCGACTACAGCATCGACGAGATGAGCATGGACTCGGACAGTTCGGCGAAGGTGACCCGGGCAAAACTCAGCAAACGCAATTTTTATGATTCGGTCGGCAACCTGGAGAACGTCAGGGCGGTCTACGTCTCTTATAATGATAAGGTGCTGAACATTGCGAGAAAAGAATGGAACCTGGCGCGCGATCACTATCTGATGATCAAGCTCAAGCTCCTGGATTGCATCGGGGTCCTTTTCCTCATCTTCCTGCTCCTGGTGCTCGGTTCGGGCAGAAAGCCGAACAGCGACGAAAAATTCGAGTTCTTCTTTGATGCCATTTTCATTGAATTTAAGCTGTGCTCCATCCTTCCGGCGATTCCGGCCCTCGATAATGTGATTCCGATGAACCTGTATGAGCCGAACAACTCGCTCTACCGAGCGGGCCTGATCAGCGTCTCGGTCACCGTGGTCGCAAGTTTCTGCCTCATGGTCATGATGTCGATCATCCGCAACCTGAAGTCTGACAACTACAGAAAGCGATTCCTGATCTACTGCATTTCGATGGTCATCGTCAGGATCGTCAAGTTTTTGCTCGACTTCTTCAGGGTCATCTTTAGCTCCAAGCCGGCGGACGCGCAAAACACGAACCGAAAACTGCGCAAGTACTTCAACCTTTACATCGTGCTGAGCGCCCTCCTGATGCTCCTGGCCTTCTTCCTTTCGCTCGCGATGGGCATCTACGAGCTCTGGCTCCTGGTCCTCTTCATCGAGGTCGTGGTCACCGCCCTCTTTTCCGTTAAGATCAAAAACTCTCTGTTTCTGCTGAACCAAGAGTTTGAAGAGCGGGTCAAGGAAGCTTCAAAGAGCGAAAAGATGAAGACTGAACTGATTACCAACGTCTCACACGACCTGAAGACGCCGCTGACCTCGATCATCGGCTACATCGACCTTCTGGGAAAGGAGGACCTGGACGAGGTCTCTCGCGACTATGTGCGCATCCTGGAGCAGAAATCGAACAAGCTCAAGGACATCATCGAAGACCTCTTCGCCCTCTCCAAGAGTGAGAGCGGGAGCATGGACGTGGACCTGCAGGTGATCGACCTCAAAAAGCTGATCCATCAGACCTTGGCGACCATGGACGACAAGATCCTCTCGTCGGGCCTCCACATCAAGACCTCCCTACCCGACACCGAACTCTACATCAAGTCGGACGGCAGAAAGCTCTACCGCGTCCTGCAAAACCTGATCGACAACGCGCTCAAATACTCGCTTCATGGCACCCGCATCTTCATCAGCCTGCAGGCGAGCGTGGACAACAAGGCCAGGTTCCAAATCAAGAACACCTCGTCTTACGAGATGAACTTCTCGAAGGAGGAAATCACCGGTCGTTTTGTGCGCGGGGACAAGTCGCGCTCCAATGACGGCAGCGGCCTGGGTCTGGCGATCGTGGAGAGTTTCACCAACACCCTGGGCGGCAAGTTCGACTTGACCATCGACGGCGACCTCTTCATTGTGGACCTCGAGTTTGACATGATCGACGGATAAAGAAATTAAAGTTTCTCGTCTTTTTTACGATATTCAGTAAGCACACTGACAGTTTAAGAATTCCCGAGGAGGACGAGATGAAAGAAAAGTATAGACTGCTTACGAGAAGCGATTTTGACGGTTTGGCATCGGCAGTTATTTTGAGAGAACTCGACATCATCGATGAAATAAAATTCGTGCATCCCAAAGATATGCAGGACGGGCTGATTGAGATTACAAGCAGAGATATCACCACCAACCTACCCTATGTGGACGGCGTGCACCTGGCCTTTGACCACCACTTGAGCGAGCTCACCAGGAACAAGGCGCGAAAGGAAAACCACATCATCATCCCGAATGCGCCGTCAGCGGCGAGGGTCGTGTATAACTATTACGGCGGCAAGGAGAAGCTCCCGAACATTTCCGAGGAGATGATGCTCGCGGTCGACAAGGCCGACAGCGCAAAGTTCACAATGGAGGACGTGCTCGAGCCGAAGGGCTGGGAACTGCTCAGCTTCCTGATGGACGCGAGGACGGGGCTCGGCAGATTCCGAGAATTCACGGTTTCCAACTACAACCTGATGATGGAGCTGATCGAGTACTGCAAGACCATGAGCATCGAGGAAATCCTGGAAACGCCTGATGTGAAGGAGCGAGTCGACCTTTACAACAAGTACAGGGAAGAATTCAAACAACAAATCAAAGAGAACGCAACGGTGCACGGCAACGTACTGGTCGTGGATTTAAAAGATCAGGAGATCATCTACCCGGGCAACCGCTTCATCAAGTACGCGATGTATCCGGAGTGCAACATTTCGATTCAGGTGATTTGGGGCCTCAAACAGCAAAACACCGTGTTTACGGTCGGAAAGTCCATCTTCAAGAAGGACAACCCGGTGGACATCGGAAACATCATGCTCGAGTACGGCGGCGGCGGACACTTCAACGCCGGAACCTGCCAGGTTCCGAACGACAGGGCCGAGGAACTTTTACAGGAGATCATCGAGCGAATCAATCAATAAAAGTGAGGACAGACCTTCCCGAGATTCCGGCGGAATCCGAGAGGGTCTTTTTTTACTCTTTATTGGGAACAGCGTAAGTTGGGGGATATTGTTCAAATAGAGCGCGGTGAATCGCCAAGACCTATTGATGATTATATAACTGATAACCCAGACGGACTGAATTGGATAAAAATTGGAGATGCACCAACACAAGGGAATTACATTACGAGAACAGCTGAAAAAATCAGATATGAAGGATTACCAAAAACGAGGGAAGTTCATCCCGGCGATTTGATTCTGTCAAACTCGATGAGTTTCGGAAAACCTTTTATAATGGGCATTGATGGCTGCATACACGATGGCTGGTTGCTTATCAGGAATACATTCAATATTTTTGACTTAACCTTTCTTTGTCATCTGCTCGGTACACCTGAAATGCTAAGGCAGTACAGGTCATTTGCAGCAGGAAGTACAGTAAGTAATCTTAATAAAGAGCTTGTTGGGAATACCATTGTGAGTATACCAACTATAGAAGAACAAAAAGTAGCAGGAAAATTCTTTACCAAGCTCGACCACCTTATCACCCTTCATCAGCGTAAGTAGTTCTTGTCAATTCAAACTGGATAATGAACGCATTACCAAATCCACATCTTTGTTTTCAAGTTCTTTGATAATATGGTTATAGGTTTTTTGTGTGGTTGTCATACTGGAATGTCCCAATCTTTGCGCCACACTTGCTATAGACACTCCGGCAAATAGAAGTAGAGATGCGTGTGTATGTCTCAGCCCATGAATAGATATTTCAGGTATTCCAACATTTTTACAATGTCTGAGTAAAATCTCATTCACGGTGGAATTGTAGACGTTGCCCGCAACAAAAATGGGTTCATCTTTGGGAAGATTTTTAACCAGCGTTGAGAACTGAACAATTAACTGCCAATCGATTTGTATTTTCCTGATAGATGACTGGTTTTTGGTTGGCATAAAACCATATCCATTCTTATAATCCCAAGTCTTATTGATTGATAACGACTGCTTAGAAAAATCAAAGTCTTGCGGTGTAATAGCTAAAGCCTCTGAAAACCTCATTCCTGTTTTGGCTACCAGGAGAATAAACCAATCCCAGTTAAGTTCCTGACCTAATTTCAGCTCCGATAGCAACTTGTGCAGTTCAAACTGATTTAGATACTTTGTTTTCTTATCTCGGGGTTGTTTACCTTTTATAATTGCCTTTCGAGTCGGATCTCTTTCTATAAGCCCTTCATCAACTGCATCCAAGATAGCTCCTTTCAACTGATGATGAAAGTCCATTGTTGTCTGCCTTTCGTGTACTTCGGCATAGTCATTGAGAAGTCTTTGATATGTTATTCGAGATAATTCACATATTTTCAAATCGGGCGCTAATTTTTTTATCCACGACTGAGTCAAAATGTATTTCTTCATCGTGACCTTTCTTATTGCACCTTCCTTGTAAACAGTGATCCATTGATTGTAATAATCATAAAACAAGTCATTTTTAGTGATGGTATTCAACATAATCGCCTCCAAACTTAGAAATAGGCTTACGCTGATGAAGGGTGATAAGGTGGTCGAGGGTTGAAAAATAATTGCCTATTGACACCTGTTCTTGTTTTACAGGTAGAAGTAAGTCAATTTCCATAAGTGTTTCTGCATTCAGTTTGGCACGACCACCACCAACCAGTAATGATTCAATATCTGCTTGACTGATAGCAAATGCGAGAAACTTGTTGTCTGAAATTTCATCCTTGCCTTGCAGCACATGAGCGTGGTTATTTACCCAAATACGCCCTTTTACACACTTTACAGGATAATCTTTGAGGTCATTTGCCCCATCTTCAGCAACAAGAATAAATTCGCCTTCGTGAGTGTAGCCTTCAACATAATCTTGTATTCCGTTCGCTCCATAATAAGGGGTCGAACCCGGAATACGAAGATTTGCGGCCACAGGAATTCGGAGATTGTCATATCTGTCTGTGACTTCCTTTGTCTTACGCTGTTCCCAAGTTATCTGAAAAAAAGAGCCAAGATACAAGTCTCGGCTCTTAAAAATAACAGTTTTATTCGAAATCTTCCGGCATATCACCAAACTCACCGTCCAGAATAAATCGGCGGAGTAAGTTGTCCGCTTTTGTCATCACTTTGGGCGGTATGATTTTTTCCCCATCGGTCTTTTCAAAGTAAGCTCTCGCTTTTTCCCTGTCTATCGTCTGCTTTAACTCGTCGTATCTTCCAAACTCATTCAGATTTTTTTCATTCAGTTTTAAATTCATAATCGTTCTGAGTTTCGTTTCGTCGACTCCAAGATAAACGGAAACACGATGAATGCTATCATTCTTCGCCTTTAGCATATATTCATTGATGTAATCCCGGAGCGTTCTATCAGGAATAATTGTGACATCTCCCCTTTGGATGTCGTGGAGAAAGATGTTCGCATATTTTTGTTCCTCTTGTGTGAGTGTCGCAAATGTATTATGAAGTTCATTCTCTGCATTTTCAATGTCCTCCGGACTTGCTCCGTTTGAATGTAATAACTTTATATATTTTGCAAAGCGTGAGTTCATATAATCGGCGTCAATCAGTCCGGTGTCAATTTCGGTAATATACCCCACCAGGTCATACGGCACATCCTCAGCACCCGGTCCGGGCCCCCCTACAGACAACTCTTTATACCGAAGAACTAAAATCATGTAGGTTTTCTCATCAAAAGCGATTGGAATTGTTTCACCGGTTTTTTCTTCTGTATACGAAGAAAGACTCCATTTAAACCCTTGAATTTTTGCGGCCTCTAAAAACTCGCTGAACGCCTTAAACTCCTTTGCAAATTTTTTACAAGCGTCCATATCCGCGGGTAATTTTTCAAAATTGGAAACTCCCGCACTCGAAAAAATATCGCATATGGTCTCAAAAAGCCGATTCATTTCTTTTATATGATCTGTCAGATGCAGGGCAAATAAACCGAGCGGCCTATCTCCGGAATAGAGTTTTACAGCGGCGTTGATATTGCTTTCCATCGTGTGCACTCTGCGATAATACCGAATGGTTCCAAAGGGCTTGTCCGGTCCAAAAAGCCTGTTCGTTCGGGAGAAGGCCTGAATGATGTTCTCGTAGCGCAAAACCTTATCCATATACAGGGTGTTAATCCATTTTGAATCAAAGCCCGTGAGCATTTGATCAACGACAATCAGCAAATCAATTTGCTTTTCCGGTTCCCTCTCAATCCTTTCATAGGGTCTTTTATGCGCCAGTCGGGCAGCTATGTCTTTCTTCATTTTTTGAAAAGTTGGAATGGTAAACTCTTGTCCGTACATACGATTGTAGTCCTCAATTATTTCTACCAACCCGCTCTCTTTAAACTGAAACCCTTCGTTATTGTCGATATTCGGATCAAATAAAGCGCTTATTTTCAGTTCCGGAATCATTTGTTTCATCAGCCGATAGTAGTGTATCGCCTCCGGTATGCTGCTCGTAGCAAATATGGCATGAAACTTGCCACCCCTGCTCAGAGTGAGCCAATTATCTGCGATATCCCTAACAACCGTTTTTATATGTTCGTCAGTTCGATACTGCACATTAGAGAGGTAATCTTCAATTCCCCTCACATAAGTTCCATCTTGATCATAGTACCCCGCCATTGGGACTTCGCCGGCATTCAGATATTTATAATAGATTTTACTCTTTTCCGGATCGGAAACGGCATCTTCTTCATTCACGGCTTTCGCTCGTTCGAGCGCCACCACTTTACGTACATCCTTATCCTTGAAGGTCGACACCTTGTAAGGGTCGAAGCCGAGTACATTTTTATCTCTAATCCCGTCAGCGATGCTGTATCTATGCAATTCGTTTCCGAAGACGGTCGTGGTTGTATTCATCTTTTTCTTGTTTTCATCCTGAATAGGGGTTCCGGTAAAACCGAAAAATAGTGCCTTAGGAAATGTATTTTTTATCGTAATCAGCATATCGCCGAATGTAGATCGATGGGCTTCATCAACAATAAAAACGATGCGCTTATCTCCTATCAGTTGAATGTCATGATGATTGAGCCCTCCTTCTTCCTCTCTTATGTTGCTCATTTTTTGTATGGAGGTAACAATCAGCGTGTCTGCCGGATTGCCGCTTTTCAGCTTGCTAATCAGTGCGCCGGTGTTTTCCGTTTCCTGAACATCTTCATTTTCATCAGCGAATCCGCGATATTCTTTTAGCGACTGCGTTCCAAGCTCAATTCTGTCCATTAAAAAAATTACTTTGTCCGCATCTTTTGATGTTGCAATCAGTTGCGCCGATTTAAAGCTTGTCATAGTCTTTCCCGACCCTGTCGTATGCCACACATAGCCCCCGAGTCTATCATTTTTCCCCCATTTTGCCTTTGCGACTTTATCGGAAATCGCACTCGCCGCAAAGTATTGATAACTTCGCATAACCTTGAGCACGCCGTCGGAATCATCGGCAACGGTATAAAATCCGATCAGCTGATGCGCCATGGGAATAGAAAGAAGTGTTGATGCCACTTTATTCCATTCGTTTATGGGTTCGTTATTAAAGTCCGCCCAATGAAAATAATAGTCTTGATTGAACTTTCCATCCGGTCCCGGATTTGCAAAATAGAGAGCCTCTTTCGGCTCCATTGCAACAAAAATCTGAACAAGAGAAAAGAGTCCTGTGAAAACTCCTTCATGGGAATATTTTTCAATTTGATGGTAGGCTTGACTTACCGGAATGCCACTCTTCTTCAATTCGATATGAATTACCGGCATACCGTTGATAAGAAGCATCAAATCTCCTCGACGGTCATTTAACAAGTTGGACTTGGTCGGGAACTTAGGTTGCGAGGCAATCTGGTATCTGCTTTGCCCTGCGGCAATCTCTCTGCGGTCATATATTTTTAGGCTAACTTCTTTTCCAAGATGTAAGATATCGTCAGGGTTATCTCTTACAATCGAAACACTCTTTCCGTTGATGAATCCGTTCAGTTTTAACGGTGTTCGAAGCGCTTCAATCTGTTCTAAAATCTGCTGCATCTCACTTTCCGTCAGAGGATAATCATTGAGCCTGTCTATGTCTCTGTTATTTTCAAAAAGAATATTCGCCCAATTTTGAAGCAAATCTTTTTCTGAACAGTTTCTCAGGACTTCTTTTTCCCAGCCTTTTTCAGACAATATTTTTATTAAAGCTTCTTCAAAATCGGATTCCTTATTAAAAATCATAAAAGTTTCCTCCTTGTTTCAGATTTTTGCATCATTCCTCCGTTGCTTTACTACCTGTTAAGTCCTCGCTTGCAAAAAGATGATATCCTTCATAGTAGTAACTTGCATCCAGTCCCTTCATGTAGACTTCTCTATCATTTATCTTCTCGGTTAACGCTTCTTTCAGTAAAATTTTGATTTCAACATCTTTAATCGGGCTTCGCTCCATTGCCAATAAGTAATCTGTTTTGTCTACCCTGCTCCAATCGATTACTTTCTTGAGTTCTCGCTTTAATATGCAGTCCAGCCAAATTCGAGTACTTCTTCCGTTTCCCTCTCTAAACGGATGAGCTACATTCATTTCAATATATTTTTCGATAATCTGATCAAAGTTTGATTGCGGCATTTTTCCGATATGTTCGAGAGCCGTTTCCAAATACATCACAGGTGCAAATCGAAAGTTTCCTTTTGCAATATTTTCAGTTCTTATTTTGCCTGCGAATTCATATACATCTTGGAATAAATACTCATGAATCTTTGCCAGGCCTTCAAAGGTTCCGACCTCAAAGTCATCAAGCAAGCCATTTTCAAACAATTCAACGGCTCTCATCTTGCTCCTTTTTTCTTCTTCTCTTGCAAGTAGAGGGGCATCTTGAATGCCCAATTTGTTTTTTAGTACCATCATTGCACATCCTTTTTTATGAAACAAACATTTTATCGAGCATAGATTTTTTAATGTTTTTAAGTTTTTCCAGTTTACGCTGATGAAGGGTAATAAGGTGGTCGAGATGTTTGAAATAAGATCCAATTTCTTGTTGCTCTTCAAGTGTCGGAAAATCTACTGGAAGTTCTTTTACAATCGCTCCAGACAGATTCCCTTGACCACCTTGAAGATATGTTTCAATAATGCTTTGCTTGCTTTTCTGAAGCCATTGGGAAAGGTAGTTCGAGTCGTATCCTCTATGGGGAACAATTGCTAAAATAGCTTGATTTATCGCACCTTTTAGCCTCGAGCGACCCACTTCACCACTCGTTGCACCGTACAAAGCATAGAGAATATCGCCTCTATCAACTAATCTCGCAGAGGAATTCTTTAAACCCTCTTCAGTTATGAAAAGCTCTGTCGTTTCGCTGTTTATTTCAGCAGAGCGAATGAATGGAATTTGACCTCCATAATATTCTTTGATTCCTACAGTTGGGGTTCCTCCGGAATAAGAATCACACACTTCCCCCAACTTACGCTGTTCCCAAGCTTCCGTAAATCCGGCAAAGCGAATTTCAGGAACCTTGCTGCCATGTTTCGGGAACATTTTTTCAAGCATAGATTTTTTGATGTTAACTAACTTATCATACTTACGCTGATGAAGGGTGATAAGGTGGTCGAGACTTCGGAAATACTTTCCTATTTTCTTCTGTTCGGAAACAGATGGTACTTTGAACTCTGTTTTTAAAAAATTGTCATTGTATAGTCTCTTAATAGTACTTCCTTCAATTCCATCCCACTTAACCGTCTGATAAATGTAATTCAAAAAATTGTTTTCGATTCTTTCATCGTGCTTAAACCATACGATGTTAGAATCTTGAAAATAGGAGTCTTCACCCGTATATTCAACAGTTCTCCCAATTGTACCTGATGCAGAGATAAGCAAATCTCCTATCTCAGGAAACTGATACTTTGATTTGTATTCATCAAATAATTCTCTTGAAATAAATGCATCCGGCTCTCCGCCAAAAGTTCCAATTTTGTAAAAAGCTACCTCCCCTTTTGACGAAGTTTGTTCTTTAAAAATGCGTTTACACATGGCTACTGATCCTAAATCTCCAAACTTACGCTGTTCCCAAGCTTCCGTAAATCCGGCAAAGCGAATAGCCGGCTTTTTTGTATGTTTATCCATGTTAGATTCCTCCAAGAAGTCTTTTGAACTCGTGAAGACCTTGCATATCAAATTCATTGCCTTCCAAGTCATCAATCATTGAGGAAAGTATTTTCTGCGTCTCTGCTATTTCGGCATCCACTTCAGACAGGGTGCTTTCATACTTCTTTGCAAGGGCTTCTATTTTGGCAAGGAGTTCAGCGACAATTCTTTCCGGCAACTTCATGAGGCTCTGAACAAGGGGATTGATCCATTTCTCTTTTAAAAGCAAGATGACCTCTTCATCCGACAACGCCTCTATGGTGCTTTTGCTCTTTTCTTCCAATAGCGCCGCCTCGGTTTTGATGGCGGTTTTCAGCGCCTTTTCTTCCTCGTTCAGCACGCTAAGTTTTTTGAGCGTCTCTTTTGTTTCCGGTTCAAGAGTTTCCGATTTCAAGGCTTTCTTAATTTCCGCAAAGACAAAACCGTTTTCATTCACAAAATCCGCTTCCTTTTCTTCTTCCGAAAGTGAGTCAAACAGTTCTTCATACTCTCCGGCAATTTCAGAAAGTCTGCTTTCCTTGCGCTTTAATTCCTTTTTGTCTTCTGCCAGCAAGGCGTCCTGCACAAGGTCAAACGGAAGGATGTGCCCTTTCCAACCTTCCTGAACTTCCTGTTCTTTGCCGTCTTTTTTCTTGAGTACCATGTTGGGATCTACGACTTTTGTAGCCTCAAAGCCTTCTGTTCGAATCATTTCCAAATCAACCGCAATTTTGCTCCACTCATCATCCAGCAGTTGGTAGGCTTCGTATTTATCAATCAGAGGAAGCGGTGAGAGTCTTTCAAACATATTGTCGGCAAGCATTTCCTCGGTCTTGGAGATGTTGAGGGAATCCATTTTTGTAATGAGTTCATCGTATAAATACGCATTAAAGCTTTGAAAAGATGCCTGAAAACTACGCTCAAAGCTTAAAATATCCGGATGCTCTTTGATACTTTCTTTTAGATTCTTCACAGCAAGCTTACAGTATGCGGAAGAGGTGTGCTCAAACAGCGCATTTCTGAGTGTAGGAAAGGCTTCCCAATACTCCTTCAACGCCTCGATTTCAGAGACGGGAAGTCCACCGAACATGGAAGCAAAGATATCCCAGACTTCCGCGCTTTCCGAGGAATCCACATACCTTGGAATATTCAAGTTATAGTCATTGTCTCTGATTTCATCACGGGTGACGAGTCGGGAGAATTTTTCCACGCTTTCTCTTCGGGTTACCACATCAACTATTTTTTTAATATCGGATGCGCGCAGCTTATTGTTTTTGCCCTCCTTTAGGAACCCCTTTGAAGCATCTACAATCAGTACATCCGTATTGCTTCTCTTTTGCTTTAAAACCATAATAATGGTTGGAATGCCGGTGCCGTAAAAGATGTTTGCCGGCAGACCGATAATGGCATCGATTTTATTTTTTTCGATTAAATTTTTACGAATTTCGCCTTCTTCTCCACCACGGAAGAGAACGCCGTGCGGAAGAACAATATTCATAATCCCGTCCGGCTTAATATGATAAAGATCGTGAAGCAAAAAAGCATAATCCGCCTTGCCCTTCGGGGCCAGTCCGTAGCCCGCATAGCGAGGGTCATTTTCTTTATCCGCAGGGTTCCAGGCCTGAGAATACGGCGGGTTAGACACGACCGCATCTACATAGAGCGGATCATAAGTGCCGATCGGATCGTTTTCATCAAAGTAGGGCCAATCTTCTTCCAGGGTATCGCCGTTTCGGGTGACAATATTGTCCGCCTCGATTCCGCGCATCAGCAGGTTCATGCGGGTTAGGTTATAGGTGTTCTGCTTGAGCTCCTGCGCATAGTACTTTATTTTGTTCTTCCCTTCGATGTACTTGGATGCACACATACCAATGTTGATGAGGAGTGAGGCCGAACCGCTGGTGGGGTCAAAAATCTCGATTTTATCTCTGTCTTTCAGATGTTCGGCTACCAATTCACTCATCAGGAGCGATACTTCATGCGGCGTGTAGAACTCGCCCGCCTTTTTCCCCGCATTGGCTGCAAATTTTTCGATCAAGTATTCATAAATAAATCCCAGCACATCGTAACCCTGTTTCCCGTCCATCGGAATATCTTTAATCAGATAAATCAAATCGCTGATTGATTTTGATTGCGAAGCGGCACTATCGCCCAGTTTGCTCAATCCGGTCTGTAGGGTATCGAAGATGCCTTCAAACACTTTCTTGTGGGTTCCGTTGATGAGGCGGTTGAATGCGGATAGCGCAACGCGAACATCCTGAACACTAAAATCCTTTCCTTTTGCAAGCCAGGTTGAGAATAGATTTTCATAAGAGATAAAGTAGCCCAGGTTTTTTTGTATGCTGGTAACTGTCTCGGTATCCTTTTCTTTTAGTTCGGGAAGATACTCATCCGTCCAGTCGTTGGATTTTAAATACTTCACTTCTTTTTCCGACAGAAATTTGTAGAATATAAATCCCAAAATATAGTCTTTATACTCGTTCGCCTCGATTTTGGAACGCATTTTATTTGCTGATTCCCAAATCTTTGCAGCCAGCTGTTGTTTATTCATGTAAAGCCTCCGTACCCTTAACTTTTGCTCTATCGTTCAGCTTAAGCTCATTCTTAAAAAACTTGCCCTTCCTTCCTCTAAAAGACAATCACCCTATCTTCCTCGAAAATCAAGTGGGCAGACACTTACGAAGCACTACAATTGTTGTATTCTTTCTCTGATAAAGTGTAAGTATCCATATTATATCCAGTTAGTGAGTTTTTTGCAATCCAATTAGAATTTATGGTATTCAATCGCGTCAAGGTTTCAGACTCGCGCAAGAAAGGATTTAATTTGATTAAGTTCATGATTCATTTTTCTGAGAACGTGTAAGTTGCAGGTAAGTCTGTGCTATAATAAAAGAAGCAAGAAAACGACATCCAAAGGAGGTGTACTATGAAAAAAGGATTGCGTTTACTGTTGGCGATCGCCCTCTTATGTGCGGGCTTCGTCGGAATTTTTTCGTATGCGGACGGGGAAGCCAAGGTCTCTCCGGTCACTTGGGATGGAAAACAGACTACACTGAAGGAACTTGCAAAACACTTAAACTATGACTTGGTAGATGAGCAAGGCGGCTACAAACCGATGTATTCCTACTTTGCGGAAGAACTTTGGGAAAAGGGCCTGTTTTTGGGCTCTGACGGTTCGTTCAAACTGGATGAACCCTTGACCCGTTCGGAGGGCGTCGCGATGCTCCTTCGCATCCTGGGAAAAGAGGAGGAAGCCAAGAATGCCAATTTTGCCTGCCCGTTCACCGATGTGGCGGACTGGGCAAAACCCTATGTGGCTTACGCGGCAAAGAACAAGCTGGTAGCGGGCTATTCGGAGAGCATCTTCGGGGCCAACGACCCGATGACCGCAAACCAGTATCTGACCCTGGTGCTGAGAGCCCTCGAGTATGACGACAAGCTCGGCGACTTCAGCTGGGACAAGGCGGCCGAAAAAGCATTGCAGATCGGCTTGATCGGAAGCTCGTGCAAGGAGCAGTACATGCGCTCGAACCTGTTTTTAAGGGACAACGTGGCGATGATTTCCTACAAGACCCTCAATGATGTGAAGACCAAGAGCGGCAAGGAATTGGGCGACGCAATTGTGGAAAAGAAACCTACAGGAAAGCGCCCGTATCCGACCATGGCCGAAAAACGCGCGGCGGAAGGCAGTTCGGCACAGCCTGACTTGGCCCACGGCAGCTACGAGGGCTTTGCGGTCAGAAAGTATGAGAACGTGGACCCTGCAGCGGTTCCGAAGGTCCTCAAGCAAGAGGAAAACCTGCTCTTCCTGGTCTACACCGACGATAACGACAAAGAGGACGAGTACGAGGCGCTCTTGCAGGCATCGGGCTTCTACTCTCAGGGCGATGTCAAAATCGGCTCGGAGCGCGTGCACACCGTGACAGGCGGCATCGTGAAGAGCGGAAGCAAGGCCTGGGAATGTGACTGGTACACCGACGGCAAGACCCAGGTGGTCTTCGGAGAAGTCGGAGATACCTTCATCGTCCGTATTTACAAGGGAAGTGTCGATACTTTCAGCGCGAACGGGCTTCGAGTCTTCTACAAATTGATTCAATCATAAGGCGAGCGCTCGGCACAGAGGCCGGGCTTGCACAACGCGCATAAAAATAAGGGGCCGACTTGTGTGCCCCCTTTTCGTATTTCTCTTGCCTGCGGCAAGACTTGTCTATCGTTGTGCAGTAGCGCTTCGGCTAACGTGAAGCTCCTACTTGGATTCCTCTTTCTTCTCTTCGCCCTCTTTTGCAGGCTCTTCCTTAGCGTCTGTCGCCGGTTCTTCTTTGGCATCCTTTTCAGGCTCTTCCTCTCCCGGCTTCTTCACGATTGCACTGTCCTTCAATTCTTTTACATACTTGAAGTACTCTTCGCTGACCAGAATCTCTTCGATTCTGTCCTTCACCTCTTCGACGCCCTCTTTCTTAGACACGAGCTTGATCACGTGGTAGCCGAACTGCGATTTGACCGGCTTGCTGACCTCTCCCGGCTTCAAGGTTTTTACCGCCTCCAGGAATTTCGGGTCGAGTCCCGAGTACTCAATCGACAATTCGCCTAGGTCTCCGCCCACGATCTTAGTCATCTCGTCGACCGAGTTTTCCTTCGCCAATTTCGCAAAATCCTCTCCGGCATCAATCTTCGCCTTCAACTCGTTGGCCTTCTGCTCACTGTCCACCAGGATGTGGCTGACCCTGACCGTATCGAGTTCATTCTTGTGCTCCTCGTAGTACTTGGCGATGTCTTCCTTGCTCTTCGGATGCTCTTTTCGGTACCAGTCCTTGTGAACTCGGGTGCTAACCTTCATCATGACGAGGGCCTCGAAGGCCTCCTCCGAAACGCCGTCCTGCGCGAGCTGTTCCTTGTAAAGCGCCTCTCCGCCCATGTTGTCAGTCATCTCTTTTCTTACTTTATCGATTACGTCTTTCGAAATCTCAACCTTGTTTTTTTCGAGGTCCTGTAACACGACGGCCTCGTCCACCAACATCGATTGGATGTTTTCCGAAAGCATCTGCTGCTTCGCGATCATGCCCAGGTACATGTCATAAAACATTTGGTATTTCGCCACATCGAGCTCTACCCCGTTTACGGTCCCGATGCTTTCAGGCGCTTTTTTATCGGCTCCCTTTGCCCCGTCCGTTCCGCAAGCTGCCAAGCCCACGACCAGCGCGAGAGACAGAAAGACTCCTGCAATTTTTTTCATAATTACCTCCATTATTATACTGTTCCCTTTCGGACTTCTTCATTATATCAGTAAAACAGGGATCCGCCTAGGGAAGAAACGCAAAAAATACGAAACTGTCATAATGCGGAAAACGGATGTGCCCCTCCGGCTTTTTGACTAATCTCTCCGTTTGATGTAAAATGTAAGGAATCGGGATGAATCAAGTTTCCTCGTCGGGCGGGCGAGGCGAGCCCGAACAGGGCAAAGGAGGAACTATGTACCGGAGCAGCAGAAACAAGGCGCTTCAAGCGAGAGCGAGCATGGCCATCATTCAGGGATTGGCCGCCGACGGCGGACTCTTTGTGCCGAGCAGGATTCCGAGCATCGACATCACGGACAGGGCCTACTTGGATAAGAGCTACAAGGAGCTTGCCAAGGAGATTTTGGCCCTCTACCTCGATGACTTCAGCGAGGAGGAGATCGACTTCTGCGTGGAGCGGGCCTACACCGACAAGTTCGAGACCGATGAAATCGTTCCGGTAAAAAAGGCCGGCGCCTATTCCTTCATCGAGCTCTTTCACGGAAGAACGCTCGCCTTTAAAGACCTCGCGCTGAGCATACTCCCCTACCTGATTCTGACCGCCAAACAGAAAAACAGGATACAAGAGGACATCTTGATTATGACCGCGACCTCGGGAGATACCGGAAAGGCGGCGCTCGAGGCCTTCAAGGACATCGAGGGGATCAAAATCGCGGTCTACTACCCGGATAACGGCGTCAGCGACATGCAAAAGCACCAAATGATAACCCAAAAGGGCGAAAATCTCCGCGTTTATGCGATCAGCGGAAACTTTGACGATGCGCAGAGCGCGGTCAAGAAGGCCTTTACGAGCGAGGCGTTTCAAAGCGAGATTCGCAAAAAGGGCTACCTGCTCTCTTCCGCCAATTCCATCAACATCGGCAGGCTGGTCCCGCAGATCGTCTATTACTTCAGTTCCTACTTTAAACTCGTCAAGCAATCCCAAATTGCCCTCGGCGAGAAAATCAACATCTGCGTTCCCACCGGAAACTTCGGAAACATCCTGGCGGCCTACTACGCCCAAAAGATGGGCCTTCCGGTGAACAGGCTGGTGTCGGCGTCCAACCAAAACAAGGTACTGGCCGACTTCTTTACGACAGGTGGCGTCTACGACACCCGTCGGGACTTTTACACCACCGGGTCTCCGTCGATGGACATTTTGATTTCGAGCAACCTGGAGCGCCTGCTCTACCACGCGAGTGAAGGGAATGATGCCCTGGTCAAAGAGAAGATGCTGGATTTGAAAGAGAAGGGACACTATCAGGTGAATGCCGAGGCGATGCCCGAGACGGCCCTCTTTACCGGAGACTTTGCAATCGAGGAAGATTGTAAAAGGGCCATCAAAACCCTCTTTGAAGAGGCGGGTTACCTGATCGACCCGCACACTGCGGTCGCGGTGGAGGCTTATGAAAAGTACAATCGCGAGAGGGGCGAAGAGTATCCGGTTCTGATCGCATCGACCGCGAGCCCGTTCAAATTTCCGGCCTTCGTGCTGGATGCCCTGGGCGTCAAGGTCGGGGAGGACGAGAACCCCTTCGATACCCTCAGAAAACTCGAAAGCGTCAGCGGACTTACGATTCCCGTCGCCTTGTCCGGCAGCGAACACTTTGAGAGAAGGTTTGCAGAGGTGATTGACGCAAAAGACTTGGAAGAGAGCGTGTTCCGATTCCTGGAGGAGAGCAAGTGACGGTCCGGAGCGAATCAAGAGACAAGAAGCAAATCAAGAGACAAGATAGGAGAGAAGTATGAAACGTTTTACAGTCAAAGTACCCGCCAGCACGGCCAATATGGGGCCGGGATTCGACACCCTGGGCATGGCGCTGACTATGTACAATTCCTTCACCTTCCTCCCGATGGACGAAGGCTTTGAGGTGAGCGGCGTAGAATCTCAATTCTGCGGCAAGGACAACCTGGTCTACCAATCTTTTTTGAAGGCCTATGAACGGCTCGGCAAGCAGGCGCCGGGAATCCGAATCGAAATCAAAAGCGATATTCCGATCAGCAGGGGCCTGGGTTCCAGCTCCACCTGCATCGTCGCCGGCGTCATGGCCGCGCTCTACCTGGCCGAACAAAGGGTGGACAAGGAGCTCGCGCTCAGCATCGCCACCGAGATGGAAGGGCATCCGGACAATGTGGCTCCCGCCATCTTTGGGGGCTTGCAGGTCTCTCTGCTTGAAAGGGGAAGGGTCATCCACCAGGAAGTGCCGATCGCCTCGGAGCTCGAACTCGCGGTCCTAATCCCGAACTTCAGGCTCTCTACCGAAAAGTCGAGAAACGTCCTGCCCAAGTCGGTTCCGTTCAGCGACGCAGTCTACAACGTGTCTCGGGTGGCCCTTTTGGTCAATTCCCTCAGCACCGGAAATCTGGAGGATTTGGATGTGGCCTGTCAGGACGCCCTCCATCAGATGGCGCGCTCGGCCCTGATTCCTTCCTATGACAAGGTCGTGGACCTGGCCAAGCAGTGCGGGGCAAAGGCTTCCTTCCTGTCGGGCGCAGGCCCTTCGATCATGTTCCTCGTGGACGGGCAGGAGGACTTTGTCAGAGAGATGAACGAGAAGACCGACTACGTGTGGTCGGCGCACGCCCTCAAGGCCGACAAGATCGGCGCGATCCTGCTCTAGCGTTGCGGCTCGGAAGGAATGACAAGATGAGTCGAATCCTACGCGTCCGGCCCGAAACCCTGCAGGAAAATACAAAAAGGCTCTTGGGTCCAAACACAAGAGCTCTTTACGTTGTGGACAAAACGGTATTTGCCCTCTACCGCGCGGAGATTGAGCGCCTCGGCGTGGAAAATCTCCTCCTCTTGGACGCTTCCGAGGAAGGCAAGAACCTGCACACTTTGATGCGCATCTTTGATGCCCTGAGCGAGCGAAACGTTTCGCGCTCGGATTTTCTGGTCGCCATAGGCGGGGGCATCACCGGGGACCTTTGCGGGTTTGCGGCGGCAAGCTATATGCGCGGCATGCGCTACCTGAATATTCCGACCACCCTGCTCGCGATGGTGGACGCCTCGATCGGCGGAAAGACCGGATGCAACTACCGGAACCTGAAAAACCTGATCGGCGCCTTTTACGAGCCGGAGGAGATTTGGATTGCCCCGCGCTTTCTCTCTACCCTTCCGATTGCGGAGCTTCGCACCGGGATCGCCGAAATCATCAAGATTGCGATGGTGCTGGACGAGGACTTCTTTTGCTTTTTGGAAGCTCTGTCTCCCGACTCCTTTGCCGAGCAGCTGCCCGAGATCATAGAAAGGGCCCAAGGACTGAAGGAATCCGTGGTGCGCGAGGACTTTGAGGATAGGGGTGCGCGCCACTCGCTGAACTTCGGTCACACGATCGGTCACGCTCTGGAGGCTCTCGCCCTGGACGAACGAAAGGAGCTTCGCCACGGATACGCGATTGCCGTCGGGATGGCCGAGATGATGCGCCTCGCTCTCGCGCAGGGATACTGCGACAGGGAGACCCATGACAGGTTGATCGCCCTTCTGGAGCGCCATCAGCTGCTCAGTCCCCTCCCGTATGAGATGCCAAGGGTCTTTGAGAAGATGCAGCACGACAAAAAGAAGGCGGGAGACCGGTTTCAGTTCATCATCAGCGAAAGAGTCGGCTCCTACCGCAGGCTCAGTCTGAACCGCGAAGAAGCGAGGGAGTTTTTGGGACTATGAAATTCAAAGCTTACACACCGCCCTCTTCCAAGAGCGTCTGCCACAGGGCGATGATTTGCGCCGCCTATGCAAACGGCGAGAGCATCCTGGACAATGTCAATTTCTGTGACGATACCATGGCGACCTGCGAGGGTCTGCAAAGGCTGGGCGCCAAGATTACAATCGACAGGGCCGAGAAGCGAATGCGGATCCTGGGCGGCGACTTTCCCAAGGCGCCTTCGGGAGAAATCGCCTGCAAAGACAGCGCAAGTACGCTCAGGCTGCTGATTCCTCAAGTGCTCAGCCTGGATTCGCACTGCCTGTTCACCGGCTCGGAAGGCCTGGCCAAGCGTCCCCTGGACGCTTATTATACCTTTTTCAAAGAGCAGGGAATCTCCTACGCCACCGCGCGCGAAGATCGCTGCCTTCCGCTCACTTTAAAAGGAAGGCTCGCTGCCGGAAGCTATGAGATTTCGATCGCCAAGAGCTCCCAGTTTGCAAGCGGCCTGATGCTCTACCTGGGATCCAAGGCCGCCCCCTCAAGCCTGACATTGACCGGCGGTATGGAATCTCTAGACTACATCCGCCTGAGCGCGCAGGTGATGCAAAGCTTCGGCGTGGATGCGAGCCTGACGGAGCGGACGATCCGCATCCAAGGCGAGGGATACAAGCCCGCAAAGCTGACGATGGAAGGCGACTACTCCCAGGCTTCGTATTTTATTGCACTGGGCCTCCTGCACAAAGGTATCATCATAAAGGGCCTGCATAAGGATTCCTTACAGGCCGACCGCAAAATGATAGAGTTCGTGCAACGGATGGGAGGCAACTTGGAGCAGACGGACGAGGGAATCCTGGTTCGACCGGGTAGGCTGAAGGCTTGCAACATCGACGTGTCGGACTGCCCGGACCTCGCCCCTACGCTCGCGGCCCTGATGAGCGTAGCGGAGGGCAACTCGGAGCTTGTGGGGTGCAGGCGCCTGGTTTACAAGGAGAGCGACCGCCTGCACCGGACGGCCGCCGAGCTGAACAAGCTCGGCGCAAGCGTCCGAGTTGCGGGCGACAGGATGCTGATCGCGGGCGCCCCTGCGCTCCGCGGCGGGAAGGTCAGCGCGCACGGCGACCATCGCCTGGCGATGGCGCTCAGCATCCTGCAGCCGGCGAGCTCCGGCAGGATTCTGCTCGACGATCCGACTTGCGTCGGCAAGTCCTACCCTGATTTTTTCAAAGACTTAGGAGACTATTATGAATAGCAGCTGGGGAAGAAAACTGCACTACTCCCTCTTCGGGGAGTCGCACGGCAAGGGAGTTGGCATAACTATACACGGTCTCCCGAGCGGGATTCGCATAGATATGCATAAAATCAATATAAACTTGGAGCGCAGGAAGACCGGAAAACAACTGGCTTCCAAGCGGCGGGAAGCGGATAACGTAACGATACTTTCGGGTGAAAAGGACGGCTATACCTCGGGAAGCCCCCTCACCTTTTTCCTTGAGAATCAGGATGTGAGGTCCGATCACTACTCGCCCTTTTCTCGCAGCCCGAGGCCTTCGCACACCGATTTCGTCCAGCTTTACAAATACGGTACTCACGCGGATTTAAACGGCTCCGGCCACCTTTCCGCGCGCTTGACCGCGCCGATTGTCATCGCGGGAACCCTCTTAAGCGGCCTGGACGCGTTCAGGGGCCTGCAAATCCTCTCCGAACTCACCCGTGTGGGCCCGGTCTCCTACGCCGAGGAGCGCTTCGGTGCCCTGGAGAGCTTACGAGCGGAAGAACGGGAAGCTCTCAGAAGCTTGGAGCTTCCCATTCTGGAGCCTGAGATTCGAGCCCTCGCCGAACGGGAGATAGCGCAGGCCATCTCCGACAAAGACTCCCTGGGCTCTGCCGTTTCCGTTTCCGTGACGGGCGTTCCGGCCGGCCTGGGTGAACCCTTCTTTTATAGCGTAGAATCCGTCT
The DNA here is from genome assembly GCA_030529225.1 of Bacillota bacterium. GTDB lineage: Bacteria > Bacillota > Clostridia > Peptostreptococcales > Acidaminobacteraceae > JAUMXH01. The sequence goes on along the minus strand of JAUMXH010000003.1, from coordinate 15,773 downwards.
TGAGCCAGCTCTTCTTTTCTATTCCTGCAGTAAAGGCCGTTGAGTTCGGACTCGGCAAGGACTTTGCCGCAAGCAGGGGCAGCCTGGTCAACGACCCCTTTGTCTATCAGCAAGGGTCGGTTCGCACTTCGAGCAATCACTCCGGCGGGATCAACGGAGGCATTTCCAACGGCATGCCGATCCGCTTTCAACTCAGTTTCAGGCCCGCCCCGAGCATCGGCCTTCCGCAACACAGCGTGGATTTGCTGGAGGGGAGGGACTGTCAGATCAGGATTGAAGGCCGACACGATGCCTGCCCCGGCATCCGCGCGATTCCGATTATAGAAGCGATGGTCTACATGGGCCTCTATGAGCTGATCTAAGTCAAAAAGCGAGTTTCTGCGGGTTCATCGCGGAACCCGCTTTTTTGTTGCAAAAAAAATTATCTTTCTTTTCAAAAAAGGCTTGCAATTATATTAGCACCTTGTTATAATTATCGACACAACAAAAAGGAGGTTCAAAATGAAAAAAGGATTTTTATTTACCAAGGTTTTTATTCTTTCATTAGCGCTTCTCTTCGGCCTGACAGCCTGCGGAGGAGAGAAGGCGAGAGACAAAAAAGAAGATGAAGGCGCGAAAGAGCCGTTGATCGTCGGTACCGAAGCCGGTTTTGCTCCCTTTGAATATGTGGGAGAAAACGGAGAAGTGCTCGGCGTTGACATAGAGATCGCGCAAGCGATAGCGGATAAACTCGGCAGGGAACTGCAAATTAAGAATATGAGCTTTGACGGAGCCCTCCTGGAGGTCCAAAGCGGGAAAATCGACCTGGTCGCAGCGGGCGTCAACATCACCGAAGAAAGAAAGAAGAAAATGGACTTTTCGGAGCCGTATTATAAATCGAGCCAGGTCGCGGTCGTTAACGCGGAAACACCAGCGGTCACAGACATTAAAGAAGGCGCCTTTGAAGGAAAAATCCTCGGCGCGCAGCTCGGCACCACCGGCGATATCTGGGCAACGGAGAACGCAAAGGCGGCCGAGGTCAGAACCTACAAGCAGCTCGCAGTCGCGATCACCGATTTGCAGCAGAACAAGATCGATGCCATCATCATGGACGACATCGTGGCCAATGAGATGGTCGCTTCAACGGACGGTACCGTCAAGGTCTTGGACGGTAAGATTATAGAAGAAGAGACGGCTCTTGCCCTTCCGAAGGACAGCGAATTGATGCCCGTTGTAAACGAAGTCATCAAGGAAATGAAGGAAGAGGGCAAGATTGACGAACTCTTCAAAAAACACAAAAAAGCGGAATAGCAATCAACAAACAGCAGACATAGGATAAGGCGGGATAGCAAAAATGTATGAAGCATTTTACGAAACCCTGATAGCCGAAAACAGATGGATGCTCTACGTGGAAGGTCTATTAAACACCCTCAAAATGGCTGCATTTGCAACCCTTTTGGGAATCCTGATAGGCCTTTTCGTTTCGTCCGTCAAGTTCAGCAGGGATAAAAATTTATTTTTGAGAATCTTAGCGGGGCTCTTTGACCTCTACACGACCATCATTCGGGCCACGCCGGTTCTCTTGCAACTCTTAATCATCAACGGACTGATTTTCACTTCGCGCAACACCAACATCGTCTTCGTGGGCGGGCTCTGCTTCGGCATCAACTCCGGGGCCTACGTCAGCGAGATCTTTCGCGGGGCCATTCAGTCCATCGACAAGGGCCAGGTCGAGGCGGGACGCTCGCTCGGGCTCAGCCATTCGCAGACCCTCAGGAGCATCGTGCTCCCACAGGCCTTTAAGAATGCGATTCCGGCGCTCGGAAACGAGTTCATCATGTTAATCAAAGAGACCTCGGTCGCTTCAGTCATCGCAGTAAACGAGCTGATCAAGGTGGCCAACAACATCACCTCCAGAACCTTTGACACCCTGCCGCCCCTCTACGTTTCGGCCTGCATTTACATTGTTCTGGTCCTGATCGCCCAGTATTTCCAATCCAAGATTGAAAGGAGACTGCAAAAAGATGCTTAAGGTAGAACACCTATACAAGAGTTTCAACGACCACAACGCGGTGATTGACGCGAGCCTGGAGATCAAGCAGGGGGACATCCTCTCGATCATCGGACCTTCGGGCAGCGGAAAGTCGACCTTTTTGCGGTGCTTAAACCTGCTCGAAACCCCGAGTTCCGGAAAAATCTTTTTGGACGGGGAGCAGATCAACAGCAAGAAGTGCGACATCAACAGAATCAGACAGAAGATGGGCATGGTCTTTCAGAACTTCAACCTCTTCCCCCACCTCACGGTCCGCGAGAACATCAACCTCGCTCCGATGAAGATTAAAAAAATCTCACAAAAAGAGGCCGACGAGGCCTGCGTAAAACTTCTGAATCTAATCGGTTTGGAGGAGAAGATTGACAAGTACCCGAACAGCCTTTCCGGCGGACAAAAACAGAGGATAGCGATTGCGAGAAGCCTGGCGATGGATCCCGAGCTGATGCTCTTTGACGAGCCGACTTCGGCCCTTGACCCCGAGATGGTGGGCGAGGTGTTAGACCTGATGAGCCTGCTCGCCGAGCGAGGCATGACCATGGTCATCGTGACCCACGAGATGGGCTTTGCGAGAAGGGTTTCCAATCGCGTGGCCTTTATGAATCAGGGGAGGATTGAGTACGAGAACACGCCGGAAGAGTTCTTTTCAGAGCAGTGCGAACATCCGCGCCTCTCGGAATTCCTCTCCAAAATATTGTAGGGCGGAACCCTTGCGAAGGGCGAAAACGAGGCGGAAGCTACTTCGCCTTGCTCGCCTGGAGGGAAAACTTAAAGCAAGTCCCCTCGTTCTCATCGGAGTACACGTAGATCGGTTCATCGTGAGAGGCCATAATCTCCTTCACGATCGCCAGTCCGATTCCGGAAGAGTTCTTGTCCAGGTTCCTCGAGTCATCGAGCTTGTTGAACCTGCCCCAGATAAATTTTAACTTATCAGGCTCTATATAGGAGCCTGAATTTGTGATGCTGAAATTGATTTTCGGCTTTTTAAAGCTCGTCTGAATCGTGATCTTGGAACCGTGCGAAGAGAATTTAATCGCGTTGTCAATCAAGTTTGAAACCACCCTCGAAATCAGAATTTCATCACAGAAGACGTTGTATCCTTCCACAAAGTTCAGGTCGATTCGAATGTTCTTGTCGTGGATTTTCTGCTCGTAAGAATCGACCATGCTCAGGATGATCGAGTTCAAGTCCACCTTTTCGATTTTGAGCTCGTACTTCCCGCTCTGTATCCTCGATAAATCCAACACGTTGTTGATCAGCTTGATCATGCGCTTGGTCTCGTCCGAAACCACGCCCAGGTAGTGGGTCCACCTGTCCTCCGGAATCGTCCCGTCCAGGATGCCGTTGATGTAGGCGGAAATCGAGGTCATCGGGCTCCTCAGGTCGTGCGAGACGTTGGACACAAAGTTCCTCCTGGACTGTTCAATCTGGTCCAGGGATTGGCCCATCTCGCTGAGGTTGCGCGAAAGCTCGCCGAACTCGTCCTGCCTCTCCTTGTCGAGCTTGACATCCAAATTCCCCTTCGCCATCTCGTTGACGGCCTTGTTGATTTTAGCAATCTCGTCTATGATTTTTTTGTTGAAAATAGAAATGATGATCGCCGAGTAGATCGCGACGATGATGACCGTGATAAAGCTGAATTTCACGACTTCCGAATTTTTACGGTCGATGTTCGGAATGGACTTATTTAAAAACAGGATGAATTTTTCGCCGTTGCTCAGGTACATCGGGTAGATCAGCGTGTAGTACTCCTTGTCGTCGTACATATCGATCTTGGACTTGCGGAAGTTCGGCTTGTCAAACTCGAAGTAGCTGTGCTCCTCGTTATCATGAAGCTGTTTGATTAGAGACTTGCTGTCCAGGTTCACATCGCTCCCTATAATCTGGTGCTCGCTGAGCATGAGCCAAATTCTTATATCGGAATAATTCTCAATCGTCTGCAATTTCGCATGAAAGTCTTCGGAAGATTCCCAATAATCCCCGACCTTAAAGTTCAGGTCCTCGGAAATGACCTTTGCGAGTCGGGTCAGTTCCTCCTCGCTGGTCTCCGCGATGTAGCTCTTGTAAATCAAGCTCAACCCGAAGGTAATCATGCCGACCCCCGCAACCAGGATCAGCAGGGAGCTCAAAATCACCTTAGAAAATAACGACTTCATACTTTCCTATACTTACATACTGAACTTGTAGCCTACGCCCCAGACCGTCTTGATCTTCCAGGAATCCTTCTTGTCGAACTTGTCCCTGAGGCGCTTCACGTGCACATCGACCGTCCTGGTGTCCCCGTAGTAGTCGATGCCCCAAATCTTGCTGAGGAGTTGCTCCCGCGTGAAGACCTTGTTCTTGTTCTTCGCGAAGAAGTAGAGCAGCTCCATCTCTTTTGGCGGAAGGGCCATGAACTCGTCGTGGTACTTGACGGTGAACTCGTCGATGTTGATGATCAAATTGTCGAATTTGAGAATCTTATCGTCCTGTTTCTCCTCGGTCCGCCTCATGATCGCCTTGACCCTCGCCAAGACCTCCTTCGGCTCAAAGGGTTTGACGATGTAGTCGTCGGCGCCGAGCTCCAGCCCCAGGACCTTATCCAGGGTTTCTCCCTTCGCACTGAGCATGATCACCGGAACCTTCGAGACCTTGCGAAGCTCCTTGAGCACATCGTACCCGTCCATCTTCGGCATCATGATGTCCATGATGATGATGTCCGGCGTCTCCAGGCTGAGTGCGTTTAACAAACTTTCACCCTCCCAAAACTCCTTCACATTGTATCCCTCTTTCTTAAAATACAAGGCTAGAATTTCGGTTATGTTCTTATCGTCGTCCAAAACAAATATCGTCGCTTGCATATCGTTTCCTCATTCCGGTCATTGCTTCCCTCCTCTGCGAGGGCGCGAGCGCTAGAGCTGACCCGTTAGAATCTTGATGACCGTCTCGTGATCCATGCCGGTCTCCAGATTGAAGTCTCCCGCCAAAAGTGAAGCGGAGAGCCCCATCTGCTCGAGCTTGATCAAAAAGTTCTCGGCGTTGTCTATGACGGCCTTATCCTGTAGTTGCTGTGCGATGTCGCCGGCAGTCATCCCGGCGCTGACGCTAAAGACCAGCTTTTCCTTTTTTGGAGTCTTGTTTTTCTTATCTTCCGGTTTTTTCTCTTTCGGATCGGCCTGCTGCGCCGGATCCTTTTGATCCGTCTGCTCGCCTGCCGCCCCTTGCGGCTTGTCCTTCGCCTCTCCGTTCGGGTTTACGCCGCCGTTTTGCCCGCTCGCCGCGTCCTGCTTGCCGGCCGTATTCTTGGCGTCCGTTTGATTGCCCGCGTTTTGCCTGTCGTCCTTGCCCTTGTCGTGGCCGACTCCGTCTTCGAGTACGCTCTTTTGCCCTTCCTTGTCCTTCCCGTCCTCGGTCTGCACTTCGAGGGCAATCTTATCGGCACCCTCCGCATCGATCGGAATGGTCTTCTCCAATTTCCAGGTAATCAAGAAATACATGGCGGACAGGATGAGGATACAGATGACAAAATCCCCGATATAGTATAAAAAATCTTTCAATCGTTCCACGTTAGACACCTCAAATTCTATTTTTCAAAAAGCACTGCTTCTCCGTTTTTCACATAAAGAATCTTTTTTCCCTTAAAGCCTTTGGCGATTAAGACGCGACTCATCACCTTCATCGCGATGCTGTGCATCACGACAATGCAGTTCTCGTTCTTTTGAATCAGGTAGTCGCTCGCCTTCTCCAGCCGCGCCCGGGTCATACGGAGCGTTTCCTTCTGTTTGGGATTGTTCAGGAACCACTGGGCCCTCGCGAGGAGTTCCCAGAGCCAAAAAGGAAGCTTTCTCTTCCCCTTTAAAAATCCGTTGAAGGTGACCTCATAAACCCCCTCGAGCTCTTCGGCCTGTCGTCCGGTGATCAGAAACGCCGTGTCCTTGGCCCTCTGCATGCTCGAACTGTAGAGTCTGTAGTCCGGCAAAACGGGAGGCGTTTGATCGAGGACGGGCCTGATATTGTACCTGTTGCAATACTCGCTGTACTCCTCAGCGGTCTTCCACGCCTTGTGCGTGATGTCGACCTTGTAATGTCTGACTAAAATAATCTTCAACTCCAACTCCTCAACTTGCTTCCTGCGGTTTCCGGACTGCGCCATACACGCTCATTCTATCATAACATGCGGAAAAAACAAAGGACCGGACCCCGCTCGTTTCACATTTGTAATCTGTTTTCAAGTGTCTGCGCACAGCCCTTCCGGCCCCGCCTGTACAAAGCGGAGCGAACCCGATTTTCCCGCATAATAATAAAAGCCCATGACGAGCTTTTATTACAAAACAAAACTTAACTTATTTTTACTTCAGGCAATACCCTTATCGGCACTTGCCCGAAAAATTTTAGCTTTTTTTAAAAAAATTAACCGAAGACCCCTTTTTCCTGCAGTTCTTGGTATTGCTCCTTGGTATAGCCCAGTCTCTCGATGATTTTTTCGGTATCCACACCGAGCTCTTTTCCGCTGTGGGCGTAAACCGGCTTGGTCTTCGAGAAGTGAATCGGCATCGCGTACTGCTTGACCTCTTTGCCCTGCACATCGATCGCGGTAATCAGTTCCCTCTCCTTGATGTGTTCATTTTCCAAGAGGGCCTCTCTGAGGTTCAGGATCGGCTCCACGCAGCAATCGAGCGGTTCAAAAATCGCCTCCCACTCCTTCCGGGTCTTGCCCTTGATGATCTGCCTTGCCTCGGCCTTTCTCGCATCGATGTCGGCCGGCTTCACGCCCTCTGCAATCCACTCCGACTTGCCGAGCGCCGTGCAGAAGCCCTCCCAGAACTTCGGCTCCAAAGAGCCCACGCTGAGGAACTCCCCGTCCTTGGTCTCGTAGAAATCGTAGAAGGTTCCGCCGTTCAGGAGGCCCGCTTCCCGCTCGGGGAGCTTGCCGTCCACCAGGAATCCGCAGCCGTCCAGCGAGTTGAACGAGATCAGACCGTCGAGCATTGCAACGTCGATTCTCTGCCCTTCCCCGGTGTTGTGCCTGTGCTCCACCGATGCCAAAATGCCGATGATGCTGTGGAAGGAGCCTATGGCAAGGTCTCCCACCTGGATGCTGAGCAGCGACGGACCGCCCTCTTTTTTACCCGAATGCGACATGGTTCCGCTCAGAGACAGGAAGTTGATGTCGTGCCCCGCCCTGCTGCTGTAAGGACCGGTCTGGCCGTATCCGGTGAGCGAGCAATAAATCAGCCCCGGGCAAATCTTTTTGAGCTCGTCATAGCCCAAGCCCAGCCTGTCCATGACGCCGGCTCGGAACTGCTCCAGGATGATGTCGTAACCCTCTTCCACAATCAGCTTCTTGACGATTTCCACACTCTCCGGCTTTTTGAGATCGAGGAACATGGTGTCCTTGTTCCTGTTGATCCACGCCTGGTTCGCGCTCATCCCCGTGCCCTCGATGAAGGGTTCTTTGTCCAGAACGAGGTCCGCTCTGTTCTTATCACTAATCTTGATTACATCCGCGCCCATGTCGGCAAGCATCAAGCTCGCGTAGGGTCCGGGCAAAAGAGTTGAAAAATCCAAAACCTTCAAATTTCTAAGTGCCATGACTGCCTCCTATCGTAGTTGTCTCTCAGGCGAATCCTTTATTCGATGGTAAATTCCTCTCCGTCCTTGATGATCAGCTTGTTTCCCTTGTAAGTCACATAGTCGCTGTACGACCCGCTATAGAGCTTCGCCTTCCCGCCGAGCGACTCGTACAGGATGGTGTTCACCGCGCCGGTCACACCCGAACCGCAGTAAAAGACCGCTTCCTCATAGGCATCGAGCGGGGCAAAGCGCTTTTTGAGTTCCTCTTTGGACTTGAGTTTTTCGCCGTCAAAGGCGTCCTGCCAGAACATGTGAATCGCGCTCGGAATGTGCCCTGCAATCTTGTCCATCGGCTCTTCCAAGCCCTTGTACCTGCTCTCTCCTCGGGAATCCACGATCGCGACCTTCTCGCTTCCGATGTTTTTTAATACATAATCGATGTCTACCACCAGGTCGTGATTCGGCTTCGTGGTGAGTTTTCCGGGCTTCGGCTCGGGAACTTCCGTCACCATCTCATAGCCGGCCTCTCTCAAAGCCTCGATCCCGCCCTCTATAATATAGGACTCCTTGCCGAGCATCTTCAGCATCAGGCAGAGCCTGCAAGCCGAAGGGAAGCTGACGCCGGCATCGTAAATGATGACGGTCGAATCGTCCGAAATGCCCCAAGATTCCGCCCTCTTTCGGAACTCTTCCATGTCCGGCAGAGGGTGCCTTCCGCCGTGCTCTGCGAGGGTTCCCATCAAGTCTCTATCCAAGTCAACATAGATCGCACCCTTTACATGACCTTTCTCGTACTCCTCTCTGCCTTCGTCCGGCTGAGTCAAATTGAACCTGCAGTCGATCAGAATCGCATCCGGATTCTCCTTATAAAAATTAACATTTACAAAACTCATGTTGACCTCCTTTACCAGTTTGTTATTCTTTTATTTTACTGCAAGCGGGGGCCAAAAGCAAGAGCGGAAATCCCGCGAAG